>JABAQT010000036.1:0-38116 GCA_019187195.1 Bryobacteraceae bacterium
GCGTGCTCGACGTCATCCACGATTACGAATCCCGCTACTACCGCATCCTCGAAAAGGCCGAACGCGACCTCCGGCGCTACCGCCAAACCCGCTCCCAACGCCCCCTCCCGCCGGGAAACGAACCCAAGCCCCCCGCGCAACCCTCCTCCATCAAGAGTCCCAACAGGCCCTCGCCAACCCTCTTCCCCTGGCGCCGCTTTCTCCCCATGCTCCTCGTTTCCCTGCTCTTGTTCACTCTCTCCCACGCCCCGCGCAGACTCCACGCGCCCTACTCCTCCAACTACCACATTCTGAACTCACGCTCCCCCCGGCCTTCCTCCTCGTCAGACGGTAAAATTGAACTTCCCATGGAAATAAACGTTCTCAATCAACCGCTGGATCAGGTCGACTCCCCCGCCCTGGTCGTCCTGGTCTTCGAAGACGCCGAGGGCCAGTCCGCTACAACCGCGGACAAAGCCACCAATGGGTGGATTCGCGATCTGGCTTCCACCGGCGAACTCACCGGCAAACTCCTCGAGCTGGCGCTCCTCCCGCGTCCCGCCGGCCTTCAAACCCCGCGCCTGCTCGCCGCCGGAGCCGGCAGGAAAGACAAGTTCACCCCCTCCGAACTGCGCAAGATCGCGGGCGCGGCCGTCCGCTTCCTCAAACCGAAAAAATGCGCCGGCCTGGCCCTCGCCCTCGATAGCGATCTCGAATCCGCCGCCATGGCTTCCGCCGCCGTGGAAGGAGCCATCCTCGGCAACTTCGAGCCGGACCGCCACAAGAGCGAAAAGAAGAACGGAGCCCTCGCCGGATTCTCCCTCGTTTCCAGTGACTCCCCCGAGATCGCCGCCGGAATACTTCGCGGCCGCATCCTTGCCGAAAGCCAGAACTTCGCTCGCGAACTCGTCACCGAGCCCGCCAATCTCCTCACACCCGCCATCCTCGCCGGCCGCGCAAAGGAAATGGCCGCCGAATTCGGACTCGATTGCGACGTGCTCGGCCCCGATCGCATGAAGCAACTCGGCATGGGCGCGCTCCTCGGCGTCGCTCAGGGCAGCGCCGAACCGCCCGCCCTCATCGTCATCCGTTACCAGCCCGAAAAACCTTCAGCCGATGGCGTCAACCTCGGCCTCGTCGGCAAAGGCGTCACCTTCGATACCGGCGGAATCTCCATCAAACCCGCCGACGGCATGGAGAAGATGAAATACGATATGGCCGGCTCGGCGGCCGTCCTCGGAGCCATCCGTGCCCTCGCCCAACTCAAGCCGCCTATCCCCGTCACCGCTGTTATCCCCACCGTCGAGAACATGCCCGGAAGCCGCGCCCAGCGCCCCGGCGACATCGTCACCACCCTCTCCGGAAAAACCGTCGAAGTCCTCAATACCGATGCCGAAGGCCGCCTCATCCTCTCCGATGCCCTCGAATACGCCAAGCGCATCGGATGCACCCATCTCGTCGATGCCGCCACGTTGACCGGAGCCATCGTCATCGCCCTCGGCCACATCAACGTCGGCGTCTTCTCCTCTGACCAGTCCTTCTGCGGCAAGCTCCTCGACTCCGCCCGGGCCGAAGGCGAAAAGATGTGGCCCATGCCCGTCGACGACGAATACAAGGAACTTCTCAAGAGCTCCTTCGCCGACCTGGGCAACATCGGCGGACGCTGGGGCGGAGCCGTCAGCGCCGCCATGTTCCTCAAGGAATTCGCCGACCCCGCTCCCTGGATCCACCTCGATATCGCCGGCACCGCCTGGCTCGAGGAAGCGAAACCCTTCCTCGCCAAGGGCCCCACCGGCGTCGCCGTCCGCACTTTCGTCAACCTCGCCATGAATTGGCGATAGTCTACCCATCCTCCCGGCGTATCTCCGCCGTGGCGGAATTCCAGTAATCCGTGTTAGGTTGAACTAACAATGAGGCGCCTACATACCATCACTCGCCGTTCGTTCCTTGGAGCCGCCGCCACTGCCGCTGCCTTGCCCCGCTCGAAGCGGATCCCCGTCGGCCTCGAACTCTACTCCGTCCGCGACGAGTTGAAAAAGGACCTCATGGGCACCGTCCGTGGAGTCGCCAAGATGGGCTATCAGGGCGTCGAGTTCTTCTCCCCCTACTACGATTGGTCCCTCGACTATGCCAGGGAAGTCCGCAAGCTCCTCGACGGCCTCGGAATCCGCTGCTACTCCACCCATAACAGCTCCAGGAATTTCGATGCCGCCAACATCGGCAAAGCCATCGAACTCAACTCCATCATCGGCAGCAAATTCATCGTCATGGCCAGTTCCGGCAAGGTCGAGGGTCTCGATGGCTGGAAGACCGTGGCCGCGCGCCTCAATGAAGGCGCGGAAAAAATGAAATCCGCCGGCCTTCGCGCGGGCTACCACAACCACAAAACCGAATTCGTTCCCATCGGCGGAACCCGCCCCATGGAGATCCTCGCGGACAACACCGATAAGAATGTCGTCCTCCAGCTCGATGTCGGCACCTGCATCGAGGCCGGCTCCGATCCCGTCGAATGGATTCGCCGGCACCCCGGCCGCATCGTCTCCATGCACTGCAAGGACTGGTCCTCCGACCCCAACAAAGGCTACCGCGTCCTGTTCGGCGAAGGCGTCGCGCCGTGGAAAAAGATCTTCCAAGCCGCCGAAAAGACCGGCGGCATCGAATACTACCTCATCGAGCAGGAAGGCAGTGACTATCCGCCCATGGATACCGCCGCCCGATGCCTTGCCGCCTTCCGCAAGACACACGGCTAGCCGCTCATGCTCTCTCCACTTCTGAAGGAAATGGGCGTCGTCGGAGCCGGCGGCGCGGGCTTCCCTACCTATGTCAAGGCGGCTTCCCGGGTGGAGTTCGTCCTCGCCAACGGAGCGGAATGCGAACCCCTCCTGCACAAGGACTTCGAACTGATGTGCCGCTACCCGGCTGAAATCTGCGAGGGCATGTCCCTCATGATCGAGGCCACCGGCGCAGCAAAGGGTAAGTTCGGCCTCAAGGAGAAGAATCAGGCCGCCATCCGCGCCATCGAACCCGAAGCCCGCTCACGCGGCATCGAGATGGTCCTGCTCGGCGATTTCTATCCATCCGGCGACGAGTACGAACTGGTCTATTCCGCCACCGGACGCCTCATCCCTCCCGCCGGCCTCCCCCTCCATGTCGGCTGCGCCGTCAACAATGTGGAAACCTTCCATAACGTCCATCAGGCCAAAGCCGGCATCCCCGTCACGCGCAAGTTCCTCACCATCGCCGGAGCCGTGCGCCATCCGCAATCCCTCTGGGTCCCCGTCGGCACAAGCTTCCGCGAACTCATCGAGCATGCCGGCGGAGCCACCGTCCCCGATTTCGGAATATTCGTCAACGGCATCATGATGGGAGCCCTGTCCTTCGATCTCGAGGATGTCGTCACCAAAACAACCGGCGGCCTGATTGTTTTGCCGCGCGACCACTACCTCATCACACGCAAGGACCGGCCCCTCGAGGCCATGCACCGCATCGGCAAGTCGGCCTGCGATCAATGCACCTTCTGCACCGAATTCTGCCCCCGCTTCCTCCTTGGCTACGAGGTCCAGCCGCACAAAGTGATGCGCAGCCTCGGCTTCACCCTCACCGGAGCCAACAACTGGAATCAGTGGGGCGAACTGTGCTGCGGCTGCGGCATCTGCACCCTCTACGCATGCCCCGAGGAGCTATACCCCAAGGAGGCTTGCGACCAGGCCAAAACCAGCCTCCGCGCCGCCGGCATTCAGTTCGCGCAAAAATCCGCGCCCGTCATCCACCCCATGAAGGAGTTCCGCCGTATCCCTCTCTCCATGCTCCGGCAACGCCTCCGGGTCGAGGAATACGAATGCGAAACTCCCTTCAACGAAACTGAACCCTCTCCGGCGCGCGTTCGCATCAGGCTCAAACAGCATGCCGGCCACCCCGCTTCCCCCATCGTTCGCGAAGGAGCCAAAGTCCGCGCCGCCCAACCCATCGCCCGCACCGGCGAAAACGAACTCGGAGCTGCCGTGCACTCGAGCATCGACGGCAAAGTAAAACACATTACAAAGGAAGCAATCGAGATATGGCGGTAAGAAACTCCATCGGCATGATCGAACTCAGCAGCATCGCCGCCGGCTTTCAGGTCACCGATGCCATGCTCAAAGCGGCCGATGTCAGCCTGCTCCTCGCCCGCACCATCTGCTCCGGCAAGTATATGGTTCTCGTTCGCGGCGATGTCGCCGCCGTCGATTCGGCGGTCGGCGCCGGAGTCACCTCCGGCGGTTTCTCCGTCATCGACAAGTTCCTCATCCCCAACGTCCACGAATCCGTCTTCCCCGCCATCAGCGGACTCACCAGGGTGGAACATCTCGAAGCGCTCGGCATCATCGAGTCGTTCTCCGTCGCCTCCCTCATCGAAGGAGCCGACGCCATGGCCAAGACCGCCAGCATCCGCCTCATCGAAGTCCGCCTCGCCATGGCCCTCGGAGGCAAGGCGTTCGCCACCTGCACCGGAACCGTCGCCGCCGTCTCGAGCGCTGTCGACGCCGGAGCCCGCGCCATCGGGCGCAAGGGAATGCTCGTCAACAAAGTGGTCATCCCCCACCCGCGCCCGGAACTGCTCAACGAAATGATCTGAGGAGCTACCTCGCGTAGTATGCCTTCGCCGCCTCCACGCCGCTGCCCTTTGGAGAAAAGCCTTCCTCCCTCAGCGCCTTCTCCATGCCCTCGAGCAGCAGCAACACGTTTTCCTCCGTCGCCAGCGGACCCATGATGCCCACCCGGAACACCTTGCCCGCCAGCGGCCCGAATCCGCCCAGAATCTCGATGTCGCCCCACTCGAGCAGCCGCTTTCGGACTTTCAAGTCCTCAATACCCTCCGGCACCCGCGGCGTGTTCAGGTTCCATAACCTTCGCCCCGGCTTCACCAGCATCTCGAGCCCCATCGCCTCCGAGCCGGCCGCGAACGCTTCGTGACTCCTCTTGTGTCGCATCTGCCGCTTCTCGATCCCCTCCTCGGCGATGCACGCCAGCCCCTCCCTCAGGGCGTAGAACAGCGAGATGGGAGCCGTATGGTGGTAGCGGTGCGCTCCCTCATAGTAGTCCGCCAGTAGTTTCAGGTCCAGATACCAATCAGCGGGGGTGGTCTTCCGGCCGCGAAGCCACTCCATCGCGCGCCGCGACACCGACACCGGCGCGAGCCCCGGAGGGCAACTCAGCCCCTTCTGCGTACAGGAGTAAGCAATGTCAATGCCGTTCGCATCCAACTCCACCGGCATCGCGCCGAGCGACGTCACGCAATCCGCGATCACCAGCGCGCCCGCTTCGTGCGCCGCCGCGCAGATCACCTTCGAACTCTGGTATACCCCGGTCGAGGTCTCGGCCTGCACGAAAGCCACTACGTTCGGACGCTCCCGGCGGATAAACTCCGCCGCCTCGCCCTCCTCGAAACTCTCGCCCCAGGGCCTCTCGAGACGCGCTACCACCGCTCCCTGCCGCCGCCCCATCTCCGCCAACCGGTCGCAAAAAAATCCGTTCGCCAGCACGGCAAACTTTGACCCCGGCTCGACGAAGTTCGCCACCGCCGTCTGCATCCCGGCGCTTCCCGTTCCCGACATCGCCAGCGTGAACTCGTTTTCCGTTCCAAACGCCGTCCGCAGCAGTTTGCGGCAGTCTTCCACCACTTCAAAAAAATAAGGATCCAGATGACTCACCACCGGCTTCGTCATAGCCTCGTAGACACGCGGTTCCACCATCGTCGGACCGGGCCCGAACAGGAGCCGCCGCGGCGGATTCAAGGGAGGAAGGGATAGGGACATGGAAAATTCAATTGCCTTTGTTGGTATGTTTCAAAATCCAGTGAAAAATCGTTTCCAGCGCCACCGGCGCCATCGTCTCTTCTATTCTCGCGTACTCGGACGGGTGCCCGGTGTTCGCGGTCTGGAACAGGTGGTTCAGTCGCGGCAGCTTGACAATCGCGTAGTCCCGGTTGCCCGCCTCCTCCAGTGTCTTGGCGAACACCGGCAGGTTCTGTCTCGCCAACACCTGCGTGTCTTTCTCCCCGTTCAGCGCCATAACGGGACAGGTGACCTTACGGAGATAGCCGGCCGGGTCCAACTCGAGAAACCGCCGGAACCAGGGATTCGCCGCTCTCCGCGCCTCCACCTCTCCGGCGAACCCCTTGATCGTCTCCGCGGCGGCTCTGTCATCCTTCTGCGCGCGCAGCGTCTCGAAGATCCGTTTCTGTATCTTCTGGTTCGCTGCGATCATCATTTCGTTCAAGCCCTGCGCCCGCAGGATCGCCTCGCCTTGAGCGTAAAGCACCTGCTCGCCGGGAACCGCGGTCCCCGCCAGCATCACGATGAATCTCACGTCCTTGCTCCCGGACGCCGCAATCAGAGCAACTACTCCCCCTTCGCTGTGCCCCAGCAGCCCGATCCTCGCCGGGTCCACCTCGGACCGTGTCTTCAGATACGCGATGCCCGCCAGCGCGTCCGTCGCGAAATCGGCCGTCGTCGAATTCATCAGGCTCCCGCTCGATCCGCCGGTCCCGCGGTCGTCCACCCGCAGCACCGCAATCCCCCGCCTCGTCAGGTAATCGGCCAGCAGCTTGAAGGGCTTGTGCCCCATCAACTCTTCATCCCTGTTCTGCGGCCCCGATCCGCTGATCAGCAACACCGCCGGAACCGGCTTCCCTTCCCTCGGCACGGTCAACGTCCCCGCCAACTTCACTCCCTGCGACGGGTTCTCGTAGCTCGCTTCCACCTCATCGTAGGGATATGGCTTCTTCGGCTCCTGCGGACGCATGGGAACGGGTATGGCGTTCGTTCGCTTGAACGTCAGCGCCATGTTCGCCTGCCCCTGGTGCAGAGTGCCCGCGATCTCTCTCCCCTCCTCGTCCAGCCGTCCTTCAAAAGATGCCCCGGCAAGCGGTACTTCAAAGCGCACCGCCTCTCCCTCAACCTTGATGTTTGCCAGCGGGATTCCGTTCGCGCTCTGATCAAGCGAGTCCATCGTGCCCCCGAACCCGCCCTGTTCGCCCCTCGTGATGTGCAGCGCCAGCCTCAGCTCCACGCCGCTTGCCGTCACCGTGCCCAGCCACATGCCGCTCAGGTCCGCGGCCTTCCCGTGAACGCAGACAGCCAGCATAAGCATCAAAAAACACATGATTATCAGGATAACAACGGCGATACAATATCAGGCATGATTCGGTTGTGGATGCTACTGGGATGTGTCCCATTCTTACATGCCTCCGTCGATTTCTCGAAAGACGTGGCGCCGCTGCTGGAAACACGCTGCCAGATGTGTCACGGCGCGAAACAACAGATGAGCGGCCTGCGCCTCGATCAACCGGACTCCGCGCTCCGCGTCATCACTCCCGGCTCCAGCGCCGCCAGCAAACTCATCGAGCGCGTCTCGAGCTCGAAGCCCGGCTTCCGCATGCCCCCCGTCGGAGCGCCCCTCACTGAAAAAGAAGTGGCCACCTTGAAAGCCTGGATCGACGAGGGAGCGAAGTTCCCCGCCGCCTACAACCCCGGCGCGGCTAAGCTCGAACACTGGTCCTTTCTTCCCATCGGCCATCCGGCCCCCCCCACGGTGAAGAACGCGGCCTGGGTGCGAAACCCCATCGACGCGTTTATCCTCGCAAAGCTCGAATCACAGGGAATTGCCCCCTCTCCCGAGGCGCCGAAGCTGACGCTCCTGCGCCGCGTTACCCTCGATCTCACCGGCCTTCCACCTACCCCCGAAGAGGTTGGCGCTTTCCTTACCGACACGCGTCCCGATGCCTATGAGCGCGTCGTCGACCGGCTGCTCCAATCCAGGCACTACGGCGAACGTTGGGCCCGCCCCTGGCTTGACCTCGCTCACTATGCCGATAGCGACGGCTATGAAAAGGATCAGGTGCGCCCCTTCGCCTGGCGATACCGCAACTGGGTCATCAACGCGCTCAACAACGACATGCCGTTCACGGAGTTCACCATAGACCAGCTCGCCGGCGATCTTCTCCCGCATCCCACCACCGCCCAGCTTGTAGCCACCGGATTCCTGCGCAATACGCTCACCAATCGTGAGGCCGGCGTCGACCGCGCCGAGGCGCGCTACGAGCAGTTGGTCAACCGCGTCAACACCATGAGCACCACCTGGCTGGGTCTCACCGTCGGCTGCGCCCAATGCCACGATCACAAGTACGACCCCATCACCAACAAAGAGTTCTATCAGTTCTACGCTTTCTTCGATGCCGCCGATGAAACCACCATCGAAGCGCCCCTCGCCGGCGAGCGCGAACGCTATGAAGCCGCCCTTCCCCACTACCTCGGCCAGCGCGGCAACATTCTCGATTACTACAACGTCCCCGAACTTCAGAAGGAATGGGAGAACAAGCTCCGCTTCGCCATCGCCAACCCCGGCAAGAATCTGGAATGGGATTTCTCCATCACCTCGATGCGCGCCATGGTGGACGGCGCGGAGAAGTTGCTGAAAACCGACCCCTCAAAGCGCTCCCCTCGCGACCAGCGCCGCCTCACGGACTATTTCCTCTCCACTCCCGGACCCGACATCGGACATCAGCCGGAAATTCGAGACCGCCTCCGCGAAGCCTACGGGAAAATCATGGCCCTCGAGGCGGAACTCCCCCCGCTCACGCTCGCCATGGCCATGGAGCCTGAACCCGATTATCACGGCTCCATCACACGCATCAAGGGCGATTACAAAGCCATGGGCGTGCCGGTCCAGCCCGGAGGACTGCACATTCTTCCACCTCTGCCGGGCAACGGGAAACCCACGCGCCTGGAACTCGCCCAATCCCTCGTCGCCCCCAACAACCCGCTCACGCCGCGCGTCACCGTCAACCGCGCCTGGCAGGAGCTGTTCGGACGCGGCATCGTGCGCACCTCCGAGGACTTCGGCACCACCGGCGAGAAGCCCTCCCACCCGCAACTGCTCGATTGGCTCGCCACGCGTTTCATCGAAGACGGCTGGAGCATGAAGAAACTTCACCGGCTGATCGTAACATCGGCCACTTACCGCCAATCCAGCGATACACGCCCCGAACTGCTCTCGAAGGATCCCGATAACTCGCTGCTTGCGCGGCAAACCCGCCTCCGCCTTCCAGCGGAGCTCATCCGCGACGCCACGCTTTCGGCAAGCGGTCTCCTCGACGCGCGCATCGGCGGACCTTCCGTAATGCCCCCGCAACCGGCCGGAGTGGCGGAACTCGGCTACGGAGGCAGCAAGTGGAAAGAGAGCAAAGGGAGCGACCGCTATCGCCGCGGCCTCTACATCCACTTCCAGCGCACCACGCCCTACCCGCAACTCATCAACTTCGACGCGCCCGATTCGAACGTCGCCTGCAGCCGCCGGCGCGCTTCGAACACGCCTCTGCAATCCTTGAACCTCCTCAATGACCCCGTATTTTTCGAAGCCGCGCAATCGCTCGCCGCGCGTGTGCTGCGCGCCAGGCGCGGCTCCTTCGCCGAACGCCTCGACTATGCCTTCGACCTCACGCTGGGGCGTAAGGCGGATGCGAAGGAACGCGAGCGCTTGGCGCGTTACTACGATCAGCAGCTCGGCATCCTCGACCGCGAGGGTTACACCATCGCGAAACTGGCCCCTTCCGATTCCGGGCTCGACCAGCGGGAACTCGCCGCCTGGGTAGGCGTGAGCCGTGTCCTGCTCAACCTCGACGAATTCATCACCAAGGAGTAGCCATCATGACCGAACGCGAATTTCGCCTCATTCAGACCCGGCGGTCCTTCCTCACCCGCGGAGCCGGCGGCATCGGCATGTTGGCCCTCGCCGAACTCCTCCAGGGCTCGGAAGGCCCTCCCAATCCGCTCGCCCCAAAAAAGCCACACTTCCCCGCCCGCGCGAAGAACGTCATCTTCATGTTCATGGAGGGCGGGCCCAGCCAGATGGATCTGTTCGATCCGAAACCCGGCCTCGCGAAATGGAACGGCCGGCCGCTTCCGCCATCCATGACCAAGGGTCTGCAACTGGCCTTCATCAAACCCACCGCCGCCGTTATGGCCAGTCCGCGCACCTTCAAACCCTACGGCCAGTCAGGCATCGAGTTCTCCGACTACATCCCTCACACCGCCTCCTGCGCCGACGACATCTGCATGGTCCGCTCGATGTACTCGGAGGCGTTCAACCACCACCCCGGACAGTTGCTCCTCATGACCGGATCGACGCAATTCGGCCGCCCCACGATGGGAGCCTGGGTCACCTACGGACTGGGAAGCGAATCACAAAACCTGCCGGGCTTCGTCGTGCTCTCGAGCGGAGCCGGCACCAGCGGCGGCGCTTCGAATTTCATGAGCGGCTTCCTGCCCTCCCACTACCAGGGCACGATGTTCCGCAACTCGGGCGATCCCATCCTCTACCTCTCGAATCCCGGCGGTGTCTCCAACCAGACTCAGCGCGCCGGACTCGACGCCCTGCGCGATCTCAATCAACAGCGCTTCGAAAAGACTGGCGATGTCGAGATCGCCAGCCGTATCGCCGCCTACGAACTCGCCTTCCGCATGCAGATGTCGGCGCCGGAACTGCTCGATTTTTCAAAGGAATCAAAACAGACCCTCGACATGTACGGCGTGGGCAGGGAGCCCACCAACCAGTTTGGAACCAACTGCCTGCTGGCGCGGCGCCTGGTCGAGCGCGGCGTGCGCTTCGTCCTCATGATGCACGCCTCCTGGGATGACCATACCAACCTCAACAAGAAACTGAAACGCAACTGCGACATCAGCGACCAACCCGCCGCCGCGCTGTTGAAGGACCTCAAACGCACCGGCCTGCTCGATTCCACCCTCGTCATCTGGGGCGGCGAATTCGGACGCACCCCCATGGTCGAGATCCGCAACACGCAGGACCCGGAAAACGCCGGCCGCGATCATCATCCGCTCGCCTACTCGATGTGGGTCGCCGGCGGCGGCATGAAGGGGGGACAGGTAATCGGCCAGACCGATGAACTCGGCTTGAGCATTGTCGAGGACAAGGTGCATATCCACGACCTTCAGGCCACCATCATGCACTGCCTTGGCTTCGACCATGAACGGTTGACCTTCCGCCACATGGGGCGCGATTACCGTCTCACGGACCTCGGCGGCAGCGTTGTAAAGAAAATGCTCGCCTGAGCTTACTTCTCCAACCGCTGAAAGACCGCGACCATCACATCGCCCACCACCTGAAAACTGTGGGCGCTCAGTTTGTCCATCGTGTCTTGCGCGGTGTGCCACCACGCGTGTCCGGGGCCATAGTCGAAGTCGATCAGGTCCATCGCGTTGACGCCGAGACGGACGAACGGCATGTGGTCGTCCTCGATGGCGCCGCCGTATTCGGGGAAGTACTTGCCGTACCCCGTATCGTTGGCCGCCGCCCGCACGAGCCTCCGCAGGGAAGTCGAGGAGTTCATCTCATCCACGATTTTCAGGTCTTTATCTCCGATCATGTCCACGTTGAACAGAGCCTTGATGCGCGGCAGCGTGCCGTCCCTGTTCCACTTCGCCGCCAGGTGCCGGCTTCCGTAGATGCCGTTCGTGTCGGACCAGTCGCCGAACGCCTCCTCGCCGTCAAAGAAAACCAGATAGACATCGTCCTTGCGCGGCAGACTGGGCAGCACTCTCGCCATCTCGAGCAACCACCCCGTCGAGGATCCCCCGTCGTTGGCTCCCACGAAGTTCACTCCCGGGATCGCCTTCGTATCGTAGTGCCCCGAAAATACCACCGAACGCCCGCTCGAGCCGGCAAGCTTGCCGACGATGTTACGCATGGTGACCTGTCCCACCGGAGTGCGCGCCACGAACACATCCTCGGACACCGCCCACCCGTGGGCGCTCAACCCGGCCCGGATCATGGCCTGGAGCCTGGCGATCGCCGCCGAACCCGGAGGCCGCGGTCCAAGGGCGACAGCTTTTCGCGTGGCATCGAGAGCGCCCTGGCCGCTGAAATCGGCCGCCAGGCACGATCCCGCGAACAGGACGACGGAGAGAGCGGCTAACGTTTGGTGGCGGTGCATAGATAACCCAGAGTGAAATTCCGTTCGCGATCGAGACCGTCAAACAACGGAAACAGGAGTCCCGCGGGGCCGAGAACCAGAGCCGCCGGAATGCGCCAAAGCCCGCGAAAAAACTGAATTCCGTTCAACATCCGCCGCCCCATCAGACGAAAATATCCGCCGCCCGGTTGCACGGCGATCTCCGCGAAACCGGCCTCCTCGAGCAGATGGCGGACCCCATACCGCGTGTAGCGGAAATAGTCGTTCGGAGCCTGGTGGACTTCCCAATCCTGCGGCGCCGCGAGCAGCAGCCGCCCCCCGGGGCGCAGCGCGCGGCCCAGTTCCTTCAGCACCCCGACGGGATCCCGCACATGCTCCAGCGTGACGATGTTGATAGCCGCGTCAAAGCAGCCGGCAACGAATGGCAGCGCCGCCAGGTCACAGAGCACGTCGATCCGCGTGTAATCCCAGGCGCGGTCTCCGACCGCGAGGTCCACTCCCGTGTAGCGCGCGTGGGAGAACAGGTGGCGGTACTTCCCTTCTCCCGCCCCGGCATCGAGCAGGCGCGCGCCCGGCGCGAGCGAGGATGCGAAACCGGCCACCGCGTCCTCCATCTCGTTTTCAAATCGCCACAGATACCGCTCGAGAAAGCGCGGAAGCCGTTTCCGCAGATGATCGTAACTCACTTCCGCTTTCGCGCCTCCATCATGACGGTTGCGCCCTGGCGGCAGGCGGCCTCGAGCAAAGTCAGCGGCCAGGACGCCACAACCAGGCCGAAATAGACCAGGTCCTTGAACAATCGCCCCCGCGCCGATTCGGGAACACGGCGAATGCGGCGCGCCATCGGGTCGAGCGACGGCGCCAGCGTCGTAGCCAGGCCAGCGGGGTTGTCGCGCCAGGAAAAGTGTTTCTGCCGCAGGATCTCGAACCCGCAATCCTCGAGCAACGCCTGAAGATCACGCGTGCGAAAGTGGATCAGGTGGCGGGGAATATCGACGCCGTTCCAATGGTCACCGAACAATAGGAACTGCCAGCAATCGGCGTTCGGCACCTGCACAATCAGGCGGCCATCCGGCTTGAGGATCTTGCGCGCTTCATCGAGGTAAGCGGCCGGATCATAGAGATGCTCCAGAACGTGGAACATGGTGACGGCGGCGCAACTCTCCGCCGCTATGGGCGAGCGGCCGAGACTGCCGCAGACCGCCGCGACTCCGTTGGCTTGCCAGGCGGCGGTGGCGGCCGAGAGCGCGAAATCCAACCCCGCCACCCGGACGCCACGTTCGGCCAGCATGCGCAGGAACAAGCCGCCTCCGCAGCCCACATCCACGACGACGCCGCTTTCGCGGGATTCCGCGAGCGCGCGCAGGACAAAACGGACATGATCGCCCAACACGAATCTGCGGTACGCCTCGGCAAGCTTGCCGGAAGTGCCCTCCTCGGGAACAAACCAGTAGTCCTCCGGATAGTACTGGTATAACTCCGTGGGATTCGGCCATGGATGCAACCGCATCAGTTCGCACCGGGCGCACTGGGCGACGGAAAAAACCTTCGAAGTCGTGCGATACAGCCGGTCGGAACCCTGAAGAACCACGCGCATGGCGTGATGGCCGCAGGCTGGACAGGTGTCCTCCCCAACCGCGCCGCCTAAACCGATTCCTGGCTCAGGGTCTTCAGCGAAATGCGGTTGTTCCACAGAAGACGCCGCAACTCGGCTCCCGTCAGTTTGCGAATCCTCGCCACTTCGCGGCGCTTCCGCAAAATCTTCGGAAGCATACTCACCGCTTCCAGGTCCCCCTTGAGCATCGCCAGCGCCACGCGGAATTTGCTCTTCCATCCCGGGAAGCGTGAGATTTCTCCCCTGCCCTTCAGCGCCGCCCAGGCGCCGGCCGCCAGCCTTGCCAGGTAGAACACGCCGTTTAGCCATAACAGGCTCCAAGGGAAGAGTTTCGCCGCCAGAAGAATGCGATTGCGTTCAATCAGTTCCACCCGGCGCAGGGATCGAACTCCGAGCGTGGCGCCGCGGTGATGCCGCACCACGGCCGCCGGAGCATAGATGCAACGCCAACCCGCAATGCGGGCGCGTAACCCCAGTTCCGCATCATCCGCATAGGCGAAGAAGTCCTCGTCAAAACCTCCAATCTCCTCGAGCATGCCGCGCCGGTACATGGCGGCGCACCCGTCAGGCCACAGAATCTCCTCCATGGTATCGTACTGGCCGGCGTCAAGCTCCCCCGACCCCCTCCCTCGATTCTGCCCGTCGAGGTAAATCAGGTGTCCTGCCTTGTCGATACGGCGTGGATCCTCCCAGACCAGAACCTTAGATGCAGCCATCCCCGCGCCTGGCCGGCCATCGAAGACACGGCGAAGTTCGTAGAGCCAGTTCGGGCAGGCTTCGGCATCATTATTCAATAGAGCGATGAATTCGCCCGAAGCAGCCGCGATCCCCTGGTTGTTGGCCGCGCAGAATCCGAGATTCACCGTGTTTTCAATCAGTTTCACGGAGCGGAACTCCTGGGCGATCATCTCCGCTGATCCGTCCGAGGAGCCATTGTCCACGACAATGATTTCAAATTGAACTCCCTGCTGGTTTTGCAGGGAAAGCAGACAGGCTCTCAGCAGGTCTTTCCGGTTCCAGTTGACGATAATGACGGAAAGCGTTTCTCCATGTTGTACTTGCACGGACTGTTGTATTATATCTTGTTAGGAAGGGCCTGCCACGGTTTATGGCTTCCATCGGGGAAATTTTGCGTCGTGAGCGAGAGCGCCAGAATTTGAGCCTCGCCGGCATCGCGGACCAGACAAGAATCAAACAACAGTACCTGGAAGCTCTGGAGCGGGACGACTTTGAAAGCCTTCCGGGCCGCTTTTTCGCCCGTAGTTTTGCCACGCAATACGCTGAAAAGCTTGGAATTAACACACCAGAGCTGCAGGATTTGCTGCTCAAGCAGGCCGCCCCCTTGGAAATCTTCGGCGCCGCCGCCGGCGTTCCCGCGCCCGGAGCGCCCGGAATCAGTCCGGTGTGGACGGGTCAGCAATATGTGGTGGATCCACTGCCGGAAGGCACCGCCTCGGCGCTCACGGCGCGGAAGCTGACCGCATCTATTGTGATGCTGGTGGCGGTCGTTGTCGCCTGTGGGGCCGTGTTCTGGCTATGGCAGCGAAGCCAGTTGAGTTCCACTTCGGCGAGCGCGCCCCAGGTGGAAAGAGTGAAATCCGCGGCCGCCGAGCAACCGGCCCTATCGGTCCCCGACACGGTTTCACCCCCCGCCGCGCAACCTACCGCTCCCGCCGCCAGAGTAGAATCCGCCCCGCCCGAGTCTTCCACGCAATCCGCAACGCCTCCGCTTGCCGCCCAGGTTCGAGTCGAGAATGCGGCGGTGGGCAAGATCTCCCTCACCGTGGTTGCCAGGGAAGAGACGTGGCTGCGCGTCACGGCGGATGGCAAAGTCACCGTAGAACGGGTTCTCGCTCCCGGCGAGTCGGCGGTAACGGCGGCCAATGAAAAAGCGCGCATCCTGTTGGGCAATGCCGGGGGCGTCGACATTCGCTTCAACGGCGCCGATATCGGCAGCGTTGGTCCGCGCGGACAGGTCCGCACGGTTGAATTCACGCCGGACAAATTCAGCATCGTGGAACCGGTGAAGAAGCCCGTCGCCGAGCCTTCAACCGAGCCGGAGACTCAGCAACCGGTCGCCTCGAACAACTGAAACCTGCCGCGCTACTGGGTTTTCCCCGGCCGCAACGGCGTACCCTCCCGCAACTCATCGGTTCCGCGCCGCGCCACCATGTCGCCGGGCTTTAGATTTCCGAACACTTCCACCAGGTCTCCTTCAAGGATGCCCTTCCTCACGTCCACCCACTCGGCGCGCCCGTTACGGTCGCGAATCACGAATGTGCGCTCGGTGGTGGTGACCACGCTTGTCCTGGGCACGAGAATCGACGGACGGGGCCGGCGAACCGGCCATTTCACCGCCGGGTACATGCCGGGAGCGAGCGAGCCATCGGGATTCATCACGTCCAACTCGACCGCCATGGTGCGCGTCCTCTGATCGAGAGCGCGGGAAATCCGCGCCACCGTTCCCGCATAGGTCCGTTCCGGCCAGGCAGGCACCTGAAACCGCACCACCGCCGGTTTCACAATGCCGCTGACGTCTTCCTCCGGCACGGGAACCACCAGCCGGAGATGAGCCACCTGTTGAAGCACCAGAAGCACGTTGTCATTGCCAGGGCCAACCAGAGCTCCCGGATGCACCTGCCTCTCCGTGATCACTCCATCGAAGGGAGCGGTGATCCTCAGGTAAGCGAGCAGATCCTTGAGCGCGCGGACCCCGGCTTCAGCAGCCTTGCTTGCCTGCCGCCTCGAGTTCAGAAGCGCCCGCGCCGCGTCTCGCTGCTTTTCCGCCAGGATGAGTTCATTCCCCGCGATGGCGCCAGGGGTCCGCGCCGCCGTCTTCATGCGGTCGTAGGTGCTCTCGGCGGCCGATAGCTGAGCCTCCGCCTGCAGCCGCTCCGCTTCCGCCAATTGCACTTTCGACTCCGCTCCGGCGATCCTCGCCGCCATCTCGGGCGCGCTCAACTCCACCAGCAGGTCTCCCTGTTTGACCACGCTGCCGCGATCCACCAGAACCCGGTCCACATACCCCGGAACCCTGGCGTGCAGCGAGACCGCGAGGAACGGCAGAAACTCACCCGGCAACTCCACTGTCCGGGAGACCGGTCTCGAGATAACCGCAACCAGCTCGCCCGCTTGCGCCCAGGCATGTTGGGCCGCCAGAACGAGTATGGCGGTGAGGTAGCGCCTATTGTGCGTCATAGTACCGGCTTGAAGGTTCCATCGGATTCAGGGACGGCGACGTCAGCGATGCCGTGCGTTGAACAATCGCATAGATCGAAGGAAGGATGGTCAGGGTGACGAATGTGGCTGCCAGCAGACCGCCGATCACCGCGCGGGCGAGCGGCGCCGATTGCGAACCGCCCTCGCCAAGGCCGGCCGCCATCGGAGCCATGCCGCAGATCATCGCCGCCGCCGTCATCAGTATGGCCCGCAGACGGGTTGCGGCGCCTTCCCGCGCCGCCTCGATCACGGGCATATTTTCCCGCCGCAGACGTTCGGCGAAGGTGACCAGCAGGATCGAATTCGCCACGGCGATGCCAATAGCCATGATTGCCCCCATGAAGGACTGGATATTCAACGTCGTGCCCGTCGCCTTCAGCATCCCCACCACCCCGCAGAGCACCGCGGGAACCGTCAGGACGACGGCAAGCGCGAGACGAAGAGACTGGAAATTCGCCGAGAGCAGCAGGAAGATCACCGCGACAGCCAGCAGCAGTCCCGTGCGCAACCCGGCGATGGTCTGCTCGAACGGAGGGATCTGGCCCTTCATCACAACCTTGACCCCTCGCGGCGGAGAGCCCGCCGCGAGCAAAGCCTTGCTCAGCCTGGGAGCGGCCTCTCCCAGCGTGATGCCGCTCACATTGGCCGTCACACTCACGATATGCTGCCCGTTGAAGCGCTCAATCAAGCCCGGAATCGTGCCCGGCTTCATCGTGGCCACGTTCCTCAACTCCGTGTCGCGTACGCCGTTTTTCATGATCGGGATCTCCCCGGCGCTTTCCACGCTCTGCATGCGGTTCCGCGGCAATTGCACCTGAATCTGAAACGCGTTGCCGGACTTCGGGTCGCGCCAATAGTTGGGCTGCGTGAACCGCGACGACGACGTGGCGGGCACAACCGAACGGACCACGTCCGCCATTGTCAGCCCCAGTTGACCGGCCCTGTCGCGGCTGATGTCGATGTCCAGCGTGGGATAGCTGTACTCCTGGGCAATTTGCAGATCACGCAGGAAACCGAGCTTCGCCATTTCCGCCTTCAACTTCCCGGCATACTGGTAATCGTCCGCCAGCGCGGCTCCCTGCACCGCCACTTCTATGGGAGTGGGAGAGCCGAAGCTCATTACCTGGGAGACGATATCGGCGGCTTCGAAGGAGACTTCACAGCCGGGAAGCTCGCGGCGCAATCCTTCCCGGATGCGCTCGCGCAACCGTTCGCCGCGGGGAGCGCCGGGTTTCAAAGCCACCTGGATGATTGCGTCCTGGGGGCCGCTGGTGAAAAGGTGGATCAGATCCACCGGATAACTGGCGGGGATGGTGCCCATGAAATCACTGGTGATCTCCACGTTCTCCCTGCCCGCCGCCTGTTGAAAGACATCCAGCGCGCGCAGCACGAGGCGCTCGGTCTCTTCAATTCGTGTCCCGGCCGGCGCCCGCATCCGCAACCGCAGCACCGCGGCGCCGGCGTCGGGAAACAACTCGGTTCCAATGCCCGGCGCCAGCAGGTAAAGGATCGCGAACGCGCCCGCCAGGTACGCGCCAACCACCAGCCCGCGCAGGCGCAGAAAAATCCGCAGGTAGCGATCATAGATACTTCGCAGATGGCCGGATAAGCCCTCGCGCTCCTCGCCGCGGCGCGCTTCGCGCATGAGCCATATCGAGAAAACGGGAACGAGACTGCTCGAAAGCAGGTAGGAGGCGAACATCGAAAAAGCCACCGCCAGCGACAGGGGCACGAAAAGCTGCCGGCCCACGCCGATCATGAAGAACGAGGGGACGAAGACAGCCAGGATGCAGAGCATGGACAACAGGCGCGGCAGAGCCGTGTGGCGGCATGCCTCGAGCACCGCCCGCGCCCGCGAAACTCCGGGCAGCATCCGCGTGTGAATGTTCTCGATTTCCACCGTCGCCTCATCCACGAGAACCCCCACCGCCAGGGCCAGTCCGCCGAGCGTCATGATGTTGATCGTCTGGCCGGTGGCCCACAGCAACACCACGGCGCCCAGCAACGCAAAGGGGATGTTCAGAACCACGATGAACGCGCTGCGCCAGTCGCGAAGGAAAACCAGCACCATGAGCCCCGTCAGAACCGCGCCGGACAACGCCTCGAAGACAAGGCCGCGCAAGGAGTTGGTTACGAATGGCGACTGGTCGAATTGCAGGCTTACATCGACGTCATCGGGCACAACCTTGCGGAAATCGGGAATCGCCTTCTTTACCGCGTTGATGACCGAAAGCGTGGACGCGTCCGCGCGCTTGGTCACCGGTATGTACACGGTGCGGCGGCCGTTCACGTGGGCATACGCTGTAATGATGTCCGTTCCGTTCTCGATTGTGCCGATATCGCGCAGGTAGACGGCCGTGCCCGCCGCCGGGCGGATGGGTGTGCTCAGGAGTTCCGAAAGATCTCCACCGAGGGCCGCGTTCGTCCTCGCAATGCGGTTGATCTTTCCGGTCCACATGTTCCCGGAGGGCATCACCAGCGTCGAGGTGCTGACCGCCGCGACGGCTTCGTCCGGCGAAACGCGGTATTGCCGGAGCTTGTCCGGATCGAGCGTGATGACGATCGTCCTCTGGTTCCCTCCAAATGGCGGTGGAGCCGAAACCCCGGGCAGGGTGGCAAACAGCGGACGCACGCTGTTCAGGGCAAAATCCTGCAACTCGCCCTGCGTGCGCGTGGAACTGCTGAACAGCAGTTGGCCGACGGCGACGCTGCCGGCGTCAAATCGCGTGATGAAGGGCGGCACCGTGCCCGGCGGCATGAACGCCCGCGCGCGGTCGACATAACCTACGGTCTCCGCCACGGCCTGCGCCATGTCCGTGCCTTCGTGGAAGACCAGTTTCATCAGCGCCGCGCCCTGGATGCTCTTGCTCTCCACGCGGCTGATTCCCGTGATGTAGAGGAAGTGATACTCGTAATAGTAGGTGAGGTAGCCTTCCATCTGGGCCGCGTCCATGCCTCCGTAAGGCTGAGCCACATAAATCGCCGGCTCTCCAACCTTGGGGAAGATGTCCACCGCCATCCGCCGCACCGCAAGAAAAGCAAGCAAGGCGATGGAGGCGAGAGCAACCACCACCGTAATCGGACGGCTGAGAGCGGCTAGAACGAGGCGCATGATTCGTATTCCCGAGTCACCGGCTTGCTTCCACGACAAACGGCTGAATGTCGCCCAGGGCGGTGGCAACCGCGAGCAGGCTCCGCCATACGCCGAGCCGTGCCAGCGCATCGTCGATCTCGGCCTGCGTCAACAGCCGTTGCGCTTCGGCCACCTCATCCACGTTCCCCAAACCGGACTGGTAGCGCGCCGTAGCCTGGCTTGTGGCCGCGCGCGCCGCCTTGACCCCGGCGGGCGTATTCGCGGCAACCTCCCGGGCTCCCTGTAACATTGCCGCCGCGGCCCTCCATTGCGCCTTCAAGTCCACGGCGATCTGCTGGTAGCGGGCCGCCTCCGCGCGAAGGTTGGAAGACTGCACCGCTTTCCTGGCGCGGATGGCAGCGAAATCCATCACCGGAAATTCCACCGTGAAACCAAGCGCGTAGTTCTGAAAATTGGGCGCCAGTCCGTTTGCTCCACCCTGAATCCTTCCGCCGGTCTCCGCGCCTGTCCCGCGCGCGTAGGCCGACGCCTGCAAGTAAAATCGCGGAAAGTACGATCGCTCGAGGATGCGCATCTGCGCGCGCAACTGCTCGACCACGGCCCTCTGCTCGATCGCCGCGGGGTTTGCCGGGTCGAAGGGCGCGGCGTGCCCCACCGGGGGCAGTTCCAGCAGCCGCGGCGCCGATATCCGGATCCGGGCTGCCTCCTCCCCCACGAATCGCGACAGATTCGCCCGCGCCACTTCCACCGCCTGCCTTGCCTGTATTAGTTGCGTCCGCGCCGCCGCCAGTTCCGCCGCCGCCCGCGAGGCATCAGCGCCCGGGCGCAACTGGGCGTTCACAAGGGCGTCGATGGTCCTCGAAATGACCTGGGCTCTCTCGACGCCCGCCTGTGCCGCCCGCACTGTCTCCCGCGCGGCCACCAGCGTGACATAGGAATCCGCCGCCGCCACCGCGACGTCGTAACGCGTCCGCTGGAGAGTGGCCTCTGACCGTGCCCGCGCCGCCGTGGCCGCATCGACGCCGGCCTTCCTGGCCCCGAAGTCAAACGGTTCCCATGAAACCAGCGCTCCAATCGCGGTTCCCCACGTGGTTCCGAGGTTGTTGGTCCCCAGCACCGGCCCCGATATCGGGGGTATCACGCGTTGCGGCAGCAGCATGCCGAAGACATTGTTTCGTGTCGCGCGATTGACCTGCGCCAGCCCATCGACCCGTGGAAGGTAGGCGGAACGGGCAAGTTGAATTCCAGCCGCCGCCGCGTTGATCTGCTCCTGCGAGACGCGAACGGATGGATAGTTCCGTAGAGCCGCCTCGACGGCTTGCCCGAGCGTCAGACCGGCCGAACCTTGCTCCTGCGCCCTCACTCCAGCGCCCGCCGTAAGCATCACGGCTGCAATTCCGGTTGCCATGCGTCCGCCCATCGAGCGGCGCTTCACCATCGCTCTTTCCCTTCCATCAGTTCCCCGATCAGTTCGCGCACCTTCCCCTTGGCGGCAATGAGAGCCTTCCGCCCGCGAGGAGTCGCGCGATACACCTTGCGCAGCGACTTGCCTTCCCTGACTTGCTTCGATTTCAGATAGCCTTTCTTCTCGAGACCGTGCAGCAGGGGGTAAAGCGTGCCCGGACTGATGCGATAGCCGTGCCGCGCCAGTTCCTCCGCCATGCCCAGCCCGAAGATAGGCTCCTCCACGGCGTGATGCAGAATGTGCAGCCGGATCAGCCCCGAATACAGATCGCGGTCCACGGCGTTATCATAATCTAATTTCGTTAACTTCATTCGATTACGAAACGCCAGTATAGGAACGCCGGAAGCCCGTTGTCAACACCCGGCGCGGAGCGCCGGGCGCCCGCTAATCTTTCTTTCCCTGGTTTCCCCGCCGGGCCGTGGAAGGAGGAATGAATCCGCAGACACGCAGATATCCCACCACGTTTCCGTAGATCTCGTTGTTGTGCACCAGCACGTGCAGCAGGGCGTTGCTCATCGCCGGAGAGGAGATGGCTTTCTGGTCATCCATTCCCTGTAACGCTTCCGCGCAGTAGGCGAAGGACTCCTTCAGCGCCTTGCTCACCTCGCCCTTGTGTTTGAGCTTTGCCGCTTCCTTTTCCGCCTCCGGCACGCTCTCGCCTTTCATCACCGCGCAGTCGCTGTAGTTGCGCTGGGTGGCGTGGTTCAGCCATTCGGCGAACGTCATCTGGCCTTCGGTCAACCGGAACCCATACTTGCTCGCCGGCATGGCATCGGCGCTCGCCTCGAGATTCCGCCGCACTCCATTGAAGTAGCGCTGGGTCGCCGTCGTCACCAGCGGGTTCTGCGCCCGCGCCGCGCACGCCATGAGCGCGCACACGAGAACTCCTGTTACTCTCATTCGCCCTCCTATGTCCCTACAGCGTACACCACATGCGAAACTGGTGATAGACATACTTTCCGCAACTGAATGAGCAAGACATCCCTCGATAAAAGCAAGATTAAGATTCTTCTGCTCGAAGGTGTGCATTCGAGCGCCGTAAAGGCCTTTCGCGACGACGGCTACACCGGAATCGAGTACCATCAGAAATCGCTCCCCGAAGCAAGGCTTCTCGAATCGGTGAAGGACGCCTATTTCATCGGCATCCGGTCCGCCACGCAACTCACGGCGCGCGTCTTCGAGAACGCGCCGAAGCTGACGGGCGTCGGATGCTTCTGCATCGGCACCAATCAGGTGGATCTCGATGCCGCCGAAGCGCGCGGCATCCCCGTCTTCAACGCGCCCTTCTCGAACACGCGCAGCGTCGCCGAACTCGCGCTGGCCGAGATCATCATGCTGATGCGGGACATCCCGAGACGCAACGCCATTGCCCACCGCGGCGGCTGGATCAAGACTGCCGCCGGCTCGCGCGAGGTGCGCGGCAAGTGTCTCGGCATCATCGGCTACGGCCACATCGGCACGCAGATCGGACTGCTGGCGGAATCCCTCGGGATGCAGGCGGTCTACTACGACGTCGAGGCAAAACTCGCCCTCGGCAACGCCAGGCCCGCTCCCTCCCTCGCTGGCCTGCTCGAAGTCGCCGACGTGGTCACGCTGCACGTTCCGGAGACGCCCCAAACTCACGGCCTCATCGGACGGGATCAGATCGCCGCGATGAAACCGGGCGCGCTGCTCATCAACGCCTCGCGCGGCACCGTCGTCGACATCGGAGCCCTCGCGGAGGCGCTCCGCTCGGGACACATCGCCGGCGCCGCCATCGATGTCTTTCCCTCGGAGCCGAAAACCGAGGGCGAGGAGTTCGTCTCACCGCTCCGTGGGCTGGACAACGTCCTGCTGACGCCCCACGTGGGCGGCAGCACCGAAGAGGCTCAACAGAATATCGGATACGAAGTGGCAAGCAAGCTGATCCGGTACAGCAACAACGGCTCGACGCTCTCCGCCGTCAACTTCCCGGAAGTCTCCCTCCCGGAGCATCCGGGCATGCATCGCTTGCTGCACATTCATCGCAACCAACCCGGTGTGCTCTCATCCGTCAACGATGTGTTCTCCGGGCGCGGCATCAACATCGCCAGCCAGTACCTGCAAACGAATCCGAAGATCGGCTACGTGGTGATAGACATCGACACCGGCGGGCCGAACGAGTCCTTGATGGTCAAGCGCGCGCTCGATGAGGCGCCCGGCACCATCCGCACTCGCATTCTCTATTGAGATCCGCCCTTTGATGCTCGGGCGGCGGGAACAGGCCAACTCAGGCATTCCCCTGAGGGAAATGGACGCCGCGCCACCTTACGATGAAAGGTATGCCTGTCACCGCGCTTCTGCTCGCCATTACCGCGGCCACCCTGAATACCGAATCGGTGCTCCGCGGCGGCTGTGATGCCGGAGAAGAGCAGATTGCGGTTCTCCCCGCCGGGCAGCGGGTCGAGGTGCGGTCGGCGCTCTCGGGCAGCGGCGGATCCTGTTACAAAGTGGTTGCCGATCTCGGCGGGAAGCAGGTGTCCGGCTATGTGCCTTCAAAGGCGGTTGCGGGAGCCGGCGCCTTCGAGGAGGCCCGGAGAAGCGCCCGTGACATCGGCGGCGCGGCGGGAGCACCAGAGGCCAAGGCGGCCACGGCCGCTGCTGTCGTGAAAGCGGGAAGGGACCATCCCGCCACCAGGGCCTGGAGATTGATCGAAGCCAACCAGCCCGCCGAGGCCCTCCGGCTTCTCGAACAGGATTTGCGGCGCTACCCGGTGGATCCTTATCTGCACGCCGTCGCCGGAATGGCTTTCTACAGGATGGATAACCTCGAGCAGGCCATGCTGCACTGGAAGGAATCCATCGCCATCGAGCCGAACCCCGGCATTGAAGCAATGATCCGCCGCGCCGAGCGGGAAAGAACGGCCGACAAGGGGTCGGAGCGCATGGTGGGCAACCGCGTCGTGCTGCGCTACGAACGCGCCACGGTGCCGGAGCCTCTCGCAAAGAGCATGCTCCAGGTTTTGGACGACGAGTACACCCGCATCTCCTTCCAACTCGGCTGCCGCGCGAATGAGAAGGTGACCGCCGTCGCCTCGAGCCGCGAGAGTTACTTCCAGGCGACGCAGGCCGCCGAATGGAGCGGCGGATTGTATGACGGGCGCATTCACGTGCCCGTTTCCGATTCGCGGCAGGTGAGCGCGGAAACGCGGCGGACCTTCGCCCACGAACTGGTGCATGCCTGTCTGCACGAGATCGGCAAATGGCCGGCCTGGCTGCATGAGGGCCTGGCGCAGAAATACTCGGGTCAGACGCTGGCGCCGCAATACCGCGCCGCGATCGAAGCCATGATCAAGACCCGCCAGGCGCCCAAGCTGAGCCAGTTGGGGCAGAACTGGTCCCGCATGAGCACACAGAATGCGCGCGCCGCTTACCTGCTGGCGCTGTACGCGGCGGAAAAACTGGTGGAGGAGAAAGCCAACACCGGGATCGGCAACGTCCTGCGCAACCCTTTGGACTTTCCACGCGTCGAAGCGGAACTCGAGCGCAACCTCGGCCTTTGAGGCAATAACAGGACTCGCGTGGGGATCTGTTAGGCTACGGCTCATGGAAGTGTTGCGCGGCCGGGTCGTCGCCGGCATAGGGAATTTCTCGCGCTGGATGACGGTTCTCGATGAACTCTACACCCGAAAAACAGGGATGAAACTCTTCCCCGGGACGCTCAACCTGCAACTCGAGCGGCCATACCGGCTGCCCGCGCGGCGCCTGCGCATCGAGAAGGAAGAATACGGCGGCACGGTTTCCGTGAACCTGGTGGCCTGCCGCGTCTTCGGGCGCGAGGCGTTCCTGGTGCGCACGGATCAGAATGAGGCGGGTGTGGGTCATCATCCGCGCACGGTCATCGAGATCGCCTGCCCCGTAAAGTTGCGTGATGAATATTTGCTTGCCGACGGAGATCTGGTGGAGGTGGAGATCGTCACGGGGGAACCATGAATCGCGCGAAGCCCCGGAACCCGCGTCAGGGGGCTGGAGTGAGCCCGTGGCGGCGCATCACGGCGCCGATCGCCGCGGCGTCCGGCGGTCCGCCATGCGCCGCATCGACCACCGCGGCGGCTTCACGGAAGTAGTCCGGCCCGAGGATGCCCGGAGTGATAATGCCAAGCATCTTCGCGCAGGCATCATGCGGATTTTCAAAGTGGTGCACCGCTCCCCGGGGGATGCAGAGCACTTCGCCCGGTCCGATCGTGATCCGCCGGCCATCCACGGTCCAGGTGAGCAGTCCCTCGATCCCGTAGATGGTCTCCTCATATGCGTCATGGCTGTGCGCGATGGGCACTTTCGCTCCGGCGGGCACCTCGAATTCGAAGACCGCGACGGAGCCGCCCGACGCCTTTCCCTCGAGTAGAAACCGGATGACCAGTTGGCCGATCCGGATCTCCTCTGCTGCTGTTGTCATTTCCTTGCTCCTTTCCTGCCTTTCTTCGCAGGTTGGGTTTTCGCTGATGAACGTCCGGCGGCTTCGCTGGTCAAAGCCGCAATGAGACTTCGGATGGCCCACGATGCCGCGGCTGCCGCTTCCTCCGTGCTCAGGCCGCATGTCCCGGTGAGCCAGAGCCACATCGTGGGGGTCCAGAACGCGTTCACGGCGAAAGCCTTCAGGCGCCTCTGCGCGGCGGGTAGCCGGGGAGCGCCGGCCGCCATGTTCTCCACCCATTTCCGCAGCCGCTCGGGCCGGTTGTTGCGGCGCGCGCGATGGTAGCCGGGCGCGAGCAGCAGCGCTCTGACCGCCTTTGCGTTATCGGCATAGGCGGGAAAATTCCTCCCCGGAAGATCCTCCAATTCCCGCAATGCGGAAGGGTACCGTTCCACCTCCAACCCGAGCCGCGGCTGAAGCGTCTCGAAGATTCCCAGATAGAGCGCGTCGGTGGTTGGGAAATGCGCATACACGGTGGGCGCCGACACGCCGGCGGCGTCACCCACCCTTCGCAGCGTGAGCGCGTCGGATTCATGCGACTCGAGGTAGCGGAGGGCGGCGTGGATAATGCGCTCGCGGGTCTGGGCGGCATGCGCTTCGCGCAGGGGGCTTTGATACGGGCGCGGGGTTGTGACCTTCCGTTTCATCTTACTAACGACAATTCATATTATGACTGTAAACCGAATCTGTCAAGCCTCCAACGGCTATTCATCGCCCGAACCCGGAACTCCCTGGTATGATGAGCGCAAGTGATGAACCGAAGATCTTTTTTCCACGCCTGTCTGGGCGGAGCCGCCGCCACGCGCTTCGCCGGCCCGGCCCGCGCGGCCAGCCTGCCGAAGTCGAAAATCACCCGCATCCGCTACTACAAGACTCCCACCGACGCCGCCGGCAGGCCGAATACGAAACAACCTCTCTTCAACCAGAGCACCAACGTGGTACTGGTCGAGACCGACTCCGGCCTTGTGGGCGTGGGCGAAGGCGGAGCTCATGACACCATGGAGCAGTGCGCCGGCTTATTGATCGGCCAGGACCCGTTCCGCACCGACCGGATGTGGCAGATGATGTTCCGGTCCTACTTCTACCCCGCCGGACGCGAGAAGGTCCACGCCCTGGGGGCGCTCGACATGGCGTTGTGGGATCTCAAGGGCAAGGCGCTCGGTGTGCCCGTCTATCAACTGCTCGGCGGACAGACGCGCGATTACGTCGAGTGCTACTCCACCGGCTACCCGGCGAAGGGCACGCCGCAGGAAGTGGCGCGGGCATGCGTCGAAGCGGGCTTTCGCGCCTTCCGTATCTCCACCGACTCGCGCGGCCCCGTGATGGACCGTTTTGACAACGTCGCGCGCACTTATGAACTCTGCCGCCAGGTGCGGGAGGGAGTGGGCAAGGATGGAGCCTGGTGCATCGACTTCCACACCGAACTCGACATGTCCGACGCCGTGGCCCTGGCGAATAGAATCGAGCCGTTACGCCCCTACTTCGTCGAAGACCTGGTGCGAAGCGAGTATCCGGGCATCTACCGCACGCTCCGCCACCAGGTGAAAGTGCCCATCGCCGTCGGCGAACAGTTCGGCCCCAAGTGGGATTGGAATGAATTGATCGAAGGCAACCTGATCGACTACGCGCGCGCCACCATTCCCAACGTCGGCGGCATCACGGAATTCATGAAGATCGCCGCGATGTGCGAGACCCATTACATCGGCCTCGTGCCGCACTTCACCGGACCGATCTCGGAAGCGGCGATGGTGCATTGCATGGCGGTCTTCCCCGGCCCCGGCCTGATGGAGATGGTGATGGGCGGCACGCGGCCGTGGCCTTACCTCAACCACTTCTATGACCTCAGGAACGGTAAGCTGTGGCCGAACGACCGGCCCGGCCTCGGCGTCGAGGTGAACACCGCGAAACTCCAGCAAATTGGAGACTTCACGGAGCATTACGACCTGACTCCCATGTTGAAGCGGCCCGATGGCTCGCTAACCAACTGGTAGCGAGGCCCCTCTGGCGGTTACGGTTTCGAGGGGGTGATGTCCGTTACGGGAAGGTCCCAGTGGGCTTGCAGGATTTCGAAACGCCGCTGCTCCTCCCGCTGGAACGTCTGCCGGTCCGGCCAGAGTTGCTTGATCAGCCGCTCCTCATCGGGATTCGCCGTCGTGGCGAGGGTCGAGTTCCTGAAGCGGATGGTGACCCGGTAATCCCAACGGGAATCCTCGGTCATGTGGTTGGCCGGCTGTTCGATCTTTACCGAAAGCATGCGTCCGCTCTCGACCACCTTGCGAAGCAGCGGGTAGTGGTTCTTGAGAAACAGTTGCAGGAACTCCTGCTGGTGGCCCCATCGCACCCTGTAATAGTACTCGACTGTATAGGGCTGGTCAGCCGTCGATCGGGTGGGAGCGCCTTGGGGAAACAACGGAAGAGTGAATAAGAATAGCGGCAGCGTTAACAGGATGCGTCTCATGAATCCTCCTCACTCCATGGTTCCCTAAAGCGATGTTCGCGGCAAGCTCTTTTTCGCGCGCTACTGCAGCTTCCCTCGCCCGGCCACGCGCCAGGTCTCAATCACTTCAGAGCCGCGAATTCCGTAAACCTGCTCATGCAGGTTCATGGCCGCGCAGATGTGGTTGGGAATGATGCGGACTCTGTCGCCCACGGACAACCCGGTCTCGCTGCCGCGAACATCAATATAGCCATGCTCTTCGTTCATCTTGCAAAGCACCGCCTCCGGGGCTTCGACGATGTAGCCGAAGCTCGCTTCCGGTGATCCGGCATACCGGTCCGAGGAAAAAGTCTTCGTACCGCCATCAACAATGATCTGGCCGGGCCGGGCCGTCGAAACAACCGTGGTGAGGATGGAAGCGGCGCAGTCTTCGCGGGAGCACGCTCCGATAGCCCAGGTGTTCCTGTCGTTGAAAATGTAAGTTCCCGGGCGAATCTCCGTCATTCCATGGATAAGGTGCGAGTGGAACAACGAGGGCGTCGAGCCGCCGCTGACGATGTTCAGCGGGAGCCCCGCGCGCTTCCAGTCCGCGGTGATAGCCTGAACCAGCGCCGCCAGTTCTTCCATCTGGGTTCGGAACGTTTCATCGCCCGTGGTCTGGATATGACCGGGATAAAAAGTGATCCCCTGAAGCTCCAGCCAGGGAAGGCTCGCGATCTGGCGTCCCAATGCGATCAGTTCTTCTCCGGGGGAAACGCCCACCCGCCCCATCCCGGCATCCACTTCCGCCAGAACGCCGAGACTCGCCTGGGCGGCGCGCGCGGCATCGGAAAGTTGCCGCGCCGCGTAGATGCTGTCGAGTCCGACGTTCACCCGCGTCTTGCGGGCGACGGCGATGAGCCGTTCCATCTTGTGGCGTCCAATTACCGGATACGCTACGAAAATCTCCGGGGGGTTCGCCTCGAGCATGACTTCCGCCTCCCCGACCTTGGCGACGGTGACGCCGGCCGCTCCCAGATCCATTTGACGCCGCGCCAGCGCGGGAATCTTGTGAGTCTTGGTGTGCGGTTTGACGGTCAGCCCGTTTGCTCGCGCGTAATCCGCAACCCGTTTGAGGTTGCGTTCCATGATGTCCAAGTCAATGAGAATGGCGGGTGTTTCCAGTTCGGAGATTTGCATGATTCTTATTGGTGAAATTCCAGGGTCAGCTTTCCTCCTGCTCCGTTGTACACGAGGCCGAGATCCTTGGCCTTGTGCTTTCCTTCGAGCGGAAAATAGAGGAACCCTTTGACGGGCGACGAGATTTCCTTGTCGGGGAGTCCTTTCTGTTTGAGGATCTTGAGGAGCGGATTCTCCTTTTCCTTCTTGCCGTCGTTGACCGTGGCCTCCGTCGTGGCCACCGAAGCCGAATTGCCGAATCCGCCGCCGCTGCCGGGCATGCGTCCCGGATAGCCCCCGCCAAGCCCCCCGTAGATGGGACCCGTGTCCTCCGCCATCACTCCCCCGCCATCACTCCCCTCGGAAAGCGTAAGACCGCCTCTGCCGGCGATCTGTGAAGGCGCGAACGGCCCCGATTTCTGGCCGTCGTTGTACGAGTGGAGCAGAAAATCGTCCGCGAACAACTTCAGCGGCGTGCCGCCCTTCGGCGAAACGGTGACTTCGACGAGCACAATGTCCTTGGGCAGTTCCGATCCGAGTTCACGCTTGATGTCCTCCCTGTTCAGGTAGGCCACCGCTTGTACGGAGAGTTTCAGATTTCCCGCCTGGGCGGTGATGGGCTTTCGCTCGCCCGCAACCGCCGGCGTGATCAGAGCCAACATGAGCGCGGCGCGTACTATCATGGTTGCTCCCCTGCTCGATTATGACACGGCAGGGAGAACTTGTCCCGCCGCTTTCCGCGTCGCGGCAATCCGCAATCTCCATGCCCTTTGGAGCATCCGTCCAATCGTCCCTCAGAACAGGAAATTCAGCCAGAACCGGAATGTCCGTCCATCGTTCAGCGTGTTCGTAATCTGGCCGAAGTTCGGCAGCACGAGGTCGAAACCCGGCTCGGCGAACTGCGGCGTGTTGAACAGGTTCACGCTTTCGGCGCGAAAACGCAGCCGCTGCTCTCCGCGCATCGCCCACTCTTTCGTGAGCGAGGCATTCACGTTCCGGATCCCTCCGCGCCGGAAGGTGTTCCTCCCCAGGTTCCCGCGCGCGTCGGTCGGCTGCATGAATTGAAAAGCCGCCCGCGGCAACAGCGCCCGCGAGGTGTCCGGATCTCCAATCGTGCGTCCGAGAATCGACGCGTCCACGATATTCGGCCGGTCCCCGCCGTTCGCATCCACGTTGCCGAACCCGGGCGCATCCGACCCGCTTCCAACCGTGAATGGCGTCCCTTGCTTCAGCAGCAGAACACCGCTCAACGACCATCCGCCGAGCCAGCGCGCCGTGCCGCGGCCAAGCCCCGGAGCGGGAATCGCATACTGCGCCTGTGTAAGAAACGCATGCGGCTGATCAAAGTTGCTCAATCCTTTCATGTCCGCCGAGGCGAGAAATTCGTTCTGGCTCCGCGATTGCCTCGAATCGGCGTCGTAGGCCGTGTTCGAATAACCGCTCCCGAGATCCATCGCCTTGCTGAACCAGTAGGACGTGTTCAGCGTCACGCCATGAAAGCGGGGCATCACCAGCGATATCCGCGCCGCGTCGAAATACCCGCGCGAGCCGTTAATGACGCGCCGGATCTCGGCGAAATCCGGATTCTCGCGCCGTTCGTTCACCGTCGTTGTCGTTTGCGGAATGCCCGGGACGGGATGCGCGCGGTTCAGATACCACATCAACAGCAGCTTGTTTGACCGGCTGCCCACGTAACCCAACTGCAGCCGCCAGTTCCGCGAAAGCTCCGGCTCCCAGGAAAAGTTGTATTGCTGCGCGTAGGGCGCCGCCAGGCGCGGGTCCAGCACATACGTCGTCGGCCGGGCCACCGTAAGCGCTCCTCCCTGCCCCAACCCGCCGAACGGATTCAGCAGGTCCGGCGACGGCACCACAATCTTGTTGTTCAATGGCGGCGCGAAACGCACCTGCTGGTAGGTCACCGGATAGATTTCCCCGTAATCAAAGCCGTAAGCGCCGCGTAACACTCCCGCGCGTCCCGGTCCCCGCCACGCGAAACCGAACCGCGGAGCGAGGTTGTTGCAATCGCACGGATAGGGAATCGTGTTGAACCCGTTCACCTCCACCGGAGTGGCGGCCGGTTCCCAGCGCAGGCCGAGCGAGAGCGTCAGCCGCTTCGAGACGCGCCATTCATCGCCCGCATACAGCGCCACCTCCCAATTGCGGAAGCCGCGGCTTACGTTGCCCGCCGCGCGGATGTATTGCGTCGGCACGCCGAGCCGGAAATTCGTAATCGCATCCCGTCCGAAATCGGCGGTGAAGCTGAAGTAGCCGCGGTGCGTGTCTGACTCGATGCCGTTGAACTGCCGCCGCAAAGCCTGCGCGCCCAAGGTCCAGTTATGGTTCCCTCTCGCCAGGCGCGCGTGCGCGGAGTAGCGGAACAGGTTCTGCGCCCGGTTGATGGGTATCCCCGATTCCGGCCCCAGCGACGTCAGCCCGGTGATGGCCACGTTCGGCCCCACGGCGTTCTTCTCCGGCGCGAGCAGCGAGCCGATGCGATCATAACCCGCCGACAGATCCGTAACCGTGTCCGCGCTCCAGGCGCGATTCCACGTCAGCCGGGCCGTATGCGCATGCGTATCGGTATTCGGATTCTGCCCCGACACCAGCTCGAAGGCCTCCACATGCTGGTAGGTGTAGAGATATCGCGTGAATATTCTGCCCCATACCCCCAGGTTCTGGTCCAGCCGTATCGAGCCGTTGTGCAGATCCACCCGCTGCGGCGCATTGGTATTGAGCGCGCGCTCGTTGATGTCCGTGCGGTTGGGCAACTCCCGCGGATAAGCGCTGAGCCAGCGGGAAAGCAACGCTCGAACGGCCGGGTCCGCGGCGAGCGGCGCGCGTTCGTCGGGCCGCGGCACCAGCACGTTTCCATTCACCACCCCGCGGATCAGGTTTTCGCTTCCCTCAAGCGTCAGAAACGATCCCTTCCACAACGGAGCGCCGCCCGCGAAGCCGAAGTTGTTCTCGTGCGCCGGCTTCACCTCGCCCACCTGAAAGAAGGTGCGCGCGCTGAAGATGCTGTTCAGGTGCGCCGCGAAGAGGCTGCCGTGGAAGCCCGCGCGCGAAGACGGCGCCAAACGGATCACCGGCGCCGGCGCGTTGCCGAACTCCGCGCTGAAATAGCCCTGCTCCGCGCGGAACTGATCAATGATCGTGGCCGTGGTGCCGAGCCGGACGTTCAGCTCCTTCAGGGCATTGTTGTCCACAAGATTGAAATAGATGTTCTCGTTGCGCCGGCTCTCGCCCCCCGCCGTGTCTGTCTTGCCCATCAGGTTCAGTTCCGTACGCCGCGCCGTATCCGTCTCCTGCCTGGGCGCGCCGCTTTCGGGAGCCGTCGAATTCTTCTGCGCCCATGCCATGGACAGGCAAACGGCAAACGTCAGCAAAACAGACTTCATCAACGTTAGTGTAGAAGCGGGACCCGCGTTAACGCCAATGCCGGCCTTCCGCGAGCGGAAACAGCCGCTACCCCCTCGCCGCGCCTCGCGTTTCCTCGATCAGTTCCCTAAGCCGCCGCCGCAGCTCCGGCGCCTGCGGCGAACCGCTCCCCCGATTCCGCAACTCGTAGGGATCCGCCTGCAAGTCGTACAACTCGTCCATCCCTTCGAGCCGCTCGTAATGGATGTATTTCCACCTCCGCGTGCGCACCGCGTGATACCCCATGTCGCGAATGCGCGGAAACACCGTATCCGAGTAGTATTCGATCAGAAACGCATCCCGGTCCAGCTCTCCTGTCAGCGGCCGGCCATGCGCCTTCGGCGCGGGCACACCGGCGAGTTCCAGCGCCGTCGGCGCGATGTCGATGCTCAACGCGAATCCCTCGGGCCGCGACCCGGCTCGAAACGCCGGCGGATAGCGGATCAGCAGCGGAATCCGGATCGCCTCCTCGTAAGCGAGCCGCCGCTCGTAATTCAACCCGTGCTCTCCATAAAAATACCCATGGTCGCTCGTGAAGATCACCACGGTTTCATCCAGCACGCCCCGCCCGGAGAGAACATCCAGCAAGCGGCCAAGCCCTTCGTCAATCGCTTTCGTCATCCGCATGCGGTTGAGAATGGTCGCGTCGTCCGTCGCCGTCTCCCGCCCCAAAGGCTTCAATCCTTCGATTGGCCGCATGAGCGCCGGCTTGTCAGCCGGCGCAATGCCGTAGTTCGGCCGGTGCGGAACGCTCTCCCGCGAATAAAGTGTCCGGTGGCGCGCGGCGGAAATAAATTCATCGGCTGTTCCGTGACTGGTGATGCTGCCGTCATCGCGCTGCTGGATATTCGGATGGATTGCCTTGTGCGACAGGTACAAACAGAACGGCTTGTTTCGCCGGCGCTCCAGGAACCCCGCCGCCCGAGCGGTAAGAATGTCGGTGACATAGCCGCGCTCGCGAACCGTCTTTCCGTTCACGTTCAGCACCGGGTCCATCGATTCTCCCTGCCCCTTGAAGCTCACCCAATGGTCGAATCCCGGCCGCGGTGAGCTATCGTTCCCCATATGCCACTTACCGAGGAACGCCGTTTCATAGCCTCTCTCGTGCAACAGCCGCGGCCACGTCACCAGTCCGTGGCTGGCGGCGGAACGGTCCGTGTTGTCCGTAATCCCGTGCGCGTGCGGATAGAGCCCGGTGAGAAAGCTCGCCCGGCTTGGTGAACACAGCGGCGTCGTCGCGAAAGCGTTGCGAAAATTCGCGCCCTCACGCGCCAGGCGGTCGGCATTGGGCGTCTGCGCAAATGGATGCCCCGTGCACCGTAACTCGTCAAATCGCAGATCATCCACCAATACAAACACGAAGTTCGGCCGCCGCCCGGCCATGGCCGCCACCGGCGCAAGAAGCATTTCCCGCCGTGTCATCAAAGCCAGTCTCCTTCACGCTGAAGGCCGTTTTTCGTCCCGCCCTACTTGGGCAACCCGAAGCAATACACGTTCGAGTCGTGGTCCACGGCGAACACCTTCCCATCCGATACCGCCAGCCCCGTGAAATGCACCCAGGAAGTCATGGCGCTCCCGCTGTTGTACAACTCTTTGCCCGTCCACGCGTCGAGCGCCTTCAGCACCGCCGGACGTGTGTTTTCCAACCGCTTCGCCTCGCCGCCCCTCTGCACCGCGTTCTCTCCCGTCGACAGCGCAAACACCACTCCGTTGGCGATCACCACTCCATCGGGAAGATTAAAATCGCCGGAAATCCACGCCGGAGCGAGCGACGGATTGTGGGTGCGCGGATCCTCCACCACCTTGAACGCCATCACGCTGCCGTGCGGATTGGGGCCGTTCGTCAGGGGAAACTTCGGTCCCGCCGCCGCCGGCGGACCGCCCATGGGCACATACAACCAGGTCTGCCCGGTCTCGTCCCGGGCTGTCGAAAAGCCGCCCCAGATCCCCAAACCTTCACAGCACACCGCCTTGTCGTTGCCCAGCCTGGGCGACACGTATAGCGGCGTCTGGTGATCGGAGCCTCCCAGTTTGTCCGCATCGAGAAGCGTCACCACGCCTTCCTTCGCCCCATGCGCCACCAGGTTGCGGTTGCGCCAGCCAAAGTACACCGGACTCGCCGAACCCAGATCGAAATCCTTCTTTCGCAGATACTGCCAGTTAGGCGGCAGGTAGTAATCCACCAGTTTCAACTCACCCGCGCTTACCGCCGCCACCGTGTTCGAATAGTCCCCGGCGATGGGATCGAAAAAGCCGTCGGCCGTCCCCCCATAAACCCGTCCGTTGGCCCCGATAACCGCTCCGCCTCTTCCCCAGATTCCCGCCGTATTCGTGTTGGAAAGCAGCATCTGGCGCACCACCGGATGGTGCGCGTCCCTGACATCGACGGCATAAAATCCCGAGAGGCCGTTGCCGCAACCCTGCGCCAGAACCGTGTAGATGGTTCCATCCACCAGATTCAAACTCCAGTTCTTCGAGTAGGGAGCCACGAACTGCACCGGACCGTAGCGCACCCGCCCGCTGCCGAGATCGAGTCCGTAGAGCGCTCCGTCTCCCGCGATCACGTACAACCGGTTGGAACTCTTGTCGATCACCGGTGTCGCCGTTATTCCGTTGGGACACAGGAACGTGCCCTGATATCCGCCTTTGCCGGGCAGCACGACGTATTTGAACTGGTGAGTCCACAACTCCTCGCCCGTTTCCGCGTCCAGCGCGAACACCGCCCCGCCGATACCGGCCACGTACACCACCGCCCGCGGCCCCTTGCTTGTCGAGATGCCGCCCGCCGCCACCGGAGCCGTCAAAGCCCACAGACTGTAGGACGCGTTGTTGAGCTTGGCCTTCCATTTCAAGCCGAGCCGCGAGACGTTGTCCGGCGCAAGCGTATTCTCCTCGAATGCCCATCCATCACGCTGGGGGCCGTGGGCAAACGTGAGCCAGTCCCCGGCCAGGGCGGCCGCCGCTGGCAGCAGCGCCAACCCTACGATGGCGCGCCAGGTCCGAAAAAGTGAATTCATGGCAGACCAAGAGTATATCGATCTCCGCGCCACCGCGGAGCCGCCCCTGCACCGCGGCGCACGCGGGAGTATACTCCTGCTCAGGAAGAACCATCAGAGGAGAGTTCCCATGACGCGGCGGAGTCTGAACACTGCGCTCTCGGCCGGGGCATCCATCGCCCTGCTCACCGGATCAGCCTCGCTCGCGCGGAACCGCAAGCCCCTGCTCGGCTTCAAGCAGTACGGCATGAAGAAGTTCCCCGTTCACGAAGCGATCCGCCACATCGCTGGAATCGGCTACAAGGCGTTGAGCCTGACGTTGATGCCCACCTGGGATACCGAGCCGAAACTGCTTAGCAGGACCGCCCGCGCGGAGATCCGCAAGCGGATTGACGGCCTCGGGTTGGTGCTGTCCTCGGTTCAGGAGAGTCTGCCGCTGGGGGCGCCGGACGGCGGCAAACGAAACCTCGAGCGCCTGCGCGCGGCGGCCGAAGCCGCGCACGAGTTGTCACCCTCAACCCCGGCCGTGATTGAAACCCCGGCCGGCGGCCGTCCCGAAAAGTGGATCGAGACCAGAAACAGGATGGCCGATGAACTCGCCCTGTGGGCGAAAACTCTGGAGCCGCTCGGTGTGGTGCTTGCCATCGAGGGTCATGTCGGCACCGCTCTCGACATGCCCGCGAAAGTCCTTTGGCTTCTCGATCAGGTGAAAAGCCCCTCTATCGGGAACCTGTTCGATTACAGTCACTATCACCTTCAGCGGTTGGACCTCGACCCCACACTCCGGCAACTGGCGGGCCGCACCGTGTTGCACCACATAAAGGACAGCGCCGGTAATCCGGAACACTACCGTTTTCTACTGCCGGGCGATTCGGGCGAAATCAACTACAGAGAGTATGCGCGGGTCCTCGGGGAAATCCGCTACCAGGGAACCTTGCTCCTCGAGGTCAGCGCCCAGATTTTCAACCAGCCCGGTTACGACGGTTTGGCGGCCGCGCAACACTGTTGGAATAACATGGCCCCGTATTTCGCCTGAGGCGCGGCGGGAAAGGAAAGCAACGGCACATGCCGGAAAAAAGTATTTCCAGACGGCACTTTTTCCTGGGAGCGCTTTTCGCCGCGGTTCCGGCGGGGGGCTTCTCGAGCGCGCCCTCGCTATCCCGGCTCGGCTACAAATCTCCGAATGAGAAACTGAACCTCGCCGCCATCGGCGCCGGCGGCCGGGGGTTGGTTGACCTGCGCGCCGCCGCCGCGGGCGTCGAGAACGTGGTTGCCCTCGCCGATGTCGATTTCAACCGCGGAGCCCCCGGTTTCGCCGCCTTCCCGAAAGCCGCCCGCTACAAAGACTACCGGCGCATGCTCGACCGGCAGGCGAAGGAGATTGACGCCGTGGTCATCGCCACCGCCGACCACATGCATGCCGCCTGCGCTCTCGCCTGCATGCAGGCTGGCAAGCACGTCTACGTCGAAAAGCCCCTGACGCGCACTGCCTGGGAAGCGCTCCTGCTGAGAGACGCGGCCGCCAGGTATCCGAAAACCGCCACGCAGATGGGTAACCAGGGCTATTCGCACGACGCGACTCGAGTGGCTTGCGAGATCATCTGGTCGGGCGAGATCGGCGATGTGACCGAAGTCCATGCCTGGTCAAGCAGGCCCGAATGGCCGCTGGGCATGCGGGAAGCCCCGCCTCCGTCGCCGGTTCCCGGCTCGCTCGACTGGGATCTGTGGCTTGGCGGAGCGGCCTGGCGCCCTTACTCGGCCGGCGATGATGCCTACAAAGCGCTCATCGCTCCCTATGCCGGCGCCATGGCGCCCGCTGAAGTTCGGCGCGCTTACGCGGGCTTCTATTGTCCCTTCGTCTGGCGCGGCTTTTTCGACTTCGGCACCGGCCACTTTGGAGACTGGGGAGTCCATGTCCTCGGCCCCGCGAACTGGGCCCTCCAACTGAGCCTCGAGAGCCTCATCAGCATCGAGGTGCTCAAACAGGAGGGAACCAGCCCCATTACCTACCCGCAAAAAAGCGCCATCAGGTACGAGTTCGGTCCGCGCGGAAGCATGCCTCCTGTCACCGTCTACTGGGAGGATAACGTTCAGGGCGATGCCTACCTTCCACCGGGGATGACCGCCGCCGAGGCGCGCAAGATCCCGGGAACCGGTCCGCAAGTCGGACCCTTCGCCGATGGCCCCGCCCGCGCACAGCAGTCCAGCGGCTACAACTGCATCTTCGCCGGCTCGAAGGGTTATCTGGGCACCAGCGGACGCGGTGAAGGCGTCGGCCTTCTGCCCGGCTCCCGCTGGCGGGAGTATGCACTCCCCAACTCCTACCTCTCCCGCTCGCC
>JABAQT010000036.1:38216-67581 GCA_019187195.1 Bryobacteraceae bacterium
TCAACCTCTGAGCAGCCGCCCGCCCAACTGCCCAAACGGAGCCGAATCCATCGTGTCACCGCGCTGGAACCCTTTCCGTTCCGCTTCGGCCAACGAGTCCGGGTTCAACCTCTGAGCAGCCGCTCTATCAACTCCCGAAGAACAAGAAAACTGCTCTCCACAAACTCCGGCTGGATCGTTTCGGCTCGATCCTCCGGCCGGTGCCACAATGGCAGCGTCCGCGCGTCATCACCCCGGCTGTTCAGGTGAACGGTCCTCGCGCCCGCCGCGAGAAACGGAGCCGAATCCATCGTGTCATCGCGGTGGAATACTTTCGGCTCCGCGCGAATCCCCAGATCCCGGTGGATGTCGAGAATCGTCCGCCCCAGCGCATCATCAGTTGTATTGATCTGCAGATTCGGCCCGTAGGTCAACGAGTCCAGGTTCACACAGATCCTGATGTCGCCGAGCGTGCCGCGCTCCTTCCGCGTCCGCGCGTAGTGCCGCGCGCCCAGGTAGTGCAGCTCTTCCCCCGCCGTCGCGAGAAAACTCAGCGTCTTCGCGGGACGGCGTCCCGATACCGCATGCGCCAGCATCAGCATGGTGATGAGCGAAGCGGTGTTGTCGTTGGCGCCGGGCGTGTTGTACTTCGTGTCCGCGTGCGCCACCACCATGATTTCATCCTTCGAATCACCGGGCAGCGTCCCCGCCACGCTGCTCGTCTTAACCCCCGGAATCCACTTTACCCGCGCCCGCGCCTCCACCGGCGTCTTCTCCCTCGCGGCGCGGTCCAGCATCCCGGCATCCTGCCTGCCAAGATTGAACAGCGGAACATCGTCCTTGCCCGAATGGCTCGATACAATCGCCCGCCCGAACTCGCTGATACCGGCCCGGGCAAGCACCGCGCCCGAGGATGGGTCGACCACCTCGTATTCGCCCCGTTTCCGAAGCACCCCGCGAATCCCGCCCTCGGGCGTGGCCGGACTGCTGTCGGCCACGTAGGTTTCAAGCCGCCTGCCGCCCACCTGAAAAAGCGGTTCGCCCACCACTACCCATCTTCGAAATTCGAGCGTGTCCACCATCACCTCCGGCAGACTACGCTCGAATTCGCGCCGGATAATCGCTACCCCGGCGTCATAGCCTTTGCTCCCCGAAGGCCGCGGACCGATTTCCGTGCACAGCGCCCGCAGCATCCCGCGCAGGTAGTTCGCGCGGCCTTCAGGGGTGGCAACTAGGCGGCGGACGTCCTCTTGTCCGCCATCGAGCGGCCACGCCAACAGGGTGAGCAATTCACGCCGGTTCATCGGCGCTACCAAGGCATCGCGCGTTTGGTGAGCCGCCTGCCGGCGTTCGCCGCCGCTTCATCGCCCGAACCGATCATGATTCCGTCCTTCAGATTCGCCTGAATGGTCGGCAGCCGCACACCGTCCAGGAAAAACTTCTTGTTCGCCTTGACTGCCTGGAACACCTTCGCCCTCATCTCGAGCATCGCCGGCGGATACGGCTTGGTGTGATCCACCGTGAGCTTGAGCGACCACGACATGTCTCCCGGCCCCCACTCGGCAAAGGCAATGCCGGGCACCGCCACCGAGCGCGACACGTTGGCCACCGCGAAACGGTCTTCCACCTTCAGGCCCAGCAGAATCTCTCCCTTGGGATTCAATGGCCACGTGTCCGCCACGCGAATATACTGATCCCCTGAAATTCCCCAGATCTGTGACGCATACCCCTGGCTGCCGCTGCCCCGGGTGCCTTCTCCAAGTCCCGGCGCGGCGTTCTGGAACGGATAGCGCGCCGCCTCGACAAATGCCCGCACTCCCTCCGGCGACCGCGCGTGGCACATCAGTATGCCGTGCACACCCGTCGCCAGCACCTGTTGAATCATCCACGCGTTCGCCCGCACCGTCGCCTCATCGGAAGCCACCACCGGCAGCGTCACAATCACCGCCGGCGTCCGGTGCCCGCTCTTCGTGGGACCGGCATCCACCAGGCCCTTCATGAAAGCCCGCAGCGCGCTGATGTCGAAAGCGCCGTGCTCCATCTCGTAGTTGATGTAGTCGGCCCACGTCTTGGCGAGCTTCCTGCCCTCTTCGTAGCCACCGCCGCTCGTGCCTGTGTAATAGACCGGCTGCCCCTGTTCGAGCAACTCGATCGCCTTATTGATGCGTTTCGGTTTATAGGGTTCCGCGCCAAACAGCGCGAGTTGAACCGGGAGAAGAAAAAGAAGAAAGCGAATCATAGTCATCTTCCGGTAGATTCTACAACAAATTCCCCGCGGAAACCCGCGCCGAGGCCCCTACTCGATCGCCATCCTGTCGAAACTCTCGCCCGCGGCATCGAGCGGAGCGGTCCCTGCCTTCGACCCGTTGACTTGCAGAATGTAGGCGATGATATCCGTATAAGTGCCGGCCGCCAGCGATCCGGGCCGCGCGGGAGGCATCGTCTTCCGGGCGCGGTCGAATAGCGCGCGGACTCCGCGGTGCGACCACTTGCGCTCGAAATACTCGCCGGCGAGCGGTGTGGCGTAAGCGCCGTTCTTCAACGTGCTGCCATGGCACACCGCGCAGGCGGCGTCATAGGCCGTCTTGCCCCTCTCCGCCTGCGCCTCCGTGAATTGCGGCGGAATCCCGTCAACAATCGGGGCCGGACCTGGAACCGCGCCCGCCTTCCCGCTCACCTCGCGTGGCTGCTCCTCCGCTCCCGCCCCTCCTTCGCCGGTGTAGGTGAAGGCCAGAATCGAACCGGGATTCTCCATCACCGAGGTCGTTCCCGCGTCTTTCGCCCCCGCAACCCCGCCCGGATCGGTGGCGATATAAATCGTCCTGCCATCCGGACTCACCGCCGTATCGCGAAACCGGTTCGCCGACTGGAAATAGCGCGAAAAATGTCCCGCCGCTGATTTTCCATCCGCCGTGAGCGGCAGCACATACAACGATCCGCGTTTCAGGGTTCCCGCCAGCAGCACATGATCCCAACCCGGAATGCCTGTTCCCTTCGATGCGTAGTACTCCACGCTCGACAATCCGACCGTCGGCCAGCAGAAGAAATCGACACCCCCGCAGGCGGGATCCGAAAAGTTGAACCCCGTCGCCACCGTGAACATGGTCGCCAGCGGATTGATAAATGGTTTGCTGTAGCTCGACTCCCGGTCCCGCGGAACCGATGCCGGAATCGATATGTCGTCATACTTCCTCTGTGAGCAGGGTGGATTCCGCGCCTCTCCCCACCGGACATACTGATACGCTTTGTCGTCCTTGAATCCGGTGACGTGCGGCCATCCATAGTTCCCGCCCGCCTTCAGAATATTGATCTCGTCATCCGTCTTCGGCCCGTGTTCGGCCGAATAGATGATCCCGTTCGCCGCGGCATCGAGCCCTTGCGGGTTGCGGTGTCCATAGGTGTACACGTGGCTGACAACGCCGTTCAGCCTGGGATTGTCCCGCGGGATCGAACCGTCCAAATTGATCCGCAGTATCTTTCCAACGTAGGCCGCGTAATTCCGCGCGGCAATCTCCTGCCGCGTGGGCAGCCGCTGAGCCTCGATCGGCAGGCAGAAGTTCGCAAACTGGTTGTGCCCCTGGTCGCCGATCGTGAACAGCAGTTTGTTCCCCGCAAATATCAGCCGCCCCCCCACATGATCGTCACCGGCGGGCAGCCCCGTAATCACATTCACGGGCGCCGACAGGGTTCCCGTCGCCGCGTCGTAGCGCAAACGCACGATCTTCCCATACAGGTAACGGTACGGACTCGCCGGATTCGTCACGTCCGGGTCCGCCCCTTTCTCCTTGTCAATGTAGGTATAGGCCACGTAAACATAGTCGTTGCCCGTTCCCTTCAGCAGTTCCGGATGCAGCGCCATGCCCAGAACCCCGTCCTGGCCACCGGGAGCCGAAGCCTCCTCGATCGTAATCGCAACTCTTCGCTCGCCCGTCACCGGGTTGACGCGCGTCACCCTCTTGCCGGTGCGTTCCGTAACCCACAACATGTTATCGGGACCCCAGGCGACTTCCCACGGCCCGGCCAATCCGGCCGTAACCACTCTCTTTGAAAACTGCTTCGTTCCTCGAAGGACCGAATCCGGACCATCCTGGGCGGAAACCGCCGCCACGGACAAACAGGCCAGTGCCGGGATCAGAAAGGAGAACCGGTTCATTTGACTCCTCGCGCGCAACCCGCGGCCCCTAACCCCGGGCCGCCAGTAGATATATTCCGTTCCACGCGGCATTGTTCATATCTTCCATGGGAAGGCATGCTCTCGAGCCGGAACGGCGGGGAACCGCCATCGTCTCGTAATGGTTCCGTCCCTGTCAACCCTCCGGCATCGAAGCATCCGCCGTCTTCTTCTCCACCCGTATCGCCGTTACCCCGCTGATCGCAATCGTGCCCGTATCCATCAAGGGATCGAGTGCCTCCACAAGCCTTTCGATATTCTCCGGAGTGTCCACAACGTGGATCACAACAGGCTGGTCGCGCGCCATCAGCCGCCGGTGATGTATCTCTCCCGATTCGCCGTAACCTTCGAGACCACGGAATACCGTGGCGCCCGCGATGCCGCTCGACTTGCACAACTCGACAACCGCCACGTAAAGCGGCTTGTCATGCCAACGGTCCGATTCCGCACACTGAATGCACAGCAGCTTAGCTCGATACGCCATCACCCGCCTCCCTGGCGGGATGCACCAGCCGGATGACATCCGCATCCGAAATCACAATCAGCCCATCGCCCAGCATCTCCTCCACCGCGAGAGCGGCCCCGGCAATCTTTTCCGGCGTATCCACCACCGATATCATCACCGGCAGATCGCGCGAGAAGTGAAGAAACCCCTGCTTGTGCGTCCGTCCCTTTGCCCCATAACCCAGAATCCCGCGTTCCACCGTCGCGCCCGTCACATCCATCATCCGCATTCGCATCAGAATGGCGTCGTAGAGCGGTTCATCATTCCACCTATCGGCCTCCCCCAGAAAAACGCGCATCATCTTCGCGGCCATCCGCACCCGCTGGTGGGGCGGCCGCTCCCCAACCGGCTTCCGTTCCTTCATCGCGGCTTTCACCACCGTCGTATCCTGCACCTCGATGAGCCCGTCGGAAACCATGTCATAGAGCATCGGCAGCACTTCCGCCACCCTCTCCCCTGACTCGACAAACTCGATGCGAAAGGCAAACTCGGGAGTCTCCGGCGAATCGGACCGGTGCACCACCTGCCGGTTCCCGAAACTCATCCTCGAGTGCGTCACCGTGGCGCCGGCCACCTTCTTGTGGCGCAGGTACTCGAAGATCGCCGCCCACAGCGGCTGCAAGTGATGCCGCGTCTCCTCGTTCACGTAGATGGTCACCTTCTTGGCCGGACCCTTGGCAAGCACGCGTCACCTCCCCTATGCGATCTTCCCTGTCATCACCCGACCGCCATCCATCCCGGACCACCCCTGCTTCGCGTCCACCCCCACTGCCGCATGCCCCATCAACGCCCGTATCCGCGGCAACGCCGCCTCCGCCGCCTTCTCCCCTGCCTCGATCATCCGCCCCGCCTGCGTAAAATCGTCCCATGCCACGTCCTGCACCCGCGGCGCGATCACGACGTCACTTTGAAACCGCCAGAACTGCTCCGTCCGCTGCTGCATGATCTGGAAGCAACGGTTTACCACCCCGAACATGCTCCCCGGCTCGCCCGTCACCGGGGACGATGGCAACGCCACCGATACCACCCGCTTCACGCCCAAACCCCGCAGCGCCCCCGCCGGAATCTCCATGCTGATTCCGCCGTCCACCAGCCACCTCCCCTCGTACTCCACCGGACGGAAAAGCCCCGGATACGAACAGCTTGCCCGCACCGGGCGAAATACCTCCCCCTTCCCGTGAAACACCACCGGGCTCCCCGTCTGCAGGTCCGTCGCCACCACCGCCAGCGGAATCTTCATATCCTCGAACCGGTGCGCCGGAAACGCCCGCCGCAGAAAGCCCTCCATCCGCTCGCTCCCCACCAGTCCCAACAGGCTTACCCGCCATCCGGCGAGGTCTTTGAATTTCATGCTCCGCGCCACCCGTTCCAGTTCATCGGCGCTCGCCCCGCCCGCCAGTCCCGCCGCGACAATCGCTCCCGCGCTCACCCCCGCCACAAACCGCACCCGGATATGCTCCCTCTCGAGCACGCGCAGCACGCCTATGTGCGCGACTCCACGGGCAAAACCACCGCCTAGCGCCAGCCCGATCCCATTTTTCGTCTCATCTTCGCCATTGCCCCGCAACTGGGCCCAGAATGCCCCAGCCGCCTTTGCCATAGCATGGATTTCCGTACGCATCGGCTTTCACCCTCTTTGCATCCTTTTAAACATCCACCAACATATAGACATCCACTACCATAAAAGACGGAGCACCCGTCACCTGGTTCACAAAAATATGAAACTCCGGACGTCCTTTCTCCTTTCCCTCCTTCTCTTTCCCGGCTGTCTCCCGATCCATGCCCAATCCTCCGGCGCCGCCCGGATCGAATGGAACCTGCGCAAACTGAACACCGTCGGCAACGTGCTCATGATCGCCGCCCACCCCGACGACGAAAACACCGCCGTCCTCGCCTACTTCGCCAAAGGCCGCAATCTCCGCACCGCCTACCTCTCCCTCACCCGCGGCGAAGGCGGCCAGAACCTCATTGGAACCGAGCAGGGCGATTATATGGGACTCCTCCGCACCCAGGAACTCCTCGCCGCCCGCCGCATCGACGGAGCCGAGCAGTTCTTCACCCGCGCCATCGACTTCGGCTACTCCAAGACCGCCGCCGAAACCCTCTCCAAGTGGGGACGCGATAAGGTCCTCTCCGACATCGTCTGGATCATCCGCCTCTACCGCCCCGACGTCATCATCCTGCGCTTTTCCGGCACGCCGCGTGACGGCCACGGCCAGCACCAATCCTCCGCCATCCTCGGCAAGGAGGCCTTCTTCGCCGCCGCCGACCCCAAACGCTTCCCCGAACAGTTCCAGTATGGCGTTCAGCCATGGCAGGCCCGGCGTCTCCTGTTCAACCTCTTCTCCTTCAGCCGCCGGCAGGAGGAGGAGAACGAAAAAATCCCTGACAAACTGCAAGTTGACGCGGGAGCCTTCAACCCGTTCCTAGGACTCTCCTACGGCGAAATCGCCGCCCTCAGCCGCTCCGAGCATAGGTCGCAAGGCATGGGAGCCGCCGCCCGCCGCGGTTCCCTACCCAACTTCTTCACGGTCGTTGCCGGCGAACCCGCCTCCAGGGACCCCATGGATGGAATCGACACCACCTGGAACCGCCTCCCCGGAGGCGCGCGCATTGCCCCCATCCTCGAAGAGGCCATCCGCACGTTTCACCCCGCCCACCCCGAAAAGACCATCCCTTTCCTCGTCAAAGCCCGCCCCCTCATCGCGGCGGTCCAGGACCCCCACGCCGCCCGCAAGCTTCACGACCTCGATGAAACCATCGCTCTTTGCGCCGGACTGTGGGTCGATGCCTCCGCCGCCACCTACGAAGCCACCCCCGGCTCGACAGTCCGCGTCAACCTCAACATCGTCGGCCGCCTCCCTGCCCCCATCACCTTCCACGGCGTCGAGCTAACCGGCATGCCGAACGCGCCTAAGAGCTCATCCGCCGCTACTCCAATCACTTATAATCAACCGTTCGAGCAAAACCTAACCTGGCAGATCCCCGCCGATGCTCCTTACACCGAACCCTACTGGCTCGCCGAACCAAAGTCCGGCGCTCTCTACACTGTTACCAACCAACGCCTCATCGGACGCCCCGAAAACGCGCCCGTCCTCACCGCCCATGTCCGCTTCTCAGTCAACGGCGTCGAGTTCACTGTCACCCGCCCTGTCATCCACCGTTACACCGACCACGTCCGCGGGGAGTTGACACGCCCCTTCCTCATCGTGCCCCCCGTCGTGATCGATCTCCCGGATGACTCGTATCTCTTCCCCACTCCCTCTCCCCGGCAGATCCAGGTCTCCGTCAAAGCCAACCAGCCGCAAGCCGCCGGAACGGTTCGCCTCGAGGCCCCCACGGGCTGGACCATCACCCCCGCCTCCCTTCCGTTTGAGCTTCAACAAACAAATCAACAGACGACTCTAAATTTCACAATACAGGTGCCTTCTGAAGATTCGAAAGCTACTCTAAGAGCCATCGCCGAATTCCACGGCCGCCGCATCTCCCAATCCGAAAGAGACATCAACTACACCCACATTCCCCCTCAAGCCAACTTCCCGCCCGCCACCGCCCGCCTCGTGCGTTCCAGCATCAAAGTGCGCGCCCACAACATTGGCTACATCATGGGAGCCGGAGACCAGGTCCCCGAAGCCCTCCGCCAGATCGGCCTCAACGTCACCCTCCTCTCCGATGACAGCCTCGCCTCGGCCGATCTCTCCCTCTACGACGCCGTCATCGCCGGAGTCCGCGCCTTCAACACCCGTCCCGCCATCCGCGCCAACTTCCAGCGCCTCCTCGACTATACCCGCGACGGCGGTACCTTCATCGTCCAGTACAACGTTCTCGACGACTTCCGGGGGCGCTCGGGAAGCACCGCCCAAATCGGCCCCTATCCCATCCAACTCTCCCACGACCGGGTCACCGTCGAGCAGGCGCCGGTCCTCTTCCCCAACCCGGACGACCCTCTCCTCCAGTCTCCCAACAGGATCACGGAGAAGGATTTCGAAGGCTGGGTCCAGGAACGCGGCCTGTACTTCGCCTCCAGCTTCGACCCCCGCTACCACTCCCTCTTCTCTTCCCACGACCCCGGCGAAAACTGGCTCCCCGGCGGCATGATCTACACCAGGTACGGCAAGGGCATCTACATGTACACCGGATATTCGTGGTTCCGCCAGCTCCCCGCCGGCGTCCCCGGAGCTTTTCGCATCTTCGCCAATCTCGTCAGCGCGGGAAAATAGCCCCATGCACTATACTCGTAAACAGTAGATTCCATGGAGAACCGCGAAATCGCCCTCCTTCTTTCCGAAACCGCCGACCTCATGGAAATCGCGGGCGAGGATGGCTTCCGCATCCGCAGCTATCGCAACGGGGCCTCGGTCATCGATAGCTATCCCGAACGCGTTGAGGACATCCTGAAAGACCCGGACCGCAAGGTCACCGATATCCCCGGCATCGGGAAGGGACTGGCCGCCGTCCTCCAGGAAATCGCCGCCCGAGGCTCCTTCGAACGCCGCGACGAGCTGCTCTCCCGCTACCCCCCGACAGCCCTGGAACTCCTCAAAATTCAAGGCCTTGGACCAAAGAGCATCGCGTTAATCTGGAACCATTTCCGTGTCTCCACCATCGACGGCCTCGAGAAGCTATGCCAGGAGCAGAAGCTCCGCACCCTCCCCCGCATGGGAGCCAAACTCGAGGAGAAGGTTCTCCGCTCCATCGCCCAGTACCGCCGCAGTTCCGGGCGCTTCCTCCTGAGCTTCGCCACCAACGTCGCCGCCGGTCTAACCGATTACTTGAATAAACTGGACGGAATCGACTCCATTACCACGGCAGGTTCGGTCCGCCGCGGCAGGGAAACCGTCGGCGATCTCGACCTCCTCGTCACCGGCCCGGGAGCCGCCGCCGCCCTCGATGCTTTCGTCAAGTACCCCCAAGTACACGAAGTCCTTGTCCACGGCGAAAACAAAGCCAGCGCCCGCCTCGGCATCGAAGGCCTTCAGGTTGACGTCCGCGCCCTCCCCAAGGAAAACTACGGAGCCGCCCTCCAGTACTTCACCGGAAGCAAGGAGCACAGCATCGCCCTCCGGGGCCGCGCCCTCAAGCTCGGCCTCACCCTCAACGAATACGGCCTCTTCCGCCTCGAGGACAACACACGCGCCGCCGGCGAAACCGAGGAATCCCTCTACGAAACCCTCGGCCTCGATTGGATTCCCCCTGAACTGCGTGAAAACCAGGGCGAGATCGACGCCGCCGCCAATCACGCCCTTCCTCACCTGATCCGTCCCGCTGACATCCGCGGCGACCTCCACATGCACACTACCGAAACCGACGGCCGCGCGTCCCTCGAGGAGATGGCCGCCGCCGCCCGCGACCTCGGTTACGAATACATCGCCATCACCGACCACTCGAAGGCCCTCGCCATGGCCAACGGCCTCGATGAAAAACGCGCCGTCAGTTTCGCCCGCCAGGTTCGCCGCATCCGCGAGGACGGCGGACTCGGCATCCGCCTCTTCTCCGGCCTCGAGTGCGACATCCGCCGCGACGGCACGATGGACCTCGACGAGGACGCCCTCGCCGAACTCGACTTCGTCGTCGCCAGCGTCCACAGTCACATGAACCTCGAAGCTTCCGAAATGACCGCCCGCCTCCTTCGCGCCCTCGAGTGCCCTCATATCCGCGCCATCGGCCACCCCACCGGCCGCGTTCTCCTCCACCGCGACCCCTTCCCCTTCGACTTCGAGAAAGTCGCCCGCGAAGCCGCCCGCCGGAACGTTCTCCTCGAAATCAACGCCAGCCCGGAACGCCTCGACATCTCCGCCCCCCTCATCCGTCAGGCCAGTAGCCTCGGAGCCCGGTTCGTCATCTCAACCGACGCCCACCACCCCCGCCACCTGCTCAATATGCGCTACGGCGTCTCCATGGCCCGGCGCGGCTGGCTGACCGCGAAAGATGTGATCAACACATTGCCCCTCAAGCAATTCGAGAAATTCATTCAACCAAAATCGTAGCCAGCATGAAACTCACCGCCATCTGCGCTTTCCTTCTTTCCGCCTCCCTCCTCCCGGCGGGCAGCGTCAACATCCCCTTCGAAAAATTCCAACTCCCCAACGGCCTCCGCGTCCTCCTCTCCCAGGACAACGCCGCTCCCGTTGTCGCCGTCTACGTCATCTACGGCGTCGGAGCGCGGTCCGAGGAGAAAGGACGCACCGGCTTCGCGCACCTCTTTGAACACATGATGTTTCAGGGCTCAGCCAATGTGCCGAAAGGAGTTCATTACCGTGAAGTGGAATCGAACGGCGGCTTTCTGAATGGCAGCACCCACCCCGACTATACCGATTACTTCGAAGTCCTTCCCTCCAACAAGCTCGCCGTCGCCCTCTGGCTCGAATCCGACCGCATGCGCTCGCTCGCCATCACCAAGGAGAACCTCGACAACCAGAAGGAAGCCGTAAAACAGGAGCGCCGCCTCAGCTTCGATAACCAGCCCTACGCCACCGCCATTGTCGACGTCTTCCCTACCCTTGCTTACAAGAACTGGTCCAACTCCCACTCCATCATCGGCTCTTTCGAGGACCTCAACGCCGCCTCCACCGCCGATGTCGCCAGGTTCTTCAAAACCCACTACGCCCCCAACAACGCCGTCCTCTCCATCGCCGGCGATATTCGCATTCCCGCCGCCAGAAAACTGATCGAGGACTACTTCTCCGATATCCCCTCGCAACCCCAACCCGCCCCGCCCGTCCTCACCGAACCGGCTCAAACCGAAACCCGCTGGCAAACTTATAAGGATCCGCTCGCCCGCGTCCCCATCGTTGTCATCGCCTACCCCGGTCCCAAACGCCGTTCCCCGGATTTCTATGCCCTTGCCATGCTCGACATGATCCTCACCACCGGCGAAAGTTCCCGTCTCTATCTCGACCTTGTCAAAGGCAGGAAATCTCTCCTCAACATCGAAGCCGGCCTCGGCTGGCCATTCGGTCAACCATCGGATTATAAGGATCCTGGCATCTACGGCCTCAACCTTACGTTTAATCCCACGTTCACCGCCAGACAGATCGTCGCCCAACTCGAGGAACAGATCGCCCGCCTCCGCTCCACCCCCATCGGCGCGGACGAACTCGAACGCGCCCGTGCCACCGTGCGCTCCATGCGCATCCAAAGCCTGCAGTCCACCATGACCCGCGCCTCGCTCCTCGCGCAATACGAATTGCTCGATGGCAAGCCCGATCTCATCAATACCGAACTCGACGATTACCTCGCCGTCACCCCCGCCCGGATTCAAGCCGCCGCCGCGGAATATCTGAAGCCCACCCGTATGTCCGTCCTCGAAGTCATCCCCGCCCCCAAGGAGAGCAGCAAATGATCACCCGTCTCCCCCCCGCCATCCTCGCCGTTGCGGCCTCCTTCGCCCAGACCCTGGACCGCACCAAGCCGCCTGAAACTCCCCCGCTTGCGCCCTACAAGCTCCCCGCCTCCGCCGAATCCAAACTTCCCAACGGTCTCGGAGTGGTTCTGGTCGAGGATAGACGCTTCCCCCTCGTCACCCTCCGCGTCGCCTTTCATGCCGGCTCGCGCTTCGACCCGCCTGGCCGTTCCGGCGTCGCCGAAACCGTCGCCGGCCTGCTCAAAGCGGGCACCCCTTCCCGCACCGCCCGCCGCATCGCCGAGGAACTCGCCGCTATCGGAGGCTCCCTCAGCGCCGCCGAAAGTCCCGATTCCCTGATCGTCTCCGGCAGCGTGCTCTCCGAAAATACCCCCAAACTCCTCGACCTGGCCGCCGACATCGTCCGCAACGCCGATTTTCCGCCCGGCGAAATCGCCCTCCGCAAACAGAACCGGATCCAGGAACTGGCCATCGAGCGGTCACAAGCCTCCACCCTCGCCGCGGAAAAACTCCGCGCCGTTGTCTTCGGAACCCACCCCTACGCCCGCTCCCTCCCCACCCCGGAAGCCATCAAAGCCATCACGCGCGAAGATCTCCTCAAGTTCCGCGAAACCCTCCTCACCCCCGCCAACGCCACTCTTATCCTGGTCGGTGACATCCCTCCCCGCCAGCAGACGCTCGATCTCATCCGCGCCCGCTTTGCCTCGTGGCCCGGAAAGCCCGTCCCCCCCGCCCCCGGCGGCGAGTTCCCCAAACCCCGCCGTTCCATCACCCTCATCGATCGCCCCGGCTCCGCCCAAGCCGACATCCTCATCGGCCACATCACCGTCAACCGCCGCCACCCGGACTACTTCCCCCTCCTCGTCGGAACCAACATCCTCGGCGGCGGAGCCAGTTCCCGCATGTTCGACAACATTCGTGAAAAGCAGGGCTTCGCCTACGACGCCTCCGCCCACAACATCCCTTACAAGGATGCCGGACTCCTCAATGTCAACACCCAGGTCCGCGACCAGGTCATCGGACCCGCGCTCGAAGCCGTCTTCGCCGAACTCGGCCGCATGGGCAGCGAGCCGGTCACCGCCCGGGAACTCACCGACCGCAAGAACTACATCAACGGCATCTTCGTCATGCAGCTTTCGAGCCAGTCCGGCGTCGCCAACCAACTCGCCGGCCTCCGCCTCAACGGCCTGCCCAACTCTTACCTTGAAACCTACGTCACCCGTGTCCGCTCCGTCGAACCGGATCAGATCGAACGCGTTGCTTCCAGGTACTTCTCCCCCTCCGATGCCGCCATCGTCATCGTCGGCGACGCCTCGAAGATCGCCGCCGCCGTCGGGAAGTTTGGCAAGGTTACCATCGAGAAGGCGAAATGAAGCACCTCATCCGCCGCAAACTCCTGCTTGACACCGCGCTTTTCCAGGTCACCGACAATCACATCATTGACGGCCATGGCGAGGATGTCCACCGCCTCCTGGTCGAAACCACCGGAGCCACCTGCGTCGTTGCCCTCGACGGGAAACGCCGCATCCTGCTCGTCAGCCAGTACCGGTTCCCTGCCCGCTCCGTCATCTGGGAACTCCCCGCCGGCAAAGTCGACGCCGGAGAAACGCCGCTCCAGGCCGCCAAACGCGAACTCACCGAGGAAACCGGCTACCGCGCCCGAACCTGGAAGAAACTCGCTGCCTTCTATACCAGCCCCGGATTCCTCGGCGAGAAAATGAACCTCTTTCTCGCCACCGGCCTCACACCTGGCGATCGCCACCCCGGCGAAGGCGAGGAGCACATGGAGTCCCGGTGGTTCACCCAAACCCAGGTCGTGGACCAGATCAGGAAGGGCGTCATAAACGACGCCAAGACCATCATCGGCATCTACTTCCTCCGCCACCTCATTCCACGGCTCTAAAGCCGCGTTCCCCGATTCAGGAAAAAGTTTGCGTTGAACGCAAAGGACTTGCACCCCAAAGCCGTCCAACACCCTCCACCCGCCATGCTACCTTCACACCAGCATGCAAGACTCGCTCTCGGCCGTCCTCAATCCCGTCCAGGTTCAGGTCGCCCTCTCCCTCGCCTCGGGAGCCTCCCTTTCCCAAGCCGCCAGATCCAGCGGAGCCGGCCGCACCACCATCTACACCTGGCTCAAAGAGAACCCCGCCTTCTCCGCCGCCGTCGAACAGGCCAAAGCCGAATACGTCTCCACTCTCCGCGACCGCGTCCGCCAACTTTCCGCCAAAGCCCTCGACACGCTCGACGCCATCCTCGACGATCCCTCCCTCCACGCCTCCGTCCGCCTCAAAGCCGCCCTCGCCGTTCTCAACCGCCCCCACTTCCCGGACCAGGGCTGGCATCTACCCGAAAAGATCAACCAGCCCGAAAAGGAAGAAGCGCTCGAAAATCTCGCCCAACTCGAGTTCTCCCACCGCCAGGTCCTCTATGCCAAAAGCGTCCTCGCTAACACCACCACAGCCGCGAACGACTCGCCGGAACCCGCATCTCCCGCATCCGGCCGCCAAACCCCCACCGTCCAATCAGACTCCCTCCATCGGCAAACCGGAACACAACCGCACACTTCCGGACAGAAAACACAACCAGTCCGCTCCACCCCTCGCCCCGGCCGCAACGAACCCTGCCCCTGCGGCTCCGGCCTCAAGTTCAAGCGCTGCTGTCTCAACAAACCTCAATTCGCTTTCACTGCCGCCACCCCGTAGCACGAAGTGAAACGGGTGCTGCAAAGCCGCCCGCGGTGGATCGCGGAAGAATGCTCCCGTCGCGCACCCAAAGCGAAACCTCGTGATCCACCGCCCGCGCGATATCCTGTAATATCGTAGACCCATGATCACCCGGCGCACCCTCCTCCACTCCTCCGCTCTCGCTCTCGCATCCCCTGCATCCCGGTGGCCGCTCTGCATCCATCAGACCACCTCGGCCGGATCCTCCTTCCGCCAGTCCCTCGAAGGCTACGCGAAAGCCGGCATCCGTCACGTCGAGATTATTCCCCAGCTACTCGATCCGTTCGCGGAAAAAGAAGGACTGCCCGCCGCCAAACGCCTCCTCGACGACCTCGGAATGAAAGCCGTCTCGAGCGGCAGCGGCGTGCGCGGCCTCATCGAACCCAGCCCCCAATACGCGAAAGCCCTGGACAGCCTGAAATTCCGCGCCGGACAACTCGCCGCGCTCGGCGTCGACCGCATGGTGGTCCCTTGCCCCGCCACCGGCAAGTACGCCCTCGATGAATACAAGCGAGCCGCCGACCGCATGCGCGAAATGGGCGAGATCGTCCGGCCGTTCCGCGTCACGGCCATGCTGGAGTTCATGCGCGGCTCCACCTTCGTCGGTTGCCTTCCCACATCCCTCAAACTGGTTCGCGAAGTAAATCACCCCTTCGTCAAGCCGATGCTCGACTTCTATCACTTCTACGCGGGTCTCAGCAAAATGGAGGACCTGGACAGGATCCGCCCCGGTGAACTCCACCACGTCCATTTCCAGGACGTTCCGGACATCCCGCGGGAACTCCTCGATAACTCGACGCGCGACATTCCCGGCGATGGCGTCTCGCCGCTCGTCAGGATTCTCCATGCCATTCGCAAGGCCCGCTACGAGGGTCCGCTATCGGTCGAGCTTTTTTATCCCCGCCTCCAGAAAGGCGACCCTTACGAAGTGGCGATGGAAATCCGGCGAAAATCGGAAAAGGTGTTACGGAGCGCCGGAATGTTGTAGGGGCGGAAAAGCCGGCTCCAGGATAGGAGCGAAAGACTCAGGATGAAAGCTCTCGTCAAGTCGAAACAGGCTCCCGGGCTGTGGCTCGAGGATGTCCCCAAGCCGGACATCGGAATCAACGATGTCCTCATTCAAGTCCTGCGCACGGGTATCTGCGGGACCGATCTTCACATCTATAACTGGGACGATTGGGCCAGGCGCACAATTCCAGTGCCGATGCACATCGGGCACGAGTTCGTGGGCCGGGTGGTGGCCACCGGCTCGAATGTTCTCGACTTCCATCCCGGCGAGATCGTCTCCGGAGAAGGCCACGTCGTGTGCGGGCGCTGCCGCAACTGCATGGCCGGGCGGCGCCATCTGTGCGCGCATACCCAGGGCGTGGGGGTGAACCGCCCCGGGGCGTTCGCCGAATACATCGCCCTCCCGATGTCGAACATCTGGCGCCACGCTCCGGGGATCGATCTCGACATCGCCTCGATCTTCGATCCCTTCGGCAACGCCGTCCATACGGCTCTGTCCTTTCCCTTGCTCGGCGAGGACGTGCTGGTCACCGGAGCCGGACCCATCGGGATCATGGCGGCGGCGGTGGCGCGGCACGCCGGAGCGCGCCACGTCGTGATTACGGATGTGAATCCCGCGCGGCTCGCCCTGGCGCGCGAGTTGGGCGTTTCGCTCGCCATCGACGTGCGGGAGCGCTCCATCGCCTCCGCGCAACAGGAACTGCGCATGGCCGAGGGCTTCGACATCGGACTCGAAATGTCCGGCAACGAACGGGCCTTTCAGGATATGCTCGCCAACATGGCCCACGGCGGCCGCATCGCCATGCTCGGCATCCCGTCCGAGCCGATGCGCATCGACTGGAACAAGGTCATCTTCAACGGCCTCACGATCAAGGGAATCTATGGCCGGGAGATGTACGAAACCTGGTACAAGATGACGGTGATGCTCGAATCCGGGCTGAAGATCGGCCCCTTGATCACGCACCGCTACCACTACACGGAATTTGAAAAGGGCTTTGCCGCGATGCGCGAGGGCAATTGCGGCAAAGTCGTCCTCTCCTGGGAGAACTAGACAATGTACGGCGCAATCAGGCAGCACCTCGAGGCCACGCTCGAGGAGATCCGCGCGGGCGGATTGTTCAAGGACGAGCGGTTCATCAGCACTCCCCAGGACGCGCACATCGGCCTCGCGGACGGATCGCGGGTGCTCAACCTGTGCGCCAACAACTACCTCGGACTGGCCAGCCACCCCGCGCTGATCGCCGCCGCGCGCGAGGCGCTCGATCAGTGGGGCTACGGACTGGCGTCGGTGCGCTTCATCTGCGGGACCCAGACGCTCCACAAGGACCTCGAGCGCCGGCTCAGCGAGTTTCTCGGCACGGAAGACACCATTCTGTACTCGTCCTGCTTCGACGCCAACGGCGGATTGTTTGAAACGCTGCTCGGAGCGGACGACGCCGTGATCTCCGATGAGTTGAACCACGCGAGCATCATCGACGGCGTCCGTCTCTCGAAGGCGCGGCGCTTCCGCTACCGCAACAGCGACACCGAGGATCTCGAAGCGAAACTGAAGGAGGCCTCCGGCGCGCGCTTCCGGATGATCGCCACCGACGGCGTGTTTTCCATGGACGGCTACATCGCCAACCTGCCGCGGATCTGCGATCTGGCGGAAAAATACGACGCGCTGGTCATGGTCGACGACTCCCACGCCGTGGGCTTCATGGGCGCTAACGGCCGCGGCACCCACGAGCACCATCAGGTGATGGGCCGCGTCGATATTCTCACCGGAACCCTCGGCAAAGCCCTCGGAGGAGCGAGCGGAGGCTATGTCTCCGGACGCCGGGAGATCATCGACATGCTGCGCCAGCGCTCGCGCCCCTATCTGTTTTCAAACACCATCCCGCCGCCGGTCGCCGCCGCTTCGCTCAAGGCGCTCGATCTGCTCTCGACCTCCACGGACCAGCGGGACCGCCTCGCCGCCAACACCGCCTTCCTCCGCCGGCGCATGAATGAACTCGGGTTCCACATTCTCCCCGGCGAGCATCCCATTGTCCCCGTAATGCTCGGAGACGCGGCCCTGGCCACGCGCATGGCCGGCCTGCTGCTCGACCGCGGAGTGTACGTGATTGGATTCTCTTTCCCCGTGGTCCCCAACGGCAAAGCCCGGATCCGTATCCAGGTTTCGGCCGCGCACACGCTCGAAGACCTCGAGTTCGCCGCCACCCAGTTCGCGGCCGTGAAAGCCGCGTTGGGGATCTGACAACCAGCGATCGCGGTCTCATTTCAAACTCGTCCACCAAATCAGAGAATTGTCCATGTAATCCGTGACATCAGCCATTGCAGACAAGTAACTCCCGCAATACGCTTATGCAAGCTATGTTATTGGTCCCAAGAAGAGGCTAAGAGGAAATTCCATGCGCCATAACACGCTTACGGTCACCGCCTTGTTGGCTCTTTTGCTTTCCAGGGCCGCTGATGCCCAGACAATCTCCGGTTCGATTAACGGCACGGTAGTGGATGCCACGCAGTCAGCCATTCCCGGCGCGACTCTAACTCTGACTAACACTCAGACGGGCGAGACCCGTCAGTTGACTAGTTCCAGCCAGGGATTTTTCAATTTCACCGACGTTTCGCGCGGGGAATATGCGCTGCGCATCTCCGCACAGGGATTTCGCGAATTGACAATTGGATCCTTGACTTTGACAGTGGGCCAGCAGATGACAGTCCATCCGGCAATGGACGTAGGAAGTGTAAGCGAAAGCATCGAAGTGCAGGGGACACCGCCGCCAGTGACGACATCGACAGGCACGGTATCGCAATTGGTGGACAGCAAGCGCATCGAGCAACTGCCGCTTAATGGGCGAAACGCCCTACAGTTAATAGCGCTGCTGCCAGGTGTCGTACCAGCCGGGAACGCGGGGCAAATGGGGGCAACCCAGGCGACTTTCAGCACCGCCGGAGGGAGAAATATCGATATGAACTTCTCCCTCGATGGGGGAAACAACATGAACGCTTTCTACTCCATTGCCAACGAATATCCGAATCCGGACGCGTTACAGGAGTTCTCGGCAACAACGCGGAATTATAGCGCGGCGTTCGGTCGGGGTTCGAGTGGAGTGACGGCGGTGACGCGGTCGGGAACTAATTCGTTCCACGGCACGCTCTTCGAGTTTCTACGGAATACGAATCTGGACTCGCGGCCGTTTTTTGCCACCAAGCGGAGCGAATTCAAACGCAATCAGTATGGCGGCACATTCGGCGGACCCGTCATCAGGAACAAGCTGTTCTTTTTTGGAAGCTACCAGGCAACAAAGGCACGGGGAACACCTGGGGATATCAGGTACCGGACGCTGTCGGCGGCTGAGCGGTCGGGGAATTTTTCCGGGCAGAAGGTGATCAACGATCCCGACAATCCGGGACTGACGTTCCCTGGCAACATCATCCCATCCTCACGGATCCGTCCCTTCGCAACCACGTTTCTATCGACGTACCTGCCAGCAGCAAACTCGGGGGCAGATTTCTTCCAGTTCGCGCCGATAGGACAAAAGCTGGATCAGAACCAGTTCATCGTTAAAGTGGACTACTCGCTACGTGAGAACGATAAGGTCACGTTCCGGTACTTCTTGAATGACGTTCCGCAGGTAATCAACGCGAGCAGCGTAGGTCCTGACTGGCTGGCCGATTTCCCAACAAGATTCCAGAACTGGACCTTGGGGGAAGACCATCTATTTTCACCCACGATGATCAACAGCCTGCGAGTTACGTACGTGCGCAGTGCCTTCGGCCAGATCGCTCGGAAAGATTTCTCACTGACCGGGATCGGATTGCCCGTGAGCTTGGCAAATATCAACACCGGTTTCGGGCTAACCGCGCAATCCACTCTAGCCATTTCCGGGTTTGTTTCGGCCGATACTGGGTATCCAACCCGGGACATAATGCCAACACACCACATTACAGATACGCTCTCGTGGATTAAAGGCCGCAACAGCCTGGCATTCGGATTTGAGCTTTACCGGAATCGAGTGAACGAACTGCAGAACTGGCTGAGTGGTGGGTCGATGTCGTTCACCGGCTTCGCGTCAGGCAACGCGGCGGCGGATCTGCTCTTGGGTAAATTCAATAGCTACCGGCAGGTAACCGGTCTAACGTCTCGGCTGAGGCAAAACCTGCCGAGTTTGTTCGTGCAAGACGACGTCAGACTCACGCGGCGTCTGACGCTAAACATCGGGCTTCGTTGGGAGCCGTATCTCGGCTATGTTTCAGAGAACAATCAATTGATGTTGCTCGCTCCGGGACGCCAGTCAACGTTCATGCCGAAAGCGCCGGTGGGACTGCTTTTCGCGGGCGATGAGGGCGTGAGCGCAAGCGTGGTGGGCAGCCGGTGGAACAACTTCGGACCTCGATTGGGCCTGGCGTGGGATCCCCGGGGCGACGGCAAGACCTCAGTGCGGGCCGGCTTCGGCGCGTACTATGTTCCGCTGACGCGCGGAATCAGTCTGAACCGGTTCACGCTGATTCAGCCGTTCACCACCGATCTGACAGTATTGGGCGCAGATGCCTACAACATCTTCGCCCGCCCGCCGTTCAATGGAGTCAGCCCATTCCCGAGGCCTTACGCCGGGAACCTGGACGCTCTGAGAGCTGCGGACTTCGTGGCGACGGCCAACGAAACAACCTTTGGGCTACCGTTCAAGACGCAGGCGGATTATCAGTGGAGTCTGTCGATTCAACAGGCGCTGGGAGCGAACGCGGCCATCGAAGTCAACTACATTGGCAGTTCGAGTTCGCACCTGTTCACGTCCGTGGAAGCGAATCCGGCGGTGTACATTCCGGAACAATCGTCGGTTTCAAACACACAGGCGCGCCGGCGCTATCCGAATATCGGGCAGATTAATAACGCGCTAAGCATCCTGAGCGCCAACTACAACAGCCTGCAACTGGTGGTGAACAAACGTTACTCCGGAGGGTTCACGGTGCTGGGCTCTTACACGTTTTCCAAGGCTCTGGGAATAGGCAGCGCGTCGGCGGGAGAGGGAAGCAATGGGCCGCGCAACCCCTATGACTATCGTTCCGACTACGGCCCACTCAGCCTAGACCGCACGCACAATTTCGTAACCTCGGCACTGTGGGACTTGCCATGGGGCGGGAAAGGATCGTCAAAACTGCAGCGATACACTATCGGTGGCTGGCAGTTAAGCACCATCGCCAATGCGATCAGCGGCTCTCCGTTGACGGTGCGTTCCGGGATTGATAATTCGTTGACCGGGATTGGCGGAGACACCGCGGATCTGATCGGCGACTGGCGGGTGGATGGCGGCCGGAACAAGAGCGCCCAGATGGCTGCGTGGTTCAACACGGCGGCGTTCAAGACCAACGCGGTCGGCACTTTCGGACAGACCGGGATCGGCTGGCTGCGCGGACCGGGCGGTTGGAACATTGATCTGGGTGTGCTCAAGACGGCGCCAATCACGGAGAGTAAGCGGATCGAATTTCGCACGTCCTTCTACAATCTGTTCAACCATCCAAATCTTGGCAACCCCAACACAACAGTGTTGAATGCGACCTTCGGAAGGATTACTTCGATGAGTAACAATCCGCGCGTGATCGAGTTCGGGTTGAAGTTTGCGTTTTAGGCCATATCCCATGGCCGACGAGCGGGAATGCGTTCTGCTCGCGATTGATGAATTGACATATGGAGCTAAGCGACAAGCATGAATTGGTGGATTCTTACTGCTCTGTACGCATGCACGTTGATGGCCGCGGAGCCCGCGAATCAAGTATTCCCGATACGGAGCGGACCGGTGGAATACCGGCTGTCAAGTTCCGCAGGAGCCGTGCGGCTGGACTATTTCGGACCGGTCGGGGGAGCGTCATGGCGAATGGGGTCGCAGTCCGTCGGCAAGCCATTGGGACAGGACGTGTTCGGCAGGGTGTCCGGGCAAGTGGTGGCGCCCGAGGAACTAGCTTTGGTCTCAACAGCGCGGGAGAGCCAGGGTCCGGCAAACAGACTGCGAATAGTTTACCAGCACAGGCGCCTCCCCCTGCGAATCGAAGCCGTGTACACCGCCTGGGGCGATACTGGCGTGATATCGAGGTGGATGAAGATCAGCAATACTGGGGCCGCATCGTTACAAGTCGAGTCGCTCCCCGAATTGGGTTGGCGGCTGCCCCCGGGCGATTATGAGTTGACATACCTGTGGGGCGGCTGGGGCCAGGAAAAGCAGGTCGCTACCGAGCCGTTGGCGCCAGGGGGGAGAAGACTGTCGAGTAGCCGTGGACGCTCGACCAGCATATATTCGCCATGGTTCTCGCTGTACAACAAGACACTCGGCCTGCGGTATGCGGGCGAGTTGGCCTATTCGGGCAACTGGCAGTTCTCGGTGGAGCGGACGCCGGGAACAGGCAGGACGCTGCTACGTGATACGGATGTGCTGGTGTCGCTGGGGACTCAGTGGGATTTCGGAGGCGCGCTGACGCTGGAAGGGGGCGCTTCGCGGACCTTGTCAGAAGTAGCTTTCACTGCAGCTTCGGGCGACTTGGACGATGTGACGAACCGGTTGCACCGATGGCAACGCCAATACGCCTTCGCGCGCACACCTGCGAACGATCCACTACTGGTGCAATTTAACTCATGGTATCCGTTCCCTGGCAAGATGACCGTACGCGAGATGAAAGACTGTGCCGAGGTTGCGGCGGAACTAGGCGCGGACGTATTCGTGCTGGACTCCGGCTGGTACAACAAGAAGAACTGGTCGGCGGAACTTGGCGACTACCAGGTGGACCGGACCGCCTACCCTGGGGGACTCGAGGAGTTGGCGGGGTATGTCCATGAGAAGGGCATGAAGTTTGGGCTCTGGGTGGAAATCGAAAACGTGGGGCTGGAATCGGACATGTACCGCGAGCATGCGGATTGGTTGCTCTCCTACGATGGCAAGCCGGTGATTAAGGGGGTGCGCGCGATGCTCAATTTCGCCAAGCCGGAGGTGCGGGCGTGGGCGCACGGCGTAATGGACCGGTTGGCGCACGATTACAAACTCGACTGGGTAAAGATCGACTACAACATCGACATTGGCTCCGAGTTCGACCCGCCGGCGCCAGGCGAACGGAAGGGCACGGTTCTGGCGGATCACATCGTCCACTACTATGCATGGCTCGATGAGGTGCGCCGCAAGCACCCGAGCCTCGTGATTGAAAATTGCTCGAGCGGCGGGCTTCGATTCGATAGCGGAATCATGGCGCACACTCACACTACATGGCTATCCGATGAGATCGCTCCGCTGCCATCGGTGCAATTGGCTTATGGCTGCACAACAGCGTTCACCCCAGCCGTGTGCAATCACTGGATGGTGGGCGATAAGCGGGAACGGAATGGAAGCCTGCGGGGAGGGATTGCTGAGGGAGGTGCTCCGGGGTGGTGGGACTTCATGCTCCGCGTCCCGATGAACGGACAGTTTGGAATCTCTAGTCGGGTGTTTGAATGGCCTGCCGGGCTGAAACAACGCGCGGCGCAGAACATCGCGCTGTACAAGCGGATCCGCGGGGTAATCGCCGATGGCGATGTGTATCACCTGACGCCTCCGCCTGCGAACCAGGATCCCCGGGGATGGATGGGATTGCAATATGTCACACCGGATGCTGGCAAGAGCGTGCTGATGGCGTACCGGCTAGGTGGTGGGGAGGCGGAACGCAGGTTCGCGCTTCGCGGCCTGAAGAGAGGCGCGACCTATCGCGTGAGCGTGGATGGCGTCAAACAAGCAGCGGTGAGCGCGGTGGAGTTGTCGCGCGGGTGGCCGGTGAAACTGGATGCGGAGTGGCGGGCGGCGGTGGTGGAACTGGAGGTCGAAGAATGAGGTTGCGGTTGTTCTTGATGGTGAGTACCGCGCTGGTCGTAACCACGCTGGCCGCCCAGGACATGCCAGTCCTGACGCCGAAGCCAGGACCGGCTCCGAAAATCAATGGTCCGAGAATCTACGGCGCCCGGCCAGGTCACGATTTCATTTACCGGATCCCATGCACGGGCGTTCGGCCGATGAGGTTTAGCGTTTCGAAGCTGCCGCCGTCATTAAAACTGGATACGGCGACGGGAATCATCACGGGAAAGGTTCCGGTGAAGATTGGCTCGTATGAAGTGACGTTCAAGGCGGTGAATAAGGCCGGAACAGCGACGCGGCCGTTCAAACTGGTGGTGGGGGACACATTGGCGTTGACGCCGCCGATGGGCTGGAACGACTGGTACACTTACCGGAATCAGATCACTGACAAGCTGATGCGCGAAGCAGCGGATCTGATGATTAAGAGCGGTATGGCGGATTACGGCTACCAGTATGTAAACATAGACGATTGCTGGATGGTTAAGCCGGACGATCCTGACCCGGAGTTAGGCGGTAACCCGCGGGACGCAAGTGGCGACATTCTGCCGAACAAGCGCTTCCCCGATATGAAGGGACTGACTGCCTACATTCATGCGAAGGGGCTTCGAGCCGGGATATACACCGGTCCGGGACCGTTGACATGTGCGGGCTATGAGGCGTCGTACCGGCACGAAGAAAGTGATGCCAGGCGGTTCGCAGCCTGGGGATTCGATTTTCTGAAGTACGACTGGTGCTCATACCGCCAAGTCGCCAGAGACAACTCTCTCGAGGAGCGTAGGAGGCCGTATGATCTGATGGGCCGTATTGTCAGGACGTTAGACCGCGACGTGATTTTCAATCTATGCCAGTACGGTATGAGCGATGTTTGGAAGTGGGGTGCGGAAACTGGCGGACAGTGTTGGCGGACGACAGGTGACGTCGGCAACATGCGAAGAAATCGGCTACCCGGGTTTTATGAAGCCGGACTGATCAACGCCAGGCTGGCGGATTACGCCGGGCCGGGACGTTGGAACGATCCCGACTACCTGATCATCGGTTACGCGGGACGGCCGCGCCAACGCGAAGGACCGCCGACGAAAGTGGCTTTGTCCGCGGACGAGCAGTATAGCTACATGTCGATGTGGTCGCTGATGGCGGCCCCGCTTTTCTTTTCTGGCGCGATGAATATGCTGGACGAATTCACGTTGAACGTACTGTGTAACGCGGAGGTGATCGACGTAAACCAGGACGCACTCGGAAAGCAGGCGAAGATCCTGCGTCAGAGCGACGATGAATTGTTGCTGGTGAAACCTCTTGAAGATGGCTCGAAGGCTGTGGGTCTTTTCAATTTAGGCGCGGCGCCCCGGAAGATGAGCGTATCGAGAGAGGAGTTGATGATGGCGGGGCCTCTGCGGGTGCGGGACGTGTGGAGGCAACGGGAGTTGGATGGCGTCACGGAAGAGTACTCGCCGCGCGTCGCCTCTCACGGAGTGGCCTTCGTACGGATTTGGAACAAGAAATGAAGGCGCGTGGTGTAGACATTCCTCGCGCCGAGCGAAAGGGAAACGCGGGTGACTGCGTCTATTGGGCGGCGCTTCTTCGGAATATTTCTGCTACCGTTGTCGCATGGTGGAACCGGATCTGCGAGTGCCCGACGGCTTTCCCGGGCAGCGGTTTTTGATGCTTCCGCGCCCCATAGTACAACGCGCTTTGGCGGAGCAACTTCCAGTCGAATTGCTTCCTACCTGTGTCGGCTATTTTCCCGAAGCCGCCCACCATTACTTTGAGCGTCCACACGGCTGTAGCGAGTTGATTCTCATCCTGTGCGTCCGCGGTGCTGGGTGGGTGGAGGTGGGTGGCGCGCGGTACGAAGCGTCGTCCGGGCATCTGATCGCGATCCTGCCCCGCGAGCCGCACCGGTACGGGGCGGCGGAGGCGCGTCCGTGGACGATCTATTGGTGCCACTGTACCGGCGAAACGGCCGAACATCTCGGCGCGATGTTGCGTCGAGACCGCCCCTGCCCCGTACTCGAGGTGGGCGAGCAATCGCGGTTGGCCGCCTTATTCGAAGAGATCACCGATGAGCTTTCTCGCGGATACGGCGCCAATGGGCTGCTTGCCGCGTCCATGGCCCTGGCACACCTGTTCGGCCTGGCGATAGCCGTCACCGGCCGTCACAGCGCTCATTCAGGCGGCGCTCTCCGCGTCCGGCGCGCTATCGCATACATGCACCAGCGCTGTGAAGAAAATCTCTCGATCTCTGAACTCGCTAGCATGGTCAATCTCTCCAGTTCCCACTTTTGCGCCGTCTTCAAGAAGACCACCGGCTTTGCTCCGCTAGACTACTTCCTGCGGCTGAAGATTCGCCGTGCCTGCGAGTTGCTCGACGGCGGTGAGTTTCCCGTAAAACGAGTCGCTGCCGAACTCGGCTTCAACGACCCGCTCTACTTCTCGCGCCTCTTTCGTCGCATTCAGGGCATCTCGCCCACCGAATATCGCGGCATCACCAAGACTGAGTTGCCACAAGGATCCGTATCGCCGTCTTCGGCGAGCATCCCATTGTCCCCGTAATGCTCGGAGACGCGGCCCTGGCCACGCGCATGGCCGGCCTGCTGCTCGACCGCGGAGTGTACGTGATTGGATTCTCTTTCCCCGTGGTCCCCAACGGCAAAGCCCGGATCCGTATCCAGGTTTCGGCCGCGCACACGCTCGAAGACCTCGAGTTCGCCGCCACCCAGTTCGCGGCCGTGAAAGCCGCGTTGGGGATCTGATGGTGCCTCTGGCAGTATTGACTTTCCCCATCCTTTCCCGTACGCTCTGCCTCATGCGCGTTGCATCGGCTTTTGCCTTGTTCATGGCCTCCCTGCCCGCCTGCGGTCAACTGCAATCAGGCCCTCCCCTTCCCCACGGCCTGGTCGAAGGCTGGCCGCAACTGCCCGCCGGCTGGAACTTCGGCGAGGTCTCCGGCGTCGACGTGGACCGCAACGATAACGTCTGGGTCTTCAATCGCGGTCCGCATCCCGTCATCCAATTCGACAGGAACGGAAAGATGCTCCAGGCCTGGAAAGACGTGCCCGTCAAGTCCTCGCACGGCATCCGCGTCGATCCCGGCGGCAACGTCTGGCTGGTGGATGTGGCCGGCAACGCCGTCATCAAGTGCTCTCCCCAGGGCCGCGTCCTCATGGTCTTCGCCAACGCCGGAGGAACCCCCGGAAACAACGGCAGCCAGTATGCCTACAACCGCCCCACCTCGCTCGCCTTCCACCCGAATGGAGATTTCTACGTCTCCGATGGCTACGTCAACTCCCGCATCGTCCGCTACCACAAGGACGGGACCTATGTACAACACTGGGGGAAGAAGGGCGCCGGCGACGGCGAGTTCGACATCGCTCACGATGTCACCATCGATAGCCGCGGCCGCATCTATGCCGCCGACCGCAACAACTCCCGCGTGCAGATCTTCGACGCTGATGGAAAGTTCCTCGCCAAATGGACGGACCTCGGCAGCCCCTGGGGTCTTTATTACACCCCTCGCGAAGACATGATCTACATGTGCGACGGCGTCAATAACCGCGTCATCAAAGTCACCCTCGACGGGCAGGTGCGGGGCGTCCTCGGCGGCTTCGGCAAAGCGCCCGGAAAGTTCGACTTCGCCCATCACCTCGCCGTCGATTCCACGGGGTCCATCTATGTGGCCGAAATCAGGAACTGGCGCGTGCAGAAGTTCGCCATCGTTCGATAATCCGTGGCCGCGCCCCGCCGGCCGAGGCGGCGTCTGGCTCTACTGTTTCAAGAACTCTCGTTGAATGGAACCTCTTTACGTACAAATCCACCCCCGCGACAACGTGGGCATCATCGTCAACCCGGAAGGCCTCCCCGCCGGAGCCGTCTTCGCCGGCGGACTGACCCTTCGCGAGCGGATTCCCCAATCGCACAAGGTCGCTCTCGGGCGCCTCGACGCCGGAGCCCCCGTCATCCGCTACGGCGAAGTCATCGGCCATGCCACGCGCGACCTGCTCCCGGGCGAATGGATCCGGGAAGACATGCTGCTCCTCCCCTCCCCGCCACCCCTCGATGAGTTGCCCCTCGCCACCGCCGTCCCCGCTCCGCTGCCTCCGCTTGAGGGCTACACCTTTGACGGCTACCGCAACCCCGGCGGCAGCGTCGGTACGAAGAACATTCTCGGCATCACCACCACCGTCCAATGCGTCGCCCCCACCGTCGAGTATGCCGTCCGCCGCATCCGCCAGGAACTGCTGCCGCGGTTCCCCAATGTCGATGACGCCGTGGCCATCACCCATACCTACGGCTGCGGCGTCGCCATCGACGCGCCCGGAGCCGCCGTGCCCATCCGCACCTTGCGCCACATCAGCCGCCACGCCAACTTCGGAGCCGCTCCCCTCATCGTCAGCCTCGGCTGCGAAAAATTGCAGCCCTCGAGGCTCTTTCCCAACCAGCGCCTCATCCCCGCCGGAGCCGCCGAACTGCCCGTGCTCGAAGCCGATCCCTACGTCGTCCGGCTCCAGGACGAAGACCTCCGAGGCTTCGGCGCCATCGTTTCCGCCATCCTCCGCGTGGCCGAAAAGCGTTTGGACGAGTTGAACCGGCGCCGCCGAGTTCCCTGCCCCGCCTCCGCCTTGATCGTGGGATTGCAGTGCGGCGGGAGCGATGCCTTTTCGGGCGTCACCTGCAACCCCGCGGTCGGCTTCGCGGCCGATCTCCTCGTCCGCGCCGGAGCCACCGTCCTGTTCTCCGAGGTCACCGAGGTGCGGGACGCGGTCCACCTGCTGACGCCCCGGGCCGTAAACGCGGACGTCGCGCGCGCCCTCATCCGCGAAATGCGCTGGTATGACGAATACCTCGCCCGCGGCGAAGCCGACCGCAGCGCCAATCCGACTCCCGGCAACAAGCGCGGCGGTTTGGCCAATGTCGTCGAAAAAGCGCTCGGCTCCATCGCCAAGGCGGGCACTTCCGCCCTCATGGCCGTCGCCTCCCACGGCGAGCAGGTGAAATCAAAAGGCCTCGTCTTCGCCGCCACCCCGGCAAGCGACTTCATCTGCGGCACCCAGCAGCTCGCCTCCATGAACCTGCACGTCTTCACCACCGGAGAAGGATCTCCCTACGGCCTGGCGCTGGCGCCGGTGGTCAAGGTCTCCTCTCGCACCGCGCTTGCCGAGCGCTGGTTCGACCTCATCGACATCGATGCCGGCCGCATCGCCACCGGAGAGGCTTCGATCGCGGACGTGGGCTGGGAGCTGTTCCATTTTCTGCTCGACGTCGCCAGCGGCCGCAAAAAGACCTGGGCCGACCACTGGGGACTCCACAATGCCCTCGCCCCGTTCAACCCGGGCCCCGTCACCTGAGCTCCGTCGCGGTTCAGGCAAATGCCTCGTCCAGCCAGTCAAGCGACACCGCCGCCGAGTAGGCCAGATTGCCCGATTGGCAGTGCCCATCGGCCCCCTCCGCGGCGCTAAACAGGTAACCCGCCGCGCCTGCCACTTTCCGCCTGAAATGGTCGAACTGCCTGACAGGCTCCCTGCCTTCGCCGTCTCCAGCCAGACCCAGCGCCGGACAGCGGATATTCGCCAGGTCCCCATCGCTCACGCGGAACTCCCTTAACCGCAGGTAGGTCTGCTTGAAACTGCTCGAACCGAAACGAAGAATCAGGTTGCGCATCATCTCGCGAGTTTGCGGCGGGGCCACATCATCCGGCAGGCTGTCGATATCGGCCGCTTGAAAATCTTCGCTGTCCGGCAACTCCGCCGGATCGAAGCCCACGAAGGA
>JABAQT010000036.1:67681-76844 GCA_019187195.1 Bryobacteraceae bacterium
GCGGCGCGATAGCTATTGCAGGCGACCAGGTACTGGTCGCGGGCGCTGACCAGGTGGCCACGCCCGGCGCGGCTTCGCGCATCGGATTCCTGGCGCGCGGCGGCGGCGGCGAACTGCTCCACCCAACTTGAGGGAACTCCGCTCTCGATGCGCCTCGCCAATGCGAGGCACTCGCCGACCGACGCGCCGCCATAGCGCGCCGCGCCCATCTGCCGGATCAATTGAAAGTCCATCTCCGCGTCGGCGAATCCCGCCACTCGCGTCCGGCCCCGTTCGAGGCCGCTCATCCCTGACTCCGTAAATTGCAGTTTTTCGGCATCGTTATTCATCTTGTTCCGGATCTTATCACGGCCGCGATACGGAATTGGTCTATTTTTGGGCGGGAAATAATTGTAAACTGCCGATATGTTTGATATGGCACGGCGTGGAAGCCGCCTTACGAGCCGTCTGATCCTGGCAATATTCCCACTCGCGGCGCTCGCCGACGAAGCGCCCGCCGTCGACTACTCCCGTCCGGATGCCTGGATGGCTCTGCCCGGCCAGCCCTCGCCGGCCGATGCCACGCCACGAGGCGGCGGCTTTTCGAACCTCCAGAGCCTGGCGCGGGCGGATGTCTTCTACATCCACCCCACAACCGCTGTCCGCTCGGATGTGCTCAACGCGCCGATCGGCGATCCCGATGCGCGGAAAACGGGGAGCGTGATCCTGATGGCGCAAGCCACGGCTTTTAACGCCGTGGCGCGCGTTTTCGCGCCGCGCTACTCACAGGCCTCGCTGCGCGTGTTCGATCTTGGAGATACGGAACTGCAGGAACCGATGAACCGCGCCTATGCCGATGTGCGGCGGGCGTTTGCTTACTACCTGGAGCATTACAACCGGGGCCGGCCGTTCTTTCTCGCCGGACACAGCCAGGGCGCCAATCTCGGACTGCGCCTGCTGATCGAGCGCATCCGCAATACACCCGTCGAACGGCTTCTGGTTGCGGCCTATCTGCCGGGCGGGCCGGTGCCATCTTCGATGGCTGACGCCGGCCCGGTGCGCGTTGCGGCCTGCGTGCGGCCCGCGCAGACGGGCTGCGCGGCGATCTGGGGTGTGTTCGGGGAGGGTTATTCCCGGCTCGAGGATTGGGAAAAAGGCAACGTTTATTGGGATCCGCGGAGCGGGCGGTGGAGCAGGCCGCCATCCGGCCAGCCTCAGTTCAGCATTAACCCGGTCAGTTGGAGCAAGCGCGAGAGCCGGACTCCGGCCGCCCGGCACCGGGGCGCGGCGCCGTTTGGAAGACCGGCTACTCATTTCTCGCGACCGCTGCCGGGCCTGGTTGCCGCCCGGGACGACGGGCGTTACGTTTTCGTCTCCCCTCCCCTCTCTCCGGAACTGTTCGATGACGGCGGCGTTTTTGGAGGAGCGAACTACCATGTGTTCGATATCAGTCTTTTTTGGGTGGACCTGCGCGAGAACGCGCGGCAGCGTTTGATCGCTTTTCTCCGCTCGAAAGGCGCCGCCTATCCACTGATCACCTCCGGAGCGCAAGCCTCGGCCGCGGCCGGCCGTCCGTTCCGCTTCCGCATCCAGGCCGATCGTCCGGGCGCGGCTTTTCAGGCCGATGGTTTGCCCGAAGGACTGAAATTACACGCCCGGAGCGGAGTCATCAGCGGCTCCGCGCTCCGCGCCGGCGTCTATCCTGTGGTGCTTTCCGCTTCGAATGCGGCGGGCAGCGATCACGCCGAACTCGCCCTGACCGTCACGGAAGGAGGCGTCCAGTAAGCCCATTGGATGGCCGTACCTTGTCTTTGCCTGTTCACCGTGCGAAGCTGGGGTGAGATTCGCCGGACGGGCAGCCGCGTGTTCCATCCGCCTCACCGCGGGCCGGGCACGAGGAAAGTCCGGTCTCCATAGGGCGGCGTGCCGGCTAACGGCCGGGGGGATTCGCTCAAAGCGGATTTCACGGAAAGCGCCACAGAAAATATACCGCCCGCGCCCTGGAAACGGGGCCGGGTAAGGGTGAAATGGTGCGGTAAGAGCGCACCGCGGCGGCAGTAATGCCGCCGGCAGGGCAAGCCCCACGCGGAGCAAGACCAAATAGGGGAGGAGGAGCGGCCCGCTCCGTTCGACTTCCGGGTAGGTCGCTTGAGCCGGGTAGTAATATCCGGCCCAGATGAATGGCTGCCGCCTTCCGCTACGGAGGGTACGAAAACCGGCTTATAGTCCGGCGGGTCTCATGGAAGACGGAACGATGACCAAGGCGGAAGGCCTGCGCTTCACCTGTGTTCGCGGCTGCACGAACTGTTGCGAACAAAAGGGATGGGTGTACCTTACCGAGCAGGATCTCCGCAACGCCGCCGCCTTTCTTTCCCTCACGCCCGAAGCCTTCGAGAAGCGCTACGTCTATCGCACGCGCCGCCGTTTGCGCCTTCGCAAGCCGCGCGGCGCCCAGTGCCACTTCCTCGTTCCCGGAGGCTGCGCCATCCACCCCGTCAAGCCGGCGCAGTGCCGCCTCTTTCCCTTCTGGCCGGAACTGGTCGAGGATCGCGATGAATGGAACCGGACAGGAAAGTACTGTCCCGGAATAGGCCAGGGTCCGCTGATCCAGATTGGTACGGCTCTCGAAACGGCACACCAGATGCGAACGGCCTATGCGTCCCTCTACGATCCCTCCCTTTGATGCCCGGCCGGTAATTTCTTGCCGAAGCGGCACATTCTGATCGGGTTTCCCTTGGAAGACAGCGTGCTTTTGCAGCGCGCGGGCCCGCTGGCAACGAAAATGCCTTAGAACGGTCAACATGCTCGAACGTGTTGCCGATAAGCTTCAAACCTACATGGATCTGCTGAGCGCCAGACAGAAACTGGTGGCCTCGAACCTCGCCAACATCGACACTCCCGGCTACAAGACCCGGGACATCGATTTTCACTTCGAATTCATGAGCCGGACCGGCTCGCCGGATAAACCCGCTGTCATCGAGCCCGATCTTCCGGCCAAGAACGACGGAAACAATGTCAGCCTCGACCGCGAGACCCGCCTTCTCTCCGAGAACGGGATGCGGTTTCAGATGGCCTCCCTTCTCGCTCGCGGCCAACTGAAGATGGTAAGGGAGGCGATTCAGGAGGGCAAAGGAGGATGAGCCTCTTCAATCTGTTGAGCGTAAGCGCCTCCGGCATGGCGGCCCAGCGCACGCGCGCCGAATTGCTGGTGGAGAACCTCGCCAACGCGGAAACCACGCGCACCGCCGAAGGCGGCCCCTACCGCCGCCGGGACGCGATCTTCGAGAGCCAGACACAGGGCTCGCCCTTTTCGGCTGTCTTCGAGGATAGTCTCGCGGCGCCTTCCGTGGGGGTGGCTGTTTCGGGCATCACCGTCGATGAACGCGAACCCGAGTTGCGCTATCAGCCGGGACACCCGGATGCACGCCCTGATGGCTATGTGGCCTACCCGCGGATCAACCCGGCCGAGGACATGGCCGACCTGATGAGCGCCGCGCGCGGCTACCAGGCTAATGTCTCCGCCATGTCCGCGGTCAAGGATATGATTCAGCGGTCGTTCGACCTGATGAGGTGATGCAGCGATGAGCAATCCGATCAGCGGCATCCGGGCCCCGGAGGCGATCATCGATGAGGTCTCCCTCGGCAGGACCCCCTCGGCGGGAGGCAGCTTCTCCAAGCTCTTTGAACAAGCCATCGCGCGGGTGGAGCAGTTTCAACAGGACAGTCAGGCGAAGGCCGCCAGCCTGATGCGCGGTGAGGATCAGGAGGTGCATGACGTGGTACTCGCGGCGCAGCGCGCCGAACTCTCCTTCGAGTACTTCCTTCAGGTAAGGAATAAAGTCGTATCGGCCTACCAGGAGATCATGCGGATGCAGATGTGAGCCCTGCCCCAGGCGTAGGCGGAGCATGGACCCGGCATGTTGGAACAGATCAAACGGCTCATAAACAGCCTTTCACGGAAACAGCAGATCCTCATCGCGGTGGCCGGACTCGCGGTGGCAGGAGGGCTGGCCTTCCTCCTGCACCAGAACCGCGAAAGGGACTATCGACCTCTCTTTACGGGTCTGACTGCGGAAGATGCCGGCCAGGTCGTGGCCAAGTTGAAGGAGGCAAACGTCGACTACCGTCTCTCGGAGGGCGGATCGGCCGTGCTTGTCCGCTCCGCCCGGGTCGCCGACTCCCGGCTCCTGGTCGCAAGCGCCGGACTCCCTAAGTCCGGCCGCATTGGCTTCGAGATTTTCGACAAGACCAATTTCGGGGCAACGGATTTCTCCGAAAAGGTAAACTTCGGGCGGGCGCTTGAAGGCGAACTCGAGCGGACCGTGATGGCTCTGACCGAGGTCGAACAGGCCCGGGTTCACATCACCTTCCTCAAGGACAGTGTCTTCACGGAATCGCGCCAGCCCGCCAAGGCGAGCATCCTCCTCAAGCTCAAACCCGGCGCCCGCCTCTCGCCGCGCAATGTGAGCGCCATCGAGCATCTGGTGGCCAATGCCGTCGAAGGCCTCTCGCCCGAAGGGGTAACGGTGGTGGATATGCAAGGCAACCTGCTCAATTCGCCGCCGAAGAATCCCGACACGGGCGACGTGGACGGGCCTATCGAATACCGCCAGAAGATCGAGCGCGACATGCTGGCCAAGATCAATGCGACGCTCGCTCCCATTCTCGGCGCCGGTCATTTTCATGCGGGCATCTCCGTCGACGTCGATTTCTCGAGCGGCGAACAAAGCGAAGAGACCTGGGATCCGAATCGCAGCGTGATGGTCAACCAGCAGCGCTCGGAGGAAACAAGCGCGCCCATTGTGCCGAGCGGCGCTCCCGGCGTGGCCTCGAGCCTTCCCCGCCCCACATCGCGACCCGGTTCGAGCAGTTCCCAGATGACGCGGCGCACCGAGAACGTCACCTATCAATCGAGCCGGGTCGTACGGAAGACCCGCCTCCCGCAGGGAGTCATTCGACGGCTCTCCGTCTCCACCCTGGTTGATCAGAACGTGCGCTGGGAGGGAACGGGCAAGAAGGCGAAGCGGATTCTCGAACCTCCAAGCGAGGAGACTCTCAGGAAAGTTCGCGACCTCGTGGCCGGAGCCATCGGCTTCAACCAGGAGAGGGGCGATCAAATCGTGGTTCAGACACTTCCTTTTGAAAGCACTCTGCGCGTTTCCCCGCCGCCGGACCCCGAGGCGCCGGCCGCGGCCCGGAAGAGAGAAGGGGCATCCTGGATCGAGCGCTGGCTGGCCGAAAAGAACATCAAGGTGAACCCCCTGATTCTATATGGAGCGGCGGGCGGTGTTCTGTTGCTTCTGCTTGGCGGAGGGTATTTTCTCCTCTCCAGGCGGCGGAGAGCCGCTGTCAAAGCGACGGCTGAACCCGGCGCCGGCCAACTCACCGGAGGGGATCATCCACCTGGGGAGGGATCGAATCTGCCTGTCACGACTGAGGGGGAACCACGTTCCGGGGACTCGCTCGAGCAACAGATAGAAAAGCGGCTCGCCGATCACGAATCCGCCCGGCTCAAAGCGGAAATGGAGATGCTCAACTCTCTCCAGGCGCCCAATCTCACGACCAAGAAATCCGAGGTTCTGGTGAAACATATCGCCGAGCAGGCAAAACGCGATCCGGCCATGATCGCGCAACTGATTCGCACCTGGCTGCAGGAAAGGGAGGGCCGCTTCTGACATGGCGGTAGATCGTCTCAGTCCATCGGAACCGCGCTACTCGGGCCCCCGGAAGGCGGCGGTGCTCTCCGTAATCCTTGGGGACCACGTTTCGGCGGCCATTTTCAAGGAACTCGAGGAAGACGAAGTGCACAAGATCAGCCGCGAGGTGGCCAAGATCGGCACCGTCACGAGCGACGAAGCCGAGGCGATCCTCGAGGAGTTCTATCAAATGTCGCTCGCCAACGATTACGTCCACAAGGGCGGCATCGAATATGCGCGCAAAGTGCTGATCAATGCCTACGGACCGGAACACGCCAGAAAGCTGCTGGACCGCCTGCTGAAGGCCATGGGAACGGAGGGGGCGAGCTTCGACGCGCTGCAAAAGGCGGACCCGCAGCAACTGGCGAAGTTTATTCACAGCGAGCATCCGCAAACCGTGGCCCTCGTTCTCTCTCACCTGAATCCTTCGCAGGCGGCCGCGCTTCTCCAATCCCTGCCTGTGGAGATCCGGGCGGACGTCGCGCTGCGGATGGCAAATCTCGATCAGATTTCACCGGAAATCATCTCCCGGATCGCCTCGATCATCGGGCAGAAGCTGAAGGCGCTCGGAGAGCTGAGCCGCGAATCCTATGGCGGCGTGCGCGCCGTGGCGGAGATCTTCAACCGGCTGGACATGGGAACCAGCAAGGACATTCTCGAGGCGATCGAGAATGAAGACCCCAACCTGACGGAGACCATCCGCCAGCTAATGTTCGTTTTCGAGGATCTTCTTACGCTCGATCAGAACGCGATCAAGGAGGTGCTGGGCAGAATCGATCGCAAGCTGCTGACCATAGCGCTCAAGGGCACGAGCGAGCAACTGAAAAGCCACTTCCTGCAGAGTATGAGCTCTCGCGGCGCCGAGATGCTGAAAGAAGACATGGACTCCCTCGGTCCCATCAAGATCAAGGAAGTGGAGGCCGCCCAGCAACAGATTATCGCCGTCGTGCGGCAACTGGAGAACGAGGGCGCCATCAACATGAAAGGCGGCGGCGGCGACCAGTATGTCGTCTAGGATTCTTCCGCCCGGCCAGCTTGCCGCCGCCGTCCCAATGACCTGGCCGCCGGCCGGATCGCCTCCCCGCGCTCCGGAGAACGACACCCTTCCCACTTCCGGAGAGCCGCCGCGAGACCCCGAGCCCCCCGCCAAGCCCGCGCCCACCGGCCCCAGTTGGGAAGAGTACCGGACCCTCGAGGCCCGCCTTCGGGATCTCGAGCAGCAGGCGCCGGCGCGCGAGCAGAAGGCAAGGCAGGCGGGCTTTAAGGAAGGCGAAGAAGCCGCGGCGGCAAAGTGGCGCGATGCGATCGAAAACGCATCGAGGAGCGTCGCCGAGATGGCGGGGATGCGTTCGCGCATGAGGAGGGAATGCGAGGAGGACGCCGTCAAACTGAGCCTCGCCATGGCCCGCCGCATCCTGCGCCGTGAACTCACGGTCGACGGCGAGGCGCTGCTGGGCCTTGTCAAGGCGGCTGTCGAGCGCGTGGATCTGCGGGAGACTCACCGTGTCAGGGTGAGGCCCGAGGATGCGGCGCTGGTTAGCGCATATCTCGAGCGCATCGGCAGCCCGCACCGTATCGAGGTTGGGGCCGATCCGGGGCTCGAGCGCGGGGCGGTGGTGTTTGAAACACAACGCGGCCAACTCGACGCATCAATGGACACTCAACTCGAGGAGATCGAACGCGGCTTTGCGGACATGTTGCGGCGTCCGATGGAAAAGTGAGGTTCCCACCGATCATGAGATCCGTTAGTCTCGCGCCCTATTTCGACATTGTCGAGCGGGTTCCAGCCATACGCCGGCAAGGCGAGGTGACCGCTCTCGCCGGCCTTCTGGTCGAGTCCAGCGGTCCAGCGGCGGCGATTGGCGATTTCTGCGAAATCCAAACGTCCACCGGAGGGACCATCCGCGTTCAGGTCATCGGATTCCGCAATGGAAAGGTGCTTTCGATGCCGCTCGAGGAGATCGACGGCCTGCGGTTGGGGGACAAGATCGTGGCCCGCGGCGAGGAGGCGAAGGCCGCGGTGGGAAAGGCGCTGCTTGGCCGCGTCCTCGACGGGTTCGGGAAACCGCTCGATGGCAAGGGGCCGGTGACCGCGGAGGCAAGCTACGGCCTGTACACAGTTCCGCCGGGGCCCCTCGAGCGGGAACCCATCCGCGATCCGCTGGTGACGGGCATTCGCGCCATCGACAGTCTCCTACCCTGCGGCAAGGGGCAGCGGATCGGCCTGTTCGGCGGCAGCGGCGTGGGCAAGAGCACGCTACTCGGCTCGATGTCCCGCAATAACTTCGCCGACGTCTCCGTCATCGCGCTGATCGGCGAGCGCAATCGTGAGGTGCGCGGATTCATCGAGCAGGAACTGGGGCCGGAGGGACTTGCGCGCTCGGTGGTTGTGGTGGCGACCAGCGACCGCCCGGCCCCGCTCCGGGTGCGGGCCTGCTTTCTCGCCCTCGCCATCTCGGAGTATTTTCGCGACCAGGGCGCCGATGTGCTTCTGGTGATGGACTCCGTAACGCGGCTAGCCATGGCTCAGCGCGAGATCGGCCTCGCCGCCGGGGAGCCTCCGAGCCAAAAGGGATACACTCCGTCGGTTTTCAACATCCTCCCGAAAATCTTTGAACGCGCGGGCCGGTTCGCGAAAGGCTCCATCACCGGCTTCTTCACGGTGCTGGTGGAGGGAGACGACTTTAACGAACCGGTTTGCGACGCCGTGCGGGCCATTCTCGACGGGCACATCATCCTCTCGCGCGAACTGGGCGCGGCCGGGCATTATCCCGCCATTGATATTCTGCAGTCGGTCAGCCGGCTCGCCTCCCAGGTGGCGGCGCCGGGTCAGAAGGTATGGTTTCAAAAGGTGCGAGAAGCGATGGCGGCCTACCAGAGGGCTCAGGATCTCATTCTACTCGGCGCCTACACCGCCGGCTCAAACGCCAAACTCGACGCCGCAATCCGCGCACGGCAGGAGTTGGAGGACTTTCTCAAACAGGATTCGCACGTCAAGAGCACCCGTGAGGAGACGCTCGCCCGGCTCGAGAAACTGGCCAGTGCGCTGACCATATGAAACGGTTTCACTTTCCACTGCGGACGGCTCTCGAGTGGCGGCGCGGAAGGATGGAGCGGGAACAAGCTCACCTTGCCGGACTCGAGGCGCGCCGGCAGGAACTGCTCTCGGCAATGGCCGCGCTGCGGCAAGACTGGGGCGACTCCCGCGAACTCGTGCTTTCCGCCCCCTCCATCAACTCGGCGGATCTCGCCGCGCTTGAAACCTATCGCCAGTGGGTGGACCGGCGGCAGATCGAACTCGAAGGCGAAGCGGCGCGCCTGGAGGCGGCCATTGCGGCACAACGGCGGACGCTACTCGAAGCATCGCGCGAATTCCGGCTGCTTGACAAGCTCCGGGAACGCCGTTTCGCCGAGTGGAAGCGTTTGTCTGAAACGGAATCAGAGGCGGAAGCCGGAGAGCTTTATCTGGCTAAATGGCAGCGTAGGGA
>JABAQT010000041.1:0-39816 GCA_019187195.1 Bryobacteraceae bacterium
CCGGTGGAGTGGAGGAGGTAGACGGCTCCGAGGGTGGTGAGGACGAGGCATCCTCGAGGGTCGACGGCGACGCCGTTGACAGGAAACGGAGTTTCAATGGGGGTGACGGTTCCATCAGGCAGGATTTGGATGAGCTGGCCGTTTTCGACGGTGAAGACGGGACCATCGGGAGCGGCGGCGAGGGTGGCCGGGTTGGTGAGAGAGGCAAGGGGGGAGGAGATTCCGGGTGGAGTGATGGCGCGGACTTCGTCAGGGGTGGTGAAGAAGACGGTTCCGGCGGGTCCGGCGGAGAGCCAGCGGGGGAGGATCTCTTCGGCGATGACGCGGGAAGGACCTTGGGAGGGAATCTCGAGGATGCGGTTGTTCAGGGTGTCGGCGAGGAAGACGCGGTCCCTGGAATCGACGGTGACGGCGGTGGGTCGATTCAGGCCGCTGAGCGGGAGGGTATCGAGGATGCCATCGGGGTGAACGGTTTGGACCTGGTTGGCGTTGGGCTGGGTGATGTAGAGGCTGCCGGTGGAGTCAGCGGCCACGGAGGAGGGATCGAGGAGGAGAAATTCCGTTGCGGGGACGCCGGGGCGGGTGCGGCGGACCTGGTCACCGGCGACAGGCGCGCCGATGGAGGTGTAGCCGGGGGCCCAGATATTCATCTGTTGCGGGTAGGCGATGAAGACGTTACCGGAGGGATCGACGGCGATGGCCTGGGGAGGGCCGAGTTGGGGGAAGAGGGTCTCAATGGTTCCGCCGGTGGTGAGGCGGCGGATGCGACGGTTGGCGGTGTCGGCGATGTAGAGGTTGCCTTGGGCGTCAAGAGCGACATCGCGTGGGAAGGCAAGCTGAGCTTCGATGGCGGGGCCGAAGTCGCCGGAGAATCCGGGCGCGCCGGTTCCGGCGATGGTGGTGAGTTCGCCGTCCGGGGAGAGCCTGCGAATCGAGTGATGGCCGGTATCGGCCAGGAAGAGGCTGCCGGAGGAGTCGAGGGCGAGTCCGCCGGGGGACAGGAAGCCACCGGCCAGAGTGGTGACAGTCCCGCCGGGGGAGATACGGCGGAGGCGGGCATCGCCCGATGGGTTCGCCTCGCAAAAGAAGACCTCGCCCGAGGGGCTGACGGCGATGCCGGAGAGGAGGCCGAGAGGAGAGTCGAGGGCGGGGACGCCGTCGCCACCCTCGCCACGATCGCCCGTGCCCGCAATAGTGGTGATGATTCCTTCGGGAGTGATTCTACGGATACGGAAGTTGCCGCGGTCGGCGAGGTAGAGATTGCCCTGGGAATCGAAGGCGAGGAAGCCCGGCGAGGAGAGATGAGCCCCGTCGGAGGGACCGCCGTCGCCGCTGAAGTAAGGGGCTCCCACGCCGGCGAAGGTGGAGATGGGGCTATAGGCGTAGCGGACTTCGGCGAAGGGTTGGGCGAGATCGATGGGAACGCGGCGGATGCGGTGGGCGGAGGCGTCGGCGAGGTAGACGTTGCCTTGGGGGTCGAGGGCGAGGCCGGAGAGGTTGGCGAAGATGGCGCGCACGGCCGGACCGCCGTCGCGGATGGGGTCGGCTCCGGCCACGGTGGTGACGGTGTAGGATCCGGCCCAGAGGTTGGAGGCGAGAAGCAGGGCGGGCGATAGCAGGAATCGTTTTTTCATTACTGTCATTAGCGCGAAAACGGAGGGAGCAAGGGATCACTCGAGGCATCAGCGGGCATGGTAAGCTGTGTGTGCCGTGGAACAGATTCCTCCCACTAAATTGCCAGCCGCGTGCGCGGAGTGCATAACAACGCTGAAGATGGCGCAGCCGAACATGGATCCTAAACAATTTCCATCGAAAATGTTTCGGGATGCGGAAGGGCGGATGCGCGTCGATTCCGGGGATACGTCGGTGATCACGGACCCGAAGAAACGGGAGACGATCATCCTGGACCATATAAAGAAGGAAGTGCAGCGGATCCCGATGCCGCAGCCGCCGCAGTTGCCGGAGATGCCGAAGTTCACGCCGCCGGGGATGCCGGGCGGGGCTCCGCCGGCACCACCGTCGAACGTAATTGACTTGGGGAAGAACTTCATTGAAGGACATGCGGTGGAGGGGAAGAAGTACCTGTTTCAGCCTCCGGCTCCGCCGAACCTGCCGCAGGCTCCGAACATGCCGCAGGCTCCGCAGCCGGAGGGAGTGATTTCGGCTTTGGAGGTGTGGACGAGTTCGCAGTTGCACCTTCCGGTATTGACGAAGACGATAGGGAGTTTCGGGGAGCAGATCTGCCACTGCCGGTGCGCGGGGATGGAGCCGCCGCCGAATACTTTCGACATACCGCCGGATTACAAGCCCGCGGGTCTGGCGGCGAAAGCGAAGCTGCCGGGTTTGCCGCGGTAGGGCCGCGGAGTTGGGTGTTTCTACAGTCCGCTGACGATTTCGAGATTGGGCAGGGATTGTTTGAGCCTGGCGATGCCGGCGGCGGTAACCTTTGTCTGGAAGACGTAGAGGTGTTTGAGATTGGTGAGGCCGGCGAGTTGTTCCAGTCCGGCGTCGTCCACGCCGGAACCATAAAGGTTGAGGTAGGTGAGTTTCTTGAGGTCTTTCAGATTCGCCAGATCCTTGCCTGTAATCCGGGTCTTTTCGAGGTGGAGTTGTTCGAGATCGGTGAGAGGCTTGACATAGGCCAAGGCGGCCCCGGTGATGGCGGTATTTCCGAGGTGTAAGATGGCGACTTTGTGGAGTGTGGCGACGGGGGCGACATCGGCGTCTTTTATGCTGGGCCCCTGGAGATAGAAACTCACCTCCAGGCGGTCATCATTTTGGGCCAGCGGGCGCACGCTTCCGCCGGACTTTTCAATCAGCGCAATCGCCTTGGCGTCGGGGCCGGGCGCCTCGGGCGTTTTGGCGGCGGTGGCTTGCAGCATGGAAGAAAAGATGGAAAGCAGCCTCATGTAGTAGCATCCTCGCGTACCAGATTTACTTCAGTATTACTCCTGTTACGGGAGGGTAGGCAAGCGGGGTCCATCGTGATAGGATGCCTGCCATGCGACGCCAGCTTTTGTTGACCGCAGCCAGCGCCACGGGTTTTGCCATCGCGATTCCCTATTTGCTTTCGCAACAAGGACAGGTTACGAGCGGGCCAGGGGGCTCAGTATTCGAGGATTCAACGGCCACGGTGCGGATCGAATTCGGCGTGAAGGATGGAACCGCGCGCGCGTGGAACGGTTCGGTGGCGGCGCGGGGTGGGGAGATTCTGAGAGTACGGAACTGGCATCCCCGGCGGGGCGATGCGGTGACGGGGACGAGTTGGAATCTGCGGACGCGGCGGGGGCCGAACTTTGTCCTGAGGGCATGGGAGAGGGAACGGCTGACTGACGCCAGGAAGTATGTTGACACGCCGGGCGTAGTGATCGATGTGAAGGGGAACGCGGGCACGGAACTGCGCGTGGAGACGGTGAATGGCAGTTTCGCCGTGCGGCCATGGGACATCGCGCCGGGGTCGGCCGTATTTGTACTGGGCGGGAACGCGGCGGCCCACAGAGTGGCGCAAGCCGAGAGGGTTTCGGCGGAGAACACGAACAGCGACTTCCCTTCCCTGGCGGCGCTTCCGGACGGGCGGATCGTGGCGGCATGGGTTGCGTTCCGGGATGGCGGGAACGCGCTGCTTGCGCGGAGCTTTGATGGAAAGGGGTGGGGCGCGATTCAGGAGATAGCCAGGCATGCGGATATTTCGATGGTGAAGCTGGGCGTGGGACGGCAGGGGGAGGCGGTGGCGGTGTGGGCCGCGCAGGTGAACGGGAATTGGGATATCCATGCGAGCCGGCAGAGCGGGGGAAGTTGGAGTGAAGCGGAGCGGTTGAGCACGGACGCGCAGCCGGACATTTATCCGGCGGTGGCGGCCGACGCGAATGGGAACGTGTGGGTGGCGTGGCAGGGATTCCGGAGCGGGAAGTCCGATATTTTCGCGCGGAGGTTTGACGGAGCGAGTTGGAGCGCCCAGGAGCGGGTTTCCACCTCGGCGGCGAACGACTGGGCTCCGGCGATCGCGGCGGACCACAAGGGCGGGGTGTACGTGGGTTGGGACAGTTATGACAAGGGGAACTACGACATCGAGATGCGGAAGTACGAGAACGGGCGGTGGGGGGAGGCGGCCGCAATCGCGGACAGTTTGAAGTTCGAGGCTTACGTGTCGCTCGCGTGCGACAAGGAGAACCGGCTTTGGGCGGCGTGGAATGAGAGCGGGATGGATTGGGGCAAGGACACGGGGTTTCTGCCGAGGAAGCAAGGGACGGCGTTGTATCACTCGAGGTGGATGGCGGTGGCGGTCCATGACGGGGGCCGATGGATGACGCCGGTGACGCCGATCGAGGAGGGGCTTCCCGAGAGCTTGCGGGGATTCAACGACCTGCCGGAACTGGCGGCGGACACGGCGGGGAGGGTGTGGGTGAGTTTCCGGCACCGGCGGCTGCGGATAGAGGACACGCCGGAAGACACGCCGGCGCACCGCGGGGCATGGGAGATCTACCTGACGGCGGCGGAGGGGGGCGGGTGGCGGACTCCGGAACAAGTTCCGTTCAGCCAGGGAAGGCATGACATGAGGCTGGGGCTGGCGGCCAATGAGAAGGGCTTGTGGGCGGCGTGGCCGATGGATAACCGGGATTTCGAGGAGTTTCTGCCGCAGCGGCTGGATGTGTACGCGGCAAGGATTCCGCTGCCTGGAGTGGCGGCTCCGTCGCTGCGATTGCGGCCGCGGACGCAGCCGCAATTGAAGCTGTTTCCGGTGCATACCAACGAGGCGGAAGATCTGCGCCGGATTCACGATTACACGATTTCGAGCGGAGGGAAGAACTATCGCATTTACCGGGGAGATATTCACCGGCACACGGAGTTCTCGATGGATGGGAACAATGACGGGACGCTGGTGGGGACCTACCGGTATGCGCTGGACGCGGCGGCGCTCGATTTTCTCATGGTGAGCGATCACAACGGGGACAGCGGACCGGACCTTCCGTATATCAACTGGCTGATGCAACAGACGGCGGACCTGTTTTCGACGGGCGGGACATTTCTGGCTTTTTACGGTTATGAGCGGAGCCTGCCGTATCCGAACGGACACCGGAACGTGCTGTTCACAAAGAGGGGAAATCCGACGCTGCCGATTCCAAAGGAGGAGCGGGAGGGGAAGACCGGGGCGAAGATGCTGTATGAGTACCTGAAGAAATACAACGGCATCGCGGTGCCGCACACATCGGCATCGAGCATGGGGACGGACTGGCGCGACAACGATCCGGAGGTGGAGCCGCTGGTGGAGATTTATCAGGGCGACCGGGTATCGGCGGAGTACGAGGGGGCGCCGAAGGCGGCGAATGCCGGGAACGCGGCTTCGGCTCCGGGGGGATTCCGGCCGGCGGGGTATGTCTGGAACGCCTGGGCGAAGGGGTACAAGCTGGGAGTGCAGGCGTCATCGGATCATCTTTCGACGCATCTCAGCTATGCCTGCACGATTGCGGCGGACTTCACGCGGGAGGGGTTGGTGGAGGCGATGAAGGCGCGGCATTCCTATGGAGCGACGGACAACATCATATTGGATTACCGGATGAAGGCCGGGGGGAAGGAGTATTTGCAGGGGGACATTGTGGATGTGAGAGGGCCGTTTGAGTTGACGGTGAAGATTATCGGGACGCAGGCGGTGAGGCAGGTGGACCTGATCCGGAGCAACCAGTTTCTAATGACCCGGAATCCGATGCGAAAGGAGACGGACTTCAGTTTCCGGGACAGCCAACGGTTGAAGGGTGAGAGTTACTACTATGTGCGGGTGATTCAAGTGGATGATCAGATGGCGTGGTCATCGCCGATCTGGGTGCGGCGGAAGTAAGAGGGAACAGGTTGATATATAATCGGGGAAACACGCAAGAGTAGAGGAGGCGGTCTGGTGTACGTTCGAATGTTTCTTCTGGGAGCGGTTGCCGTGTGTGCCGCTACAGCGGGTAGTTCGATTGGGAATGAGAAGTACACGGCGGCCGAACGGCGGCACTGGGCGTTTCAGCCACGGGCGGAGCCTGCAGTGCCGGCGGTTAGCGGCGCCACCAATGCGATCGATGCCTTTCTCCTCGACCGGCTCCACAAGGACTCTTTGCAATTCTCGCCTCCCGCGGGCAAGGAAACGCTGATCCGCCGTCTGTACTTTGATTTGACAGGCCTGCCTCCCTCCCCGGCAGAGGTGGATGCATTCGTGCGTGACAACTCGCCCGCGGCTTACGAGAAAGTGGTGGACCGGCTGCTGGCCAGTCCGCGGTATGGCGAGCGGTGGGCGCAGCACTGGCTGGATGTGGTGCGGTTCGCGGAAACGGATGGCTTCGAGTATGACACGCACCGTCCGGACGCATGGCGGTACCGCGATTATGTGATCCGTTCGATTCAGGAGGACAAACCGTACAATCAGTTTCTGACGGAACAGCTTGCGGGCGATGAGATGGATCCGAACAACCGGGAGTATCTGATCGCGTCGGGGCTGGAGAGGTTGGGGCCTCTGAGGAAGAACGCGGGCAACCAGGAAGTGGCGTCGAGCCGGAACGAAGTTCTGGTGGAGATGACGAACATCGTGGGCTCGGGATTTCTAGGGGTGACGCTCGGCTGCGCGCGGTGCCACGATCATAAGTTTGATCCGATCCGGCACAAGGATTACTACCGGATGATGGCGTACTTCGCGGCGGTGCACGAGAAGAACGTGAGTCTGGCTTCGCCGGAGCAGCAGACGGCGTGGAACGCGAAAAAGGAAGCCTATGACCAGGAGATGAAGAGCCTGAGGCAGAGGCTGAAGGGGATCAAGGGCGAAGAGCGGGCGCGGATGCTCGCGAAGATCGAGGAGATGGAGGATCAGGCTCCCGAGCCGCTACCGTCGATTTTCACGGTTTCCGACGATATGTCGAAGGCGACGCCGATTTATGTGCTGGCGCGAGGAGATTACCGCAACCGTGGGGACCAGGTGGCTCCGCGGCCGCTGGGAGTGCTGCTGGCGGACGGGAGTCCGGAGTTGCCGTTGGACGCGGTGAATCCGCGCACGCAGCTTGCCAGGTGGATCACGGATGCGCGGAATCCGCTGACCGCGCGCGTGATGGTGAACCGGATCTGGGGATACCATTTCGGACGGGCGATTGTGGCGACGCCGAATGATTTCGGACGGATGGGGACGCGACCCTCGCACCCGGAACTGCTCGACTGGCTGGCAAACGAGTTTGTGAACAACGGCTGGCACATGAAGCCGATTCACAAGTTGATTGTGATGAGCAAGGCGTACCGGCAGTCCTCGGATTCGCCGCTCGAGAAGGCGGCGATGGAGAAGGACGCGAACAACGCGCTGTTGTGGCACTATCCGGTGCGGCGACTGGACGCGGAACAGATTCGCGACGGGATGCTGGCGGTGGCGGGACGGCTGAATCCGAAGATGGGCGGTCCGAGCGTAATTGTGCCGGTGGACCAGGAACTGGTGAACCTGCTGTACAAGCCGTCGCAGTGGGCGGTGACAAAGGACGCCAGCGAGCATGACCGGCGGAGCGTATACCTGCTGCACAAGCGCAACCTGCGGCTGCCGATGATGGAGGTGTTCGACGCGCCGGACATGCAGATCAGTTGCGCGCGGCGGGAATCGAGCACGCACGCTCCGCAGGCGCTGGAACTGATGAACGGCGACTTTTCCAACGAGATGGCGAAGGCATTCGCGACACGGCTGGACCGGGAGGCGGCATCGCGGGCGAAGCAGGTGGAACTGGCGTTCCGGCTGGCGGCGGGGAGGCTGCCCAACGCGAAGGAGAAGGCCGCGGGGATGAAATTTCTCGAGACGCAACCGCTCAGCGAGTTCGCGCTCGCCGTGCTCAACCTGAACGCATTTCTTTACGTGAACTGACATGTCTCAACATATTCGCTGGACAAGAAACCGCCGGGAGTTTTTGACGGACGCGTTTTGCGGATTCGGGTCGCTGGCATACACGGCGATGCTCAGCCAGGAGCAGTTGCGCGCGGGGTACTCGAATCCGCTGGCCCCGAAGGCTCCGAATTTCACGCCGAAGGCGAAGGCGGTGGTCTTTCTGTTCATGGCGGGGGGACCGAGCCACATCGAGACGTTCGATCCGAAGCCGCTGTTGAATGAGCTGAACGGGCAGAAGCGGCCGAAGGAGTTCGGCGAGGCGAAGTACCAGTTCGTCACGACGGAAGCGAGGCTGCTGGGGACGAAGAGGACGTTCCGGAAATGCGGGCAGAGCGGGATCGAGGTATCGGACCTGTTTCCGCGCCTGGGCGAGAGAGTGGACGACATGGCGGTGATCCGGTCGTGCCACGGGGACATGGTGGTGCACTCGGCGGCGCAGTATCAGATGATGACGGGGCGCATCATTCCGGGATTTCCAGCGATGGGCTCATGGGTTATCTATGGACTGGGCACGGAGAGCGATTCGTTGCCGGCCTATGTGGTGATGCCGGATCCGAAGGGTGCGCTCGAGGCGGGCCAGCCGATGTACATGAACGGATTTCTGCCGGCGGTGTATCAGCCTTCGATGCTGCGGCCGGGAAAGAAGCCGCTGTTGAACCTGGATCTGCCGAAGGGGGTAAACGAGGCGGAGCGGAAGAAGACGGTGGATCTGATCCGCGAGATGAACATGGCGGGGCCGGGGGCGGAGTCGGAGGAGTTCGCGGCGCGGATGAACGCGTACGACCTGGCGTTCAAGATGCAGACGGAGGCTCCGGAGGTTTTCGACATATCGAAGGAATCGCAGGCGACGCGGGAGATGTACGGCGTGGGGAAGGAGCCCACGGACGACTATGGACGGCGGTGCCTGCTGGCGCGGAGGCTGGTGGAGAAGGGGGTGCGGTTCGTGTGCGTGGTGAGCGGCGGCGGGCCGGGCAACATGCAATGGGACGCGCACGAGGATATCGAAGAGAACCACCTGCGGATGGCCGCGCAGACGGACGTACCGGCGGCGGCGCTGCTCGAGGACCTGAAGGTGAGGGGGTTGCTCGATTCGACGCTGGTGGTGTGGGGCGGCGAGTTCGGGCGATCACCCGAGGCACAGGGGGGCAAGGGCCGCGACCATCACAATCTGGGGTTTTCGATGTGGCTGGCGGGCGGCGGCATCAAAGGCGGGCAGGTGGTGGGAGCGACGGACGCGATCGGGTTGCGGGCGATCGAGGATCCGGTGCATTTTCGCGACCTGCACACGACGATTCTGAACCAGCTTGGGTTGAACCAGCACGCGTTGAGCTACATGCACCAGGGGCGTCGAGAGCGGCTGACGGAAGTGGAAGGGCACGTCGTTAAACAGATTGTGTAGGGCGTTAGCGGCGGCGGCCGGGGCAAACCGGCCACACGGGCCCGGCTTCGCTTCGCCGCCTTGTGGAAGGCATTCCTGCAATCCGCCCAAGGCCGCGAGGAAGCGGAGCGCGGCTCCTATTTGAAGCTTGGGGCGGATGAGGCGGCGCTCCGAGGAACCCTGCCGCGATCAAGGTACAGTTAGAAGGATGGAACGTGAAGCGATTGCCGCGTGCCTGAGTGTCCCGCGAGGGCCGGTGGAGATCAGGAAGATGCCGGTGGCGGCTCCCGGGAGAGGAGAGGCGCTGGTGCGGATGGAGGCTTGCGGCATCTGCCATTCGGACGTGATGATCACGGGCCTCGATAAACTGCCGTTGACGCCGCTGGTGCTGGGGCACGAGGGGATCGGGGTGGTGGAGGAAGTGGGGGACGGGGTTGCCAATGTGGCGGTGGGTGACCGCGTGGGGATCACCTATTTCGCGGCGGGGTGCGGAGTCTGCGAGGCGTGCCGGGCGGGGTTTGAGCGGTATTGCGCGAAGCAAACGAACCACGGTTACACGCGGCAGGGGGTCCTGGCGACAGCGGGAATTGTGGCGGCGCGGAACCTGATCCGCGTGCCCGGGAGTTTGACGGCGGAGGAAGCGGCTCCGTTGTGCTGCGCGGGGTGGACAGCGATGGGGGCGCTGGGTGAGGCGGGTGTGCGGGCGGGGCAGTTGGTGGCGATCTTCGGGTTTGGAGGATTGGGGCATCTGGCATTGCAATACGCGAAGCACGCGGGCGCGCGGACGGCGGTGGTGGACGTGGGCGCGGAGAAACTGGAGTTCGCAAGGCAACTGGGAGCGGATGTGGCGGTGGCGGCGGAGGATGCGCGCAAGACGCTGGTGAAGGAGCATGGCGGGGCGGATGCGGCGATTGTGTTCACGGCATCGGCGGCGGCGGTTCCGGCGGCATTTTCGTGTCTCAAGCGGCGGGGCAGTTTGATCCTGGTGGGATTGACGGCGGACACCTATACGTTCTCCGTGACGGAGACAGTGCTGAAGGGGATTCGCATACAGGGCAGCTATCTCGGGTCGCGGGCGGATCTCGAGAGAGTATTTGAACTGGCGGAGCGGGGCGTAGCGCGGCCGAAGGTGACCGTATACGGGATCGAGGCCGCGCCGGAGTTGATGGGGGAATTGGAGCGGGGCAGACTGACGGGGCGGGCGGTGATCCGGTTTTAGGCGCTGGCGGTGGGGCGCCTTGCTGGCCGTGACTGCGCGACGATGGCTGTAGGGAACGGTGACGCGTGTTTCACGAGGAGCGTTCGCCATGCGGACCGCCGCCTCGCGCTCCGCGCGCCGTAACATACGATATTCCGTGAAGAGGAGGCTCGAATGAAAATGTTGATTCTTGTCGCATTGCTTTCGTCGCTGGCGACGCTGGTGATGGTATTTGGAGTGGCCGGGGCGGAGTTGCCGAAGAAGGTGAAGTTTGAGAACGCGAAGGTGCGTGTTTCGGAGGTGACGTATCCGCCGGGAACCCGGCGCGCGCGTTATATCCGGCCGACGGACCAGGTGATTGTGTTCATGGACGACTGCAAGTACCGGCGCACGGACTCGAAGACGGGCGAGAAGACGGTGAGGGAGCGCAAGAGCGGGGATGCTATTTTCCACGAGAAGGGGGAGGACGCGCCGGTTCTGGAGAATCTGGGGACGAAACCATACCGGACGATGGTCATTGAATTGTTGAGGCCTTGAAGCGGGCAGGGTGACGCACGCGGGTGTATACTAAGCGGCGGCAGATTCCAAACGAGGAGGTCTAAGATGGCACAATATCTTCTGCTTTGGGAAGTCGACAGAACGAGAATCCCCGAGGAACTCGAGAAACGCAAGGCTCAGCACCTGGGCTTTCAGGAGATCGTCCGCCAGCAGATGAAGAGCGGCGAGATCTCACAGTGGGGCGCCTACGCCGGAGAGGCCAAGGGCTTCTGTATCATCGAGGGGTCGGGGGAGGACGTGCACAAGCTGGCCGGACGCTGGGTTCCGTGGGTTTCGTTCGAGGTGAGGGAACTGCTCACCCTGGAGCAGGTGAGTAAGGCGACCGCGGCGATGTGATGCGATTCAGGAACGGTTTTTCCTCGAGGGCGCGTAGAGATAGAGGTAGACAGCTCCGAGGACAATCAGCAGCGCGCCCCACCATATGGCGGCGTGCAGATTCGAGAGCACGACTTCGGTTGTTGGAGGGTGGGCGAGTCCGTGGATGCCCGCGCCGGTGATGAGTATTCCGTAGATGAGCAGCAGCGCTCCGATGAAGAACCAGATGGAGATGACTTTGTTGCCGTGGGACATGGAACCTACCAGAAGTAGAGATTGAGAGCGAAGAAGACCACGATGACGATGGCGGCCCAGAAGGCGGGGCGGTGGTGGAGAGGGATGGCTCCTTCGGAGGGGATTTCGGTGCAGCCGTAGACGAGTCCGGCGAGGCTTTTTTCGGGAAGCGGAGCGGTCATCATGCTGACGGCGTATGTGACGGCGACGCAGATGATCCAGGACCAGAGGCCGCGGTACATATTTTCGGCCATGTCGCGGGCGTCAGGGGAGAGGGCGATGATGCGGAGGGCGGAGGGATCGGCCTTGACCCAGGCCCACATGCCGATGGAAGAGAGGGTGCCGGCGAGGAGGCCCCAGAAACCGCCGGCGGGGGTGGCGCGCTTCCAGAGCATGCCGAGGAGCACGGTGCCGAAGAGGGGCGCGATGAAGAAGCTGAAGAGCGCCTGGACGTAATCCATGATGCTTTGGAACTGCATAACGAGGTAGGCAGTGCCGATGGAGATGAGGACGCCGATGATGGTGCACCAGCGGCCCATGCCGACGTAGTGCGCGTCGGTGGCTTTCCTGTTCATGAAGGCGCGGTAGATGTCGTAGGTCCAGACGGTGGCGAAGGCGCTGACGTTGCCTGCCATGCCGGACATGAATCCGGCGATGAGGGCGGTGATGCCGAGTCCGAGGAGGCCGGGGCCGCAGTAGCGGGCGAGCATGAGCGGGAGGACTTCGTTATAGCTGTGGCCGCCGGAGGCGACGGCGGCTCCTTCGCCGACGAGTTTCATGGGGAGGACGCCGAGGCCGAGGAGGCCGGGGAGGATGACGATGAAGGGGACGAGCATTTTGAAGCCGGCCCCGATGACGGGCGCCATCTTCGCGGAGCGGAGGTCTCTGGCGGCGAGGACGCGTTGGACGACGAGGAAATCGGTGGTCCAGTAGCCGAAGGAGATGACCCAGCCAAGGCCGAGGACGATGCCGGTCCAGTGGATGCCCATGGGGTTGGCGGAGAAGGATCCGAGGGTTCGCCAGAGGTGGGTGTAATCCTGGTTGAAGTTATGGGCGATGCGTTGCTGGAGGCCCTGCCAGCCGCCGGCTTCGATGAGGCCGAGGATGGGGATGAGGAGGGAGCCGAGCCAGATGAGGACGAACTGGAGGACTTCGTTGAAGATGGCGGAGCGGAGTCCGCCGAGGGCCACGTAGACGGCGACGGTGAGGGAGGAGACCCAGATGCTGAAGTTGATATCCCAGCCCAGGACGACTTTCATGACGAGGGCCATGGAGTACATATTGATGCCGCTCATGAGGACGGTCATGAAGGCGAAGGAGACGGCGGAGAGGGCGCGGCTGGGCTCGCCGAAGCGGAGTTGGAGATAGCCGGGGACGGAGTGGGTTTTCGAGATGTAGTAGAACGGCATCATGACGAGGCCGAGGAAGAGCATGGCGGGGATGGCTCCGATCCAATACCAGTGGGTGGCGAGGATGCCGTACTGGTAGGAGGCGGCGGCCCAGCCCATCAGTTCGAGGGAGCCGAGGTTGGCGGAGAGGAAGCTGAGGCCGGCGATCCAGGCGGTCATTTCGCGCCCGGCGAGGAAGAAATCATCGCCCGTGCGGGACTGGCCCTTGAGGTAGAAGCCGATCAGGAGGACGGCGGCGAAGTAGATGGCGATGATGGCGATGTCGACGCCTTCGAGCGAGATGAGGCGGGAGGAGGGCAGCAGAAACAAGCCGGGGATGACGTGCATGGGAGAGGTACGCTTTTCACCTTTCCTTAACGGGGAAGTCTTTGTTATCGGCGCGCGAGGTACGGAAGAGGGGGCTGAGGCCGGCGACGATGTTGGGGTTCTCGGCGGCGACGTCGCGGGCTTCGCCGGGGTCGTGTTCGAGGTTGAACAGTTCGAGGTTCATGCGCGGGCGCTGGCGGACGAGTTTCCAATCGCCTTTCCGGACGGCCTGCTGGAAGCCGCCTTCGTGGAATTCCCAGTAGAAGTGGCCGTGAGGCTTCTGCTTTTTTCCGAGCAGGGTGGGGAGGACGGAAAAGCCATCGATTCCGGAAGGGGTGGGCAGGCCGGCGAGTTCGGCGGCGGTGGGGAGGAAGTCCCAGAAGGCCCAGGGGAAGGCGCTGGTCCGGCCGGGAGCGATCTCGCCTTTCCAGCGGGCGATCATGGGGACGCGGATGCCGCCTTCGTAGAGATCGCGCTTGGTTCCGCGGAGGGGGCCGGAGCTGTGGAAGAAGTTCGCGTCGTGGTTGCCCTCGTGGTGGGGTCCGTTGTCGCTCGAGAAGAAGACGATTGTGTTTTCGTCGAGGCCTTTGGAAGTGAGGGTATCGAGGACACGGCCGATGCCGGTGTCCATGCGGGTGATGGCGGCGGCGAAAGTGCGTTCGACTTCGGGCCAATCCTCATTGGCGTAGATGCCGAGATCGGGGCACTCGATACCGTTCTTCTGAAAGCGTCCGAGTTCGTTGTTGGCGTGGGGGATGGTGTAGGTGAGGCAGAGGAAGAAGGGTTGCCTGGTGGTTTGGCGTTCGAGGAAGTGGACGGCTTTTTCCGTGAACAGATCGTTGGAGAATGTCTTGCGCTGATGGAACCAATTGCCGGTGAGCAGGATTTCCGTGCGGTTGTCCCAGATGTGTCCGGGGAAGGAGTTGTGGGCGTGCAGTTGGTTGAGGTAGCCGAAGAATTCGTCGAAGCCCCGGGAGTTGGGGGTGCTGTCCATGTCGAAGCCGCCGAGTCCCCACTTGCCGAAGAGAGCGGTGCGGTAGCCGGCGGATCTGAGGAGAGAGGCGGCGGTGAGTTCATTGGGGCCGAGACCGAGTTCGGGTTTGCGGTTGCCGCGGATGGTGGCGTGGCCGGTGTGCTTTCCAGTCATGAGACAGCAGCGGGAAGGGGCGCAGACGGTGCTGCCGGCGTAGGCCTGGGTGAAGCGGATGCCTTCGGCGGCGAGGCGGCTGATGCGAGGGGAGCGGATGCGTTGCTGGCCGTAGCATTCGAGGTCGCCGTAGCCGAGGTCGTCGGCGAGGATGAAGAGGATGTTGGGGCGTGCGGTTTTGGGTTGGGCGAAAGCGGCGGCGGCAGCGCCGAGGAGGTGGCGGCGGGTCATCGAAGGAAGTCTATCAACTTACAGCGTGAGAGATTCAGGAGAGCGGGCGGCGCCACCCTCCGGCGTGCTCGGCGAGGCGGGCGGCTTCGGCGGGCCCCCATGATCCGGGCTCATATTCATAGAGCGGGTCGCAGGCGAGGATGGGCTCGACGATGCGCCAGGCGGCTTCGACGGCGTCCTGCCGCACGAAGAGCATCGGGTCGCCGCGCATGGCGTCGGTGAGGAGACGCTCGTAGGAGGCCATCCCGGCGGTGGAGTCCAGCTTCATGGCGGAGAGTTCGACGGGCGCGGGTTCCATGAGCGCGCCGGGACGTTTCACCTGGGCTCCGAGGCTGAGGGAGAAATCCGGACCGAGGCGGAAGCGGAAGTAGTTGCTGCCGGCGGGAAGCTTCCAGAGCGGTGATCTCTTGAGCTTGACGATTACTTCGGTGGCCGTTACGGGCATGGATTTGCCGGCCAGAACCAGGAAGGGAACGCCCGTCCAGCGCCAGGAATCCACTTCGAGGCGGATGGCGGCGAAGGTTTCCATTTTCGAGGCGGAGTCGACTCCGTCTTCCTGGCGGTAGCCCTTGTACTGGCCGCGCACGACGCAGCGGGGCTCGATGGGCGGAATGGCCTCGAACACTTTCACCTGCTCGTTGCGCAAGGGCTCGGCTTCGGTTCTCGATGGGGGCTCCATGGCGAGAAAGGCGACGAGTTCGAGCAGGTGGTTCTGGACGACATCGCGGATGGCTCCGAGTTCGTCGTATAAGCGTCCGCGGCCCTGGACGCCGAAGGACTCGGCCATGATGATCTGCACGCTGTGGACGTAGTTGCGATTCCAGACGGGTTCGAGGAAGGTGTTGGCGAAGCGGAAGAAGAGCAGGTTTTCGACGGCTTCCTTGCCGAGGAAGTGATCGATGCGGAAGATGGAGGATTCGGGGAAATAGCGAAGGAGAAGCTGGTTCAGACTTTGGGCGGAGGCGAGGTTTCGTCCGAAGGGTTTCTCGAGGACGACGCGGGCTCCCTGGGCGCAACCGGCGTGATGGAGCGCTTCGGCGACTTCGCGGAACAGGCTTGGAGGAATGGCGAGGTAGTGGAGGGGGTGTTTGGCGTCCTTGAGCACGGTGCGCAGCCGCTCGAAGGTGGCGATCTCGCGATAGTCGCCATCGATGTATTGCATCCGCTCCGTGAGGCGGGTGAAAGCGGGTTCGGAGATAGCCGTGCCATGCCAATCGAGGCTTTCGCGGGCGCGGCGGCGGAGGTCATCGATGGTCCAACCGGACTTGGCCACACCGATGATGGGGACGTTCAATCCGCCTTTCTGAACCATCTGATAGAGGGCGGGAAAGATCTGTTTGAAGGCGAGGTCGCCGCTCGCACCGAAGAAGACGAGCGCATCGGAATCTTCGTGTCTTGTCATGGCTATTGTGTTCGATGCGACTCAGTGGGGGTCCGATGCAGCGCGCGGAGCGTGGCGCGGATGGACGTTCTGGTTCACATTGAAGAAATTGCCGGGATCATACGCGGCTTTGACGGCGGCGAGGCGGCCGTAGTTGTCACGGTAGGCGGAACGAATGCGCTCGTCGCCCTCATCCATCAGGAAGTTGACGTATGCCCCGCCGGCGGAGAAGGGATGGAGGGCGTCGAAGTAGTCGCGCGCCCAGGCGGTGATTCGCTCGCGATTGGCGGGAGAGGGATCGACGCCGGCGATCACCTGGGCCCAGACAGCGTCCCTGTAGCTCCATGCCGTGTCCGGGTTCGCGGGGCGGTGCGCCGCGCCGTTTATGGGATAGATGTGAACCGTCGAGAGCGTAGTGGGGAGGCGGGAAGCGTGCAGAAGGTGCCGGTTGACAGCTTCATCGGGAATTTCCTTCAGGAAGTCGGCTTTCCAATACCATTGCAGGCCGGGCGGATAGAGCGGGTCGAACATGGATTGGAGCGCCGGATAGGGCATGAGACCGACCATTTCGAAGGCGGGCGCGCGGAAGCCGCGGACGGCGCTCAGGATGGAGTCCGCTTCGTGGGGCGCGGTGCAGCACCAGACCAGGGCGCACATTTTCCTGCCATGGTAGCGCTCCGGAAAATGGGGGGATGGAGGAATGGTAAGGAAAGCAAAGAAGCAGCTTGCTTCGAGAGGAGCGTTGGGGATGAATTCGCGGTACCACCGGAGCAGATCACCCGCCTGATCGAGCTCCCAGAACATGGGTCCGCCGGTGACGGTGTGGACGGGATGAGTCCGGAAGAGAAACGAGGTGACTACGCCGAAGTTGCCGCCGCCGCCACGCAAGGCCCAGAACAGATCGGCATTTTCGCTCCTGTTCGCGACGCGGAAGGAGCCATCGGCAAGCACAACGTCCGCCTCGAGGAGGTTGTCGATGGTGAGCCCGTATTTTCTGGTAAGGTATCCGATGCCGCCGCCGAGCGTCAGTCCCGCGACGCCGGTGGTGGAGATGAATCCGGAAGGAACAGCGAGACCGAAAGCGTGCGTCGCATGGTCCACGTCGCCCCAAACGCATCCGCCGCCGGCGCGGACGGTGTTGTGCTCGCCATCGACACGGAGGCCGCGCATCCGGGAGAGATCGATGACCAGGCCATCGTCGCACAGAGCCAGCCCGGCGACATTGTGGCCGCCGCCGCGGATGGCGATTCGAAGGCCGGTCTCGCGCGCGAACCGCACGGAGGCGATGACGTCGGCCACGTCGGCGCACTGGACAATCAGCCGCGGCTTGCGGTCGATCATCGCGTTGTAGACTTTTCTTGATTGTTCGTAGCCTTTATCACCGGTTTCGAGGATGGTTCCACGAACCTGGCCACGGAGCGCCGATACGGATTGCATCTCAACGAGTCTCCATTACCCAAGGAATAGACAGAGGGAATGGGGGCGGCGTTTCGCGTTTTCCGCGAGGACCGAGACAGCCGCGTGCGTCAGCCGCGGAGGCGGATGCCGAGGTCGCGGAGGGCGCGGTCGGGGACGGGCGAGGGGGCGTCGCACATCAAGTCGGTTCCCTTGGCGGTCTTGGGGAACGGGATGACGTCGCGGATCGACTTTTCGCCAGCAAGGATCATGACGAGGCGGTCCAGGCCGAGGGCGATGCCACCGTGGGGCGGAGCTCCGTATTCGAGGGCGTCGAGGAGGAAGCCGAACTTCAGGCGGGCTTCTTCGTCCGAGAGCCCAAGCGAGGAAAAGACCCTGGCCTGCACGTCGCGGCGGTGGATACGGATGGAGCCGGAGCCGAGTTCGACGCCGTTCAGGACGATGTCATAGGACTTGGCGCGGCAATGGGCGGGGTCGGCGGTCAACTTGTCGAGGTCTTCATCGAGCACGGAGGTAAAGGGGTGATGGGCGGCCATCCAGCGTCCTTCTTCCTCGTCCCATTCGAACATGGGGAAGTTATCCACCCACAGGAGCTTGAAGACTTTGGGATCGAGCAGGTTGTGCTTACCGGCGTATTTCTGGGCGCAATAGAGGCGCAGTTGGCCGCACGCGAGCAGTACGGTGTGTTCGGGGCGCTGTCCCTTCTTTTCACCGGCCCAACCGGCGAGGATGAGGAGGTCATTGTCACCGGCGGCGGCGCGTTCGCGGACCCTGGCCATCTGTTCGGGGAAGTCGCGTTCGAGGCGTTTGGCGTCGTCGAAGACGCGCAGGCCGCGCTCCTGGCCGAAGGCTTTGATCTCGTCGCGATCCTTGCGGGAGGGAGTGCCGGTGTTGGGGATATGGATGGCCACGAGGGGGAGCCCTTCGGCGGCGAGTTGCTGCCCTTCAAACAGATCCTCGACGCAATGGAACGGGGGGACCCGCATATCGGGCTTGTCGATGCCGTAGGAGCGCATCGCCTGTTCGTAGGTCATGCGCGGGATGGCTCCCTCGATTTTGCAGCCGGCCACTTCGAAGACGCGCTTCACCATTCCTTCCACGACATCGAAGATGGTTTCCTTTTGGGGGAAGGACATCTCGAGGTCGATTTGGGTGAACTCGGGCTGGCGGTCGGCGCGCAAGTCCTCGTCGCGGAAGCAACGCACGATCTGGAAATATTTTTCGTAGCCGCTGACCATCAGCAGTTGCTTGAAGATCTGGGGCGATTGGGGGAGGGCGTAGAAACTGCCCGGGGAGAGGCGGCTGGGGACGAGAAAGTCGCGCGCGCCTTCGGGCGTCGACTTCGTCATGAAGGGCGTTTCGATTTCGAGGAAGCCCCGGGAACAGAGGAACTCGCGGACGGCGAAGGAGACGTTGGACCGCAGAATGATGTTCTTCTGCATCTGGGGGCGGCGGAGGTCGACATAGCGGTACTTGAGGCGGACGTCCTCGGCAATGCCGGCGAACTCATCCATGGGGAATGGGGGGACGCGCGATTCGTTGAGGATCCACACTTTCTCCGCGACAAGTTCGATTTCTCCAGTGGAGATGTTCGGATTGACGGTTTCGGGGGAGCGCTTCTCGACGGTTCCTTCGATGGCCACGACGTATTCCGGGCGGAGCATTCCGGCCCGGGCGTGCACATGGGATCCGACATTCTCATGGAAGACCACCTGGGTGACGCCTTCGCGGTCGCGAAGATGGATGAAGATCACGCCGCCGAGGTCACGGCGCCGGTGGACCCAGCCCATGACGAGGGCGCGCTTGCCCGAGTCGCTCGAGCGCAGGGCGCCGCAATCATGAGTGCGTTTCAAATCGCCAAGAAAATCCAGAGTTACGGGTTGCCGTTGATCAGTGGTTTCCGCCATATAAGACTTCCGTGAGCCTCTCGCGGCTCACACTCTCCTGTTCGCCGGTGGCCATGTTTTTGAGGGTGTAGGCACCGGATTGAATTTCGTTATCGCCGACGATCAGCACGTAGCGCGCGCCGGTCTTGTTGGCAAGTTCGAGGATGCGTTTGAGTTTGCCCTCGAAGGCTATGCCGACGCGGGCTCCGTTGCGGCGCAGATCGCGCGCGAGCAGGGCCGCGTGGCGCAAGGCGTTGTCACCCATGGGGGCGATGAACAGATCCGCCGCATCCTTGTGACGATCCGGTTGCGCCTCCTCGACGCTCATGACGAGGCGGTCTTCTCCGATGGAGAAGCCGATGCCCGGGGCGGGCACTTTGGAGCCGAGGGATTCGGCGAGGCCGTCATAGCGGCCGCCGCCGAGAACGGAGTTTTGGGCTCCGAGGGCTCCGTGAACCACTTCGAAGGTGGTGCGCATGTAGTAGTCGAGACCGCGGACCAGCCGCGGTCTGATCTCGTATTGGATGGCACGATCATCGAGATACGTGCGCACAGCGGCGAAGTGGGTTTTGCAGGGTTCGCACAGGAAATCGAGGATGGAGGGGAGAGCGTCGATGACGGGCTGATCCTCGGGGACCTTGCAGTCGAGGACGCGAAGCGGGTTGGTCTCGACTCTGCGGCGGCAATCCTGGCAGAGATTGGCGGCGGATGCGGCCAACTGACGGCGGAGTTCGGCCACATAGCGGGCGCGGCATTCCTTACAGCCGACGGAGTTGATCAGGAGGCGAAAACCCTCGAGGCCCGAGCGGGTGAGGATCTCGATGACCATCTCGATCACTTCGGCGTCGACGGCGGGCGATTCCGAGCCGATCGCCTCGGCTCCGATCTGCGCGAACTGGCGGTAGCGGCCTTTTTGCGGACGCTCGCGGCGGAACATGGGCCCGATGTAGTAAACCTTCGTGAGGCCGGGAACCTGATCGAGGCGGTGTTCGATGAAGGAGCGGATGACGCCGGCCGTATTTTCCGGGCGGAGAGTGAGGGAAGCGCCGTCGCGGTCCTCGAAGGTGTACATCTCCTTGCTGACGATGTCGGTTTCTTCTCCGACTCCGCGGGCAAACAGAGAAGTCTCTTCAAAGATGGGCGTGCGGATCTCGCCGTAGTGGTAGGAGTGCATGACGGCGCGCGCCACCTCCTCGACATGATTCCACACCCGGCTTGCGGGGGGCAGAATGTCCCGCGTTCCCTTGACGGCTTTTATCAAGATGACTCTTCCCCGTAGCGCGCGCGCAGTTCGATGTAGCGTTCGGCATTGGCGCGAAAGCGCGCGCTTTCGGCGGCGGTCACCTGGCGGAGCACTCTCGCGGGCACGCCCACGGCGAGGCTCGAGGGAGGAATGGTCATGCCTTCGGGGACGAGGGCTCCGGCGGCGATCACCGCCCCCTTGCCGATTTTCGCGCCGTTGAGCACAATGGCTCCGATGCCGATGAGGCATTCGTCTTCAACAGTGCAGCCGTGCAACACCGCGGAATGGCCGACGGTCACGCGGGCTCCGATGTGGAGTTCAAAGCCGTCCGTATCGGCGTGGAGCACGCTGTTGTCCTGAATATTGGTCTCATCGCCGACGCGAATGATGTTGACGTCGCCGCGCACGGTCGCGTTCGGCCACACGGAGGACCGTTCGCCGAGAACGACGTCGCCGATGACCTGGGCGCTGGGATCGATGTAACAGGTGGGCGCCGTTTTTGGGACAACGCCCCGGAAGGAACGAATCATGACAGCCGGATAATTTTCCATGCTAGCATAGACAGCCATCACGGCTTATGGATACGATCTACATTCCACCGCATCACCGGGTGGAGGATATCACGCTGATGCACGAATTTATCGAGGAGTTTTCCTTCGGCATCCTGGTGACGTCGGCGGAGGGACTGCGAGCCACGCACATCCCCGTTCTGCTCGACCGCTCGCGCGGAGCATACGGAACGATCGAGACTCACCTGGCGAGGAACAACCCCCACCTGAAGGCGCTCGACGGGACGAACGAAGGCCTCTTTATCTTTCAGGGTCCGCACGGTTACATCTCGCCGGCGTGGTATGAAACCAAGCTCGCCGTGCCGACGTGGAATTTTACGACCGTCCACGCCAGCGGACGGCCGCGCGTGGTCGAGGATCCAGCGGCGTTCCGGGATTTTCTGAGGCGGCTGGTGGCGGCCAACGACTCGCGCTGGAGCGAGGAGACGCTGCCTGAAGATTACCGGTCGGCGATGCAAAAGGGGGCGGTGATGGTGGAGATGGCCATCGACCGGCTGGAGGGCAAGTTCAAACTGGGAGCGGAACGGACGGCGGCGGACCGGAAGGGGATATTGGAAGGGCTGAAGCAGGGGAGGGAACGAACGCTGCGCGAGGTGACGGAGGAGTGGTACCGGCGCCGCGTTGATTGAGCAGCGGGGCGGCGAAGTCAGGAAAGGTCATGCGCGCGGTACGCGTCGCTTGTGGGGACGCGGATTTCGACGCGCAACCCGGGTTGCGCGTTGGCGGCGTGGATGGCTCCGTGGTGGAGGCGAATGGCGCGTTCGGCAATGGCGAGGCCGAGGCCGGAGCCGCCGGTGCCGCGGCCGCGATCGGACTGAACACGGAAGAAGGGGCGGAAGATATCCTTGAGCATGGATTCCGGGACGCCGGGGCCGCGGTCCTGAATGGTGACGAGCGCGGAGCGGTCCTTCCGCTGCACGCCGACCTCGATGGTTTCGCGTTCGGGAGAGTAGCGGATGGCGTTGCGGAGCACGTTTTCAAAGGCACGGCTCAGCAGCTTTTCGTCGGCCATGACGGTGCAGGGGGCGGCGATCTCCTCCTTGATGTCGCAGTGTTTGGCTTCGGCCTCGAGGCGGCATTCGTCGAGCACGCGGGAGAGGAGTTGTTTCAGTTCGACGGGTTCAACCTTGCGCTCGGCGGGATCGCCCTCGGCCTGGTTCATGCGGATGAGCTCGTTGACGAGGGTCGAGAGGATTTCCGTTTCGCGCTTGATGCGGTCGATGGCGGCCTGGCGGTCCCCGCTGGTGCGGGCCAGTTCGACGGCGAATTGCAGGCGGGCGAGGGGCGAGCGGAGTTCGTGGGAGACATCCTGAAAGAGGCGGCGTTCGGTGGTGAGAAGAGTTTCGATGCGGTCCGCCATCTCGTCGAAAGCGCGGGCGAGGTCGCCGAACTCATCGCGCCGGTTCAGCCGCGCGCGGGCTCCGAGGTCGCCGGAGCCAAAGCGGAGGACCGTTTCGCGCAGGCGGCGGAGAGGTTTCACAAGCGTCAGGGCGAGGGCGTAACAGAGCACGATGACGATGAGGAGAATGGCCCCGTAGTAGTAGTAGGCGTTATTCGGAGGCCCGAAGGCGGCTTCGGGGACGCGGACAATGAGGTTGTACCTGCCGTCGGGGGAGGTTTGACGGATGAGAATGGGGCCTCGGGACCGGAAGGGGCGGCGGGGCCCGGGGGCGCGCGAGGCCTGAAGCATGGACTGGCGATTCTCGCCGGTGACGAGATCCACGCCCGAACTGTCGAGCAGGTAATGGGCTCCGAGGATGTAGCGATCCATGCGGGCCAGTTCCCTGGCGAGGGCCTGTTTGCCGCCGGACTCATAGGCGGCGCGGGCGTCGTCGAGCTGCATGGCGTGGATGCGCTTCAGGAAGTGGTCCACGGGGGCGTTGCGCCGCGAAAGCACCATGGTGGTGGCGAGGAAGGCTCCGAAGGAGAACAGGAGCATGGCTCCGAACCAGAGCACGATCTTGGCGAAGATGGATCTCATGACTCCGCTCCGGTGTTCTGGTCGAGGCAGAACTGATAGCCGCTGCCGCGGATGGTGATGAGCCAGTTCCTGGGGATGTCGAGTTTCTTACGCAGGTGGCTGACGTGGACGTCGATGGCGCGATCAAAGGGAGTGGAGTCGCGCTGGTAGAGGCGGTTGGCCAGTTCGTCGCGGGTGACGACCCTGCCGGCGGAGCGGAGGAGAAGTTCGAGGACGTCGAATTCGGCGGCCGTGACATCGACGGGTTGCCCGTCGCGAGTTACGGTGCGGGCGCGGGGATCCATGCGGACGCCCATGACCTCGATGGGTTCGAGAGAGGCCGAGGGAGGCTGGCTGCGGCGGAGGATGGCGCGTACACGCGCGAGCAGTTCATAGGGATCGAAAGGCTTGGCGAGGTAATCGTCGGCCCCTTCGTTCAGGCCCTGGATACGGCTTTGCCGCGCGGCGCGGGCGGTGAGCATGAGGACCGGGATATTGCTTTTCTCGCGGATGCCCTTGAGAACTCCAAAACCATCGAGCCGGGGCATCATGACATCGAGAATGACCATGGCGTACTTACCGGAGAGAGCTTTGGCGAGGCCCTGTTCGCCATCGTGCGCGACATCGAGGGCGATGTCCATTCCGGCGAAGAATTCGCGCATCAGGGAGCAGAGTTCCGTGTCGTCATCGATGAGGAGCAGGGTTTCGGGAGGGGCAGTCATTTTCCGTCCCCGTTGAGCGTCTTCTCATGGCGGGAATCCGCGGACAGGCGGGACTGGAGCATGAGACAGGTACGGAACAGAAGAGACTTGACGGCGGGGATGGTGCAACCCATGTGGCGGGCAATGGCCGCATAGTCGAGGCCCTCGAACCTGTGGAGGCGCAGGGCTTCCCGCTGGCGGGGGGAAAGGGCGGCCAGGGCGGCGCGGACGCGTTGAATCCGTTCGCGGCGGAGAAGCAGATGCTCGGGCGTGGCGGGATCCCTCAAGGCGCTCCAGCCGGCGGCCGGCAGCGCGTCATAGCTGAGGGTGGACTTGCCCGGCCCCTGGGAACGGAGCCAGTTGAGCGAGCGGTTGAAGGCGATCCGGTAGAGCCAGGTGGAGAACGATGCCGAAGGCTGATAGCGCGCGCGAGCCATGTAGACGCGCAGGAAGACCTCCTGGGAAAGCTCCTCGGCAGCGGCGGCATCGTTCGTAATGCGGCTGATGAGGTGAAACACGCGCAGCCGGTGCCGCTGGTGGAGGATATCAAAAGAGCCGGAATTCCCGTTCTTCAAGGAAAGCATCAGTTGCCGGTCTTCGAGCGTTTCTTCGATAAACATATGGGCACGCCGGTGGTCTCTACTAACAGACTAGTCCGGGGAGGAAGGAAAGCGAAAGATGGAATTTCAAAGATTTGTTAAGGGGTCAAACAGGCTGAGCTGGGGGTGGGCCGCATCCTCGGGGCGGTAGGTGGAGGCGCTCTTTTCGAGGCGGAACTTGCGGCGGGCGGAATCGGCGCGGTCATCGAGAAGCTTCCGGTACTCGATTTCGAGGAACGCGGAGCGGGCATAGACGCGCCTGTAGCGTGCCACGAGTTGGGGAAACTCGCGGTCGAGGAAGGGGAGGAATACGCGGGCGGCGCAGGGTTTCAGGAAAAGCGGCGAGGTTACGAAGTATTTCGCGCCAGATTGCGCGGCGCACCCGGCGACTTCGCAAAGGCTCTCGTAGCTGTCGTTGATGCCCGGCAGCAGCGGGCAGACGAGGACTCCGGCGGCGATGCCGCGCCGTGACAGCCCGGCAAGAGCGCTGAGGCGGAGATCGGGACGGGGCGCGCGCGGTTCGATCAATCGCGCAAGGCGCGCGTCCATGGTGGTGATGGTGAAGTTCACGTGCACAACATTGGAACGGGCGAGGCGGGCGAGCAGATCGGCGTCGCGGGTGACGAGATCCGATTTTGTCGTGAGCGAGATGCGGCGGCCGCGATCGGAGGAGAGGACATCGAGGATGGAGCGGGTGAGACGGTAGCGGCGCTCGGCCGGCTGGTAGGGGTCGGTGGCGGTTCCGATGGCGATGTGGGCGGTAAGGGGAACGGCGGCCAGTTCCCGGCGGAAGGCCGGGGCCGAAAACTGTTTGACGAAGATCCGGGTTTCGAAATCGAGGGGTTGGCGGAGCTCCATGAATTCGTGGGTATAACGGGCATAGCAGTATTTGCAGCCGAATTCACAGCCGCGGTAAGGGTTGATCGTGTAATCGAAGAACATGCGGCCGGAGGAGCGATTGAGGAGGGAGCGGGTGGGGAGGAGGGAGTAGGAGGAAGAGGATTTGGAGAGGAGGGAGGAGGAGAGGGAGGCGAGGCGAGCGATTCCGGTGAGCGGCATGGTTTATTTTCGCCTTTAGTTCGCTTTCTGTCAAGAATAAAGGAATCCCTGTACACTAAGGGGGTGGGATTACTGGTGTCGATTCACCGGCTCGTGCCGGACATGCTGCTGGTTGCGATCACGCTGCTGATGCATGTTGGGTTCTACCTGGCAATTCGCGGGACTTCGCGATTTTCCGGTTCGCGGCGCAACCGGATGTTGCTGGGGGTGGGTCTGGCGGTGTCCGTGGCTTATGTGTCCCTCAGCATGGTCTTCAGCATGAACCGGTTTGCGAGTCTGCTTCCGGTGGGGGAGTGGCTGTACTGGTTGCGCGGGATGGGCTATTTGTGGGCGCTGGGCACATTCGCGGTGTTCACCATGCTGATGCTGATGAGGCGGGTCCCGGCGGGCTTTTCGGGTGGGAGGCGGCGATTTCTGAATATGGCGCGGGGCGCGGCGCTCGCCTCGCCGGCGGTGATTATCGGATACGGGGTGGGCGAGCGCAAGAAGTTCGAAGTGAAGGAAGCCGATATCGCGATACCGGGGCTGGCGAAGGATTTGGAAGGGTTGCGGATTCTGCAGTTGAGCGACATCCACATGAGCCCCTTTCTGACGGAGAAGGACCTGGAGCGTGTTATCGGGATGGCGAATGAGACGAAGCCGCACCTGTGTGTGATCACCGGCGACCTGATTACGGGGAGACGTGATCCGCTCGACGTGTGCATGCGCCATCTGGCGAAGGTGAAATCGGACGCGGGGATAATCGGCTGTAACGGAAATCATGAGATCTTCGCGCGGGCGGAGGCGCACACGAAGGAGTACGGGGCGAGGCTCGGAATGAACTTCCTGCGGCAGGAGAAGACGGCGCTGCGGTTCGGGAGCGCGAGGATGAACATCGCGGGCGTCGACTACCAACGATTCCACGCGCCATATTTACGGGGCATGGAAAAGCTGGTGGAGCGGGATGCATTCAACCTGCTGCTGTCCCACAATCCGGATGTTTTTCCGGTGGCGGCAAAGCAGGGCTACCAGTTGACGCTGAGCGGGCACACGCACGGGGGACAGATCACGGTGGAGATACTGGAGCAGTACGCGAATGTGGCTCGATTTTTCACTCCTTATGTGTATGGGCGGTATGAGCGGGATGGGGCCTCGATCTACGTGACGCGGGGGATCGGGACGGTTGGGGTGCCCGCGAGGATCGGGGCGACGCCGGAGATCACGGTGGTGCGGCTGTGCGCATCCTGATCGTGAGCGATTTGCACTCGAACTACGAGGCGCTGGAGGCGGTGGTGGAGGACGCGGCCGGATCGTATGACGAGGTGGTTTGCCTGGGCGATGTAGTGGGGTACGGCGGCGATCCGAACCGTGTGACGGAGTGGGTGAGGGCGAACACGATGGCGGTGATTCGCGGGAACCACGACCGGGCATGCACGGGGGACGCGGTGGTTGAGTGGTTCAGCGGTCCGGCGCAGATTGCGGCGGAATGGACGAGCGGGGAGTTGACCGGCGAGAACCGGACGTTTCTGGAGCAGTTGCCGGCGGGGCCGCTTGCGTGGGACGGGGTGTATCTGATGCACGGCTCGCCGCGCGATGAGGACGAGTATGTTGTGGACAAGGCGGAAGCGGCGCGATTGCTGCCGTATCTTCCCGGGGATATCTGTTTTTTCGGCCACACACACATTCAGGGCGGATTCGGATTGAGGAGAGGGCTGGCGTGGAGGTTGGCCGCGCCGGCGGATGGGGAACATGAAAGGGTCCATCAAATGGAGCCCGATACGCTGTACCTGCTGAACCCGGGTTCGGTGGGGCAGCCTCGGGACATGGACCGGAGAGCGGCGTACGGTTTGTACGATACCGAGGCGAAAGTGTTGGCGCTGCGCAGGACGCCTTACGACATCGAGCGGGCGCAGAAGCGGATTCTGGAAGCCTCGCTGCCGCCCTTTCTGGCGGATCGCCTGGCCCAGGGGCGGTAAAGCGGCGGCGGCTCTGGTATCCTTTTCGGCAAGACGCAAGAGGAGTCATGAAAGCGATTTTCCAGGTAAGGACAGGGCCGCAGGAGGGCGAAGAATTCGAGGTGGAAACGGGGGCGGTCTGCCGGGTGGGCAAGTCGAGCGAATGGTCGCAGTTCGCGCTGCCCGAGGATGACGCTATCTCGATCGCGCATTTTTCAGTGGAGTGCGATGCCGAACAGTGCACGCTGATCGACCTGAACAGCCGCGGGGGCACGTATGTGAACGGGAAGCGGGTGACGCGGACGGTATTGAAGCATGGCGACCGGATCGTGATTGGCGGGACCGTGCTCGAGGTGCGATTCGAGGGGGCGGAGGAAGAGGCGGAGGGAGACAAGGCCCAAGGGGAGGGGGAGACGGATCCGGCGGGGAAACTGCTGGAGATGCTGAACGCCTCGCCGGAGCCGCTATATGTTCTGCTCGATGGGAGCCGCGACGGAAAGGTTGTGGATCTGATCAGCGGCGGGGAGCAGGAGAACCTGTCGTTGTTCGAGGGGAAGGCGGGGGTGGACCTGCAGTTTTTCGCGCCTTACCTGGTGAGCGTGCCGCCCGGGTCTCGCCTGCTCGAGGAGATCACGCGCGAGGGCTGGGGCAATAGCTGGGGGTACTTTCTCACATCGCACGCCCCGCTCTATGACGTGAGGCAACATTTGCGGCAATTTCTGTTTGTGAAGGATGAAGACGGCAAGGAGTTGTATTTCCGCTTTTACGATCCGCGCATCCTGCGGCTGTACCTGCCGACCTGCACGAAGACGGAGACGGCGGCTTTCTTCGGCCCGGTGCTGAGGTTTCTGATCGAGAGCGAAGATGCGCGGAGCCTGCTGGTGTTCCAGCAGGACGAACGCGGCATCGCGGCAAGCGCCTTCCCGCTGGCCGGGGGGAAAACGTAGGGGTTCAGTCCAGTTCGGCGTCCGCGAGTTCCTCGGGCGGGGTGGGATCGTCGAAGGGATACAGGTAGTCCCGAATATAGGCCATCAGCTCATGAAGCTGCTGGTTGGAGTAGGGGAAGGTGAGGGTGAGGAACTCCCTGGGGTGTATTTCGGGGTGGGCTTTCATGAAGTCGAGGGCGACGCGGAATTCATCGGCGCGTCCTTCGCGCAGCGCCCGCTTGCGGATGTCTTCGATGGCGGGGCCGTAGTCCTCCATGTCATCGGGCGGCGTGTGGCGCCTGGCGAAGTAGGCGACCGTCACGTGGCTCAGGTAGTCATGGAGCAGTGCTTTCGAGATCCGCATCCGTGTCTCTCCCACTTTATACCGTCACGGTGGAGTTGATGACGCCGGGCTGGTAGCCGCTGGCGGCTCCGCCGGTGGGCGGGGTAAATCCGCGGCCGCGCGGGATGTGCTGGTTGACGGTCCAGCGCTGCCTGACGGGATCCCAGCCGGCGGTGGTGATGGACGCCGTGATTCCGGATACCGGGGCGGTCGAGTTCCAGCCCTGCTGCGCCACGGCTCCGGTCTTCGGGTTTGTGATGTTCTTGTCGGGGTCGGCGCCAACGCCGGTGAAGCCTTCGTCGATGGGCTTCAGACCTCCCTTGGCATCCTTGAACTCGATGTTTTTGGGATCGGGGTTCACCGGATCCTTGGAGGGATCGAGGCCGGGGGCGGGGGCTGGAGGTTTCGAGGGATCGCCGCCCGGCACAATGTCCTTGAGAGCGGCGTTGCGGGTGCGGACCCAGGTTTCATCATCCTTGAATCGCGTGGAGGCGTCGGTGGGGCTGTAGACGCCGTCGGGGGCGATGCCCTCTTCGAGGCGTTTCTTAAGTTCCGGATCGCTGAGCTGGGCTCCGTGGCGGTCGATGCTGTGCCCGCCATCGGCGGCTTCGTAGGCGCGGGCAGCCTTGGAAAAGGCGTCCTTGGCTGCGTCAGTGGCTTCTTTTTCCGCTTTGGCGGCCTCGTCCAGTTCCTGGCGCGCGTCCTTCAACTCGTCGACGTCCTTTTGGGCCTCCTCGAGTTTCGCGGGCAGGGCGGCCAGTTTCTCATTGGCTTCGGCGACGTCCTTGGCGATGGCGGCTTTTTCTTCCTTCAGTTTGGCGGCGGCGTCCCGCGCCTGTCCGGCGGCGTCCTCGAGCTTGGCGGCGGCGTCCCGCAGGGCGGCGGCGGCGGAAGCAGCCTCGGCGGCTCCCTTGAGCGCATTTTGCTGCTGCTGGCCGAGGGAGGGCAGACTGCCGAGAAGACCAGCCTGCTCGGATTCGGCCTGCTTGACCGCGGCCTCGAGCAGCGCGGCCCGCTGTCCGGCTTCCACGGCTTTCTTTTCCGCCTCCTCGATGGCGCTCTTGGCGAGCGCTTCGCATTCAGGACATCCGGGAGGCGTGGGGCTGGTCTTCGCGGCGAGCTTAGCTTTCAGCAGATCGTCCTTGGCTTTGTCGAGGTCGTCCTTGAGCTTTTTCTTAAGAGCCTCCAACTCATCCGCCTTCTTTCTGGCGGCAGCGGCGGCGGCTTCGGCTTCCTTTGCTTTATCCTGAAGCTCCTGCTGCAGATTTTTCTGTTCTTCGAGCTTTTTCGCCGTGTCCTTGAGTTGAGCGGCGGCTTCCTCGGCTTCCTTTGCCTTGTCCGCTAGTTTGGAGTCGAGGTCCTTCCCCTTTTGGGCGAGCGCCCCGGCTTCTTTTTTCTCCTTCTCGAGATCGTTCAGTTTATCCGCGGCGGCTTTTTCGGCGGCCTGCAACTGACTGGCGGCGTCCTCGACGGCTTTCTTCGATTCGGCGGCAGCCTTTTGCGCCTTGTCCGCGGCATCGGCCGCTTTGTCCGCGGCGTCTCCGGCTTCTTTACTTTTTGCGGCGGCGGCTTTTACGGCGGGATCGGCCAGGGCGGCTTCGTAAGGGCCGTTCTTCGCGTCGAAGGCGGCCTGGGCCGGGCCCACGGACGCGGCCGCTTTTTGTTGGGCAGAGGTGGCACTCTTGAGGGCGGAGTTGGCCTTGTTGAGTTCGATGCCGGCCTTGCCCTTGGCGTCGGCATTGTTGGCCGTAATCTTGTTCTTGGCGGGATCCGGGGAGGCGGGATCGTAGTCCGGGTGGTGGACTTTGTAGGCGGCCTGTTTGTTCGACGCGTCGAGTTGCTTCGCCGCCAGGTTCGCGTCGGCGGCGGCGAGGTCCGCCTTTGCCTTGACGAGTTTCGCGCGCTCTTTCTCGCGTTCGTCGAGCTTTTTCGAGGCGTCATCGAGAGCGGCCGTGTCGGCGGGAGTGATCGCGCTGGTCTTGGAACCGGCGTCCGAGGAAGCTGATTTCGCGGCCGCGGCCGCGTTGTTGGCGGCGGCGGCTTTTGCCTTGGCCTCGTCGAGCGACTTCCTGAGAGCGGCATCCATGATTATCGCGCCCGTTCCCAGAGGCTGTCGTCGCGGCGGCTTTCGATTTCGGCCCATTCCTCGCGAGTGACACTGTCCATGACGGCGTGCATGCGGTCATTCGGAAGGATGGAGGGGTCTTGAAAAATGCGCCGGATGGATGGGTGCTGGAAGAAATTGGGGCCGCGTTGAAACATGCAGGCGACAAACAGGGTGATGCTGTTTTCCCAGGTGAGGCCGAGGCGCTGGGCTCCTGTTTGGGCCCACAGGACACGCTTGCGAAGAACATCGGCGGGCAGGCCGTCGACCTGCCCGGGGCATTCCTCCTGAATGAAGGCAACCAGCCGGGCGGAGAAGTCCAGCATGGCGGGCTTCTGAATGGCTTCGAGTTGAGCTTTGCGGAGCACGATCATGACCGCTCCCTAGTCCGTGGAGGCGCTTTTCAATGCCTGGCAGGCTTTTCCGCACTGGATCACCGGGGAGGCATTTTCCGCGGCTTTCATTAGGGCGGCGGCGGCGGTAGCGGCCGTGGGGCCGGGAGGCGGCCAGATGGAGCCTCCGCCATCGCCGACATCGCCATACTGCCCGCCGACGCCGACGGTTTCCCCGCTGCCGGTTCCGCTGGTATAGCTGCTGGGCGAGGCGGTTCCTTCGGGTGTTTCCTTTCCGGCTCCGCCGGTTCCGGTTCCGGGAGGGGCGGTCATCTGCTGGGCGCGAACGCTGAGGGGCGTGCCCGGGGTAACGTTGGAGGGGCAGCCCATGCCGGACTGGCCAATGATGACGGTGAGGCAGCCCATGGCGATCTTGTTGGGCGGGCCGAGCGGCTCGATGATGGTATCGCCCATGCGGCAGGCGGGCAGGTTGTTGATGAGAACCGTGGGGCTGCCGTCGATGACCACGCCGGGTCCGTGAGGAGGCGTGGGACTGGGCGTGGTGCACATGTGGATATCCACGCCGCCGGCGGCCATGGAATTGATGGCGCTGCTCATGGCCGCGAGAGTGGAAGCTTTGAGAGTTTGCTCGGCGGCCAGGGCGGCGGGCGCTCCGGGAGTGCCGGCGGCGGCCATGGTTGCCGCCTCCGCTGTCTGGACCGCGATGTCGGCCGCCTGCTTGGCGGCCTGCAACCCGGCGGCGGCGGCGGCGGGAAGGCCGCGCCAGGCAAGCAGATTGCCGATGATGGTATTCATGCTGCCGGGCCCGGGTGTCAGCACTGGCGGAAGCGGGTGGATGACAGGATCCGTGATTCTGGCGGCTGGGCCTTGCGGCATGACTCCTCCTATAGGGACTCGCGTAATTCGGGCGCAAAATGCATCACGAGCCGGCGCACTCAAGAAATTTTCCACCGCCGCATCCGGATGGCGGCGCGGCTGGAAGGGTGACCATAGGTAAGGATACTTGAAAACACCGCGGTGGAGGTTTAAGGGGCGGCGAGAACTTCCTTCAGGCGTGTCTCGAGGAAGCGCCGCTCGCTTTCGTTCGTGACCAGGGCGAGCGCCTTTCTGTAACTGGAAGCGGCTTCCGGGAAGCGGCCGAGGCGGCGTTCCAAGCCGGCGCGCGAAGCGTGGAAGAGATGATAGTTTTCGAGTTCGCCGCCGGCGGCGAGGGAGTCGATGAGCGCCAGCGCCGGCAGGGGGCCATCGGCCATGGACACCGCCGCCGCGCGGTTCAGAGCGATGACGGGTGAGGGCTGCAGTTCGAACAACTTATCGTAGAGGCGGACAATGCGTTTCCAGTTGGTATCGCCGGCTCGCGGCGCGGAGCAATGAACGGCGGCGATGGCGGCCTGCAACGCATAGGGACCGGGGGCTGAACGAAGGGCTTCCTCGACAAGCGGCAGCGCCTCGCTAATCTGCCCGCGGTTCCAGAGAGCGCGGTCCTGATCTTCGAGCAGCACGAGATTTCCTTCGGCGTCGAGGCGCGCGGGGCGGCGGGAATCGTGGAGGAGCATGAGCGCGAGCAGCGCGATGACTTCCGCGGGCGGCGGGGTTATCAGTTCGCGCAGGAGGCGCGCCAGGCGAATGGCTTCGGCGCACAGGCCGGCGCGAATCAGGGATTCCCCACGAGTGGCTCCATAGCCTTCGTTGAAGATGAGGTAGATCGCGGCGAGCACGGCGTCGAGCCGTTGGGGCATCTCGTTGCGGCCGGGGACGATGTAGGGGATGCGGGCGTCGCGAATTTTGCGTTTGGCGCGCACCAGGCGCTGGGCCATGGTTGGCGTGGGCACGAGAAAGGCGCGCGCGATCTCATCGGTTTCGAGGCCGCCGAGGGTGCGCAGGGTGAGCGCCACCTGGGCGTCGAGAGCCAGGGCGGGGTGGCAACAGGTGAAGATCAGCCGCAGCCGTTCGTCGGGAATTTCACGGGGATCGTAGTCCGGCGGGATCGCGCCTCTCTCCGTGGAATCGGACAGCGCCTGGACGCGCGACTGGCGGCGGAGATGGTCGATCGCTTTATGACGCGCCGTTTGGAGGATCCAGGCGCGCGGCTGTTCGGGCACGCCGGAGGCAGGCCACTGATGGAGGGCGGCGGCAAACGCCTCCTGGGCGGCGTCCTCGGCGACATCGAAATCACCCACCATGCGGATCAGCGTGGCGACGATGCGGCCCCAATCGGCCCGGTAGAGCGAATCAACGGCGGCGAGGGCATCCATGCGGCATTTTTTCGATGATAGAAAATTCCCGGCCGGAGTGTCGATCCGGTGAGAGTTCATTCGATTTGAATTGTAGGAACCATAATCAGCCTATGCTGGAGGCAAACCAGCCTGACTGGAGCAAGACAATGAAATACATGCTTCTCATCTATCACGAGGAACATTCTCTCGACGAGGCGGAGCGCGCGCAGTGTTATGTCGATTCGGCGCGACTGGCACAGGAACTGGATACGAAGGGGCAGTACCTGGCGGCCGCCCCCCTGCATCCGAGCACCACGGCGACGAGCGTACGGGTGCGGGAGGGGCGCACCATGGTCACCGACGGCCCGTTCGCCGAAACGCGGGAGCAGCTTGGGGGGTATTTTCTGGTGGAGGCAGCGGATCTCGACGAGGCTATCGCCATTGCCGAACGAATACCGATGGCGCGCAAAGGGACGGTGGAAGTCCGCCCGGTGATTGATGTAGCGGGGCTGCCGAGGCGCTGATGGAAGTTGATTACGAAAGGATCGTACGCATGCAACTGAATGCCTATCTCAATTTCAACGGGCAATGCGAAGCCGCATTCCGTTTCTATGAACAATGCCTGGGCGGCAGGATCGTGGCGATGATCCCCCACGCGGAAACGCCGGCGGCCGGGCATATGCCGGCCGAGTGGCAAGACAAGATCATGCACGCGCGGCTGGATGTGGGCGGGCAGGTGCTGATGGGTTCGGACGCGCCGCCAAATCATTACGACACACCGAGAGGTTTTGCGGTGACCATCGGCGTGCGGGACGCGGCGGAGGCGGAAAGGATCTTTCATGCGCTGGCGGAAAAGGGGACGGTGCGAATGCCCATCGGGGAGACGTTCTGGGCGGTGCGGTTCGGCATGCTGGTGGACCGGTTTGGGATTCCGTGGATGATCAATTGTGAAAAGGCCGCGGCGTAGGAGAGGGTGAGGTTGGTGGGAATTCCCTCCCTCAAGGCTGAGTGAATTGGCTCACTGAGGGTGGGGCGGAGAGCGGTTTTCCTGGGATCGGCGGTTGGCGATTGACGTGCTGGCCCGAATTACTGATATCGGGGTTAGCATGACAAAGTGTCCGTTGTTCCCGTTCCGCGCCGTTGTGCGCATTGCCGCCGGCCTCACGCGCCAAGAAGACTCACCGTGGAGGCCGGTTCCGTGAGAATCGCGCTGCTGCTGGTTCTATCCGCGGCCGGCGCGTTCGCAGAGCCGCTCAAGATTGGAGACGTCACGGTGCAGGGCAGTTTCCGCAGCCGTTTGGAGGGTTGGGACTGGTTCGAGGGGCAGGCCGATAACTCGTATGCGTTCTCCGGCAATATTTTGCGGCTTTCGTTTTCCCAGAGCCGGAGTTCACTAGACTGGCAGTTCGAACTGGCGGCACCCTTCCTGCTCGGTCTGCCCTCGACGGCTATCGCGGCGGGAGCGCAAGGACAGATGGGGCTTGGCGCAAGCTACTACGCGGCCAACGGCGGGAGCCGGAACAGCGGAATGGTGTTCGCCAAGCAAGCATTTTTGCGGTTCAAGAACCTCGGCGGCAAGGCGAACGCGCTGCGGGTGGGGCGGTTCGAATTCGCCGACGGTTCCGAGATGACGCCCAAGAGCGCCACGCTCGCGGCCATTAAGCAGACCCGCATCAACATGCGGCTGCTGGGGCATTTCGGGTGGTCAGGGGTGGGCCGCAGTTTCGATGGCATCGAGTACACCTGCAACCAGCCGAAGGCCAACTTCACGTTTGTGGGCGCAGTGCCCACCCGGGGGGCTTTTCAAACCGATGGCTGGGGCGAGTTGAATACGGCATTCGGATACGCCGCCTACACGCGGGCCTGGGGCGGCGGCAGGCACGCGGCGGAGACGCGCGGCCTCGCGCTCTACTATGACGACTGGCGGCGGATCCTGAAGACGGATTCGCGGGCGCTCGATGCCCGGCGGGGCGACCTTGCCAACATCCGCATCCTGACGTTCGGCGGCCATCACATCAGCGCGGTCGAAACCGCGGCCGGGACGGTGGATCTCATGGTATGGGGAGTGGGGCAGACGGGACGTTGGGGCGTGCTGGATCAGCGGGCCCACGCCATTTCGGTGGAAGGGGGCATCCAGCCGAAACACGGCGGGCGGCTCAAGCCGTGGTTCCGGGGCGGCTACTTCGACGGCTCGGGGGACGGGAATCCCAATGACAACACGCACGGCACGTTTTTTCAGGTTCTACCCACGCCGCGCCCGTTCGCGCGGTTTCCGTTTTTCAACCTGATGAACAACCGCGATGTCATGGGCTCCCTCACGCTGCGGCCGCGGAAGGACGTCACGGTGTCGTCGGAATTTCACTCGATGCGGCTTTCAGCGGCGCGGGATCTCTGGTATCTCGGCGGCGGCGCGTTTCAGCCGTGGACATTCGGTTATGTTGGGCGGGCGGCTTCGGGGGCGCGGTCACTGGCGAACCTCTACGACGCGGGGGTCGACTGGCGGGCGCGGGAGAATGTGACTCTCAGCGCGTATTTCGGCCATGCTTCGGGGCGCGCGGCGATATCCGCCATTTATCCGAGGGGAAGCAACGGCAATTTCGGTTACATCGAGATGCTCTACCGTTTTTAGCGGGGCGGTTCGGGATCTTCATACGGTTTTCGCCGGGGGGTGTAGGCCGGCCGAGGCGCAGCAGCAGGCTCCGCTCCCGCTCGACTGCGTGAGGCTGGCGATGGCGGCACAATCAACGGAAGCCTGGAAGCGCACCAGAACCATAAAGCCGGCAGCGCGGGGAGCGAGTGCACTGCCTGCCACATGCCTGAGATCGCGCAGACCATCCAGGGGGTTTCCGTCAGGAGCCATACTTTCCGGTTTCTGCCGCCCTCGATGACCGAGCGGTACAAGATTCCCAATCCCTGCATCCTTTGCCACAAGGACAAATCCAATGAGTGGGCGCTCAAGGAGATGAAGAAGTGGCCGGAAGTATCGCCCTGGCGCCTGGAATAAGGAGCAGTCATGATCTACGCGTACACGGCGATTGCCGATGAGATGATCCCCAGAGCCGTGGAGCCCGCCTATCAGCACGCGCTCGACACGTATGCGAGCGAGACCAACAAAGTGGTTTCCGTGTGGCGGGAGTTCGAGACGGCGGATCTCGCCTACCGGCCGCATGCGCGGTCGAGCAGCGTGGGCAAGATCATGGAGCACCAGTTGCTTTCCGAGCGCAGATTTTTCGGCGAGTTTCTTGGAGTTCCGGAACCGGCGGCGGCCGAGGTGCTGCCAGGGGAAAGGACGCCGCAACGCTTCGCGGAGCGGATGGTGGAACTGGCGCGGCCGCGGTTGACCTTTCTCGCGGCGCGGGGCGCGGCGTGGTGGCTCGAGGAGGCCCGTTTTTTCGACGCGCGGCGGGAGCGCATCTGGATCTTCTGGCGCCGCGTCCTGCACACGGCGCACCACCGTTCGCAATTGACGGTCTATCTGCGCCTGTTGGGGAAGAAGGTAGTGGCGACGTACGGGCCGACGGCCGATGTGACGTGGGAAGGGGCCGATCCGACGCTGAGCGTGGAATCGGCGGGCCGGTAGTCCACGATACAATTAGCGTGGTGAGGGCATTTTCGTTTCAGGAGGCGCGGGCGGAGGTGTTACGCCGGGTCCGCGGCGAGCGGCACACGCCGAGCGTGGAAGAGATCGGATTGGAGGACGCGCTGGGCCGCGTGCTGGGGCGCGACGTTCTCGCGGACCGCGACTATCCGCCGGTGGCGCGTTCGGTGCGCGACGGATTCGCGGTGCGGGCGGAGGACCTGCCGGGGGAATTCGAAGTGATCGGCGAGGTGCGGGCGGGAGAGAGTTCGCCGCTGCGGACCGGCCCGAGGCAGGCGGTGGAGATCATGACCGGCGCCCCGATTCCGGCCGGCGCGGACGCCGTGGTGATGGTGGAGCACACAACGCGGGAAGGCTCGCGGATGCGGACGGAGCGCACGGCGAAGCGGGGCGAGTACATCAACCAGGCGGGGAGTGAAGCGCGCGCCGGATGCGCCGTGGTGATGGGGGGACGCTCCATCACCCAGACGCGCATCGCGATGCTCGCCACGGTGGGCTGCCTGCGGGTTCCGGTGTACCGCAAACCGGCGGTGGCGATTCTCTCGACCGGCGATGAAGTGGTGGACGCGGGGGAAACACCGCTCGATTTCCAGGTGAGGAATTCGAACGCGTGGACGCTGGCGGCGCAGGTGAAACGCGCCGGCGGCGAACCCCATACGCTGCCGGTGGCGCGCGACGAATACGCGCACACGCGCGAACTGATCGAGCGGGGGTTAAGCGCGGATCTGCTGCTGCTGTCCGGCGGCGTCTCGGCGGGCAAGTACGATATTGTCGAGCGGGTGCTCGCCGACCTGGGAGCGGAGTTTTTCTTCACGAGGGTATTGATTCAGCCCGGGCAGCCGCTGGTGTTTGGGAAGGCGCGGAACAGATTTTTCTTCGGTCTGCCGGGCAATCCCGGCTCCACGATAGTGACTTTTGAAGTTCTGGCGCGCGCGGCGGTGGAGTTGCTTGGCGGAATCGCGGAGCCGCGGCTTCCATTGCTGTCGGCAAGGCTGACCCGAGAGTTCCGCCACAAGCCGGGGCTGACGCGGTTTCTGCCGGCGGCGGTGTCGGCGGACGGCGGCACGGTGACGCCGGAGGCGTGGGGAGGATCGAGCGACGTACCGGCCATGGCGCGGGCGAACGCTTTCCTGGTGGTGGACGCGGAGCGCGATTTCTGGCCGGCCGGAGAATGGATGCCGGTGCTTCCACAATGAAAAAACTATCGCATTACGATGAAAGCGGCTCGGCCCGCATGGTGGACGTGTCGGGGAAGGCGGAGACGAAGCGCACGGCGCGGGCTCACGCCTTCGTGCGCATCCGGCCACGGGTGTTGTCGGAATTGCCGCGCAATCCAAAGGGAAATCCGCTCGAGGTGGCGCGTTTCGCGGGCATCTGCGCGGCCAAGAAGACGAGCGAGCTGATCCCCATGTGCCATCCGCTGATGCTGAGCCATGTGGACGTGGAAGCGAAGGTGGAAACAAAAGGCGTGCGAATTGTTTCAAGCGTTTCGACTACCGGACAGACCGGGGTGGAGATGGAGGCGCTGACGGCGGCCGCGGCCGCCGCTCTCACGGTGTACGACATGACCAAGGCGCTCGATAAGGGGATCGAGATCCGGGACCTGTACCTGCTCGAGAAGACGGGCGGCAAGAGCGGCGATTTCCGGAGGAAAAAGAAGTGATCCGGGCCGGCATCCTGACCATCAGCGACTCCTCGTACGCGGGGACGCGCGAGGACCGGTCGGGACCCATGCTGCGGGAGCGGCTTGAAGCGTTGGGATGGGCGGTGGAGGTGCTGGAGGTGCTGCCGGACGATGCGGAACGCATCTCGGGGCGGTTGCGCGAGCTGGCTGAAATGCGCCAACTGCAGGCGGTGTTCACAACGGGCGGGACGGGCGTGGCGGCGCGGGACGTTACGCCGGAAGCGACGCGGGCGGTGATCGAGAAGGAGATTCCGGGACTTGGGGAGTTGATGCGGAGGGAGGGGATGAAATCGACTCCACTCGCGGCGCTTTCGAGGGGCGGCGGTGGAACCTTGGGGCGGACGCTCATCGTGAATCTGCCGGGTTCTCCCAAGGGGGCTCTCGAATCTCTCGATGCTATCGTGAAATTAGTGCCCCATATCGTGGATTTGCTCGATGGAAAGACGGGCCATTAGGAGACTGGAGGCGATTGGATGGCAGCCACACTACACATGTCCAGGAAGCTCGCGGCGGTGCTGATGGCATCGGTGATGGCGGCTTCCGCGCAGGAAGAGAGGACCATCCGGACCATTGTGAACGTGGTCATCGCGCCGACGGTGGTGCTCGATAAGGATGGGAACTTCGTCAACGGGCTGGCGACGCAGGATTTCGCCGTGCTCGACAATGACAAGCCTCAGGACATCAAGGTGGATGTCACGTTCCAGCCGATCGACGTGGCGGTGGTGATTCAAGCCGATGCGGTGACCGAAGACGTGCTGCCGAAGATCAAGAAGATCGGACCGCTGCTCGAGAACCTGGTGGTCGGCGAGCAGGGCAGTGTGGCGGTGGTGGCGTTTGACCACCGCATTCGCGTGATGCAGGACTTCACTTCCGATGGAGCGAAGGTGAAGGCGGCGCTCGAGAAGATCAATCCGGGAAGCTCGACGGCACGCCAGATAGACGCGGTCAACGATACGGTGCGCATGCTCTCCCACCGTCCCAGGGACCGGCGGAGAATCATCCTTCTGATCAGCGAGACGCGCGATAAGGGCAGCGAAGGGAAGCTGCGGGAAGCGCTGCTGCTTGCCGAGGTGAATAACGTTCAGATCTACACCATCAACATGAGCCGCTTCCTGAATACACTGCTCGCCAAGACTCCTGTTCCGCGGCCGAACCCCATTCCGCCCTCGGCAATGCACATGCCGGA
>JABAQT010000041.1:39916-58951 GCA_019187195.1 Bryobacteraceae bacterium
AGCACCACCAGGATGAAAGTGCCCTTGAGGGCGTTGATCGCCTCCTCAGCCACATCGGCAATCGCCGAGGCAGTCGTCACCACGGGGGCAGTAAGGAACGGGTAGAGCCAGTCGGCCACACGAATGGAATCCGTGCCGAAGGTCCCCTTGCTGGTACTCGCGGAGTCATGTTGTACACACCGAAAACGTCATGACGGGTGATCCCGGTGAGCGCGATCGCCAACTATGGGAACGTGCCAGCGCGAGGCTGCGAACGTCCAACGGAGTTGACCAGCGTCACCGTAGCTCCGGTGATAACGGTGGCGTCCGGGGTGACGGTGAACGGAATCGTCAGGCGGAACGTGCTGCCGAACTGATCATTGCCGGCGTTGCCGTAGTAGGTGTTGAACTGCGGAGTCAAGGGCACCGTGAAGTTGGTGGTCTGGACGGTGGCGCCGGCTCTGGGCGTGAAAGAGATTTCGGCGGAGGTCACCTCGCGCGGGGTCGCGAATCCGGTGATGTCGATGGTCAACGTGTTGCCGCTGCGCGAGAGCGCCATGTTGGTGATGACGGGAGCGGCCCTGGGGATCACGATGGTCTGCGTGGGCGCGGGAACAGGCGTTACATCCACGCCGCCGGCATCGAGGTTCAGAGTGATGGTGATGGTTCCCGCCACCGTGCCGAGCGCGAGATTCAGACCGGCCGCATCGGGGAACGTGGCGTTGGTCTGTCCCCTGGGGATGACGAAGCGCGGATGTTCGCCGAGGGAGAACTTCAGCGCGGGGTCGGTTATTCCGGCGTCGGACTTGAAGGACACCGTCAGGGCTCCGGTGAGATCCGCCGGAGCGGGATCGGCCAGTTTGACGGCAATGCCCGGTTGATCGCCGGGTCCGGCGTTGATCCCCACGGTGCTGATGGAGATCCCGGTCACCGGCAGCGCCACGACGGTGATGGAAAGCCCGGCGGAAGCGGTGTTGCCCTGGTTGTCCTGAACACGCGCCGTAAAGGAGAACGTACCCGCCTGAGAGGGCGCGCCGCTGATGATGCCGGTGTTCGCGGCGAGCGTGAGCCCGGGCGGGAGATTGCCCGTGGCGGACCACGTTCGCCCGGCCGCGCCGCCCGAAGCCTGTAGCGTCTGGGAATAGGTGATGCCAACGGTTCCCGAAGGCAGCGAGGACGTAGTGACGCTGAGCCCCGAACTGATGCGGATGGCGTAGGGACTGTTAGCCGTGCGGCCGGCGCGGTCGGTAACCGTGACATTGACCGTGAAACTGCCGGCGCTCGCGGGCGTGCCGCTGATGGCTCCGCTTGCGGCATCGAGTGCGAGCCCGCCGGGCAGGCCGGATTGGGTCCAGGTGTAGGGCGATTCGCCTCCGGCGGCCTCGAGCGACGCGTTGTAGGCTACGTTGAGCGTACCGGACGGCAGCGAGGTGGTGATGATGCGGAGCGGCGCGATGATGACAACGGTGTAGCTTTGCCGCGCCTGCTGGTTGCCGGAATCGGCCGCCTGTATGGTGAACGTGAACGTGCCCGCTTCGGTGGGTGTCCCGCTGATGTTTCCGGTGGAGGCGTTCAGTTGCAGGCCGGCGGGCAATGCGCCGGAAGGCTGGGACCAGGTGAGGTTCCCCACACCGCCGGTGGCTTCGAGCGTCTGGGAGTAAGCTGTTCCCACCACGCCGTTGGGCAGTGTCGCTGTCGTGATCTGGAACTGCCCGGCGATGGACATGGTAAAGGTCCTGGTGACGCGGCGCTGATCGGCGTCGAGGGCGAAGATGATGAACGTGAAATCACCCGCGACCGTAGGGGTGCCATTGAGAATTCCGGTAGTGGGATTCAGCAGGAGGCCCTCGGGAAGCGGACCGCCGCCGCTATCGAGTCCCCAGGTGATGGGAACGCGGCCGCCCGTCGAACTGAGAGTCTGGTTGTAAAGCCGGCCGACGGCTCCGTTGGGGAGGCCGGGAGTGGTGATCCGGAAGCCCTGTCCGGCGGTGATGGTGAAGTCTTTCACGGCGATTACGCCCGCGGCATCGGTGACCTGGACGGTGAAGGTGACAGTTCCAGGTTGGGTGGGAGTACCGGTGAGGTTGCCCAGTATGTCGAAAGTGAGGCCCGGGGGCGGCGGCGTGAGAGCGGTCCAACGGAAGGGAGTGACGCCTCCCGAAGCGGAGAAGGAGAAATTATAGGCCGCGCCGACGGTGGCGGTTGGCAGGGGGGATTCCGTGGTGATGATCAGGGCGGTAGTGATGGTGAGCAGCAGGGTGCGCGAAGCCGTGACTCCGGTTGCATCCCGCACCTGGATCAGGAGACTGAAATCAGCAGCCTGGGAAGGGGTGCCGCTGAGTATGCCCGTGGAAGGGTCCAGAGTCAATCCGGGCGGCAGGGTAGTGAGTGAAGACCAGGTGAGCGCGCCCGAACCTCCGGCGGCGGTCAGAGTCTGCTGGTAGAACTGCCCGACGCGTCCCTGGGGCAGGGTGGTGGTCTGAATGGTGAGACCAGAGGTGATCTGTACGGTGAGACTGCGTGAGGCGGTATGTTCCTGAGAATCCGCCACCTGCACGGTGAACGTGAAGGTTCCGGGGAGTTGCGGCGTTCCCGAGAGCAATGCGTTCGAGGGGTTCAGAGTAAGGCCCGGCGGCAGTTGACCGGCGATTGTGGACCAAGTCAGGGGCGGCACTCCGCCCGAAGCGCTGATTGTCTGTGTATAGAGTGTGCCCAGACTTCCGGCCGGAAGCGAGGTGGTGAGGATCTGCAAGGAGGTGGAACTGATCGTAATGGTGAAGTTGCGGGAAGCGGAGCGCTGCTGGGAGTCGAGGACCTGGATGGTGAAGTTGAACGTGCCGGCCGTGGTGGGGTTTCCGGAGATGACGGCGATGTTGTTGACGGTTGCAATCGACAGGCCAGGCGGCAATGTCCCGGCACTGACGGACCATGAATATGGCTGCGATCCACCGGTGGCCTGCACCTGCTGCGAATAGGGGACGCCCACCGTGCCGCCCCCAAGCGACTCTGTGACGATCTGTAGCGCGTTCGAGGCAACGATTTGAATGGTGAAGGTTCGCGAGGCGGTCTGTTGGAGCGAGTCCGTTACGCGGGCGTTGAAATTGAATATACCGGCCGTGGAAGGAGTGCCGGAGATGAGGCCGGTGGAAGAGTTCAGGATGAGCCCATCGGGCAACTGGCCGACGGAGATGGACCACGAGTAGGGCTGGGCTCCTCCGGTGGCTGTGAGTTGTTGCGAGTAGGAGGCTCCCACGCTGCCGCTGTTGAGCGATGTGGTGAAAATCTGGAGCGGAGCGCCGCCGATGGTAATTGAGAATCCGCGGACGCCGGACTGCTGCCGTGCGTCGGTCACCTGTGCAGTGAAACTGGACGTTCCGGGGGTGGTGGGGGTGCCCGAGATGACTCCGGTGGTTGGATTGAGAACGAGGCCGGCGGGCAGTTGGCCGCCGCTGACCGACCATGCGTATGGCTGCGTTCCCCCTACCGCGGCCAGGGTGACAGGACCGTAAGCCTGGCCCACGGTTCCGGACGGAAGCGGCGAAGAAGTTGTAATGACGGGGCCGGACGTGATGGTGATGCTGAACACCTTCGTGACGGTTCTGGGGTTGCAAGCGGGCTGAAGGCTGCCACCGCAATCCATCGCGTTCACGGCGACGTTGAACGTCCCGCCGGCGGTGGGAGTGCCGCTGAGCACGCCGCTTGGCGAGAGCGTAAGGCCGGGAGGAATGGCGCTGCTCGGATCGAACGACCAGACGATCGGAGGAGTCCCCCCGGTGGCGCTAAAGGAGAACGAGTAGCTCTGGCCCACCACGCCATTGGGGAGCGGCGAGGCGCTTGTGATGACGATGGGCGTGCTGATGATGAAGGTGAACTTGCCGGCCGCGGTTTGGGTGATGCAGGGGCCATCAAACGTCCCGCCATCGCAGTCCCGCACCTGGACGCCGATGGGGAAGGTTCCTGTCACCGTGGAGCTTCCTGTCAGGGCGCCGGTAAAGGTGTTGAGCGAGAATCCGGACGGGAGCGTGTAGCCTGGAAGAACGGACCAGCGATAGGTTTCCTGTCCGCCGGTGGCGTTGAAGGTGAAAGAGTAGCCTTGGCCGGCGGTGGCGGTAGGGAGGGGCGAGGTAGAGGCGATTCTGAGAACGGGAACAACGGTGAAGCTGACGGTATTTGTGCTGGGCGAACCGGCAGGGGAGCAGATGACCGTGTTTCCCAGAACAATGGGTTGATAGTAAAAAGCGCCGACAGGAAACACGCCGGGATTGCCGAGGAAAGCGGCGGGGATGGTTGCGGACAGGCCGCCGGTTCCGAGGGTGGAGGGTAGATCAACGCCGTTGAAGCGGACCTTCGTGCAGGTGGTGAAACCGGTGCCGCTGAGGGTGATGGCAACGGCTCCGCTGCCCGCCACAGCGCGGTTTGGATCCACATAGTAGATAGACTGGGCCTGGGCAACCAGTGGGGCGGTGATTCCCGAGGCGATGAGGACGAGAAGACCCTGAATGCATCGACGACGCATGGCAACTCTCCGTTACTGGCAGTAAATCGCGGTTCGGTAACTACTCGGACCTTACATCCGCGGGAACAAAGACCGCCCTTGGGTCCTGGCCGTTCAGGTCTACCAGCCACAAGGGTCCATTATTGAGTTCGCTGATCCGGAACACACCCTGGGACATACGGGAGAGCGTGGTGGCGGCACAGCCGCAATCGACCGTGCGAGCTTCACCAGTCTTGAGATTGACGGCAACAATGCCACCGCCGTCATTGACAATGAGAGCAAGGTTCCGGTTAGAGGAGGCAGCGGCGGAGACGGCGTTACCTTCCCATACGCGGCGGCTCGAGGCTCCGGCGGTGGCGTCGCTCACGAGCCAGACACCGCCATCGGCGGCGATCAGCGCATCGTGGGAGCCCTCGAGGAACGAGGCTTCGCGGGCTTGCGCCTCGAAATTCAGCTTCCAGCGATTGCCCGCCCCGTCAAAGACGAGGACGCCGGAATCATAGACAGCCAGCAATCCTTCGCCATCGTCGGCGATGGAGAGAGACTGGGGCATGCCTTCAGAGGCGAGGTCGAGAGTGAGCGCGACTGCCGGCTCTTCGGGGAAGCCCTTCATCAAAATGAGCTTGTTTTCGCCGGGATACGTGATTGCGGCAACGCCGCCGGAAGCGCTCCAGGTGGCTGCGGCGGCTCCCGGGGCGGCATCGAGGTCTTTCGATTCGCCGGTGCGCAGATCAAGGAGAGCGGGTTGGTGGTTTTCGCCATTGATCGAGATGGCGTAGCCGCGATTTCCGGCAATGGCGGCGCGCGAGGCGCTCGGGCCGGCTCCCATGGTGGACGCGCCGGGGATGCCGAGGACGGAACGGACCGACGCGCTGGCGGAATCGTAGACCCAGCCCACTACCGGTCCCCGCACGGAGTTCTGCGCGAAAAGGGCGGCAGCCGTCAAAGTGAGGAATGCTAGTTTCATGGCTTGCTCTCCTTTAGGTTGCATTCGAGTTAGCGGGGAGGCCCGACCGTGGGGCTGCCGGGACTGATGACGGTAGGCGTTGGCGGGGCTCCGGGGCCGGAGGGGCTGGAGGGGCTGGAGCCGCCATTCCGGGTGACGGCGACGGCGACACCGGCGGCGGCGGCTCCGCCGACGGCGGCAAGGATGGCAATCAGCTTACCGGCGGCAATGCCGCCCGCCGCGGCGGCGGCAATGACGTTGGTCTGGGTGATGATGGCCGTGGCGGTCTGCCCCTGGTAGGAAGCCGTTACGCGGATCTGCAACTGTCCGGCGACGTTATTCGGCCGGAAGCCGTTCATGACGGCGCGGCCGTTCTGGTCGGTCATCACGGTGAGCAGGCGGGAACCGTTGGCAAAGGTTCCACTGGCACCGTTGCCGGGCAGCAGGAAGGCTACGCTCGCCCCCGCGACCGGCTTATGGTTCTCGTCTTCCACCTGAACGATCGGCTCGCGCACGCTGCGTTGCTTGACGTTGTTGATGGCCCCCTCGCCCTCGACAATGACGAGGTTCAGTTTGGAGGGGGGAGGCTGCTGTTGCGCTTGTGCCCAGGCGCGCGCGGCGGGCATATCGAGGCCCAGCAGGATGGTCAACAGAGCGGAGGCGAAGGCTCGCAGTGTCAAATGAAGTCTCCTCTCGAAAGCTTCTGTATTATAACGCGCGAAAGCGATGAAAAGATTGTCAGCCGGATAAAGAAAGATTGAGGAGAACGAGGCGCGGCCCGAAGGGGAGCGGAATCAGTCGACGCCCAGTTCCTTGAGAACCTTGGGGGAGGACTCCTCCATGGCGAGAAGCGAGTGGCAGGAGTTGCAGTCCTGCTCGATAGCCTTGCCATCGGGGGACTTGTGTTCGCCGTCATGGCAGCGGAAACAGCCCGGAAAATCGTTGTGCCCGATGTTGTTCACGTAGGTTCCCCAGGTTATCTTCATTTCGGGGAAGACATTACGGCTCCAGATGGCGAGTACGGCTTTGGCGGCGGATTGCACGGCCGCCTGGCGCCGGGAGTAGAGTTCCGCGTTGTGCTCCTTATAAAAACGCTCGAGGGCGGCGGGGATCGCGGACTCGGCCTGAGCGGTGGAGGCGTAGTTCTTCCTGAGGATTTCGAGCGCGGTTTTCCGGACTTGCGGCAGGTCCGGGGCGATGGCTCCCGCCGCCATCATGGTATCGAGAGCCCGTTCGGGGGTTTCGAAACTGTGGCTGGGACGGTTGTGGCAATCCATGCAGTCCATTTCGCGTACGTTCATTTTGGCGATGTCTTCTTTTCTCGCCTTGGGGGCGAGGAACTCGCGTGTTTCGCCGCCGCGGCCATACTCGATCCATGGGATGTTCTGACGGCCGTGATCGGAATGCGCGTAACGGATGCGCACACCCTTGCCGACGTGCGCGGTGTGAATGCCGGTGCCGCGGGCTCCACCGCCGCCGATGCGCATCAGCAGGACGGACTTCGTCATCTTGCCTTCGTCGTCGAAGTGGGTGAGGACGCGGAGGCGATCACCGCCGAACTTGTCAGGCCAATGGCAATCCTCACAGGTTTCGCGCGCCGGGCGGAGGTTGGCCACGGGGACCGGGATCGGCCGCTCATAGTTGTTCAGAGCGACGGCGACCACCTGCCCAAGACCGGACAGTTTGCTTTTCACGAACCAGGAAGCCCCAGGACCGATGTGGCATTTGACGCATTCCACCCTGGAGTGCGGTGAGTTCTGATAGGCCGTATATTCCGGTTTCATGACGGTGTGGCAGGTAAGGCCGCAGAACTGCACGCTCTCCATGTAGGCGGTGGCGCGGTAGGTGAGGTTGGCCCCGATCAACACGTTGGCGAAGGTCACAACGCCGATGAAGATGATCAAACGCCGCAGGGACGGATTGCTCCAACTGAGGACGGGAAATTCCGCCGTCAAGGCGGGAGTTCCTCCTAACCGACGCCTGTGGAGCACGATACCGATGGGAATGAGGGCGAGGCCGAGGAAGAAACCGCTGGGGAGGGCGAGGAAAAGAAGAATTCCCAGATAGGCGCTTGCGGCTTCGCCCTGGAGGTAGGACGGGAGAAGAAAAATCCAGAAGACCGCCGCGGAGGTCACCAGGACGACGCCGATCCGGCTGATGAGGTTGTTTGAAAGGAAGATGATTGGAGACAGCCGCTCCCGCCAGGGAGCAGGTTGTTGATTTGGCATGCCGGTGATGATAGCAGGTGAGATGCCAAACCGGTGTCCGGTTTTTAATGGGGGAAGGAGAGGTGGCGGGAGAAGAAGGGCATGACTTTGGCTCCGATGCGGGCGGCGACGCGATTGACGTGATCGCCGTCATAGGTTTCGTAGGTATGCTCTATCGCGTAAGCGCTCAGGATGGCGTCGAGGGTGCGGATGGTGGCGGCGATGGCGGTATCGTCGCGGCCGGCATCGAAGGCGATGGCGGTGAGCCTTCTCAGATCCGGGATGTACTGGTCGATCATGGAGAGCGGAGCGTTGGCGGCCCATTTGGCTAAGATTTCGGGACGCGGTTCGCCGCCTTTATAGGGGAGGTCGAGAAAGAACGGCGGGTTGTTGGGATTCGGCGACCAGGCGGCGGCCGAGGCAAGCATCGCTTTGGTGAGAAAGTCCGCGGAGACCAGGTCCGCCGGAGTCCTGACCGCTTCGGCCGCCGCCGCGGACCGCCTGCTGAGTTGTGGCGCCAGGCAGCAGGGACTGATCAGGTAGATGGCGGAAAACACTTCCGGGTGCTTCATAGCCAGGCGCAGCGCGCCGTAGCCCCCCATGGAGTGTCCGGCAAGCCCGCGGCCGGCGCGATCGGGCAGGGTGCGATAGCGCGAGTCAACGAAGGCGACCAGTTCGCGGGAGACGAACGTTTCCCAATCGCCGGTGGTGACGGAACGCGAGTACATGCTGCCCTGAAAGGCGGTGAACGCATTGGGCATGACGACGATCATCTGGCGCGAGCCGGCGGCCAGAGCCTGATCGAGCACGGTGTGGAGGTTGATCCAATGCTTGTGGAGGCCGAACCAGCGCGCATCGTCGTCCGTGAAACCATGCAGCATGTAGAGGACGGGGAAGCGGCGCGCCGGATCGGATTGATAGGCGGGGGGCAGGTAGATGGAGACATCGCGATCGGGGGAGTCGCCCGCGAGATTTCCCTCGAGGGACCGGCCATGCACCTTGACGCGCTCGACTTTGCTTTGGGCGGACAGTGTTGCCGCGAGCGCGAGCATGCACAGAGCAAACCTCATGGGTAGAGTGTACTGCGAGGGCGCGGTCAGCGGAACTCGATGACGCGGGCCGATTTGACCGCCGGGTTTTCCATCAATTGCGCAAGCAGGGCTTCGGGGACGGCTTCGTCGGTTTCGACGAGGGCGATGGCTTTCAGCGGTTTTCCGGCTTCGCCGCTTTCCTCGCGGCCGAGGGCGAAGTTGGCGATGTTGACCTTGTTGCGGCCGAGCACGTTGCCGACATGGCCGATCACTCCGGGGACGTCGTGGTTCCTCATGTAGATGAGGTGGCCGCTCAACATGGTTTCACAGTAGATGCCGTCGACGGTGAGCAGGCGGGGACGCCCGAGCACGACGGCTCCCTCGGCGGAGGTGTTGCCGGTGTCCGTTTCGAGTTCCAGCCGGATGGAGTCCATGTGGCCGGTGCGCTGGTCGTGGCTTTCGACGACGTTCCAGCCGCGGCCGGCGGCAAGGCCCATGCTGTTGACGAGGTTGGCGCGGAAGGAGGTGGAGCGGTTGAGAACCCCGGCGACGCCGGCGTTGCGGAGCAGGGCGGTATTCAGCCCGGCAATGCGGCCGGAGTAGGTGATGCGCACGGTCTTCGGATGGCCGGTGGCGGCATAGGCGACGAAGTTGCCGAGGCGCTCGGCGAGTTCCATGTAGGGGCCGAGGGTCTTATACTGCTCGGGGGAGAGGGCGGGCATGTTGACCGCGTTGATGGCGACGCCGTTGGTGAGGTAGTCGATGACCTGCTCGACGATGCGGATGCCGACGATCTCCTGCGCTTCCTCGGTGGAGCCGCCGATGTGCGGGGTGGCAAGCAGGGTTCCCGACTTGAGGAGCGGATTGTCCGCCGCGGGCGGTTCCGGATCGAAGACATCGAGTCCGGCTCCGGCCACCTTGCCGGAGGCCATCGCCTCGAACAGCGCCGCTTCATCGACCAGTTCGCCGCGGGCGCAGTTGACGATGCGGACGCCGTTCTTCATTTTGGCGAAGGCATCCCTGTTCAGCATTTTGCGGGTTTCAGGGGTGAGGGCGACGTGGAGCGAGATGTAATCGCTCGAGGCGAGCAGCGCATCGAGGGGGACAAGTTCCACGTTCATGTCGGCGGCGGCCTGGGAACTGACGTAAGGGTCCGAGCCGAGGATGCGCATTTCGAAGGCACGCGCGCGGCGGACCACTTCGCGGCCGATGCTTCCGAGGCCCACGACGCCCAGGGTCTTGCCGCGCAATTCGTTGCCGAGGAATTTTTTCTTTTCCCACTTGCCGGATGCGGTGGAAGAGGAGGCCTGGGGAACGGAGCGCGCCATGCCGAGCATGAGGGCGAGGGTGTGTTCGGCGACGGAAACGGCATTGCCCCCGGGGGTGTTCATGACCACCACGCCGGCGGCGCTGGCGGCGGCGAGATCGACGTTGTCCACGCCGACGCCGGCGCGGCCGATGACGCGCAGCCCGGGCGCCTGGGACAGCACTTCCGAGGTGACCTTGACCGCGCTGCGGACAAACAAGGCGTCACAGGAGGCGAGATGCGATGTGTATTCCTTGGGGTTGGAGACGACGACTTCCCAGCCCGGCTGTGCCTGCAACCTGCTCAAGGCAGCCGGGGACATTGGCTCGGCGACAAGAATTTTCATCGGGCTCCGACGGTCTCCCTGGAGAATGCCGCTTCCGCGTAGACGCTTTGCGCGGCGGCCACGCCCTTTCCGTAAGGCGCCGCGAAGCCGTTGGCGTTGAGGATCAATTCGAGGGCTCCGATGACGGCGAACAGATCGGCGAAATCGAAGTAGCCAAGGTGGGCGATGCGGAAGATCTGTCCCTTCATGCTGCCCTGGCCGTTGGCGATGATCATGCCGAACTCGTTGCGGAATCCCTTGACGATGACGGAGGAATCCATGCCCTGGGGGGCTTTCACGGCGGTGACGGAGGCGGCGGGGGAGGCGGGGCTGAACAGTTCGAGGCCGATGGCGGTGACGGCGGCGCGGGTGGCCCTGGCGAGAAGCTGGGCGTTGTCGATGAGTTTGTTCATGCCGAGCTGCTTGACGTATTTGAGGGCGTCGGCGAGCGCGATGATGAGGGAGACGGCGGGCGTCCAGGAAGATTCGCCGTTTTGCGCGGACTTGAGTTCCTTTTTCAGGTCGAAGTAGAAGTGCGGCAGATCGCAGGTCTTGGAGAGTTCCCACGCCTTGGGGCTCACGGAGATGAAGCCGAGGCCCGGGGGAATCATGAAGGCTTTCTGTGAGCCACCGATGACTACGTCGAGTCCCCAGTTGTCGATATCGAGGGGCATGGTGCCGAGGCCGGTGATGGCATCGATGACAAAAATCGCGGGGGTCTTACGGATGATCTCGCCCATGGCGCGAATGTCGTGCGCCGCGCCGGTGGAGGTTTCCGAAGCCTGAATGAAGACGCCGCGGGCGGTGGGAGCGGCGGCGAGGGCCTCGGCGACGCGCGAGGGGCTGACGGTATCGCCGTAGGGCGCTTCGAGGACGGTTGCATCGAGGCCGAAGGCCCTGGTCATGGCCACCCAGCGCTCGCCGAACTTTCCGGCGGTGCAGACAATCACCTTGTCGCCGCGGCGGAAGAGATTCGAGATGGAGGCTTCCATGGCTCCCGATCCGGAGGAGACCAGCGGGAGGACATCGTTCGAGGTGCCGAACACTTCCTTCAAATCGGCGAGCACCTGGCGGTAGAGCTTCTGGAAGTCCTGAGTGCGGTGGTGCATGTCCGAAGCCATCATCGCCTGCAGGGCGCTGGGCAGAAGGGGCGTCGGGCCGGGAGTCAATAGACGTTGTTTCTTAATGTGCATTTGGTACTAAGAATCCGCTCGAAAGTGGCGTTGGGGTATCGAAGTCTTTAGAATAGCAGATCAAGATGAGTCTTCTCGAACGAGTCCAGAAGGACATGGTGAGCGCGATGAAAGCCAAGGAAGAACTCCGGCTGAACGCGATCCGCATGATAAAAGCCGCTCTGCTGAAGCACAAGGCGGATACGATGCAGGAGGCGGATGAAGCCGCCGAGATGAAGATTCTCTCTTCGCTCATCAAGCAGCGGAGAGAGTCGGCGGATATGTTCCGCAAGGGAGGGCGGGAGGATCAGGCTCTGAAGGAAGAGGCGGAGTTGAAGCTGATTGAGGGGTACATGCCGGCAGCGGCGGGAGAGGAAGAGATCGAGCGGGCGATCGAGGCGGCGATGGCGGAGACGGGCATCACGAGCCTGAAGCAGATGGGCGTGGTGATGAAAGCGGCGCAGGCGAAGCTGGCGGGCAAGCGCGTGGATGGGAAGGCGATGAGCGAGAAGGTGCGCTCGAAGCTGTCATGAGCAGGCGCATCGTTTCGATTCATGCGCACCCGGATGACGCGGAGATTCTGGCGGGCGGCACGCTGGCGCTGCTTGCGGCGCGGGGGCATCACATTACGATCGTGACGATGACCCCGGGCGATAAGGGTTCGCGCGAGTTGCCGCCCGAGGAGATCGCGCGCGTGCGGCGCAGGGAAGCGCAGCGGGCGGCGGAGCTGATCGGAGCGGAATACCGGTGCGCGGAGTTTCGCGACCTGGCTATCTTCAACGATGAGCCCTCGCGGCGACGGGTGGTGGAGACGCTGCGGGCCGCCCGGCCGGATATCGTATTGACATCCTCGCCGGTGGACTACCTGTGTGATCACGAGGCGACCAGCACGCTCACGCGCGACGCCTGCTTTGCCGCCCCCGCGCCGAACTACCATACGCTGGCGGAGCACGCGGCGGCGGCGCTCGAGCGCATTCCGCATCTCTATTTCATGGATGCCGTCGGCGGGCAGGACCGCGAGGGCAACCCGATTCAGCCGGATTTCGTCGTGGATGTTTCGGGGGTATTCGACACCAAGCGTGACATGCTGGCCGAGCACGAGAGCCAGCGGAGATGGCTGCGGCAGCACCATGGGATGGACAACTACCTGGAGATGATGGAGGCGTGGACGCGGAGTTGCGGGCAGCGCGCGGGAATCGGGTACGGGGAGGGATTCCGGCGCTATAAGGGACACCCGTATCCGGAATCGCCGTTGCTCGAGGAGTTGCTCGAGGGACTGGTGAAGCCGGTTCTACAGTAAACCCGGTCTTCGCCGCTTTGAGAGCTAACGCGCGCGGCTCATGAAACCGGCAATCACGGAGGGGATGCGGTTGAGCGGGGCTACCTGTTCGGCCGCTCCCAGGCGGATGGCTTCCTTCGGCATGCCGAAGACGACGCAGCTCGCTTCATCCTGCGCGATGGTGCGGGCTCCGGCGTGCTTCATGTTCAGCAGGCCCTTGGCTCCGTCGGCTCCCATTCCGGTGAGCAGGACTCCCATGGCGTTGCTTCCCGCGACCTCGGCGACCGAGCAGAACATGACGTCGACGGAAGGCCGCTGATAGCACACGCGGGGGCCGTCCTGAACGGTTACGCGGAATCCGCCTCCGGAGGACTTGCGCAGCAGCATGTGGAAGTTGCCGGGGGCAACCAGGGCGAGTCCGCGCTCGACGGAGTCGCCGTCGCGCGCTTCCCTCACTTCCATGGGACAGATGGAGTTGAGGCGGTTGGCGAAGGCCTGGGAGAACATGGGAGGAATGTGCTGGGTGATGACGATTCCAAGGCCGTCCGGGGGCAACTGCCTGAGCACGGCCTCGATCGCCTCGGTGCCTCCGGTGGAGGCTCCGATAGCCACCACGGCGTTCGTTCCGGCGAGAGCGGCGGGACGGGGAAGACGGGGCGCGGGTTGAGGCGGCGGATCCTGGGGGGCGGGCGCCGCGGGCGTGGTTCCGCGCCGCAGGCGAGCGGCGGCGGCGGCGCGAATCTTCGCCGCCAGGTCCACACGCAGTTCACCCACCGAATAGGGGCCTCCCGGCTTGGCCAGCACCTCGACGGCCCCCAGGCGCAAAGCCTCGAGCGATGCCTGGCATCCCGCCTGCCCGAGCGAACTGATCACCACCACCGGCATCGGCTGGTAGTGCATCAGTTTCCTGAGAAACGTCAGTCCGTCCATGCGGGGCATCTCGATGTCGAGCGTCAGCACATCCGGCTTGAGGGTTAGAATCTTGTCGCGCGCCACGAAGGGATCCGGAGCGGTGCCCACGACTTCCATGTCTTTCTCGCCGGAAAGACACTCCGCCAGCAGCTTGCGCACAATGGCGGAGTCGTCGACGATCAGGATCCTGGTCTTGCTCATAAGGCTTCCCTAAACCGCAGGCAGGCGGTGAGAGAGCCGCCGCCGAGGTCGAACCAGCGGCAGATGGCCGCGCAATCGGCGCCCCGCTCTTCTTTTTGCGCAAGCAGCGGGTGCGACATGTGGAACGTGGCGGAGGCGCAGAGGTTGCTGAGCACGGCTCCGCAAATCATGTTCGCCAGTTCGCAGGCCACCTCGGCGGCCTGCGCGGCGGAGACGTCGCAGTCGTCCAGCCCGAGGAAGCCGGCCGCCAATTGCAGCGCCACCGTTTCCGGGACGTGGAGGGAAAATTCGCCCGAGGGTCTTCCATCGAAGGAAACGAGGACGGTGATGGACGCCTCGCCGCCCGCGGCCGGGGCTTGTTCACGGCTTTCGAAGACACCGGCGCAGCACGCCGTCTCGAGGACCACCTCGACCGCCGATAGCAACACGGTCTGTGTTTCAGTAGAGTGCACGGTGTATTCCAAGGCTTCGCTCCAGTTCCCTTTGCAGTTTCTCCGGCGTAAACGGTTTCGAGAGGTAACCCTTCGCTCCCATCTCGAGCATGCGGCGCGTCCGTTCGCGCGTCTGGTCGGCCGAGAGGACCACCACGGGAATCAGCTTCCATACCTCGTGGGCGAGCATTCGCCGCAGCAGCTCCTCTCCGTCCATGCGCGGCATGTGGATGTCGGTGAGCACGACATCCAGCCAGTTGGCGGAGAGAAGTTGCAAGGCTTCCTCGCCGTCGGCCGCCTCGAGGCAAACGGCGGCATCGAGCGAGGACAACTGCAGCACGCGGCGGATAAAGGCTCTCATGGCCGGCGAATCATCCACGATCATTACGTTCATTGAAAAACCTCCTTACCGCCTTGCTCTACAGTTCGCGATCGGGCATGCCGGGTTCGCGAATCCGGAAGCGCCCCGTTGAGACTTCGAGGCGCACGGTCCGTGAGATGGTCCCGCCCACCTCTTCTCCGTGAATGGTGACCCCGGCGCGCCACAGAATCCTGCGCAAGGCGAGGTAGTTCCGCTTGCCGATGTTGAAGAGGCCATCCTCGTCCATCACCTGCGCGCCGCCGGCGACGCGAACCCGCAAGCGGCGCTTTTCGGCTCCCAACCGGTAGGCCGATTGAAACAGCAACGGGATGCCGGTGTCGGCGAAAAGGAACGGGCGCAGGTCCGCCTTATGCGGATTGAGCGAGGATTCGGGCAGCATGAAGTGGAGCAGGCCGCCGACGAGCGCCACCGGATCATGGATGGCCACGGCGATGCAGGAGCCAAGCGCGTAGGTGGCCAGTTCGGCGGAAGCGTCACGGCTCACCTCGCAGTCTCCCACTCCCACTGTCAGCAGTGTCTGCATCAGCGCTCCCGGCTGGCGAACGAAGGTTTCCGGTAGATGGCCGGCAGGACGTAGGTGAGGCCGTGCTCGATTCCGGTGAGGCTTTCGGAATGCCCGGTGAACAGGTAGCCGCCGGGGGACAGGTATCCGGTGAGCCGCTGCACGACGCGCTGCTGGGTGGGCTTGTCGAAGTAGATCATCACGTTGCGGCAGAAGATCAGCCCGAACGGCCCCAGTTGCGCCGGCGGTTCCATGAGATTGAGGCGGCGGAACTCGACCATGTCGCGCACGTCTTTCTTCACGCGGTACCAGCCCGCCCATCGGCCTTCGCCGCGCAAGAGATGAGCGCGCAACTGGTGCGGAGAGACGCCATCGAAGCGCTCGGCCGGATAGGCTCCCCGGGCGGCCTTCGAGAGCACTCGAGTGGAGATATCCGTCGCCAGGATGCGGACCCTCTGCTTCGAGGCGGCTCCGAGTTCGTCGAGCAGGCACATGGCGATCGAATAGGGCTCCTCGCCGCTCGAGCAGGCCGCGCTCCAGATGTCGATGTTGCCGCGCCCGGCCTGTTCGGGCAGGAATCTGGAGCGCAGGAAATCAAAGTGTTGCGGCTCGCGAAAGAAAGCCGTGTGGTTGGTGGTGAGGGCGTCGATGAGATTGATGAGGGACTCGCCCGTGGGGTCTTCGACCACCCGGCGGTAGTACTGGTCGAAGGTGGTGCATCCGGAACGGTGAATCTCGCGGGCGAGGCGCGTGGAGACGAGCGTTTCCTTCCCCGCCTTCAGGTCGAGCCCGAAGGTGTCATAGGCGAGTTTGCGTATCCTGGCGAACTCGCTGTCGCGGAGCGGGCGGCAGGGGAAGTTATCAAGCGCGGGCATCGGCCCCCCAGATTCCCGCCATGTCGAGGATGAGGCCCACGCGCCCGTCGCCGAGAATGGCTCCGCCGGCAACGCCGCGCACTTCGCCGATGCCTTCTCCGAGGCTCTTGATGACCACTTCCTGTTTTCCGGCGAGATCGTCCACCATCAGGCAAAACGGCTGGCCTCCGGTTTCAGCGACGATGAGCAGGGCCTGGCAGGGGTCCTTGGCGCGGGGAATGACGCCGAAGCGTTTGTAGAGCCGCACGACGGGCAGCAGCCGGCCGCGCACGAGAGCCATTTCCTGGCGGTCCTGGACGGTGAAGATCGAGTCCGAGGCGGGACGGAACATCTCTCTCACGGAAAACAACGGCACGATATAGCGATGGGGGCCGACCGTCACGACAAGTCCGTCTATGATGGCCAGGGTCAGCGGCAGCTTCATGAGGAACGTCGTGCCTTGCCCGGCCCGCGAATGGATCTCGATGCGGCCGCGTAGTTTCTCGACCTGTTTGCGGACGACGTCCATGCCGACGCCGCGTCCGGAGATATCGGTGACCGCGTCGGCGGTGGAGAAGCCGGGCTCCATGATGAGGCGGAAAATGTCGGCATCCGAGAGATGGCTCCCGTCCTCGATCAATCCCCTCTGGCGGGCCTTGGAGAGTATTTTGTCCTTGCTGAGGCCCTTGCCATCGTCAGCCACTTCGATGGCGATTTGCCCGGCCTGGTGATAGGCGGCGAGTGTGATGGTGGCCTGGGCATTCTTTCCGAGCGCCTGGCGTTCGGCGAGAGTCTCGACGCCGTGATCGATGGAATTGCGCACCATGTGCATCAGGGGGTCGGCGAGTTCCTCGGCGATCGTCTTGTCCAATTCGATGTCGTCGCCGCGGGTGACGAGTTCGACCTGTTTGCCCATCTTGCGCGAGAGGTCGCGAATGAGGCGCGCGTTACGCTGGAAGAGCTGCCCGACGGGAACCATGCGCATCGCCATGGCGGTCTTTTGCACCTCGCTGGTGATGCGTTCGAGTTGCGCGAAATCGCGCTGCAGGCCCGGATCGGCGATGGCGGAAAGGGCCTGGTTGTGGCGCAGGATGGACTGGGCGATGACCATCTCGCCCACCATGTCCACGAGATAGTCGAGCTTGGCGGTGTCGACGCGGACACGAAAGACATCGGACTGGCGCTTCGCCTTCTCCTCGGCGGGCGCGGCGGCCGGCTCGGCGGAGGTTTCAAGGGGCGCCGCGGAGGGCTGCGCCATGAGGGCGCGCACTTTCGCAAGCAGACGGTCATGACCGTCGAGCCGCCGGCAGGCTCCGGTGGATTCGACGGCGGCGATTCCCTTGTTGACGGAATCGACGCTCTCGAGAATCACGTCGATGACGGCGGGAGTTATGGCCAGCTTCCCTTCCCGGGCCAGATTGAGGGCGGTCTCGACCTCGTGCGAAACCTCCTGAATGGCGGCGAATTCGAGGAATCCGGCCACGCCCTTGATGGTGTGAAACCCCCGGAAAATGGAGTGAATGGCGTCGGCGTTCGCGGGGTCGCGTTCAAGGGTGAGCAGGCACTGCTCGATCGAGGAGAGATGTTCGCGCGATTCGAGAATGAAATCGGCGATGATCTCGGGATCGTGCGCGAGCTGGTTTTCCGGGTGGTCCGCGGCGGGCGCACACGCGGTATCGAGAGCGTGCTGAATGCGCGCGAGCCCTTCCCGCAGGCGGTCCGCGATCGATTCCGCGCCTTCCAGAGGGGCAGCGCACAGTTGTTGCGCCGCCTCGGCGGCCTCGCGGTAGCCGGCCTCGCGGGCCTGGGAAGCAAGCTCGGCCAGCAGCGTGAAGAACTGCCCCGGGCCGTCCTTCTCCTCAGCCGCGCCGGACATCAGCAGCCGGGTGGTGAGTTCATCAATACGTTCCCTCAGTAGGGATTCTGCTTCCGGGTTCGGCATAGTTCAGTCCTGATGGAAAGATTCACCGGGGCGGAAGCGCGCCGCCTCCGCCCCGTCGGATCACAGGGAATTAGAACTCCTTGAACTCTTCCTCGAGGGGGAAGGCTTCCTTTTCAGGAGGAGGGGTGTGAAGCGGCTCGGTGTGACGAGGCGCGGCGCCCGCCTTGCGCGCAACGGGGTGGATCGGGGCCGGGGTGGGCCGGAGGGCGCGGTGGCGCGGCGCGCGGACACGGCCACCGGACGCGCTGCCGCCCACCATGGCGGCCAATCTTTCGACGACGCCCTTCAGCGTCTCCGACTGCGCGTTCAACTCCTCGGCCGCCGAGGCGCTCTCTTCGGCGTTGGCGGCGGTCTTCTGCGTCACCTGCTCCATCTGGATGATCGCCTTGCCGATCTGTTCGATGCCCCGGGTCTGTTCCTGGCTTCCGAGGTTCACTTCGTCGACGAGGGTTTTGACCCTGGCCGACTCCTCGGTGATGGCGCGGATCATGGAGGCCACCTGATCCACCTTCACCTTGCCGTCGTTCGACTTGGCGATGGACTCTTCGATGAGGGAGGCGGTGTCCTTGGCGGCCTGGGCGCAACGCTGAGCGAGATTGCGGACCTCGTCGGCGACAACGGCGAAGCCCATCCCGGCTTCGCCGGCGCGGGCCGCCTCGACCGCCGCGTTCAGGGCGAGGATATTGGTCTGGAAGGCAATTTCGTCGATTACCTTGATGATTTTCGAGATTTTATCGCTTTGTGTGTTGATTTCGGCCATCGCCGTCACGGACTGGTCAAGCGACACGTTGGCCTGAGTGAACTTGTTCTGTGACTGGGTCATGAGGTCGGCCGCCCCGCGGGAGTTTTCGCTGTTCTTACGGGCCATGGAGTTGATCTCCTCGCTCGAGGCCGAAGTCTCTTCGAGCGAGGCGGCCTGTTCGGAGGCTCCCTGGGCGAGGGACTGGCTCGAGGCGGAGACCTGAGCGGCAGCGCTCGACACCTGTTCGGCGCCCTCGGAAAGCTCGCCCACGGCGAGCGTGAGGCTCTTGTCGATCATGCGGACGACGAACAGAACGATGGCTCCCACGA
>JABAQT010000041.1:59051-70762 GCA_019187195.1 Bryobacteraceae bacterium
TTGCTAATTGTCATCTGCGACATGATTCGTGTTCTCCCTGTCCAAATCCCTCAGCGCACGAGCGCGTTCAACGAGTGGATGTCCTGAGACGACAACACCTGGTCGATCTCGAGGAGGATTTTCACTTTGCCCTTCACTTTTGCCACGCCCAACAAGTACGGCGTCGCCGCTCCGTCACCGAAATCCGGCATATCTTCAATGTCGGAGCTTGAAACATTCAGCACCTCGGCCACGCCGTCGACGACGATGCCTGTCAGCATGGCGGACTGCGGACCGGTTGCGCGGACCTGAACCACGATGATGCAGGTGCGCTGCGTATAGTCCTGTTCGGGCAGGCCGAACTTCAGACGCAGATCGACCACGGGAATCACCTTGCCGCGCAGATTGATTACCCCCTTGACATGGGCCGGCGTCTGCGGCACGGCCGTGATGTCCTGGATGCCCATGATTTCCCGGACTTTCAGAACCCGGATGCCGAATTCCTCCCTGCCGAGTTGAAAGACCAGATATTTGCCGGCGCGGTCCTCAACCTTCACGGCCGCGGGCTCGCGCTCGAGTAGTGTCGTTTCCATACGCCTCCTTTCGATAGGCTTTTCTCATCCGCCCCTTTTTCTCATCCGCCCCTTTTTCTCATCCGCCTTTTTTGTCAGCCGCCCTTTTTTTTGTCAGCCGCCCCTTACGATTTCCCAGGGCCGCCGGGAGGGGGTGAGTGACATCGCCCTCTTCCGGGTCCTGCTGCTGCATATCGGAGCAATCCGGCAAACGGTGAGCCGATTCTCCTGCTACTTTGGGGAGATGGAACCCTGGTTATCCGGAACACTCACCGGCGTGCACCCCGTCCCGCGGGCCGTGCTGCACTGCTTCGAACAAGCCCGCGCCGACCTCGACTCCTGGACAGCGGGACTCACCCCGGAGCAGTTGTGGGCGCGTCCGCTGGGCCTCGGACCCGCGGGATTCCACATCCGCCACGCGGCGCGGAGCATCGACCGCCTTTTCACTTACGTCCAGGGCGGGCTGCTCGACGAGGCGCAGATGCACCTGCTCGGCACGGAGATGGAAGCGGGGGCGTCGAGGGAAGAACTGCTCGATGAGTTCGGACGCGTCACCGGCCGGGTGAGCGAACAGTTGCGCGCGCTCGATCCGGCGAAGCTCGAGGAAGCGAGGGGGGTGGGAAGAAAGCAACTTCCGTCCACGGTCGCGGGGCTGCTGATCCATATCGCGGAGCACACGCAGCGCCACGTGGGGGAGGCGATCGTGACAGTGCGCGTACTGAAGGCTCTATGAAGCGAGCATGTTATTTTAAATAGAGACCTTTATACCCATGTCTACTACACGTATGGTAATTACCGATGACCCTGCTGTATCCGGCCCCGGCGTCTTACCCGACACCGATTCCGTGGAAACTTCGGAGTGGTTGGAAGCGCTTGATCAAGTAATGGACGAAGCGGGTCCGGAACGGGCCCGGTTTCTCCTCGAGAAGCTGCGGGAGCATGCCGCGGACCTCGGGCTGGCGGCGCCGGCGCGTCCCAATACCCCTTACATCAACACAATCCGGCCGGAGGAGGAGGTTCCCTATCCAGGGGACCGCCACATCGAACGGCGGATCAAGAGCATCATCCGCTGGAACGCCATGGCGATGGTGGTGCGGGCGAACAAGTACGACAACGGCATCGGCGGACATATTTCGACGTATGCCAGCCTGGCGACGCTGCTCGAGGTTGGATACAACCACTTCTTTCGCGCGCGGATCGGAGAGGAGCCGGGCGATTTTGTATATTTCCAGGGACATGCCTCGCCGGGCGTGTATTCGCGGGCGTTTCTCGAGGGGCGGCTGACGGCGAAGCACCTCGAGAACTTCCGGCACGAGTTGCGGGATGAACCGGGGCTATCCTCGTATCCGCATCCGTGGCTGATGCCGGATTTCTGGCTGTTTCCCACGGTTTCGATGGGATTGGGGCCGATCAACTCGATCTATCACGCGCGCTTCATGCGGTATCTCGAGAACCGGGGCATCATCGCGAAAACGGACCGCAAGATCTGGACATTCGTGGGCGATGGAGAGACGGACGAACCGGAGACGCTGGGAGCGATCACACTGCCGGCGAGGGAAAAGCTCGACAACCTGATCTGGGTGGTGAACTGCAACCTGCAAAGGCTGGATGGTCCGGTGCGGGGGAACGGGAGCATCGTGCAGGAACTCGAGTCCGCTTTCCGCGGGGCGGGCTGGAACGTGATCAAGGTGCTTTGGGGCTCGGAATGGGACCGCCTGTTCGCGAAAGACCGCAGCGGCCTGCTCGTGCGGCGCATGAACGAATGCGTCGATGGCGAGTATCAGAACTTCAAGGCGCACGGAGGGGCCTACGCGCGCGAGCATTTCTTCGGCAAATATCCGGAACTGAGGGAGTTGGTGGCGGATATGAGCGACGAGGAGATCTTCAAGCTGAAACGCGGGGGGCACGATCCGAAGAAAGTCTACAATGCCTACCTGCGGGCCACCCGGCACACGGGGCAGCCGACGGTCATCCTGGCGAAGACTGTCAAGGGCTATGGTCTGGGAGAAGCGGGCGAGGGCCGCAACGTGACGCACCAGCAGAAGAAACTCAACGAGCAGGAGATGGTCTATTTCCGCTCGCGTTTCGACATCCCGATCAGCGACGAGCAGGTGCACACGCTCTCCTTCTACAAGCCGGAGAAGAGCAGCGAGGAGATGCGTTATCTCGAGGCGCGGCGCGAGGAGCTGGGCGGATACATGCCGTCGCGCAATCCGAAGCCGGCCGCCATCGAGACGCCGCCGCTTGAGACGTTCAAGGATTCGCTTGCCGGATCGGCGGGACGGGAAGTGTCGACCACGATGGCGTTCGTCGCCGTGCTGCGCAATCTGCTGAAGTCGCCGGCGGTAGGAAAGTATATCGTGCCCATCGTTCCCGACGAGGCGCGCACCTTCGGGATGGAATCACTGTTCCGCCAGTATGGGATCTACGCGAGCCAGGGGCAGCTCTATACGCCCGTGGACAGCGACAACTTCCTGTACTACAAGGAAGCCAAGGACGGGCAGATCCTGGAGGAAGGAATCACCGAAGCCGGGTCGATGGCCAGTTTCACGGCGGCGGGGACCGCCTATGCCAACTACGGCGTGCCAATGATTCCCTTTTTCACCTACTACTCGATGTTCGGCTTCCAGCGGTTCGGCGATCTCGCCTGGGCGTTCGGCGATTCAAGGGGGAGGGGGTTCCTGGTGGGAGGAACGGCGGGCAGGACGACGCTGGCCGGAGAAGGACTCCAGCACCAGGACGGGCACAGCCACGTTCTGGCGAGCACCATTCCCACCTGCGCCGCCTACGATCCCGCCTACGCTTACGAGATCGCGGTCATTATCCACGACGGCATCAAGCGGATGTATGAGAAGGGAGAGGCGCGCTTCTATTACCTCACGATCGGCAACGAGAACTACGCGCAGCCGCCGATGCCGGAGGGGGTGGAGGAGGGCATCATCCGCGGCATCTACCGGTTCCAGGCAGGCAACGGGAAGCCCGCCGCGCACCTGTTCGGCAGCGGATCCATTCTCAACGAGGCACTGGCGGCGCAAAAGCTGCTGGCGGAAAAATACAACACGCCGGTCGATGTGTGGAGCGTGACGAGCTACAACGAACTGCGGCGCGACGCGCTCGACTGCGAGCGGTGGAACCGGCTTCACCCGGTCGAGGCTCCGCGGACACCGTACGTGATCAAGGCCCTCGAGGGGACGAAGGGGCCCATCATCGCGGCATCGGACTACATGAAGATCGTTCCCGATCAACTGGCTCCGTGGCTCGGGGCGCGGATGGTCACGCTCGGCACCGACGGATTCGGGCGCAGCGAGGACCGCGAGCACCTGCGGAAGTTCTTCGAGGTGGACGCGGCTTCCATCACGGCGGCAACGCTGTCGCGGCTGGCGCGGGACGGCAGGTTCGACGCGGCCAAGGCGCGGCAGGCCATCATCGATCTGGGGATAGACCCGGAAGCCGGAGATCCGGTGCGGCGTTAGCGGTCCGGAAAAGGGGGAAACCCCGCCCGGCTATGTTAAGATGCCCCGAGTGGATGTAGTGACGGGCAATCTCGGATGGATCGAAGTCATATGCGGTCCCATGTTTTCGGGCAAGAGCGAAGAGTTGATCCGGCGGCTGCGGCGCGCCATGATCGCCAGAAAGCGGGTGCAGGCTTTTAAGCCCGCGGTGGATACACGCTACTCGGAGGACGAGATTGTCTCGCACTCGGATTCGCGGCTGAAAGCGGAAGTGGTTTCGAGCGCCCGGGAGATCCTGGAGCGGATGGACTGGCGGACGCAGGTGGCCGGGATCGATGAATCGAACTTTTTCGGCAACGAGTTAGTGGATGTCGCCAGCCGATTGGCGGACAGCGGCAAGCAGGTGATAATCGGCGGGCTGGACACCGATTACATGGGGAGGCCGTTCCACCCGATGCCGGACCTGCTTTGCCTGGCGGAGTCGATTACGAAGACGCTGGCCATCTGTATGCGCTGCGGGAATCCGGCCAAGCATACGCAGCGTCTGGTGGAAAGCGACGATCTTATCGTGGTGGGGGCGGAAGGGGTCTATGAAGCGCGCTGCCGGAGGTGCTTCGAGCCGGGGATCCCCAAACAGGAGTATCTCGATTTCGCGCGCCCGCTGCTCAAGGCAAAGGCGTAACCGGGAAGGTGAGGACTCCGTCCACGTAATTGATTACAATGAGTAAGTTGTTTTTCCATTCCGGCAAACAAGGAGTGAACCGTGAGTGAGCATGGCACGATGAACTATGGAGCACCCTCTGGCGGATCAAACGTGAAAGTCGCCATTCTGTTCGGCGCTGTTCTCGCTTTGCTCGCCGCCAACGTTTATTTATTCCTTCAACTGGATCATGTCCGGACGGATATGACTCGCATGAAAGAAGCGCTGCAGACGGATATCGCCAGCTTGCGCGAAGCCTCTTCGATGACCGCGCAGACGAATCGCAAGGCCGCCGAGAGCCTGCGCGACGAACTCGAAACAGCACGCCGCCAGGCGGCGATGGCCGTGGGGCAGGCCAAGACCGACGCGGAAGCGAAGGTAGCCGAACTGCATAAGCGGATCGAGGCGGAACGCCAGAAGTCCGCGCAGGCGCAGCAGGCGCTGAAGAGTGAAATCACGGAGGTAAAGAAGGACGCCTCCGAGGTGAAGGGCAAAGTGGAGGATGTCAACAAGGAAGTGGGAGTGGTGAAGAGCGATGTCGCCTCGACCAAGTCGGAGTTGGACAAGACGATCGCCGAGCTGAAGAGCGTGCGCGGCGATATGGGAGTGCAGAGCGGCCTGATTGCCACCAACGGAAAAGAGCTGGCGGCGTTGAAGGCGCTTGGAGAGCGCAACTATTTCGAGTTCAAGCTGCCCAAGACGAAGACGCCACAAAAGGTGGGGGATATCTCGATGCAGTTGAAGAAGGCCGATCAGAAGCGGAACCGCTTCACTCTCGAGGTTTGGGCCGACGATAAGAAGACGGAGAAGAAGGACAAGAACATCAACGAACCCGTCCAGTTCTACACTTCAAAGGCGAGGGTGCCTTATGAGATTGTCGTCAACGAAGTGAAGAAGGATCTGATTATCGGCTACCTGGCGACGCCGAAGGTGACCATAGCCCGGTAAGGAATTAATCGAGGGGCAAGGCGGAAACCTGCAACTTTTCACGCCCCTTCACCTCGACTCTCACCTTTTCCATCAGCCCGAGGTTTCCGGGCAGAGTGAGAGTATAGTAGCCGCGGATCACATCAAAGATTCCCGCGGCCGGCGTCTTGCCGCCGGACTGGCGGAAGCCGCGCAGTTGGAAGGAGGCTCCGCCGGTCTGCCGGGCCAGTTTTTCGAACATCGACTTTCCCGAGCCGGCCACGTAAACCGGATAGATGGATATCGACTTCCGGCGGGCGAGGAGCGCCACTTCGCGTTCGCTCGCGCGGGAGTGGCCTTCGAGTCCGGTGGTGACCAGGAGGATGACCTTGCGGAAGACGGCGTGTTCGAATCCCTGGTCGAGCGCCACGAAGAGGGCATCGAGCACGTTGGGGCTGTTGCCGTAACGGATCTTCGAGAGCGCGGCGGAAAGGAGTTGTTTACTCGATGTGAAGTCCTGAATCATCTCGGTGGAGGAGTCGAAGGAGACCACCGACATCTGCTCTTTTTCCTCGAGTTGGGCGACGAGGCTCGAGGCCACGGGGCGCACCATCTCACCCACCGCGCTCGAATCCACGAGGAGCATGACGTCGACCGGCTTGCGGCTGAACTCGCAGGCATCCACGCGTCGTTCGGTCTTTTCTTCGATGACGGTGAAGTCCTTCGCCTCGAGACCCAGCACGGGCTCGCCGGTCTTCTGTTCCGCCACGGTGACAAGAATGCGGAGGGCTCCCTGCGCCAGGAGCGCGCCGGCAAACAATGTGGCTGCGAGACGTTTCATCGCGGGGCCTCGGGGGCGGTCATTCGGAAGTCCGGCGGCCGGCCTGGGGCGCGGCGTCCTCCTGTCCGGACACGACAACTTTCACACCGGTATCGAGCCGCGCCAACTGGGAGGTGGCCACGGCTTCTCCATCCCGCAAACCTTCCATGATTTCCACCTCGTGATCGAAATGGTCGCCTAGTTTCACGTCGCGCGCTTCGACGACGCCGGAGTTCACGACGTATGTCTTATTCGAGCCGAGGACGTAGGTGACGGCGGCGGAGGGAACGACGAGGATGCGCTCCGTCTTGTCCGTCCTGATCCGGGCGCGGGCGTAGGATCCGGGTTTCAACTCGCCATTGGAGTTGCCGATGAGGGCCTCGACAACGAATGTCCGCTTGGACTGGTCCACGGTGGGAGAGATTCTCCAGATTTTCCCTACAAACCTTCGATCCGCGAAGGCTTCCACGGATACGCTGGCCTGCTGGCCGGTCTTGACCCAGGGGGCCATGCGCTCGGGCACCTCGATTCGTAAGCGAATCGGGTCTATCTTCACCAGCGTCAGGAGGGGGGCATTGGGACGGACGTACTGGCCCACGGTTACCTGGCGGTCCTTGACCGAGGCCGCGTAGGGGGCGCGGACGGTGGTGTCACGCAGTTTTTTCCGCTGCAGGTCCAACTGGGCTTTGAAGCGCTCGATCTCCTGTTGAAGGTTGCGGGTCTGGTTGATGGTGGAATCATAGGCGGCCTGCATGGCCTGCAATCTCGCCGAGGCCTGGTCGAGGTCGCTTCTGGCTCCGATTCCCTGTTCGACGAGGCTCTTGAGCCGGTCAAAGCGCTGGCGGGCTTCGAGTTGATCGGCGGCGGCGCGGCGGACATCGGGCGCCTGGCGCACATCGGCGAGGCGGTCGTTTTCGGAGGTGAGGCCGAGCCGTTCGAGCGATTGACGCAGTTGCGCCTCATTCTGCGCGAGCAGGTAGCGCTGTTCCTCGTCGGAGATGTGAACGAGAACCTGGCCATGGCTGACGGTGTCTCCCAGGTCGACGTTGACCTGGTCCACCTTGCCTTCGATTTCGGCGGACACCAGGACTTCGTCGTAGGGGAAGAGGGTGCCGACGGATTCGACCGTGCGAATGATCTGTTTGGGGTGGACGTTGGCGGCGCGGATTTGGAGAGGTCCGGAGTCCTTTCTGGCTTCGGCGGGGCGCTGCCTGCCGCAAGCGAAGAAAGAAAGAAGAAACGCGCTGAGCGCGAGATGCCGGAAGAACTTCATCACTAGTCCGTAACTACAGATTGTACTGAATTTGGGGTGGCCCGAGCCTTTCGTCTAATGAAACCCTTTTAAGCGCCGATTAAGGGGTTATGCGGTGAAGACTGTGCGCGCAGGAATGGCACATCTTGCGCCCCAGTGAACGTGCATGGAACGACCGGCGAAATACTTCTTCTACACCGTCATTACCCTGGGAGCGCTGAGCTTCGCCACGGGGATGTATCCGTTCGTCTCGCAGGATCCGTTGCGCTATGCCGCTTTTCTAGTGGCGGCGATTCTGGCGTCGGGTATCCGGCTGAGCATGCCGACCATGCGGGGCACGTTATCGATCAACTTCATCTTCACCCTTATCGGCATTATTGCCCTGAGCCGTTCGGAAACAATGCTACTGGCTGTTCTGGTGACGTTCATTCAATGCGTCTGGCGGCCGGAGCGTAAGCTCACCGGCCTGCAGTTGGCCTTCAATCTCGCCAACATCGCCACTGCCGTGATGGCGAGCTATTCGGTGTACATGTCTTGGCGTTTTCCGGATCTGTCGATCGACATGCCGCTGCGGCTGCTGCTGGCGACATCCGTCTATTTCGTGGTGAACAGCTTTCCCGTGGCGGCGGCGATCAGTTTCACCGAGCACAAGACGATGGCCGCCGCATGGCGCGAGTGCAACACCTGGAGCCTGCCGTACTACCTGGTGGGCGCGATTGCGGCCGGCGCGTTCAGCTTTCTCAAGCAGACGATCGGCTGGCCGACGTTGATGCTGATCATCCCGTTCATCTACCTTCTCTACCGGCACTACCGTCTCTACGTGGGGCAGTTGGAAGCGGAAAAGAAGCATTCCGACGAGATGACGGGGCTGCACATCCGCACCATCGAGGCGCTTGCTCTGGCTATTGAAGCCAAGGATCACACCTCGCACAATCATCTTGACCGCATCCAGCAGTTCGCGCTCTCTCTCGGCGAAAACCTGGGGATCACCGGACCGGATCTCGAGGCGCTGCGGGCCGCTTCCCTTCTTCACGACATCGGGAAGCTGGCCGTGCCGGAGCACATCATTTCGAAACCGGGGAGGCTGACGCGCGAAGAGTTCGAGAAGCTGAAGATTCACCCCCTGGTGGGAGCGGAGATCCTCGAGCGGGTGCAGTTTCCCTATCCCGTGGTTCCGATTGTGCGCCACCACCATGAAAAGTGGAACGGGGGCGGTTACCCGGACGGGCTTGCGGGGGAGCAGATTCCGCCGGGGGCGCGCGTGCTGGCGGTGGCGGAGATGTTCGAGGCGCTCACGTCGGGCCAGAACCGGGAGCGCGCCATGACCTCGGCGGAAGCGGCGTCGTATATCGCGGCCGAGGCGGGGATCTCGTTTGACCCTCGAGTGGTCGAGGTGCTCGAGAAACGCCACCAGCACCTGGAGCAACTGGCGATCGAGCATGTCTCGGACCGCACCAAACTCACCACGGGGTTTGTCTTGGAGAGCAGGATCTCGACTCCGGATTCCCATCCGCGCACGGAGAGAGGGCAGACGGGTTTTCTGGCCTCGATCGCGGCGGCGCGGCAGGAGGCTCAGGCGCTGTTCGAACTGGCGCAGGAGCTTGGCAACTCGCTGAGCCTGGACGAGACGCTCTCGGTCTTCGCGGTCCGTTTGCGGCGCGCGGTTCCCTATGACGCGATTGCCGTATACGTCCGCCGGGAGTCGCACTTGCGCCCGGAATACGTGAGCGGGGAGAACACACGCGCCTTCGCGACTTTGGAGATTCCGATCGGGTCCGGCCTGTCGGGGTGGGTAGCCGAGAACCGCAAAGCGATTCTCAATGGCAACCCGTGGCTCGAGGCGGGCTACAAGGAAGAGCAGGGCCGCTCGGCTTCCCTGCGATCGGCTCTCGCGGTTCCCCTCGAGGGGGCCAACGGGGTGGTGGGGGTGCTGACGTTATACAGCACCGAGCGGGACAACTTCAGCAAGGACCATCTGCGGCTGCTGCAGGCGATCAGCACGAAAACGGCGCTGTCGATTGAAAACGCGCTCAAGTACCGGCAAGCGGAGAGTTCCGCCTCGACCGACTATCTCACGGGATTGTTCAATGCGCGGTCGCTGTTTCTCCACCTGGACAGCGAACTGGCGCGCTGCCGGCGGCTCGAAACGCCGCTCGCGGTGCTGGTCAGCGACCTGGACGGCTTTAAACAGGTGAACGACCGGTTCGGGCACCTGGAGGGCAACAAGCTGCTGCAGCGCGTGGCGCACAAACTCAAGGAAAGCTGCCGCGAATATGACTGCGTGGCGCGCATGGGAGGGGATGAGTTTGTCCTCGTGTTGCCGGGGCTTACGCCGGACATAGTGAAGTCCATGGTTCCGCGGTTGCGGGAAACGGTGAAGGCGGCCGGGCGGGAGGTGCTGACCGAGGACATCATCGGTTTCAGCGTCGGCGAGGCGTACTTCCCGGCGGATGGAGCCGACGCCGAGCAACTGCTGGCCGAAGCCGACAAACGCATGTACCAGTTCAAGGCCAGATCGAAACTGCTGCGCTCGAAGGCGGGCGGCTTCGACTTTGACGTCAAGTCCACCATCGCCTGAGGTTGCGAGGTTTTCCACGCGCGCCATCGAGCGTGGATTATGATGATGTCATGGAGCGACGTCAATTCCTTGTCGCGGCATCCGCCGCCGCATCCCAGGCCTGGGCCGGAGCAAATGACCGTGTACGGCTGGCCATCATCGGAGTCGGTTCACGCGGATCGGCGCATATCAAGGAGATCCTTCCCGTCGCCAATGTCGAGATCGGGGCGGTGGTGGATGTGGATGGCCGGCGCACGGAAGCGGCCGCTTCCACTATCTTTCAGAAGACCGGCAAGCACCCCAGGATTGAGACCGACATGCGCCGCGTGTTCGAGGACAAGTCCATTGACGCGGTAACGATCGCCACCACCAACCACTGGCACACGCTGACGGCCGTCTGGGCCATGCAGGCTGGCAAGGATGTGTATGTCGAAAAGCCGGTTTCGCATAACATATTCGAGGGCATCAAGCTGGTGGAGTGCGCGCGCAAGTACAAGCGCATAGCCTGCGGCGGCACGCAGCGCCGCTGGTGGGGCCGCTGGCGCAAAGCGGTCGAGATGATCCACAACGGGGAGATCGGCGACATCTACCAATCGAACTTCTTCTTTCCCGGACGCCGTGATTCGATCGGATTCAAGGAGCCGAAGGAGCCCCCTTCCTGGCTCAACTGGGATCTTTGGGTGGGGCCCGCCCCGATGCAGCCCTACCATGAGAATCTGGTTCACTATAACTGGCACTGGTTCTGGGATTTCGGAAACGGGGAACTGGGGAACAACGGCATCCACATGCTCGACGTTTGCCGTTGGGCGATGGGCAAGCGGCTTCCGGTGCGGGTCCAGTGCACGGGCGGGCGTTTCGGCTACAAGGACCAGGCGCAGACGCCCAATACGCAGAATGTCACCTGGGTGTACGAGGATGGCTCGATGATGGTGGGCCAACTGCGCGGTCTGTACACGAGCGAGCCCATGTCCTGGGATTTCTTCGGCTCGAAAGGCCACATGCACATGCTGGCGGACGGCCGTTTCCAGATCACCATGGGGCGGAATAAGACGCCCGAACCCGAACCCGAGTATCCGGCGAACCTATCGCACTTTGGCAACTTCGCCGATGCCATTCGCGCCCGCGATCCCAAACTGCTGCACGCTGAAATCGAGGAGACGGCGCTCTCGACGGCGCATTGCCACCTGGGCAACATCGCTTACCGCGTCAATCGCGAGTTGCGCTTCGATCCGGCGCGGATGCAATTTGAAGGCGACGCCGAAGCGAACCGGATGATCACGCGCGACTATCGCAAGCCGTACGTGGTGCCGGAGAACGTTTAGCCGGGGACGGCGCCGGAAAAAGCAAGCGGAACGTGCGGTGGGAGTTGTGTTTTGGTAGACTGAATATTCACCTTGGCCAGGTAGCTCAGTTGGTAGAGCGCAGCCCTGAAAAGGCTGGCGTCGGCGGTTCGATTCCGTCCCTGGCCACCAC
>JABAQT010000029.1:0-17498 GCA_019187195.1 Bryobacteraceae bacterium
CCTTCCGACAACGGCGGCCTGGCTGTTCTGTTGGGCAACGGGAACGGGACGTTCCAGGCGGCGTCGAACTATGCCGTGGGAGTGAATCCGTCCGCCGTCAGCATCGGCGACATCAATGGCGACGGAAAGTCCGACCTGATCGTGTCCACCAGCAGTTCGACGGTAGGATCCTATCAACTCGGGATTCTGCTCGGCAACGGCAATGGCACGTTCCAGCAGGCCGCGTTTGTTCATACCGACTTCGGTCCCCAGGACGTCCTCATCGGGGACTTTAATGGCGACGGCAAGAAGGATCTGATCATCTCACACTGCTGTGGCGACACGGACATAACCTACATGCTCGGCAACGGTAATGGGACATTCCAATCCGAAGTACATTTCGCCGCTGGCTCCTCTCCCGGTCAACTCGCCGCCGCCGACCTCAACGGGGATGGCCGCCTGGACTTCGTTTCCGGAAACTCGAACTACTCCGAGGCATCCTACGCCACCGTATTTCTGAACATTGTGGGAGGCGTGGCGCCTTCCTGCACCTACTCCGTCAACCGCGGCTTGTTCACGGCGGCAGCGGCTGGGGACGTTCTTGCCGTGTCCGTATCCGCATCGGCTTCCTCCTGCTCCTGGACGGGACAGGCGGGCGCGGCATGGCTCTCGGTGACTCCGGGCAGCGGTCAAGGCAGCGGGACCGTGCGAATCACCGCGCAGGCGAACAGCACATCCCTACCTCGAACGGGGTCGGTGACCGTGGCCGGACAGACCGTGACCGTTGTCCAGTCGGCAGCCGGCTGCATCTTCGGCCTGGGTTCCCAATCCGCCGCCGCCGGTTCGGCTGGAAGCGGCTCGCAGGTCGCCGTCAACACCGGTGCCGGCTGCTCGTGGACTCCTGCTCCGCATCCCGATTGGATCACGATTCCCGGCGGCGCTTCTCCGGTGATTGGGCCCGCCAATCTTTCCTATACTGTTGCCGCCAATAGTTCCTCATCGCCACGCTCGGGCTCGATATCCGTGGGAGGACAGGCTCTTCATATCATCCAGGACCCCTCTTCTCCTGTCCAGGTTTTCAACGACGTGCCGCTCACCCATCCGTTTGTGAATTTCCTTACGCTGATGAAGCAGGCCGCCATCACTTCCGGCTGTACCGCCACCACGTATTGCCCGGATGGCAACACCACGCGCGGCGAAATGGCCGTTTTCATCGTACGGGCGCTCCTCGGGACCGATGCCTTCGACTATCCGGCGGCTCCCTACTTCACGGACGTGACGGCAGCCCATCCCTTCTTCAAGTTCATCCAGAAGATGAAGCAGTTGGGAATCACGTCCGGCTGCACGGCTAGCGCCTATTGCCCCAATGATCCGGTCACCCGCGGCCAGATGGCTGTTTTTATTGTGCGGGCAAGGTTGGGTTTGACATCCGGGCAGACGGTTCCCGCCGGCATTGCGCCCTATTTCACTGATGTAGCGGGAACCCATCCGTTCTTCTCCTTTGTTCAGAAGATGAAGGAGTTGGGAATAACATCCGGATGTACGGCCGCCACTTATTGCCCGGACGCAACCACCACGCGGGGCCAGATGGGGGTGTTTATCATTCGCGGGCTGCGGACGCCATAAGCGCCGCGCCGGGCGATTGTCAGGAATTCTCGCTGGCGGCCACGGGTTAGTGGGCGGACCCCATTTTACGGGGGCTCGGATTGTTCGCCCATTGACTCCGCTGCGATACAATTTCAGAGGATCACTCTATGAGAACGACCGCCTACTTTTCCCTCACCGCCGCCGGGCTGATGCTGATGCTCGGTGCGTGCACGAGTTCCAAACCGCCCGAGTCGGCCAGGGAAGCCCCGGCGGAAACGCCCAAGGAGGCTGCGAAGGAGACAGCCAGGGAAGAGGCGAAGCCCGAAGCCACGCCTCCCGCGACGGCAGGCAAGGCTCCGCTGACCTACAAGGTGAAGTTCGATACCACCAAGGGGAACATCATCGTCGAAGTTCATCGCGATTGGGCGCCGCTCGGCGCGGAGCGCTTCCACGAATTGGTGAAGGACAACTACTTTGATGGAGCGCGGTTTTTCCGGGTGGTGCCGAACTTCGTCGTCCAGTTCGGGTTGGCGGCCAATCCGGCGAAAACGAAGAAGTGGGACCATGCGATCAAGGATGACCCGGTGATCCGCACCAACAAGTTGGGGAGCATCACATTCGCCACCGCGGGGCCGAACACGCGCACCAGCCAGTTGTTCATCAACACGCGCAGCAACCAGATGCTCGACGACCAGGGATTCGCGCCTTTCGGCGAAGTGACCGAGGGCATGGACGCCGTAATGCACATCTACGCGGGCTATGGCGAACAGCCGGACCAGGGGGCAATTACGAGCCAGGGAAACGGCTATCTGACCGCGAACTTCCCGAAGCTCGACTACATACGCACCGCGACGATTGTGCAGTAACTTGCCGCACGAAGATGTGCCTGGCCATTCCCGGAAAGATTGTCGAGTTCGAGGAGAAGAACGGCATTCGAATCGGCAAGGTGGATTTCGGCGGCGTGACACGGCAGGTCTTTCTGGATTTCGTGCCCGAGGCGCGCGTGGACGATTTTGTTCTCGTCCACGTAGGGTTCGCGATCAGCAGACTCGACGAGGCGGAAGCCGAACGGACTTACCGGGCGCTCGAAAGTATGGGCGTGCTCGATGAGGAACCCGGCGGCGGGCCGGGTCCGGAGCCGGATCCAACCCGCTGACCCTATTACCGTCCTTCGTTGGCCATGAGCAGCCCGAAGGGCAACCGGATACGAATCACCTGCTCCCGATCCCTCTCCTCGGACAGGGTGTGCGCGCGGGCGCGCAGCAGGCCTTCGAGCGAGATCATCCCGACCAGCCGGTCCGTACCCGGTTCCTCGAGTACAGGCATCTGCGTGAACCCGCTCGAGGCCATGCGGTACACGACCACGCGCAGCGGTTCTCCCGCGTAGGCGACCACCGGCTTCTTACGAAGAACTGCTGCCACCGGTTTGCTTGCCTCGCCCTCCCCGGCCAGGTGCCGGATGTCGTTTCTTGTGACGACGCCGGCGAGGATGCTCTTATCCTTCAACACCGGATATAGGGCCTGGTTCGGCTGCGCCGGAATAGCGCTCACGGCCGCTTCACAGGGTGTGTACTCGGTAAAGGCGGTGATGTTGGTTTCCATCACTTCGCGAGCGAAGAGAATTTCCAGGGGATCCACCGTGTACTCGCGGCTGAGGTGAAAACCGCGGCGGCTGACCTTCTCGGTAAGAATGGAACGCTTCAGCAGCAGGACGCTGACGGTATAGGCAAGGGCGTTAGCCACCAGCAACGGCAGCAGGACGTTGAGGTCGTGCGTCAGTTCGATGGCGAAAACAATACCGGTAAAAGGGGAACGCATGGTGCCTCCGAGAATCGCTCCCATGCTGATCAGCGGCCAGAACCCGGCGCCTTCATGCGGAAGGAAGCCCGCTTCGAGTCCACCGAGCGCTCCGCCCATCATGAGTAGCGGAGCCAGAACCCCGCCCGATGTCCCCGAGCCAAGCGCCACGGCCCATATGATGGACTTCACGATGAGAATGCCGGCGATGGTCGATTTTGGAACTTCACCTTGGATCAACGAGGCAATAGTGTCGTAGCCGACTCCCAGGGCTTGCGGAAAAATAAGTCCGCCGATCCCGATTACCAGCCCGCCGATAGCCGGCCACCACATCCAATGAATGGGCAGCTTTTGAAAGCCGTCCTCGGCGGCGTACACGGCGGCGGTGAGGAGCGCCGACAGCAGGCCGGCGAGCAGTCCCGCAACCGCGCACGCCAGAAGGCCGTCCCAACCGATGGAAGCCGGGTGGGGGGGAACCGGAAACAACGGTCCCAGCCCGAGCAGATGCCGGCGCGCGGCCGCCGCGGTGCCGCATGCCAATGCCACGGGAATCACGCTGCGAGGCTTCCATTCAAAGAGAAGCAACTCGACCGCCAGCAGGAGCGACGACAAAGGGGCGGCAAAGGTTGCGGCCATGCCGGCCGCCGCGCCCGCAACGAGCAGCGTCTTGCGTTCCGCGCTGCTCAGGTGAAACAGTTGCGCGAACAACGAGCCAAACGCGCCGCCCGTCATGATGATTGGCCCCTCGGCGCCAAACGGCCCTCCCGAGCCGATGGAGATCGCCGAGGAGACTGGCTTGAGCACCGCCAGTCTCGGCTCGACGCGGCTGCCATGAATGAGGATCGACTCGAGAGCTTCGGGTATGCCATGCCCGCGGATCCGTTCCGACCCGTATCTGGCCATGAGCCCGACAATCAGGGCTCCCAGCACGGGCACAATGACGGCGACAAGCCCCAGCGTGTTCTGTGCGGGCGAGACCAAAGCGGAACTCCACTTCTGGTAGTAGAAGAGATTCGTGAACAGGCCGATCAACCGTAGCAGAGCCAGCGCGACAACGGCGCTCACTCCTCCGATTCCGATCGCGATCACGGAGAGCAGCAGAACGCGTGGAGTGACCGTGAAGTCTCCCAGCGCGTGGCCCGAGTCGGTCATTTGCGCGGCCATTAGAGCACCTCCGGCGGCGCGCTCTGGCGCAGAAAGCCGCCCAAGGCGAGAGCCAGCTCGGGTCCCTTGATGCGGAGTTCCTCCTGGTGGGCCACTGAAAGCGACGCGAGTTTGCGGGATCCCTTGGCGGTGAGGTGCAGAAGGATCTCGCGCCGGTCTTCCGTGCCCGGACGGCGCCGGACAAGCCCGGCGGATTCGAGGCGGTTGACGAGTTCAACGGTGGTATGGTGGCGCAGGAGCAGGCGCTCGGCCAGATCGCCGATGGTCGGCCGTCTCCCCTCGGGCATTCCCTTGAGGGCGAGAAGAGCCTGATGTTGCTGCGGTTCGAGCCCGTGTTCGCGGGCCTGTGACTCGCTGAAATGGAGGAAGAGGCGCAACTGGTGACGGAAAGCGGCCAGTTGGCGGTAATCGGAAAGAGAAAGAGTCATGCGTGGGCTAATGCAAATATCGTATCACGATATTTCTTGAAAGCAAACCGTGCCCCGGGCGGATTTCCAGCGTTCTTGCGCGAGTGCCTGTTTCTTGTGGGACGCGGAAGACATGACCGATTTGCCCGCCGCGGCGGAACTCCCACGCTTCAACGTCTCGTGGTGCGTCGCCGCGTCCGTGCCTGCTTCCCCAATACCGTCGCCTCCGTCCGCCGCGCATGGGCTTGTGCATTCACCGCGCAACGGCGGATAAGGACGTCGCCGGCAAAACCACCGCATTCCGCCGCCATGGCGAGCAGACCGGCGCGCGCCTCGGAGTCGACCCCCAGCGACTGCGCAGCGGCTATGAAATGTTCATAAGCGTCGATGACATCCGCGTCCGAAAGCTCGTAGCCGTGCCCCTCGATCATCCGCTGGAGTGCGAGCCGGCCTGCCTGTAGAGAGAACCGGGGATCGCTTCCGAGAAATTCGCGAGAGGCCCGGCTCAGCGTCCGTGGATCGGTGCGGCCCGTACTGGCGAACTCAAGAGCAAGATCGAGGAAACCGGCGTCTTTCGCCGCGGCAAACCACCGGCCGGGCTCATTGCTCGATGTGGCCAGATCCAGGAGGACTTTCCTCGGGTCCTGTCCAGGGTACTTCCTCATGATTGCGCGGAACGTAGCGAGGCCCGTGGATGAGGCGTTCGCGGTCAAGGCATACTTCTCATACGCCTCATCCACCCGGCCGAGATCGATCAGAATTTTCTCGCACGCGGCGTCGATGGGCGCATCGGGCTGAATCCGGCTACGCGAAGCTTCCGCATAAGCCAGAGCATCCTCCATTCTTCCCTCGGCCAGCAATGCCTGCAGTCCAAACGTGCGGTATGGCCAATATGGAGTGGCGTCAAGCGCCAGCAAATCGAGCAACTCCTGATGACGTCCCGCCCCCAGCAGGCTCGAGAGGCAGACGAAGGTTGCGCGGACATGGCGCCAGGACTGTGGCCCGCTCCACGCGGCGCGGAGCGGACCGAGGAACCGGTCTGCCCACTCAGAGGCAATCCCGGGAGAGCCGCATAGTTCACCCCAGCGGCTTCCGGCCGGGTGGAGGTAATCGACGCCATCCTCCTCGATCGCGCGCCAGAGGCGATCCAGCCACTTGGCTCGAGTTTTGCGGTCCGCGGGGGCCGAGATTGCGATCGGGAGCAATTCTTGCTGCGCCCAGTAGACCATGCCGCCAACAGCGCCGGACGAGGTATCAATATCCTGGAAGGCGGGCCAAATCCTCTCCATCAGGCTCACGACACCGTCACCGGCAGTCACCGGGTCTGTTCGGCCGACCGCCTTGATCTCATGGACGGCTTCCTTCAGATAGTTGCAGGCGAGATGTGATCCTTTCCATCCGAACCCACGGGAACGAAGCCGTGCCTGAAACTCCCAGGTGTGTTTGCTCGCCATCCTTCTCCAATCCTAGGATTAACCACGCGAGGTTTTTCCGGGCCTTCGCCGCCGCAGATGGGACTGCACCTTGCTCTGCAGTTCTCCCAACTTCAGCCCGGTCAAGGCTATCGCGATGCACCCCGCAAGCAATAGGGGGACCGTGATCACAAAAAACATGACGCCCGAAAGGCCCTTCGCGGTCTGACGGTCAACGCCTAGCAATGTGAGCGCGGCCACCGCGAACGCGTTGAAAAACCCGATATTGCCCGGCGGACCGGGGATTATGGTGCCCAACCGCAGCACCACGAGAACCACCGCGGCATGGCCGAAGGAAAGGTTCACGCCATAACCGCGAATCATGGCGTAAATAGGAACAACTTGCAGGGCGAGATAGACAAAGCTGGCGGCGGCCGCCATCCAAAAGGATCGGGATCGCCCCATGGCGTGCAGGCCCTCTATGAGATGCCGAAGGATGCTGAGCGAGCGGTAGCGCGCCAGCACGTCGTGAGCCTCGCTGCGGCGGTGAACCGCATAACCGAGGAGCAGCGCGAGGGCCAGCACGAGCAGCGCCAGGATGCTGGCCCCGTACTTGAGATTATTGTCCAGCCTGACGAAGAACGTTGTGAGAAAAAAGCCCAGAATAAGCCAAATGCCGTCCAGCATGCGCTCGATCAGGGCGCTCGATAAAGCCACCGGGAAGGATATGTTGCTCCAGTGGGATTGCAGATAACAGCGGATGGCTTCGCCGCTTCTCAAAGGCAGGAGTTCATTGGCGAACAGGCCGATGTAGATAGCCTGGACGCTACGCGCGAGCGGCACGTCCGCAACCGGTTTGAGGAGCAGGTTCCAGCGCCAGGCCTGGCTCACGTAGACGAGGATGTCCGTCGAAGCGGCCATCAGAATCCACATCCAATGGATTCGCTTGAGCCGCGGCAACTGGTGATGCCAGTCAAAATCCCGGTAAACCCAGATCAGGCAGCCAATGGAAATGGCGTAAACGATGGAGGGAGCCACCCAGGACGGAATCTTCACGCTTTGCTTGTCCGCTTCGATGACACCCATGCACTCACACAACCATCATATAATCGTGATTGCAGTTCACGCACGCCCAGTGCGGATTGTCTCGGCCGTTCTTGTATCCTGACAGAGTCATCCAAATGAAACCATTTCGACGTGTGGCCGTCCTCGGCGCCGGCACCATGGGCTCCCGCATCGCCGCGCACTTTGCCAACGCCGGCATTCCGGCTCTCCTGCTCGACATCGTGTTGCCCGATCTGCCGGACCGCAATGCGGCGGCAAAGCGAGGCATCGACGCCGCGAGGAAGCAGAAGCCGGGCGGATTCTTCACGGATTCGGCTGTTTCCCTGGTGACGCCGGGCAATTTCGAAGATCATCTCGATCAGTTGCGGGACTGCGATTGGATTGTCGAAGCGGTGGTCGAGGATCTGGAATTGAAGCGCGCACTGTGGAAGAAAGTGGCTCCCCTGCGCCGGCCGGACGCCATCGTCAGCACCAATACCAGCGGTATCCCGCTGGCGCGCATCAGCGAAGGATTTTCCCTGGATTTCCGGAAGCATTTTCTAGGCACGCATTTTTTCAATCCACCGCGTTATCTCCACCTGATGGAATTGATTCCGGGAGCGGAAACGGAACAGGGCGCCATTGAATTCGCCGCCGAATTCTGCGACCGGCGTCTGGGCAAGGGCGTGGTGCGGTGCAAAGACACCCCAAACTTCATCGCCAACCGCCTGGGCAGCTTTTTCGGATCCACCACCGGAATGCTCACCTTCGAAGAGGATTGGACCATCGAGGAGGTGGACGCGATTACGGGTCCGCTCATCGGGCTGCCGAACAGCGCCAGCTACCGTCTGCTGGATATTGTCGGCGTGGATGTGATGTATTTCGTCAACCGCAATCTCTATGACGCCGTGCCGCATGATCCATGGCGCGAGCGGTTCCGGCCTTCCGGGGTTCTGGCGAAGCTGGTGGACAACAAGTGGCTGGGCGATAAGACCGGGCAGGGATTCTTCAAACGCGTGGGACCGAAGAAGGAGATCCATGCCATCGACTGGAAAACCTTCGAGTATCACCCCGCGCGCAAGGTCTCCTTTCCGGTGGTGGAGCAGGCTAAGCAGATCGAAGATCTGGGGGCGAGGCTGCGGACGTTGGTGGCGGGCCGGGACCGCGTGGGGGAGTTTCTGTGGAAACTGTTCCGGGACTATATGGCGTACTCGGCGTCGATGGTTCCGGAGATCTCGGACCGGATTATCGAAATCGACCGGGCTATGCGCTGGGGCTATGCCCATAAGCTGGGGCCGTTCGAATTGTGGGACACACTGGGATTCGAATCGACGGCGGCGCGCATGGAAGCCGAGGGTCTGGCTCTGCCGCCAAGCGTGGCGGAAATGCGCCGGAAAGGAGCAGCGTCGTTTTACCGCGGCGCGGACAGGGACGGCGAGCCTCATACCGAGTACTTCGACCTCGGCGGTGGGTCGTACCGAACCCTCGAAGAGCGGCCCGGCGTCACGGTGATCGCGGATATAAAACGGGCGCGCGGCGTGGTGAAATCGAATGCCGGAGCGTCGCTGGTGGACCTGGGCGATGGCGCCCTATGCCTGGAATTTCATAGCAAGATGAACACTCTCGGCGAAGATCAGATCGGTATGATCTATGCGGGAATCGAGGAAACCGCGAAGAACTTCGACGCCATGGTGATCGCCAACCAGGGGCAGGATTTCAGCGCGGGAGCGAACCTCGTGCTGGTGCTGCTGGCGGCGCAGGATGGCGAATGGGACGACCTCAACGCGGCAATCCACCGCTTCCAGCAGGCGAACATGGCCATCAAGTACGCGCCCAAGCCGGTCGTGTCGGCTCCGTTCGGCCGCACGCTCGGAGGAGGGTGTGAAATCACACTGCACTCGGCGCGCTGCCAGGCATCCGCGGAACTCTACATGGGGTTGGTGGAAGTGGGCGTGGGCGTCATTCCCGGGGGTGGCGGGTGCAAGGAACTGTTGCTGCGTCTGCGGAACCCGCGAAAGATCTTTGAACTGGTCGGACTCGGCAAAGTATCGGCCAGCGCGGAGGACGCCAAGGACCTGGGACTGTTGAACAGGGCCGACTCCGTCTCGATGAACCAGGAGCGTTTGGTTGCCGACGCCAAGGCGCTGGCGCTATCGCTCGTTCCCAACTACGCGCCCGGAGTTCCCAGACAAGACGTAAAAGTGGGAGGCGAGAGCGTATTCGCGGCCCTCAAACTCTACGCATGGTCGATGCGGCAGGGGAACTTCATCAGCGATCACGATCAGTTGATCGCTGAAAAGATCGCCCATGTGCTTTCCGGCGGACGTTTGACCGGAGAGCAGGCGGTGAGCGAACAGTATCTGCTCGACCTCGAGCGCGAGGCATTCCTGAGCCTGTGCGGAACGCCGGCGACACAGGAACGCATGCAGTATATGTTGAAGACAGGAAAGCCGTTGAGAAATTAGGAGCAAGGATATGTTTACAGGATGCGGGACAGCGCTGGTGACGCCGTTCACGGCGGACCGGACGCTCGATGAGAACACGCTGCGGGACCTGGTGCGGCGGCAGATCGAGGCGGGAATCAACTTTCTGGTGCCCTGCGGAACGACCGGGGAAAGCCCGACGCTCGAGCGCGCGGAACATCTGCGCGTCGTCGAGATCACGCTCGAAGAGGCAAAGGGAATCGTGCCCGTGCTTGCCGGAGCGGGCGGGTACAACACGGGTGAGGTGATTGAACTGGCGCGCGAGTTGGAGACGATGGGCGTGGACGGCATCCTGTCCGTCACGCCGTATTACAACAAGCCGACACAAGAGGGGCTCTACCAGCACTACAAGGCGATCGCCACTTCCATCTCGGTCCCCATCATTGTGTACAGCGTGCAGGGCCGCACCGGGGTGAACGTCGAGCCCGCGACGCTCAGGCGGCTGGCGGAGATCGGCAACATTATCGGAGTGAAGGAGGCAAGCGGCAACATCGCGCAGCAGGCTCGAGTGATTCATGAAGTGCCGGAGAAGTTCCTGGTGTTGAGCGGCGACGATTCGATCACGCTGCCGCTGATGGCCCTGGGCGGGAAGGGCGTCATCAGCGTGGTGGCAAACGAGGTTCCGGCCGGGATGACGCAACTGGCGCAGGCATGCCTGGCGGGCGACTACGTCAAGGCGCGGGCATTGCAGCGCAGGTACCTGCCCTTGATGGATGTGAACTTTGTCGAATCGAACCCCATTCCGGTGAAGGCGGCCATGTCCCTGATGGGCCTGCTCGAGCCGGTGTGGCGGCTGCCCCTGGTTCCGCCGGCGGCGGCGAGCCTCGAAAAGATCGAGGCGGTTCTCGCGGATCTGAACTTGCTCGCCGGCAGGAGCCTGCATGCTGCAAACCGCGATTGAACAACTGTTCGACAATCCCCCCAAGGCATACACGGAATCGGATTTCCGGTTGTTTGAGCGCTTCAAGGATGCGCTCAACCGGGGTGAGTTGCGCTCGGCCGAACCGGACGCCGGCGCACCCGGCGGATGGCGGGTGAACGCCTGGGTAAAGAAGGGGGTGTTGCTCGGCTTCCGTATGGGGAGCGTGGTTGACATGTCGGCTCGGACGGCGCGGCAGCCCTACTTCGACAAAGCCACGTATCCGGTGAAACAGTTTACGGCCGCAAGCGGGGTCCGCATTGTGCCCGGCGGCTCGAGCATTCGTGACGGCTGCTATGTGGGGAAGGGCGTAACCTGCATGCCCCCTATGTACATCAACGTCGGCGCCTGGGTGGATGACGGCACGATGGTGGACTCACATGCCCTGGTGGGCAGTTGCGCGCAGGTAGGAAAGAATTGCCATATCTCGGCGGCGGCGCAGATCGGCGGAGTGCTGGAACCGGTGGGAGCCATGCCGGTGATTCTCGAGGACGAGGTTCTGGTGGGCGGCAACTGCGGCGTCTACGAGGGCGCGATCGTGAAGCGGCGGGCCGTGCTTGGGACGGGGACCATCCTCAACCGCTCGACCCCGCTCTATGACCTGGTGAACGGGCGGATCATCGGCGCCGAGAGCGACAAACCGCTGATCGTGCCCGAAGGCGCGGTCGTGGTGGCGGGTTCGCGAGCGGTAACGAACGGGCCGGGCAAGGACTGGGGCATCTCCCTATACACGCCCGTGATTGTGAAGTACCGGGACGCGAAGACGGACGCGAAGATCCAGTTGGAGGATCTGCTGCGATAGGCGCGTGCGGAGCGCCCTCAGGCTTCAGATAGTGGCAAGATGTAGGGAATGCCCGAAGCGAACTTTATTGACTATCTGAAGACGGTGGACACTCCCACGCTATGCAACGCGATTGAGTTGCTGGGAGTGCGAAAAAACCACGAGGGCTTCACCCCGCTCGAGTTGCGATGCCTGTTTCCGGAGTTCGGCCGCATGGCGGGCTACGCCGTTACGGCTCAGGTGGAGACCGTGACGGAGATGGAACCGCGTGACAACCGCCTGTTCCTCGATCTCTATAAACTGCTCGATAAGAGTCCGAAGCCGGCGGTGATCGTGCTGCAGGAAATTGGCGGGATGGAAAGCTTCGCGGCGCACGCCGGTGAAGTGATGTGCACCATCTTCCACCGCCTGGGCGCCGTGGGACTGGTGAGTGATTGCGGCGTGCGTGATATTCCCGAGGTGCGGCGCATCGGGTTTCACTACTTCGCGCGCGGCGTGACGGCAAGCCATGCCAATTACAGAATCGCGCGCGTGGGAGTTCCCGTGCAGATCATGGGACTGGCCATCCATCCGGGCGATCTGCTGCACGGGGATGAGAACGGCCTGGCGCTGGTGCCGCGGGAAAAGCGGGAACTGATTCCGGAGATGGTGGACAGCGTGCGCTCGCGGGAAGGGGAACTGCTCGATTATGTGCGGAGTTCCGAGTTCACGCTGGCGGGCCTCGCAAAGCGCCTGGTAGTGGAATAACAGCCGGGGTGAGCGCGTCCGGTCACATCTCCGTATTGGCCTCGGCGAGGAGAGCATCACGGCCCAGGATCTCCACTTCGCGGCGCTGGATGCGCAGCATACCCTCGGCCTGAAAGCGGCTCAGGTTGCGCGAAACAACCTCGCGCACCGTGCCCAGCCGCGTCGCCAGTTCCTCGTGCGTTTCAGGCAGGATGAACCGCTCGCTCTCGCCCTCCCCCGCAAAGTTGAGCAGTTCCTGGGCCAATCTCTGGCGAATGCTGCCGAACGTGATCCGCTCGACGAGATTCACGAGGTGGCGCAGACGGGCGCCGAAAATCGCCAGGAATTTCAGCGTCAGGTCGGGATTGCGGCGGCAGAGTTGCAGAAAGTCTTCCTTGCGCAGCAGCAGCGCCGTGCAGGATTCCATGGCGGTGAGACTGGCTGGATAAGGACCGCCGTCGAACACGGGAACCTCCGCCACCGAAGAGGGCGCGTGCTGGATGGCGAGAACGATCTGGCGCCCGGCGGGAGTCATCTTAACCACTTTCGCCGCCCCTTCCGAAAGTATCCATAACCCGGTGCAGGAGTCGCCCTCGAGGAAGATATGCTCCCCCGCCTGATAGCGTTTGCTGATGGCGATTCCCACCAGCGCCTGCAACTCCTCCTCCGGCAACTCGTGGAACAAATCAATAGAAGAGAATACTTGATGCGCTTGCATGAGGGCGAACTCCGATTTTGACACACACAGCGTGACCGCGGTTACAGCGGCGCGTCCGGACCCGGGCTATGATGAGCCTGTGATCGAGCCTGAAGAGTTGCGCGACCTTCCAGCCGCCGGTCCGGGCGCGATCGCCTCCCGTAAGGCAGCGGCCCCTCGAGTTCCCGCCAGGAAGCGCGGATTGTTGTTGCCGCGCGAACATGGCGCGTGGGGGATGTTGCTGCAGCCATTCCTCGCGGCGGCAATCATCGGGCGGACATGGAGCGGGCTGCTTCCCGTTTCCCTGCTGGCCGTGCTGGTTGTCTTCGTCATGCGTGAACCGCTTCTCGTCCTCGCCCGGCAGCGGTGGGTGTGGCGGACGCCGCATCCGGAAACGGAGGCGGCGCGGCGAACCTTGTGGTGGGAGTTGCCGGCGCTGGCGGGATGCGGACTGCTGCTGCTGACGCGGATTCCCCTCCCTTGGATGGCGGGACTTGGCGGGATGGCCTTCCTGCTCACCGCCGGGGCGCTGTGGATGACTTTGAAGAACAGGCAACGGTCGGTCCTACTGCAACTGGTGAGCGCCGCCGGATTGAGCGCCTCCTCGCTGCTTGTGGGGTATCTGGCGGCGGGCTCGATGGCTGCGCCGTGGATCTGGTGGGTGTGGATTCTGCACGCGTTGCACAGCCAGAGCGGAATCTTCGCGGTGCACGCGCGGCTTGATGCGATAGCCGCCCAGCGCAACCCGGAAAAGTTGGGCGGGCAGGCGAAGAGGGCGGCCTCCCACGCATGGCGGTTGGAAGGCGTGAACGCCGCGATTGGAGCTGCTTTGGCGTTTTGGGCGGGTTGGGTATCTGTTCCGGTGTTCTTTTCGGTGCTGATTCACGTCCAATCCCTGATGCGGTTGAGAAATCCGGAGGCGCTCAAGGAGCCTCTGCGCAAAGTGGGGCTGAGGGCGCTGGCCGTTTCCATCGTCCACTCCCTGGCCGTGATCCTCGTGCTATGGTAGGCGGGCCGGGTGTGGACTGCCCGGCCCTATAATGAATGCAGGGGCAAATGAAGAAGTTCTATATCGAGACGTTCGGCTGCCAGATGAACGCGCATGACTCGGAGAAGGTGATCGGCACGCTTCTATCGAACGGCTACGAACAGGTGGAGACGCCCGAGGCCGCCGACCTCGTGTTTTACAACACCTGCAGCATCCGTGACAAGGCCGAGCAGAAGGTCTTCAGCCGGCTGCAGGAGTTCAAGCGGAGAAACAAGGGCAAGACTTTTGCCGTGCTCGGCTGCGTGGCGCAGCAGGAAGGCGAGCGGATCTTCGAGAAGGCTCCTCATGTCAGCATGGTGTGCGGTTCGGCCAGCTACAACCGGCTTGCCGAGATGCTGGTGCAGGTCGAGGCCGGCAACAAGCGCGTCACCGGCTTGAGCCTCGATACGGAAGACACCTTCGAAACGCCCCTCACGCGGCGCGACAACCCCCACCGCGCCTATATCACCATCATCGAGGGCTGCGACAAATCCTGCGCCTACTGCGTCGTTCCTTTCACGCGCGGGCCCGAGCGCAGCCGCGCCTCGGATAACGTCCTGCGGGAGGCCCGGGAACTGGCGGAAATGGGTTACACGGAAATCCAGTTGCTGGGGCAGAACGTCAACAGCTACCTCGATCCGTCGCCGGCCGGCCTCACCTTCGCCCAGCTATTGAGCCGCGTGGCCGAGGTTCCGGGACTGCGCAGGGTGCGGTTCACCACCTCCCATCCGCGCGATTTCGGCAAGGACATCGTGGACGCCATCGACGGCAATCCCGTCCTGTGCAACTTCGTTCATTTGCCGGTGCAGTCCGGCAGTTCGCGCGTACTGCGCGCGATGCAGCGGCTCTACACGCGCGACGAGTACATGCGGCGCATCGAGTGGCTGAAGAGTTCGCCGCGCGGCATCGCTCTCTCCACCGACATCATTGTGGGGTTTCCCGGCGAGACGGAGGAAGACTTCGAGGAGACGCTCGGATTGCTCGACGAAGTGGAGTATGATTCGATCTTCAGCTTCAAGTATTCGCCGCGCCCGAATACGCCCGCGCTGCGGCTCACGGACCAGGTGCCGGATGAAGAAAAGGGGCGCCGGCTGACCATACTTCAGGAAAAGCAGCGCGGCATCCAGCTCCGGCGGAACGCGGAATACATCGGCCGGGTCGAGGAGGTGATGGTGGAGGGCTTTCAGAAATCCACCGGACAATGGATCGGGCGCACCTCGCAAAACAAGACGCTGAACTTCACCACTCCGGCGCCGGCAAGTGATACGTTGATTGGCGGGTACCTGCCAGTGCGCGTTTTGCGGGCGGGGGCGAATTCTCTCGTGGGGGAGAGTCTGAACTGATGGAACGCGGTTGAAAAAAGGAGCGCAAGCATGGAAGTCGAAATGAAAATCCGCGGCCTGATGATGGATCCGGTCACGAATATGCCGATTGTCATTCTCAAGGACAACAACGGCAACACCATCCTCCCTATCTGGGTAGGAATCTACGAAGCAAACGCCATTGCGCTTGAAATCGAGAAAGTCTCGACACCGCGGCCAATGACCCACGACCTCATCAAAACGCTGCTCCTGGGATTGGAGACGGCGGTGCACAAGGTTGTGGTGAACGAATTGAAGGACGACACCTTCTACGCCCTCATCTGGCTCGAGAAGGACGGGGAACTGATTACCGTGGATTCTCGTCCATCCGATGCTCTGGCCCTGGCGCTGCGGCTCGATTGCCCGATCTATGTGGACGAGTCGGTGTTGAAATCCTCGAAGATGTCCAACTCCATGACCGACCGGGTGAATAACGAGGAACTGCGGCGCTGGCTCGAGGGATTGGGCGACGAGGATCTCGGCCGCTACAAGATGTAAAGCCGCATGCGGGAAATCCTCGAACGTCTGGCCGCCGCCGGGATCCAACTGCTTCCGCTCACGCAATTGGAAAGGCACTGGGTGTTTGAACGTGACGGATTCATCTCCCTGGTCGAGCGGACAAGAGAGGGCGGGTTCGGAAATATCGGGGCTTCCGGATTGTGGACCGAACGCGGGATGGCCGTCCTCGTACAACGCGGAAGCGGACACGTATTCACGGCCAGGGGATACGAGGAGGCGGCCACTACCGAACAGGTGAACACGCTGCGGCGGTTCGCCCGCGACCTGGAAGCGGCATTGTCCGCTTCGCCACCAATAGCCATCCAGTCACAAGGATAGATGTTTGTCATGAAGACGCGTACTTCCTGCTTCCTCTTCGCCGGGCTGGGACTGGCTCTCTTCCCCGCCCTGGCTCAGGATCTGAGCGGCATTCTCGCCGGCGCCGCCCGGCAGGTGGAAAGGAACGCCAGGATTACCGGCTTGCGGTTCAACTGCGACCCATCCGATTGCCGTGTGCGTCCCCTCGAAACGCTCGTGGTGCAGGTGCTCGTGGACGGCGAAGCGGCGGTGTCAAACGGCGAAACGCGCAAAGGGCGGCTCCACCGCACGCCCGGACAATTGAAAGTATCGAGCGCGAACGGGGGCTGGGTATCAAAGCCTTTCAAATTCCAGGGTTCGGACCCTGGCGGGTACATTGACGCGGGCGGGGGGACGTTCGCGGGCATCTTCGCCAAGATGGCGCGGGATTACATTGTGGCGGACTCGTTCCTTTACACGGCTCCCGAAGCGCCGGGAACCTACACTCTCACCGATGATACCGAGGGCGTCACCGGAGAGGTGAAGATCACCGTCGACGCAAATGCGCCGTCGCGCAAGAAGGCCGAGGAGGTGAACTTCGGGCCGGAGGATAAATCCAACGAGCCTTACCGCCCCTTGGTGGAACACTACGCGCCGATGGTGGCGCAGGAGACCTGGTGGACGCCGAAAGCCGACATACCGGTGCGCTTCGACTACGACAATGATCTGCTTGGGGACAACAACTGGGACGATCTTGATAAGGGCTCCTCGCAAGCGTACGTGCATTACGCCGTCATGGAGACCGCAACGCACTGGTTCGTCATTTACAACCTTTTCCATCCGCGCGACTACTCGGATAAGTGCGCGGCCGGCAGTTGCCATGAAAACGACAACGAGGGCATCATTCTCACGATTCAAAAGGACGGCTCGGCGTTCGGCAAGCTACAGGTGATGGAGACGCTGGCTCATGACAACATCTACTCCTTTGTGAATGACAGTTCCATCCGCAACGGCATCCACGACATCGACGGGAAGATCGATTTTTATGAGAATTCACACCCCATCATCTTCGTCGAATCTGGCGGACATGGGATCTACGGGGCCTCCGAAGCGAAGAACAGCCGCTACGACGCGGCGAAGGGAGAATTCACCGCGGGTACCGGAAACACTTTCATCTACAAGGGAGTGGCCGAGCGGCCAAAACATGCCAACGAACGTGGCGTAGGCTACGAATTGCTGCCCATTCTCACCAAATGGTGGCCCTATGTGGAAAGCAACGGGCAAAATCAGCGGATGTTCGATGAATTCGGCCCATACGA
>JABAQT010000029.1:17598-24504 GCA_019187195.1 Bryobacteraceae bacterium
AAACCAATGAAATCATTCACCATCCGCAAGGTGGAGGCAAGAGACAGGAGATTTCCGCTCCATGGCGGCGCGGGAACCGACGCCGTGCATGTGGTGACGGAGTATGCCTTCGCCGAGACACGGCTCCTCACCGGCGAGCCCGAGCAGGGCCGCGGCATCGTTCTCACTCTGGGGCGCGGAAACGATCTGGTCTGCCGGGCCATCGAGTTGCTTGCCGAACCGCTCGCCGGCCGTGAGATCGAGGAACTGATGGCGGACTTCGGCGCCGTCAGCCGCCAACTGGCGGACCACGCCGAACTGCGCTGGCTCGGCCCGCACAAGGGCGTGATCCACCTTGCGCTGGCGTCCCTGACGAACGCCTGCTTCGATCTTTGGGCCAAGGCTCGAGGCGTGCCTTTGTGGAAGCTGCTTCTGTCCCTTCCCGCCCCCGCCGTGGTGAATCTGCTGGATCTGAGCTATCTCGAGGATATTTTGACGCCGGCCGGGGCGCTTCAACTGATCGAGGAAGAGAGGGCGGGCCGTACCTCGCGCGAACAGATCCTCGTCAGGGGCTATCCGGGCTACGATACTTCCGTTGGATGGTTCCAATACGAGGACAATGTGGTGCGTGAGAAGGCCCGCCGCGCGCTGGAGAACGGGTTCCAGGCGTTCAAATTGAAGGTAGGGTCGAAGGACGCCGCCCGCGACCTGCGCCGCGCGGCGATGCTGAGGGAACTGGTAGGCCCGGAGTGCCGCGTCATGTTCGACGCCAACCAGCAATGGACGCTGCCGCAAGCCGGGAGTTTCTGTGAAGCCGTTGGCGGGCTCAACCCCTACTGGATTGAAGAGCCCACGCATCCGGACGACGTCGAGGCTCATGCCGCGCTGGCGCGGCGCATCTCCCCCATGCGCATAGCCCTTGGGGAGCATGTTCCCAACCGCGTGATGTTCAAGAATTTTATCGCCCGCGGCGCGGTGCATTTCGTACAGGCCGATTGCACGCGCCTGGCGGGGATTTCCGAGTTTCTCACGGTCAGCATGCTGGCCCGCAAGCACGGTCTTCCCCTGGTGCCTCATGTTGGGGACATGGGCCAGATTCATCAGCACCTGGTATTATTCAACCACATCGCGCTCGGGCTCGAGGCATTGTTCCTCGAATACATCCCCCATATGCGGGAGCATTTTCTCCATCCGGCCGTGGTGGAAGCGGGAGTGTACCGCACGCCTCAGACGCCGGGGTGCGGCGCGGATTTGAAGGCGTAAGGAACGCAACGTTCGGCGCCCGATGGCCGGCCGAGCCGGGGTGCGCGCACGCCCCATTACCGGGGCGGAGTCAGGGGCCGGCGCGAGCGGGTAACGGTTTCGAGGCCGAGGCGCCAGAGACCCCGCTCCAGTCTTCCTCTTTACTTCCAACTACATAAGATGATACGCTAAATAACTCATAATGCGAACCGTCGACCTCATCCACCGCAAGCGCGAGGGGGAAGAACTCTCGCCCGAGGAGATCACACTCCTCGTAAACGGATATACACGCGGCGAGATTCCCGACTACCAGATGTCCTCCTTCTTAATGGCTGTCTGCTGGCAGGGAATGACCGACCGCGAAGTGTCGGCTCTCACCGAATGCATGCTCCTTTCCGGGGAGCGGGTTGATCTCTCCGCGGTTCCCGGAACGAAAGTCGACAAACACTCGACCGGCGGCGTAGGCGACAAGACCAGCCTCATCGCGGCTCCGCTCGCTGCCTCGGCCGGGGCCGTGGTACCGATGATCTCCGGGCGCGGGCTCGGTTATACCGGTGGAACCCTCGACAAACTGGAGGCGATACCCGGATTCCAAACCAACCTCACCATTGAAGCCTTCCTCTCGCAGTTGCAGCAGCACAAACTGGCTTTTATCGGGCAGACCGCGCAGGTGGCTCCGGCCGATGGAAAACTGTACGCCCTGCGCGATTCCACCGCCACCGTCGAGTCGATTCCGCTGATTGCATCCTCGATCATGGCCAAGAAACTCGCGGTCGGCCTGGACGCCATCGTGCTCGATGTCAAAGTCGGGTCGGGAGCGTTCATGAAACGGCAGATCGACGCGCGCCGGCTGGCCCAGATGATGGTGGGCATCGGCCGCCGCATGGACAAGAAGGTTCAGGCCCTGATCACCGACATGAACCAGCCGCTTGGCTTCGCCATCGGCAACGCCCTCGAGATCATGGAAGTTTCGCAGACGCTGCAGAACGCGGGGCCGGTGGATCTCACCAGGCTGTCGCTCGAACTCGCCGCGCGCATGATTCATCTGGGCAAGGTCACCGATACGATCGAGGAAGCCCGCGAGGTTGCCCAGGCGCGCCTGCTCGACGGTTCCGGTTACCGCAAGTTCAAGGAAGTGATCGCGGCGCAGGGCGGCAATCCGCAGGTGATGGACCGCTTTGAACTGCTGCCCAACGCCACCGGAATGCGGGAGATCTACTCCCCGCGCGCCGGCTATGTGAGCGCCGTCGAGGCGGAGTTGATCGGCCAGGCGAGCACGATGATCGGAGCCGGCCGGGATCTGAAAGAGGATGCCATCGACCCGGCGGTGGGCGTCATTCTCGAGGTGAAAACCGGGCAGAAGGTCGAGTCCGGCGGTGTGCTCTGCCGCATCTACTACACGGGCGAGGATCACGTCGACGAGGCCGCCGAACTGGTCGAGGATGCTTTCCGCATCTCCCAGCAGGCTCCCGAGGATCGCGAACTCATTCTCGAGGTGGTTGGATAGCGTCCAGCCGCCGTCCGGAATAAGGGGGGGCCGTGGGCCGTTTCACGGGATTGCTGGGCCTGATCGTCATCCTGGGCGCCGCCTGGCTCTTCTCCAACAACCGCCGGGCGATCCGGTTCAAGATTCTCGGCTGGGGTTTAGGCCTCCAATTCCTGTTCGCCTTCCTCGTGCTGAAGACTGAGTTGGGCAGGGCGTTCCAGGCGGCCAGCTACGCCGTCAACGCATTGCTCGAATACGCCGAGGCGGGGAGCCAGTTCGTGTTCGGCCCCCTGGGAGCGAAGAACGCGGGAGTAGCGGTGTCCGGCGGAGGCGTGGCGGGAGCGGAGGTGAAGTTCGGAGTGGTCTTCGCCTTCCAGGTGCTGCCCATCGTCATCTTCATTGCTTCGCTGTTTTCCATCCTCTACTACTTCGGCGTCATGCAGTATGTCATCAAGGGCATGGCCTGGCTGATGCTGCGCATCATGGGCGCGAGCGGAGCCGAGAGCACCAACGTCGCGGCCAGCATCTTCATGGGACAGACCGAAGCCCCGCTCACCATCCGGCCCTTCCTGCCGAAGATGACCGAGTCCGAATTGTTCACGGTCATGGTGAGCGGCATGGCGCACGTCTCGGGCGCGGTGATGGCCGCATATGTGAAGATCGCGGGAGTCGAGATCCAGCACCTGTTGACCGCCGTCATCATGACGGCCCCCGCCACCATCATGCTGGCAAAGATGCTGATGCCGGAGACGGGCGACCCGGAAACCAGGGGCACCGTGAAGATCGAGATCGAAAAACCGGGCGTGAACGTGATCGATGCCGCCGCCCGCGGAGCCGGCGAGGGGCTCCACCTGGCTCTGAATATCGGCGGAATGCTCATCGCCTTCCTCGCCCTGATTGCCCTCGCCAACGGCATTCTCAGCGCCGTTCATCACCTGCCGCTGCTGGGGTGGATGCCGCAATCGCTCGAACAGATTTTCGGGTGGCTCTTCTCCCCAATCGCCTGGATGATGGGCGTGAGTTGGAAAGACGCGCAGGCGGTGGGAAACCTGCTCGGCACGCGGCTGGTGTTAAATGAGTTTGTGGCCTTTCTTCAGCTTGGTCCGATGAAGACGCAGTTGGATCCGCGTTCGTTCACCATCGCCACCTACGCGTTGTGCGGATTTGCCAACTTCAGTTCCATCGCCATCCAGATCGGCGGCATCGGAGCGCTCGCGCCGGGCCGCAAGTCGGACCTGGCGCGGATGGGCCTCAAGGCGGTGGCCGCCGGAACCATGGCCAATTTCATGTCCGCCTGTATCGCGGGGATGCTGCTATGACTGATCTCGAGGAAGCGGCCGCTACTGTCCGGGGACACCTGCCCACTATTCCCCGTTTGGCCCTGGTGCTCGGCAGCGGCCTGGGCGTATTTGCCGAATCGCTCTCCGGACGCAAGGAGATTCCGTACACGGAGCTGCCCCACTGGCCGCGTTCGACCGCCGTGGGGCATGCGGGCAAACTGATTCTGGGACGGTTGGGCGAACTCGATCTGCTCTGCCTCTCCGGGCGGGCGCATCTCTATGAGGGCTACACCGCGCGCGAAGCCGCTTTCGCCATCCGCGTGCTGGGTCTGTTGGGAGTCCGTTCGCTCGTGCTCACCAATGCGGCCGGCGGGATCAACCCCGCCTTCGAGCAGGGAGAACTGGTTCTTATCAGCGACCATATCAATCTCCAGGGCGTAAATCCGCTCGTGGGGGTGAACGACGACGAACTGGGACCACGCTTCCCCGACATGTCGGAGGCCTACTGCGAGCGCTACCGCCACATCACGAAACTGGTGGCGGCGGAGATGCAAATCACCATGGCCGAAGGCGTCTACGCCGGGCTGCTCGGCCCCAGTTATGAGACCCCGGCCGAAATTCGCTATCTGCGAGCGATTGGCGCAGACCTTGTCGGAATGTCCACGGTGCCCGAAGTGATCGCGGCGAATCACATGGGAATGAAGGTGCTCGCCATCAGCTGCGTCACCAATATGGCGGCGGGTATCCTGCCCCGCGGGATCGATCACGAGGAAGTTCTGGAAACCGGAGCAAAGGTACGGGACACTCTGGTGCGCTTGCTCAAGGAAGTCCTTCCGAGGCTCGAATCCTGATATGGACGCGTTGCTGGCGGCGGCAAGGAAGGGTTGGGAGAACGCCGTTGCCGGTTATTCCGGGTTTCGCGTGGGCGCGGGTCTACGGGCCGTGGTGAACGGAGCGCCCGCCATCTTCAGCGGATGCAACATCGAGAACGCCACCTATGGCCTCACCATTTGCGCCGAGCGGGTGGCGCTGTTCAAGGCGCTCTCCGAGGGAGCGCGCGAGTTCACCGACATGATCATTTACACCACCGCCTCCGAGGTGACGCCCCCGTGCGGAGCCTGCCGCCAGTTGTTGTGGGAGTTCTGCGGCGACATCCCCGTGACCGCGCGCACTGCCGGCGGCGCGGAGAAAACGTGGCGCATGGCGGAACTGCTGCCCCATGCCTTCGACAGGAACAGCCTCGCATGATGCGTATTGCTCTGTTGCTTGTGGCCGCTTTGTGTTTGAAGGCCGCCGAACCTGTCGATTCCATCTGGTCGGCGAAATACGTGGTCACGATGGACGCCGAGCGGCGGGTGATTGATGACGGCGCCGTGGCGGTGCGCGGCGAACGCATCGTGGCCGTGGGCAAGAGAGCGGAAATCGAACGCCTGTACAAGCCCCGGCGCCGCCTGGCGCGCCCGCAATCCCTGATCGCGCCAGGGCTCATCAACACCCACACCCACGCTCCCATGTCGTTGTTCCGCGGCCTGGCCGGCGACCTGCGCCTCGAGGAGTGGCTCGAAAAGTACATCTTTCCCGCCGAACGGAAGAACGTGGACGCGGAGTTCGTCAAATGGGGCACGCGCCTGGCCTGCCTCGAAATGGCGCTGAGCGGGACCACAACCTACACCGACATGTACTACTTCGAGGAGGTGGTGGCGGCCGAGACGAAACGCGCGGGTCTGCGCGGAGTCCTGGGCCAGACCGTGATCGGATTCCCCGCCCCGGACGCCGCGACGCCGCGCGATGCCCTGGCGCGTGCGGAACGGTTCATCGCGCAGTACCGCAATGACCCGTTGATTGTTCCCGCCGTGGCGCCGCATGCCATCTACACCACGCCCGACGACGCGCTGAAGGCATCACGGGCGCTAGCCAACAGGTACGGCGTCCCCATGCTGATCCATCTTTCCGAAACAAAGCGCGAGAACGCGGATTCGCTTGCCAAACGGAAAATGACTCCCACAGCGGTGCTCGATTCCCTGGGAGCGCTGAACGGACGCACGCTGGGGGCGCACGGCATCTGGCTTGACGGCAACGACCTGCGCATTCTGAAGGAGCGTGGAACGGGCCTCGCTCACTGCCCCTCGAGCAACTCGAAGCTCGCCAGCGGCGTCGCGCGCGTGCCGCGGATCCTCGCGATGGGCATCCCCATGGGCCTTGGGACCGACGGCTTCGCCGGCAGCAACGACGACGCGAACCTGTTCGAGGAGATGGACCTGGCGGCAAAGCTGCAAAAGGTGACGAACCTCGACCCGGAGCTGCTGCCGGCCACGCAGGCGCTCGCCATGGCCACCATCACGGGGGCGCGCGCCCTGGGGCTGGATAAGGAGATCGGATCGCTCGAGGCGGGCAAGCGGGCGGACATGATCACGGTGATGGTGAACGCGCCGAATGCGATTCCCATGTACCACGTGATGGCGCAGATGGTTTATGCGCTCAAGGGAGCGGATGTGAATGACGTGATGGTGAACGGCCGCGAGATCGTGCGGGACCGGAGAATGCTGACTTTGGACAGCGTGGAGATAGGGCGGAAAGTGAGCGAGAATCAAGCCAGAATCAGCGAATCTCTTAGACATTGACGGCATCGAGTTGTATTCCCGTACGGATACACCTATCCCCTAAATTAATTCCGATTTCCACCTGAGAAAGACCTCTGCCTGAGGCAACTACTCTCCTGAAGCTCCGAACAGAGTTTGCTTGATTTGTTTTTGCGCTGCACCAGGGGAGGAACCATGCGCGTTGTCCATACGCTTTCATTAGCGGCATTGTGGGGTACGCTGGCGGTTGTGCCGGCGGCGCCGGCGGCTACTTTGACTTACACGGATCGCGGCGTCTGGAATGACGCGGTGACGAACCGGACGGATGTGAATTTCGATT
>JABAQT010000029.1:24604-48023 GCA_019187195.1 Bryobacteraceae bacterium
ACCGTGACGCATTCCTCGGGTATCGACACGGCCTTCGGTGTCAACCTGTGGACATTCGATGACCAGGAGCAACCCATCGAGATCAAGGTCTATAGCGTGGGGCAGCCGTCATCTCCGGTCACCTATACGGTAAACACCCTCGATACATCCCATCCGGCTATCTTCTTCGGATACACGTCGGATGACAAGATTGACCACATCGAGATCACCACCACGGGGCCGCGAAGCGGGCCGAACACACCGTATGCCGGCCGCGTGGTTCTGGACAACTACTCCTGGGGCCAGTTGAACAGCGCCGATCCTCCTCCCCCCACTGAGGGCATGGAAGCGCCGGAAGCAACCTCCCTCGGCTACCTCGCCATCGGTATCGCCGCCATGATGTTCGGCAAACGCAAGTTCGCCCGCGCGGAATAGCCTCACCGCGCCCACTCTACCCCAGCTTCCAGTACCAGGCCGTGATCTGCTCGCCGAACAGCCCTACAATCAGGGCCGCGATGCCCAAAAAGCTCCCAAACGGCAACTCGTAGGTCATGTCCTCCTTGGACAAGTAGATATACAGAGCTCCGATCAATGCTCCGAGAACCGATCCGAAAAATACCGTCAGCAGAGCACCGGGCAGCCCCAGAAATGCGCCCACGGTGAGCAACATCTTTACGTCGCCGAATCCAAGCCCCTCGCGCCGGCGGACAAGTTGGTAGATTCGCCCGGTAAGCCACAGCAGGCCCGCGCAGACGGCCGAACCAAGGGCCGCCTCCGCCACGGAATGAATCCATCCGGGAAGCGAAGACGGCAGGAAGAGCAGCGCCACGGATGATGCCGGAGGCGTGAAGGCGGCAAGCACAACGCCGGCCGCGGCGCCTCCGAGCGTGAACTCATCGGGCAGGATGCGGTCGGCGAGATCCGTAAAGATGAGATCCACCATGATGGCGCTGAACACGCACAGCTTTAGCCCCACCGGATTCGGGCCGCGGCTGTAGACGCTCAGGAAGAAGAGCACCCCCGTCAGCAGTTCGACGATCGGATAGCGGATCGAAAACGGCGCGCGGCAATGGCGGCACTTGCCCCCGAGCAGAATGTAGCTGAGTACGGGGACGTTGTCATACCAGGCGATGGTGCGCTCACAGGACGTGCAATGCGACCGCGGCGTGACAACGCTCAAATCGCGCGGCAGGCGGTAGATGCAGACGTTGAGAAAACTGCCGGTCAACAGGCCGAAAAACCCGGCCGCGAGGGCTTCCATCATCCGAGCACCTTCTTGTATTCGTGAACGGTTCGCAGGGCGAGGTGCGCCAGCGTGAACCCGCCCTTCACCATCTCCCGTCCCTGGACGCCGAGCCGCGCGGCGAGTTCCCGGTTATCCATCAGCATGCGAATGGCGGCGGCTATTTCGGCGGGATCATGGCGCACCAATAAGCCAGTGACGCCGTGATGAACAATTTCGGGCAACCCGCCCACTTCGCTGGCGATGACCGGAACGCCGAATGAAAGCGCCAGCAGCGCGGCGGAGCCGAGCCCCTCGAGTTCGCTCAGGTAGAGCAGCGCGCGGGCCGTGGGAAGGTCCTCTTTCAACCGCGACGAAGTATGCAGCTCCACTTGCGCGCGCCTGGCCGCTTCCCTGCCGGCTTCGCCGCACTTGCGCGGATCGTTCCACTCCGGGGTCAAGAGGCGGTCCCCGATGCCGCCTGTTCGTCCTTCGACGGGTACTCCGTCAAACACAATGGCTACCTTCTCCTCGGGAATCCCGGCCGCTGTCAACTGGCGCGCCACATAGGCGGAAATCGCCAGGTAACGGGCCGCCCGGCGGTACTTCCAGCGCGAGAGGAGTCCTGCCCTGACGGGAAACGCCACGCGGCGCGAGACAACGAAAGGCCCGCGCGCGGCAATGGCGGCCATCGTATGGCTCCGCGCGTCGTGGGCATGGGTGATCGCCGCGGACTTCGACTCCGCCGCCACCGCTCGCAGAGACAGCATCCGGCAGTCTACTCCGCGCTCCGCCGCTTCCCTGGCGAGCGGTGACGCTCCCGGAGCCAGCAGCACCGGCTCCCATCCGAGCGTCTTCTGGCCCACCATCAGATAAAGAGCCTGCCACTGGCCTCCGCGCATCTCCCGGCCGCTGTCGATATGCAGCACCCTCATGTCTGCCGCCCGGGACTCATATTGCGGGCCTTCGCGTATTTGAGAAAACTGTAGAGCATCGCCATATAGGCGATCGCCATGCCCTCCATTCCGTCCAGGTAGCCACGCCGCACGAAGTACGTCCGGACAAACGTCCACATGGGATCGAACAGCAGATGCCGCCAGGTGATGCTCCTGCCCCGCGCCACCAGTTCCTCGGCCGCGAGCGTCGTGTAGCGGTCCATCGTGCGCAGATGTTCGGTAAACGACTGGCAGGTGTAGTGCAGCAGGTTCGAATCAAGATGCCCCAGCGTCCCCTTTACCGCCACGCTTTCGTGAACATACTCGCCCGTCCAAATCGCTTTATCGCGGCGGTAGAGGCGGATCTTGCGGTCCGGATACCAGCCGCCGTGCAGAATCCACTTTCCCAGGTATTGGGCCAGGCGGGGCATGGTGTAGGCATCGTATTCGGGTCCGTTTTTCTTGAGCAGCCAGATATCGGCCTCGAGCGACTCGCTGAGCGCTTCATCCGCGTCGATGGAAAGAATCCAATCGTAGCGCGCCTGTTCGGTGGCGAAATTCTTCTGCCCGGCATATCCGCGCCACGGCGATTCGATCACCCGCGCGCCTAACTCGCGGGCAATCTCGATGGTGCGGTCGATCGAACCGCTGTCGACCACCACGATCTCATCGCAGCAGCGCAGGCTCTCGATTGCCCTCGCAATGTTGCGTTCCTCGTCTCGCGCGATGATGGTGGCGGAGATCTTCATGGCGTCCGGTCAAAGCGCGGCGGTGGCGACTGGCGCGGGCATGAAGCAGAGGATGAACACGGCCAGGCTCATCCAGGCAAGACGCAGGCGGCCCCTGCTGAGCGGCACGGGATCATAGATGGGAGGGTGGCGAAGCCCGAAGAAAAACAGTATCACCGCCCACGCCCACCACGGCCAGTACAGAAACCCGAGCGGCAGCAGCGCCACCCAGAAGATCCTCGAGAGCAGCCGGAAACGGTAATCAGCCACCGAATACAGAATATGCCCTCCATCCAGTTGGCCGAAAGGCAGCAGGTTGAGCGCGGTGGCGAAAATTCCCACCCAGGCCGCGCGCGCCACCGGATGCAGATAGATGTCGGCAGTGGGAACGCCTGGAAAAATTACAGCCTCGAGCGCGCGCAACAGCAGCGGGGTGCCGAACACCAGGTCCCCCTGCTCGGCAATGCCCGGCACAATCTTCGAGCAGGCCAGTCCGATGCCGAGCGCCGGAATCAGAAAGACGAACCCCGCGAGGGGTCCCGCAATCCCTACATCGAATAACTGGCGCCGGGCGAAGATGGGCGCGCGAATTCGAATGAACGCCCCTAACGTTCCGATGAACGTCGGCGCCGGAAGGAAGTAGGGCAGGCTGGCATCCAGGCGATAGTGCACGCACGCCAGGTAGTGGCCGAATTCGTGGGCCAGCAGGATGAGCAGGAGCGGTCCGGAAAACAACAGGCCCTGCGCCATCCGGACAGGATCCTTCCATATCTCGAGATAGGCCGCCACGTCCTGATCGAGTTCGAATGCGGGCCGGTTATGCTCGAAGTTCTCCACCATCCGCGTACCCACGAACGTGGTTGTACAGATGGTGAGCACAAAGAGAAGGACGTGCAGCCACAAGCGCTGGCGGGCCGTAAGCAGACTCCAGACCCGTGCCCAACCACCCGTTCCATCCGAGGCGCCGCGCGGCAGGGCGAACGGCGGATAATCCTGCGAGGCCACGAGTGACTATTGCAGAGTCTGCAACTCCTTGCCGGGCTTGAAGCGGACTGCTTTCCCCGGAGGAATCGCGACCTCGGCCCCCGTGCGAGGGTTGCGGCCGATGCCGGTCTTGCGCGGGCGCACGTTGAAGATGCCGAATCCGCGCAGTTCGATGCGCTCCCCATTGCCAAGAGCGCGTTTCATGCATTCAAAGACGGTCTCGACGGCCATCTCCGCTTTTGTCTTGGTGATGCCGGTACGGTTAACGACTTCATTGATGATGTCCAGCTTGATCAACGCACACCTCCCGCCATCGAGCACGTTGCGAAAACAGCCGAATGAACCGCTACGACGGCAAACCTTATGATAGGATTGAAGTTATACTGTTGTCAAGCATGGGTGCCTCCACTCTTTCCGAAGATCAGTTCCGTCGTGTCTGCTCGCGCTTTGCCACCGGCGTGGCGGTTGCCGCCGTCGTCGATGAATCCGGCGCGCCGCACGGGCTCACCATCAACTCGTTCACTTCGGTCTCTCTCGACCCGCCGCTCGTGCTCATCTGCATCAGCTACCATACCCCGCTGCTTCAACGCTTTCTCCAGGCGTCGCACTTCGGCCTCAGTTTCCTGAAGGCGGATCAATGGGAGATCTCCGATCGATTTGCCATGCGCGTCGACGATCGTTTCGACGGCATTCCCTGGCAGACCGGCCAGTTCGGAGCTCCCCTGCTCTCCCCCTGCCTGGCCTCGATGGAGTGCGCCATGCGCCAGATCCTCGACGGTGGCGACCATGCCATCCTCATGGCGGAAGTGATGGCCGCCGAAACCGGCGGCGGCGACCCTCTGCTGTTCTTCGACAGTTCCTACCAGAACATGGCGCGCTGACTCTATTGGGCTTCGCCATCGGTTAGAGTAAAGAAAAAGCCGCCAGGAGCACACATGGCCACGACACGACGCCATTTCCTCGAGACTACGGCCGCCGCGCCGCTTGCCGCCGCTCAGCATAGGCGGGTCTCCGCGAACGATCACATCCAGTTCGCCACCATCGGCGTGGGCGGCATGGGTTCCGAGGATACGCGCTCGGCCCGCGCTCAACAGGGTGTGAAACTGGTGGCGGTTTGCGATCTCTACAACGGCCGCCTCGAGCGCGCCAGGGAGGTCTGGGGCCGGGACATAGCCACCACCCGCGACTACCGCGAGATCCTTCAGCGCAAGGACATCGACGCGGTGATCATCGCCACGCCGGACCACTGGCACGCGAAAATCGCCGGCGACGCCATGGAGGCGGGCAAGGATGTCTACCTCGAAAAACCCATGGTGCGGGAGATCCCGGACGGACAGAAACTGACCGCGGTCGAGAAACGCACCGGACGCATCCTCCAGGTGGGCAGCCAGCGCGTCAGTTCCATCGTCTACCAAAAGGCCAAGGAACTTCTGGAAGCGGGAGCCATTGGAGAACTGAATCTGGTCGAGGCCTGGTGGGACCGCAACTCCGCCATCGGAGCCTGGGAATATTCGATCCCGCCCGATGCGAGTCCCGAAACCGTGGATTGGGACCGTTTCCTCGGCGCCGCTCCCAGGCACGCCTTCGACGCGAAACGGTTTTTCCGCTGGCGCTGCTACCGCGACTACGGCACGGGCGTGGCGGGCGACCTGTTCGTGCATCTCTTCAGCGGGCTGCACTTCGTCACCGGCTCCACCGGTCCCGAACGAGTGTATTCCACCGGCGGCCTTCGTTTCTGGAACGACGGCCGCGACGTGCCGGACGTGCTGCTGGGCGTATATGACTATCCCGCCCACGGAAAGCTTCCACCCTTCAATCTCGCCTTGCGCGTGAACTTCGTCAATGGAGGCAGCGAGAATTCCGGCTTCCGGTTTGTGGGGAGCGAAGGAACGCTCGCCATCGGCCATGGCGTTACACTGTCCAAAGTGCCCAGGGAGACGGAGCCCGGATACACCATCAGCACGTTCGCCGAGGCGACTCAGAAGGAGTTTCTGCGCGAATACAACAGAAAGTATCCGCACGGCGAACCTTCGGCGGACGCCCTCCGGCCGCAAAGCGAGGAGCGGTACAATCCGCCGCGCGGCTACAGCGATCATCTGGATCATCACCGCAACTTCTTCCACTCCGTCCGCACTCGCCGGCCCGTGGTGGAAAATGCCGTTTTCGGTTTGCGCGCCGCCGGACCGGCGCTGCTCTCCAACATGAGCCACTTTGACGAGCGGATCTACGATTGGGATCCGGAAACTATGAAAATCAAGTCCTGAGGAGGCGCAACCATGCAAGATACAAAGATTTCCCCGAATGATAAGATCCGCATTGCGCTCATCGGAGCGGGAGGCATGGGTTCCGGCGACGCTCGCAGCGCGCTGAGCATCCCCGGCGTGGAACTGGCCGCCGTCAGCGATGTCTATGACGGAAGGCTCGAGCGCGCCCGGGAGAACTGGGGCAAAGGGATTCTTACTACCCGTGACTACCGCGAAGTGCTGGCGCGCAAGGATATCGACGCCATCATCTGCGCCACTCCGGACCACTGGCACTCCACCATCACCATCGAGGCGCTGCGTGCGGGCAAGCATGTCTATTGCGAAAAGCCGATGGTGCACGACATCGCCGAAGGCAAGCAGGTGATCGAGGCGCGCAATAGTTCGGGACGGATTCTGCAGGTGGGAAGCCAGTACGCGAGTTCGCTCGCCTTTCTCAAGGCGCGCGATCTGTTCCGCGGCGGGGCCATCGGTGAACTCAACATGGTCGAAGCCTGGCTCGACCGCAACTCGGCAATCGGAGCATGGCAATACTCCATTCCTCCCGATGCCTCGACGCAAACAGTGGACTGGGACCGTTTCCAGGGAAAAGCGCCCAGACACCCCTTTGAAGCCGTGCGCGTGTTCCGCTGGCGCAACTATAACGACTACGGAACAGGCGTGGCGGGCGATCTGTTCGTTCACCTCTTTACGGGCATTCATACCGTGACCGGCTCGATTGGGCCGACGCGCGTGTTCGCCACCGGCGGACTGCGCTTCTGGAAAGACGGGCGCGACGCTCCCGATGTGATGCTAGCGCTGGTGGACTATCCGCGAACCGACGCCCATCCGGCCTTTACGTTGTCCTTGAAGGTAAACTTCGTTTCCGGCGGAGGCAGCGAATCCTTCGGCGTCCGTTTCGTCGGCAGCGAAGGCGTCATGACGCCCACTATGACCGCGGTGACCCTCAGCCGCACTCCCCGCGAGACGGAACCCGGCTACACCATCAGCACCTTCCCCCAATCCGTGCAGGAGCAGTTCCTCAAGGAGTACCGCGCCAGGTATCCGCACTCGAATCCGACCGCCGATGCGATTCGTCCCGAGAAGACCGAGGTGTACCATCCGCCGAGTTATCACAATCCGCACCGGCAGCATCACGTCAACTTCTACAATGCCATCCGCACCGGCAAACCCCATTTTGAAGACGCCGTGTTCGGGTTCCGGACCGCCGGTCCGGCCCTGCTGTGCAACCGCAGCTATTTCGAGAGGCGCGTGATGCAGTGGGATCCGAAGATCATGACCGCTTCCTAGATTCCAGCCGCGGCGGGAGTCTCCCACTTGAATTCCGGCCGCCGCCTGGAGAAAGATGATACGAATGGCCAATCTGAATGCTACGTCCACCGCGGACTCTCTCATGGCGCTGGAGGACCACTGGGGAGCGCATAACTATCATCCTCTCGATATCGTCGTCGAGCGAGCCGCTGGAGTCTGGGTGTACGACACCGAAGGACGGCGCTACCTCGATTGCCTCAGCGCCTACTCCGCCTTGAACCAGGGCCATTGCCACCCACGCATCCTCGCCGCGCTGCGGGAGCAGGCCGAACGGGTCACTCTCACATCGCGCGCTTTCCGCAACGACCAGTTGCCTCTCTTCTGCCAGGAACTCGCCGGATTGTGCCGCATGGAGATGGTGCTCCCGATGAACACGGGAGCGGAAGCGGTCGAGACAGCCATCAAGGCGGCGCGGCAATGGGGCTACGCCAGGAAGGGGATCGAGCCGGACAAGGCGGAGATCATCGTTTGCCGCAATAACTTCCACGGACGTACCACGACGATTGTCGGCTTCTCTTCAGACGCCGCCTATCGTAAGGATTTCGGCCCGTTTACCCCCGGCTTTGTCTCGATTCCGTTCGGCGATGCCGCCGCGCTCGAGGCCGCCATCACCCCCAACACCTGCGCGTTCCTGTTCGAGCCCATCCAATGCGAGGCCGGAATTCTGATCCCGCCGCCGGGCTTCCTCGAGGAGGCGGCGGCCATCTGCCGCCGGCATCGCGTGCTCCTTCTGGCCGATGAAATCCAGACCGGACTCGGCCGCACCGGCGCGCGGTTCGCCTGCTGGAGCGATCAGGTGCAGCCCGACGTGTTCATCCTGGGAAAGGCGCTCTCGGGAGGGTTCTACCCCGTATCGGCGGTGGTTTCGAGCGCGGAGATCCTCGGACTCTTCGAGCCGGGCAGCCACGGCAGCACCTACGGCGGCAACCCGCTGGCCTGCGCGGTGGCGCGCACGGCTCTGCGGGTAATCGAGGACGAGCGGCTGGCCGCGCGCTCGGCCGGCCTGGGAGATTGGTTGCTGAAGGAATTGCAGTCCATCCGTCATCCTTCCATTCGCGAGATTCGCGGAAGGGGCCTGCTGGTGGGAATCGACCTCGATGTGCCCGCACGGCCCTTTTGCGAACGGCTTCTCGACCTGGGTTTGCTGTGCAAGGAAACGCACAGCCACGTGATCCGGCTGGCGCCCCCGCTCATCATCTCCGAGGAGGATCTCGCGTGGGCCGCCGGGCAGATCCGGAAACTGTTCGCGGTTTGATGGTTTAGGACGGCTTGCGGAACAACCGCGGCGCGAAATCCGCAAGGAAGTGACGCCACACCCGCCACTGGTGCGCGCCGCCGGCTTCGTGAAACTCGTGTTTCACATTGTGCCGCGTAAGCGCCTGGTCGAGCAGCTTCGCGGACGCCAGTCCGTTGTCGGCTTCACCGATGCCGATCCAGAACAGCGCCACCTGTTTGTTCAGCTTTTCCGGCGCGCCGAGCACGGCGGCATATCGCTCTTCAAACTGCCGGCTGGCCGCCTCCGGGCTGGGTCCGAAGCCAACGCCCGCGCTGAACACGCCGAGAAAACCGAACCGGCCGGGATGCGTGAGCCCGATTGCCAGCGTTTGCCCGCCGCCCATGGAAAGTCCGGCGAGAGCGCGGTTGCCCGCCCCCGAGGCAACACGGTACGTGGATTCGGCCAGCGGCATGACATCGCCGAGCAGGTCCTCCTCGAACCGTGCGGTATTCTGGCGCCGCGCCGAAGGATCGGCGGAGTTCGGGTCCACCGCATGGCCGTCGGGCATCACGATGATCATCGGCTTCGCCTTCCCGGCGGCGATCAGATTGTCGAGGATGAAGTTCGCCTTGCCTACCTCCACCCACTCCCTGTCCGTATCGCCGGATCCGTGCAGAAGATACAAAACCGGATACTTCGATTTCGTATTAGTTTCGTAACCGGGCGGCGTGTAGACGTGAAGGCGGCGGCTCCTGCCCAAAGCCTTCGAATCATACCAGTGAACATGCACCGCCCCGTGGGGCACAGTTTTCGAGGCAAAGAACTCCGTTTCCGGACCCGGCACATCAACCATGCTGGAGGGTCCCGCCACGCCCTGTTTCAACGCCGGGTTCTTCGGATCTATGACCGTAACCCCATCGGCAATCAACGAGTAGTAGTAGTACTCGGGTTTGACTGGACCAACGGTCACGCTCCAGATGCCGTTTCCGTCTTTCTCGAGCGGTACGTTCTCCCCCGCCGCCATCCACTCGCCGCGCAGTTTCACTTCATTCGCCAGCGGGGCCAGGAAGCGCACCGTAATGCGCCCGTCCGGAGAAACCTCCGGGGAGCGAAACTGTGGCGGGCGCGCCGCGCGCTGCTGCGCGAACATCCCGCAGGCGCACATCATAAGAACCAGAAAGCGTTTCATCAACGGTCTCCTTTCAACTCGGATCGCTCCACGCCTGATCCGGACGCCATTGATCAAGCCTCGTCAGCCATGCCTCCCGCCGGGCGCGGAGCATCTTCAGGCGGTCCATATACCTCGGATTCTCCGCGAGATTCGTCTCCTCCCACATATCCACCTCAAGGTCGTACAACTCCTCCACCGTTCCCGGCTCATCGGTATACTTCGTGTACTTGTAGCGGTTCGTCCGCACTCCCTCGGTGGAGGGGATCCAACCGTTGTTGCGGAAGTGATGCTCATAAAAGAACTCGTTCCGCCACGCCCCCGCGCCACCGGAAATCAGCGGAACGAGGCTTCTGCCCTGCATGGACGCGGGAGGCCGCACATCCGCCATCCCGAGCATGGTTGGGGCGAGATCGATGTTCAGAACCATCCGGCCCTCCTTGCGGCCGCGTTTGACCGGATCGAGGCGCGGGTCGAAGATGATGAGCGGCGTCCGGATGGACTCCTCGTGCATCAGCCACTTGCCCGCAAGCCCGTGCTCGGAGAGATAGAAGCCGTTATCGCCTGTGTAGATGATGATCGTGTTGTCCGCCTGTCCGAGGCGCCGTAACTCCTCGGCCGCCCGCCCCACCTGCCGGTCCACGCCGCTGATCAGGCGATAATAGCCCTTCACGGATTCCTGATACAGCCGGGGAGTGGAAAACCGGACGGCCCAGCGGCGGCGCCCTTCCGAGCGTTGCACGGATAGCGGAAGCTGTTCGATATATCGCGGCGCGGCGGTTTGGGGAAGCGGGATGCGCGCGTCCTGGTACATACTCTCATCCCGCGGGTCGTAGAGGAATTGGCGCGGGTCCTCGTCCTGCACGTGCGGCGCTTTGAAACTCACCGAGAGGCAAAAGGGCTGCTCCGGCTTGCAGCCTTGCAGGAACTCGATCATCTGATCGCCCTGGATGGTGGTGAGGTGCGTCTTGCCGTCCCCTTTGGGAAAGTAGCGGCCCTGCCCTTGAAATCCGCGCCAGTAATCAAAATCCTCCGCGGGCGCTTTGCCGCCGTCGATTCCGAACTTGCCGATAAATCCCGTCCGGTAGCCGGTCCGCCGAATCAGCATTGGATAAGCGCGCGCCCAGAGTTCGGGCGCAAAGGAGTTCCGGAATTCGACGATGCGGTGCGTGCGGGCATACAGGCCGGTGAAAATGCTCGCGCGGCTGGTGACACAGATCGCCGTCGTCACGAAGTTTCTCGTGAAAGTAACGCCCCTCGAGGCAAGCGCGTCTATGTGCGGTGTCCGGATCACCCTGTTGCCCATGCAGCCGAGCGCGTCCCAGCGATGGTCGTCGCCAAGCAGAAACAGGATGTTCGGCCGCTTGCTCCGCGCCCGCAGCAGGGCCGGCGCCGCGCCGGCGGCCGTCAGAAACTGACGCCGGTTCATTCTACGCCTCGATGCGATAGATCATCGCATCGCCCTCCCATCCGCTGGTGAACGCGAACAGGCGCGTCATGTAGAGCACGATCTCCTTTGTTTCCCGGTCTTCATGCGCGAAGAAGTTCGACAGAGTGAGGAGGTCCGATTCCCCCGGCTGACGGTTGTCGATGGTCCGGACGGTCTTCTTCTCGATCAGGCCGGCGCGGCGGTCCACCTCTCCGATCACGAATGGATAGCGCGGCCGGTTGCCGCGCGGATTCTCCGGCGTGATGTTTCCCAGCCAAAACAATCTGCCGGAAGAATGTTTCAGCAGTTGGGAGCAGGAACTGGGCGAGAAGAACGGCTCGCCGTTGGCGTAGGTCCAGGGCGCGGGTTTCGTGAACGTCCGCCCGCCATCCGAACTGTAGGCCACCCAGCGGTAAGAGGGCAGCTCCGGTTTCTTGTCGTTCGACCCGCGCATCACCACCAGCAGGCGCCCGTCATCGAGAAATTCAACCGTCGGCTCCACCATGCCGCGGGTGCTCTTCCGCGGGTCCGCAATGATTCGCTCGGACGCCCTCCACACCAGCCGCCCGCCTTCCCATCTCCCCAGTGCCAGCGCGGAGTCGCTATAGGTGTAGCCGCCGCCGGGATTGTAGTATTCGCCATTGGGGCCGAGCGGCGTGATCTCCAAAGGCAGAAGGATGGTGCCGTCCCTGGCGGTTACCGGAATACAGGACACATCACCGAGCATCATCGAATTTCTGCCCGTGTACACGGCGGGAAACGGATGACGCGGTCCGAACTCCTTGCCCTCGGCAATTACCTGCCGCGCCTCGCCGTTCTCACCAACGCGGTAATAAACGTTCCACTGCTTCATGCCCTCCAGCGGATCGTCCGAGGGAAGAACTCCCTCGACCCAGAACTGCAACAACCGGCCGGTGCGCGGATCCACGTATCCGGCGCGCGGATGCTTGCGCCACATCCCGTTCGGCCGTTTCCCCCCGGTTGGGACCGCAATCGGGTGGCTCCACGTGCGGCCGTTGTCAGCCGACTTGCGGTAGTAGGAAATATCGATGGTGTCGGATCGCGAAAGCCGTTGTTCGACGGAGATCATGCCGCCGCCGGTTGCCTCGGTGTAAAACGCGTACGCCATCACCGCGGTCCCCTTGGCGGGAGACGGAAGAAAGACCTGCCGCTTCACTCCGCGGGTTGCCGCGGCAAGCGGACTTGCCGCCACCCCGAGAAAATCGCGCCGCTTCATACCTTCAGGAACCACCGTTTCTGATAGAGCGCCCACGCCAACAGGTAGAGAAGCAGCACGTGGCCCATGGCGTAGACCAGGGAGCCGTTGGGACCCCCGAAGAGATTCACCGCGCCTTCGTAGAGGGGCGTGCGCCACCCGGATATTGTAAGAAGCCGCGAGACCATCCCCGCCACCACGTAGACCGCAATCGCATTCGAGCCGTAAATGGCGAGCGGCCGGCACCATTGCTTCCACCCCTTGATGTCGATGAGCCAGTAGCAGCAGGCGAAGGTGACCAGCGCCAGGCCCGCCATGAGAACGGCGAACGAACTGGTCCAAAGGTTCTTATTGATGGGGAACGCCTTGTCCCAGAATACGCCGAGGAAGATCAGGATGTTTCCGCTGAAGAACATCCACGCGAGCTTCTCGAGCGCCGGCAGCGTGCCGCGAAGCAGGTGCCCGGTCAGTATGCCGGCCATCGTCGTGGCGACGGCGGGAATGGTGCTGAGGATGCCTTCGGGGTCGTAGATCTTCGTCGCGCCATACATGTGGCCGCTCAGGAACAGACTGTCGATGTACTGTTCGAGGTTGCCCTCGCGTTCGAGCACGCCCGCGCCATGGCCGGGAACCGGAACCAGCGTCATCAGGGCCCAATAACCCAACAGGCACGCCACGGTCACCATCACCTGCGCGCGCCGCGAACAGTACAGGAACACCATTGCCGCGAGCAGATAACAAACGGCGATTCTCTGCAGCACGCCGGGAATGCGCAGAGTGGCGAGATGGTAACTGGGAAAGCCGTTCAGGAACAATCCGAGCGCAAAGATGAACAGCGCGCGCCGCAGGGTATGAAGCGCCAGCTTACCGCGATCCGCCCCGGACTCCACCCGCCTGGCGAAAGAGAACGTCATCGCCATTCCCGCTATCCACAGGAAGAATGGAAACACCGTGTCGGTGAACGTCCATCCGTTCCAGGCGGCGTGATGCAGCGGCGCATACGATCCGGAACCGGAGTTGTTGACCAGCATCATGGAGGCTATGGTCAGCCCCCGGAATACATCGAGAGACAGTAAACGCCCGGACGCTACGGAGCCGGCTTTTCGGCCAGCGCCAGCAGCGACTGCCCTAGTGGAAAGTTCAGTCCCGCTCCCAACCATGTCGCCTCCAATACAAGAGGCATATATAACATGTTGTCCAGCCAGGCGGGTACTGGCCGCACGCCGCTTTCCTCCGGACCGCTCAGGAACGGCTCATAGAGGCGGAACTTGGCGAACGCCACGGGAAACAGCAGCGAATTCAGATAAGAGCATCTCACTATCCGCAACCCGCAGGCGCGCAGGTTCCGGAGCAGACGGGCGCGCGTGAACCGCTGCCGCTCGTGGGCGAACCGCGAATGCCGGCTGCGCAAAATGTCCAGCGCCGAAACACGAACCACCATCAATCCTCCCGGTTTCAGCACGCGCGCCAGTTCAAGAAACGCCGGGAACTCCTTTCCCCGCGGAAAGTGGACGATCACATCCATCGAAAGTACCGCGTCAAATACTCCGGCGGCGAAGGGAAGACGCGTCACATCCGCCTGGACCATGCGTTCCACTCCCAGGCCGCGGCCATATTCGAGGCCTTCGCGGGCTAGATCCACCGGGACCATGCGCCACCCGTAGCGCTCGGTCAGTTTTCGCGAGAGATGCCCCGTGCCGCACCCCGCCTCCAGCACCAGTTCCGGCTTTCGTTGCTCCACCTGCCGGTCGAGCAGACGGAAGAGGATTCGCCTCATCCCGCGGAACCACCAGAAATTCTCCTCGAGCGCCGCGATGTTGGCGAACTCCGCCGGGTTCATCATAAGGCGGCGTAGGTCAACCGGTGGGGAATCCCCTTGTGCTCCGGCAAACCGCAACAGGGCTGCGGATTCTCCGCGTCGAGATAGTGCTCCATTCCGGCGCGGTAGTAGGCGAGCGTCGCCGCGATGCCGTCTTCAAACTGCACCGAAGGCTTCCAGCCGAAAGTCTCCGCAAACAGGGACGAGTCCGTGAAATAGCTGCCTATGTCGATCATGGCCCGCTCTTCCGGAAACGGCCGCAGTTCCACGGGAAGTCCTCCCGCCAGACGCGCGCAGGTTTGCGCAATCTGGTGAAGCGTGAGCGCGCGCGGCCCGCCGGCATTGATGGTGCGCCGCGGCGGAGTGGGCGCGAGGCCGGCCAGCAGAAACGCCTTCACGGCGTCATCCACGAACATCGGATCACGCAGTTGCTTGCCGTCCCCGAACACCACCAGGCCCTTGCCCGTCAGCACGAGCCGGAGGAAGGTGCTGAGAAAGCCCTGGCAAGGTATCGACAGGGACATCCGCGGCCCGTACACATTCGTCAGCCGCAGAACAATTCCATCAAGCAGTCCCATGCGGCTCAACATGCTGTGATACATGTTCGCCGCATACTTGTGGACGCCGTTGAAATCCACCGGACGCAGCGGATGCCTCTCATCCATCGGAAGGTAGTCCGGCTTTCCATACACCTGGCGGGTTCCCGCGTACACTACCCGCACGCCGGGATTGTGACGCGCGCATGCCTGCAGGAACCGCAATTGGGACACGGCATTGATCAGCAGGTCCCGTTCGGGAAACTCCATGCTGTGGATATGGCTGATTTCACCGGCGAGATTGAAGATGACCTTCGCCTCGCGAATCGCTCCCGCGAATTGGCCGGCGTCGCCGATATCGTGGGGAATCAGCTCGACGCGCTCGCGGACCGGCGCGATGTTGTATGGATTGCCCCCGCAACCCGCCACCTGCGGATCGACAATGGTCACCCGCGCGCCAAGCTCCACCAGCCGGATGGCAAGATTGCTGCCAATGAAGCCCAATCCGCCTGTTATCAGGACACGCAAATCCCGGTACGGCACACACAGATCTCCTTTCACCCAAGGACGGCCTTCGCAAATCGGTTTGTTCGATTGTATACCAGATCAGGAGCGGTAAAACTCGTGGACCCGGCAGGCCACCTCGTGAGCCGCGCTTTCCGGAAGGTAGGGCCATAGCGGCAGCGAGATGATCTCCTTCGATGCTCTCTCCGCGTGAGGCAGGTCTCCCCGCTTCAGCCCGCAATCACGAAAGGCCGGGTGCAAGTGGAGCGGCACGGGGTAGTGCACGCCGGAGCCGATTCCCCGGGCGGCGAGAAATTCCCGCAGGCGGTCGCGCCTTTCCGCGCGGACCACATAGAGGTGGCACACCGAATCCGCCGTCCGCTTCACCGGCCGCAGGCCCGGACAATCCCGTAGAGCCTCGTCATAAAAGGCGGCGGTGCGGCGCCGGTCTTCATTCCACTCAGCGAGTTTCGGCAGAAAGGCGCGCAGATAACAGGCGTGCATCTCATCCAGCCGGGAGTTGATGCCCCGTGTATAAGAAACCTGTCCGCCGCGCCGGCCTCCGTCGCGCAATTCGCGAAGGCGTCTGGCCGCCGCCGCCGAACCCGTCACCACCGCGCCCCCATCGCCCAGGCAGCCGAGGTTCTTGGTGGGATAAAAACTGTAGGCGACGCGGGAGGAAAACTCCGTGAACGGCCTGCCCTGGAACCGCGCGCCGTGCGCCTGGCAGGCGTCCTGCACCAGCGCCAGCCGGCTGGCTCTGGCTAGTTTGGCGAATCGGCCGATTTCGCAAGGCTGGCCATAAAGGTGCACGGGCATCAGCGCCGCCGTTCCGGCGTGGACGCGGCCGGCGGCATCGGCGGGATCCATCTGCAGCGTGTCCGGAAGGACATCCGCGAACCGTACGGAACAGCCCGCGGCAACAACACCGGCCGCGCTGAAAGAGGCGGTGAGAGCGGAGGTGATCACCTCATGCCGCCGTTCGGTAAGCCCCGCCTCCCGCAGGCACAGTTGGATGGCATCCGTCCCGTTTCCCACACCCACGGCTTCGCGCGCCGAAAACGCCTCCGCCAGTTCGCTCTCGAAAGATCGGACTTGATTGCCGAGCACGAACTGCCCGCTCGAGAGCATCTCCTCCAGGCGCCGCTCCCACTCCCCGCGGGTGGACTCGATCGCCGGCCGGAGATTTACAGCCGGGACAGGCATTCCGGAATCCAGCCGCGCGAAGCCTGGAAGGTCTTTCGCCATGATCGCGGCGGCAACAGCCCTTCTTTTGCGGACGAAAAGGACTCACTGGCGTTCAAGCGGATGCTCCCGTTGCGGCACATATCCCTCTTTTGATTTGTCTCAGAATACTACAGGTTGGAAGAACCGGGGTGGAGCCGTTGCCATTCCTCGTACCGGGTCCGCGCGAGTTCGAGCAACCGCACGGCCTCGGCGCGTTCCACGTCCGGAAGAACTCCCTGCACAGCCTGCTCCAGCGACTCCACGGCTTCTCCCCAACGTTGCTCGAGCACCAGCACGCGCGCGATCATCAACTGCGGCTCCCCGTCGGAGGGGTCCAGCCGCATCGCCTCGTGACACCAGTTCGTGAACGCGCGCGCTTCGTTCACCGAAAGGCACAGGCGGGCAATCTCCTTTGCGATGAGGGCGCTTTCCTCGCCGTGCGCGACGGCATCCTCGAGCAGATCGATCGCTCTGCCCACCTCGCCGCCGGCGGCGAGGGACCGGGCCTTCTCCAGAAGATCCATGAAAGAGCAGCATAGCAGGACGGTGTTTCCAGGCGCGCCCCCGCCCCCGCGCTCCCGCTATTCTAAATAGAGAAGCTTTTCCACAAGACATGAGTTCTCATTCCGTAACAATGCATTCCCATGAGATCGTGGAGGCCGAGGGCCATCTCATCGACTCCCATATCATGGAGCAGATCTTCGACTCCGTGGTCGAATGCCAGGGCCGGTTTGAAGTGCAGCACTTCCATATCGGCCGCACCAACAGCGACCCCTCGCGCCTGCGCCTGAAAATCGAGGCCCCGTCCTCGGAACTGATGCACAAGATGCTGGCGCAGTTGCTGGGGCTCGGCTGTTCCCCGGTGGATGGCGGCGACGCGGAAGTGAAGCCCGCCCAGCGGGACTGTTGCGCGCCGGAGGATTTCTACTCCACCACCAACCACCGCACCATGGTCCGCTGGAATGGAGAATGGATGGATGTCGAACGCCAGCGCATGGACGCCATAATCGTCATCGAAGAGGGCCATGCCTCCTGCCGCCGTCTTCGCGATCTGCGGCGCGGCGACCGTGTCGTCGTCGGAATGCGCGGCATTCGCGTCATGCCGGAATCGAAAGAGCGCGACCGCATGCAGTTCGCCTTCATGAGCAACGGCATCTCGTCGGAACGCCAGGTGGAGACCGCCGTGCGGCAGACCGCGGCCCTGATGCGCCAGGCCCTGGCCAATCAGCAGCGGATCGTCGTCGTGGCCGGTCCGGTGATCATTCACACGGGCGGCGCGGCTCCGCTCGCCAGGCTCATCCGACACGGTTGGGTGCAGGCCCTGCTCGCCGGCAACGCCCTCGGCGTGCATGACATCGAGGCGGCCCTGCTTGGCACCTCTCTCGGCGTGCGCACGGCCGACGGCAGGCTCGAGGAGCACGGCCACCGCAACCACATGCGCGCCATCAACGCCATGTATCACGCGGGCGGCATTCGCGCCGCCGTCGAAAGCGGAAAACTCAGTTCCGGCGTGATGTACGAATGCGTCAGATCCAACGTGCCGTTCGTGCTCGCCGGCAGCCTGCGCGATGACGGGCCGCTTCCCGACACCATCACGGACATGAACGCCGCCCAGGACGCCTATGCCGAACAGTTGCGCGGCGCCGGCCTCGTGCTGTGTCTCGGCTCGATGCTCCACTCCATCGCCACCGGCAACATGTGCCCCAGTTGGGTAAAACTGGTCTGCGTGGATATCAACCCCGCCGTCGTGACGAAAGTCAGCGACCGCGGCACCGGGCAGGCCGTGGGAGTGGTCACGGATGTCGGCATGTTCCTCGATATGCTCGCCCGCGCGCTGGTGAACCCATGAAGAACGGACGCGGATACACCGATGAACACGCCGCGGCGGGCGTTCACGCCGACTTGCCGGAGATCGAGACCTGGCCCAATCAATATCCGCGTTCCGGCTACGAAATCGAAATCTCCATCCCCGAGTTCACCTCCGTCTGCCCGAAAACGGGATTGCCGGACGCCGGAACATTGACCCTGCGTTATGTTCCCGCCGGGAGATGCCTCGAGTTGAAATCCCTGAAGATGTACACCCTGGCCTATCGCAACCTGGGCATCTTCCAGGAAAACATCGTCAATCGTTTCCTCGAGGACGTGGTAAGAGCCTGCCGGCCGGTTAGCGCCACCGTGACAGGCGATTTCATGCCCCGGGGCGGCATCCATTCAAAAATCACAGCCTCCTGGAGCCGCAAGCGTGGCCGCTGACGAAGCACGGGAACTGGAAATCGCCGCGGTGCTCCGCGAAGTGCGGGAGCGCGTTCGCGCGCGCTACCCCGAAAACGCTTCCGGAGCCATTCCTCTCGCCGATCCCATGCCGGTCATTCACGCGCGCGATCGCGCGGAAGGCAAAGTGGCCTCGATCGGCAGCGTAAATCCGCGTCCTCCGGGACTGGTCAACAACACCATTCAGGCCTGCAAACGCGCCGTCGCCCGAGCGCTCCAGTGGTTTGTCCGCGACCAGATCGAATTCAACCGCGCAAGCCTCGATTGCGTTCAGTCGCTGCTGGAAGCCTTGAACGAAACCAACCGCGCCATCCGGTCGCTGGCCGCCAGGGTGGAACAGGCGGAGCGCAAAGCGGATGAACTCATCTCCGAGGCGCGCGAACTCAAGGATGTGCGCGCCCACTGGTCCCAATGGCGCCAGGAATGGGAACGCAAGCTGTCCGTCAACGAAGTCCAGTTCCTGCGCGGCGTGGCCGACCTTCAGACCGGATTCAGCCATCGCGCGATGCTCATGGAAAGTGCGTTCCGCGACCTCAACGCCGCCCAGCACAAGGATTTCACCGCCGCTCTCGACAAGGCGCGGATCGAGATTCAGGAGCGCCTGTGGGCGGACCTCGACGGAATGCGCGCGCAGTATGAACGCCTCATCCATGGCGAACTGCGCGTGATGCGGCAGCGCGTTGCGGCGGCGGCGCCGCTTCCGGGTCCCGCGCCTTCCCTTCCTGGAGCCTCGGGAATCCGGTTCGAGGAGCCGCCCATCGACTACCTGCGTTTCGCGGACCGCTTCCGCGGCACGGAGGAGTACGTCCGGAACCGGCAGAAACGCTACCTGGGCCATTTCGAGGGGTGCGCGGAGGCGCTCGATCTCGGCTGCGGACGCGGCGAGTTTCTCGAATGCCTCCGCGAGACGGGCATGCTGGTGAAGGGAATCGATTCGAATGCCGAGTTAGTGGCTCTGTGCCGCTCCAAGGGACTCTACGCCGAGCAGGCGGACCTGTTTCACTACCTGGGCGAACTCGACGAAGCCTCGCTCGATGGAATCTTCTGCTGCCAGGTGGTGGAGCATCTGCCGCCCGCCCGCGTGCCGGAATTGATCAGCCTCTCGGCGGCGGCTCTTCGCCCGGGTGGGAAGATCGTGATCGAGACCCCGAACCCGGAGTGCCTCGCCATCTTCGCGTCCCATTTCTATCTCGATCCGACTCACCGCCGGCCCGTGCCCGCCCCCCTGCTCGCGTTTTATCTCGAGGAGTGCGGCTTCGGCGGCATCACAGTGGAATACCTGAGTCCCGCCGCGGAGTCGATGCCGTCCCTGCTCGAACTTCCCGAACCATTCCGCCGCGCCTTTTTCGGAGGACTCGATTACGCCATAATCGCCACGCGCCTGTAGGGTTCTGAACCATGTCAGCCGAACGCCAACGCATCATCGAAGCCGGATCGAGAAAGCGGCACTGGCGCCGCTGGGGACCGTACTTGAGCGAGCGCCAGTGGGGCACCGTGAGAGAGGATTACAGCCCGCATGGCACGGCCTGGGACTATTTTCCTCACGACCACGCGCGCCAGAGAGCCTACCGCTGGGGTGAAGACGGGCTGTGCGGCATTTCGGATAACCATCAGCGGCTGTGTTTCGCCCTGGCTCTGTGGAACGGACGCGACCCGATTCTGAAGGAGCGGCTGTTCGGCCTCACCGGCGAGGAAGGCAACCACGGCGAAGACTGCAAGGAATACTACTACTACCTCGACTCCACCCCGACGCACTCCTACATGAAGTGCCTCTACAAGTATCCGCAGGCGGAATACCCCTACGATCGCCTGGTGCACCATGGCCGCGATAGCCATCAGCCGGAACTGGAACTGGCCGACACCGGCGTTCTTGACGGCGGCCGCTACTGGGATGTGTTCGTCGAATACGCGAAGGCGGATATCGAGGATCTGTTCATTCGCATCCGTGTGGTGAACCGCGGTCCCGGCCCGGCGGTCCTTCACGTCCTGCCCACCCTCTGGTTCCGCAATGTGTGGAGTTGGGGCGCGCCGCCACACGTCATGCCGTGCCTGTGGCAGGTGGACGCCAATGTAATCGAAACGGAAGAATCTTCCCTCGGCCGCTATCTGCTGACTTTCGACGGCCACCCCGCGCTCCTGTTCACCGAGAACAACACCAACACCGAAAAGCTGTACGGCTACGCGATGGAGCGGAGGCTCTACAAAGACGCCTTCCATGACTATCTCATCCACGGGAGGGAAGACGCCGTGAGCGCGGATCTCAGCGGCACCAAGGCCTGCGGCCTCTACCGCCTCGAAGTCGAGGGCGGAGGGCAGCGGGTGCTCCGGCTCCGCCTGTGCGCCAAGGACTCGCCGCCTCTCCCCTGCGATCAGATCATCGCCCTGCGGCTGCGCGAGGCCGATGAATTCTACGCCTCCTTCCAGCCCGCTCATCTTTCCCGTGACGGCAAGTCGGTTCAGCGCCAGGCGTTTGCCGGCATGTTGTGGAGTAAGCAGTACTATCACTACGTCATCGAGGACTGGCTCAAGGGAGACCCCGGCCTGCCTCCTCCTCCTCCCGAAAGGATCGAGGGGCGCAACTCCGGCTGGCCGCACCTGTACAACGCCGACATCGTCTCGATGCCCGACAAGTGGGAATACCCGTGGTATGCGGCATGGGATCTGGCCTTCCACATGATTCCTTTCTCGCTCATCGATCCGGAATTCGCGAAAAGCCAGCTCGCCTTGTTCCTGCGTGAATGGTACATGCACCCCAACGGACAGCTTCCGGCCTATGAATGGGCGCTCAGCGACGTCAATCCCCCCGTCCATGCCTGGGCCTGCTGGCGCGTCTACAAGATCGACGGAAAGCTGCACGGACGCAAGGACACGGACTTTCTCGAAAGCGTCTTCCACAAGCTGCTGATGAATTTCACCTGGTGGGTGAACCGCAAGGACAGCGAGGGCAACAACCTGTTCGAGGGCGGCTTCCTCGGTCTCGACAACATCGGCATGTTCGACCGCAGCAAGCCCATCCCGGGCGGCGGCCTGCTCGAGCAATCCGACGGCACCAGTTGGATGGCGATGTTCTGCCTCAACATGCTGCGGATCGCCCTCGAACTGGCGCTCGTCAAGCCCGCCTACGAAGACATCGCCAGCAAGTTCTTCGAACACTTCCTGCACATCGCCGGAGCCATGAACAAACTGGACGACAGCAGCCTCTGGGACGAAGAGGACGGCTTCTATTACGACTACCTGAAAATCCCGGGAGAGGGCGGCGCCATGCGGCGCATTCCGGCGAAAATCCGCTCCATGGTCGGATTGATCCCTCTATTCGCGGTGGACACCATCGAGCCCGCTGTCATCGAACAGCTGCCGGGGTTCCGCAAGCGCATGGAATGGTTCATCGCCAACCGGCCCGACCTGTGTGAAAACATCGCCTCGATGACACGCGAGGGGCTCGAGGAAAGACGGCTGCTCTCCATCGTTCCCTGGCATCGCCTGGAGCGCGTTCTGCGCACCATGCTGGACGAGAACGAATTCCTCGGCGAACACGGCATCCGCTCCGTGTCCCGCTATCACAAGGATCACCCGTTCGTGCTGGCGATCGACGGGCGCAGGTACGGTGTCGATTACGAACCGGCTGAATCCACAACGGGAATGTTCGGCGGCAATTCGAACTGGCGCGGGCCGGTGTGGTTTCCGGTGAACTATCTGATGATTGAATCCCTGCAGAAATTCAATCATTATTTCGGCGATGAATTCCGCGTGGAATGCCCCACCGGCTCCGGCGTGTGGATGAATCTGGGAGAGGTGGCCTGCGAACTCTCGCGGCGGCTTTCGCGCATCTTTCTTCGTAATTCCGAGGGACGCCGGCCGGTGTTCGGCGGAGCGGCACAATTCCAGTCCGATCCTCATTTCCGCGACCACGTGTTGTTTTACGAATACTTCCATGGAGACAACGGCGCGGGGATAGGGGCGAGTCATCAGACGGGATGGACGGGTCTGGTGGCGAAACTGCTGCAGCAAAGCGGGGAGTAGGGGGATCAGGCTCGACAAAAATCCTCAAGCCGCCGCCGTTTTCGCCGATCGGGATATAAGAGGATGGACCGTGCGCCAGTGCCCGTCATGCTTCAATGAGATACCCTTTGCCGCCTATGAAATCGACCGGAACGGAAATCTGCGCGCTGTAAATCCAGCCGCATGTGAAGTGCTTGGATACTCAGCCGGTGAAATCATCGGCCGCCATATTTGCGAATTCGTTTCCCCGGAGTTGAGAGAGGAAACCCGCGCGGCCGTGCGCGAAAAACTGGCCGGCGCCCGCCCCCTGCTTCCCTACTCTCATGCCTTCCTCGACAGCAACGGCGTCACCCGCCTCTTCGATGTCTACGAGACGCTCATTTCGGATTCGGAGGGCGGCATCACGGGCATACGCTCCTACCTTGTCGACGCCGTGAAGCCGAGGGCCGGCACTCCTCGCGCCGCCACGCAATCGCTCGATGTGGAACGCGAAATCCTGCACATGCTCGCCGCCGGAGCGGCTCTCGACGATGTACTCGCGGCTATCGCCCGCTGCGTCGAGAAAATATGGCCGCGGACCGGCGTCTCAATACAACTGCTCGATGACGCCGGCG
>JABAQT010000029.1:48123-60916 GCA_019187195.1 Bryobacteraceae bacterium
CCAAACAGGTGGAGGAGGCGTTGCGCGCCAGCGAGCGACAACTCCGGACCCTGGTGGAACACCTCCCCGCCGGAGCCGTGTACCGCAAGGGAGACACCCTCCTGCTGAACAAGGCTGTCGAGGAGTTGACCGGCTACCGGCGCGACGAAATCAGCACCGTCGAGGACTGGTTCCGCCTCGTGGCCGGAGTTGAAGAGGAGCGGGTTCATTACGAACAGGCCCGCGCGGCTGGCTTTCCCGCGCCTCGCCTGGTCACGCGCTACCGCAAGGATGGCGTGGCGCGCCTTTTCGAGATCACCTATTACCGCGGCGGGGAAGATGAGATCTGGCTGCTCCAGGATGTCACGGAACGAATGGAAATGGAGCATGCGCTCGGTGAGCAACGGATCCGTTTCGAACTGGCGGTTCGGGGAACCAGTGACGGACTGTGGGACTGGGACATGCGCAAGCGCTCGATGTATTGCTCTCCGCGCCTGATGGAGTTGCTGGGACACGAGGCGAGAAGCTTCGAGGCGCCGGAAGATTTCTTCGAACAACGCGTCCATCCCTCCGGCGCTGACGCCGTCAAGATTGCGCTCTCGCGGCACCTGTCCGAAAAGGAGCCCTTTGACATCGAATGCCGTCTGCGGATGCGGAACGGCGGCTACGGATGGTTTCACCTGCGCGGATCGGCGGTGTGGAACAAGGAAGGCCGGCCCACGCGCATGGCGGGCTCCATCACCGGCATCAACCTCCGCAAACAAGCCGAAGAAGAACAGAAGGCCCTGGTGGAACAACTCAAAGTCGCCCATCAGAACGCGGAATTGGCGGCGCGCGCAAAAAGCGAATTCCTCGCGCACATGAGCCACGAAATTCGCACCCCGATGCATGGCGTCATCGGCATGACGGGTCTGTTGCTCGATACGGACCTCAATTCCGAGCAGCGCGAATACGCGGAAACCGTGCGCCATTCGGCCGAAGCGCTCCTCGCCATTCTTAACGACATCCTCGACATCTCGAAGATCGAAGCGGGAAAACTCGCCATCGAGAGTCTTCCCACCGATGTCGAATCCACGGTTTGCGAGGTGATGAGCCTCCTTGGCAGAACCGCCCGGGAGAAAGACCTGGAACTGATTGCCGGCTTCTCCGCCGATACTCCGGAAACCGTACTCTGCGACCCTGCCCGTCTCCGTCAGATTCTGCTGAATCTGGCGGGCAACGCGGTGAAGTTCACGGAACGCGGGCATGTCCTTGTGAATTGCCGTGTCAGTTCCCGAGACGGCTCTCGCGCCGAGTTGTGCTTTACCGTTCAGGACACCGGCATCGGCATCCCCAGGGAAAAGCAGGACGCGCTGTTTGAGCAGTTCGTGCAGGCTGACACCTCGACAACAAGGAGATATGGCGGCACGGGGCTCGGCTTGACCATCTGCCGCCGTCTGCTCGGCCTGATGGGCGGAAAAATTGAAATCGAAAGCGAGCCGGGAAAGGGCTCCACGTTCACCTTCCGGTTGCCGGTCGTCATTCCCCCTCTCACGCAACCGTTGATTCATCCCGGCATGAAGCGGACGTTCAAGAACAAGCGGGCGTTAATCATCAGTTCGCTGCCCGCGCTTAGCCGGCGCCTCGCGGACATGCTCTCCGAAGCCGGCCTGCGCGTCGAGGAGGCCTGTCCTCCTTTCACCCTGGCGGACCTGGCCCGTAACGGCTCATCTCCGCCGGATGTGGCCATTGTGGACCACTCCCGCGAGATGAATCCCTTCGAGGTGTGCCGGCTTATGAATGGCATGAGCGAAGCCACCGCCCCGAGGATCATTGTGTTGACCGGTTGGAGACGCAGGGCCGACCGGTTGCTGCTCGAGGCCGCGGGAGCCTCCAGCGTTCTCAATAAGCCGCTGCGCCCGCGCGATCTGCTGGCGGCGGTGCTCGAATGCCTGGGCGCTCCATTGACTACCCCTGCGGCGGCGGAACCCGGGACGGAAGCCTCATCCGGCAAGCTTGTCCGCCTGCGAGTCCTGGTGGCCGAGGACAACCCGGTCAATCAAAGACTCGCCATACGTCTCCTCGAGAAGGAGGGTTGCATCGTGGATCTCGCGCCCAACGGCCTGGATGTCATCCGCGCTTGGGAGCGCTCGGCTTACGACGTGATCCTGATGGATTGCCACATGCCCGAGATGGATGGCTACGAGACGACGCGTGAGATTCGCCGCCGCGAAAGCGAACAGTGCCGCCCACGCGTCCCCATTGTCGCCATGACAGCCAATGCCCTCGATGCGGACCGCAAACGTTGCCTCGAAGTAGGGATGGATGATTATCTCTCCAAACCCGTGCAGATCGGCCATTTACGCAAGACCCTGCTGCGCTGGTCGCGGCCCACCCCCACCCTCGTATGACAATCATCACAACTCGGCCTCTTCCGGGGAAGAAACGGCCGTAAGCACGCGCGCCGCTATCGATGCGTCACCCGATCGAGCCGCCATGTCCCCAAGCGAGAGTATGCCCGCTGGTTGCTCCAGCCTGTCCACCGCAATCAACCGCCGGATTTTCAGGCTTTCCATGATCCAGGCGGCGTCCGCTTCCAAAGCATCCTCGGGGCAGCTCACCACGCCCGCGGTCATGACTTCGCTTACGCGCGTGGAGCCGCAGTCGAGTCCGTCCGCGCAGGCCCTCACGACAATATCACGATCCGTGAGCATGCCCACTACCGTGCCTCCGCCGTTCACCACCGCGAGGGCTCCGATATCCAGCTTCCGCATCAGCGCCGAGGCGCTCTGCACTGTGTCGCCAAGCTGAACGGTCATCACTACGGGTGTCATGAGGTCGCGCACCTTGAGACAATCATGGCCATACCCGCTGCGGCCGGCATCGCGGAAAGCTCCCCTGCTCTTCATCCATTCCCAGTCGAGCAGTTCGGGATGGATCGCGTAATGGTCCGCGCCGGCCACCACCTTCTCGATATAAGCGCGGCTCAACCTGACCTGCCACTGAGGGTCGGCCATTTGATGGGGCACGCGCTCCACCCCGCCCTCTGACATGCGCAGCACCGCCGCGCCCGCGCTCCGCCCGGATTCGCCGTCGTAGAGCGAAAAGCTAACCTGCCGGTTCTCGATCAGTTTTTCATAGATCAGGAGGATCTGCCGGTAGGGAAACACGTCGCGTCCGGCAACCAGAGCCCGGCGGATGATGTCAAGGAAAGCCGTCAACAGCCCGACTGCTTCCTCGGTTAACATTTCGGCCATGGAACCTCCATGGATTTCGGCTTTCCTTTGACTCGCCCGCGCGGTTTTCGTTTCTTGTTCGCGCAAGGTAGCGGTAAGTTACTTATGCGCGCCACCCTTGCTGACACATCCTGAAAGAGGAAGAGGAGTGCTTGAAACCGATGAACACCATTACGAAAGAACTCTTCGCGCAAGCCTACGAGAGCGGGCACAACAAGACCGTCAGTTTCCTGTTATCGAGGGGCTACAACCCTCAACTGGCGGAAGAGGCCGCGCAAGCGGCATGGGTCCGTGGCTGGGAGCGAAAGGAGCAATTGCGGGATTTCCGGAAGGCTATCCCGTGGGTCAACAGCATAGCCCTCAACATAGGCCGCACCAGAACCCGGCAGGGAGCAAGGCTCCAAAGCCTGCCCGAGACACTGAAGGATCACTGGAGGGAGCCAATCGCTTCCATCGATGTCGGCGGCAAGCTTCAGGAGTGCTCCGATGCCGAAAGAAATCTGCTCGAAGAGCGTTACATCTGGGGGTGGGGAGCCGATGAACTCGCCCGCGAACATCACTGTTCGAGCCTCGCCATACGCCTGCGGCTCCACAGAGCGCGCGAAAGGATGCGTTCGTTATTGGCCGGATGAAGTTACGGTAAACCGTCGCACGATAGCAGTGTTACACTGAAGCTAGATGGGCTCGCTGGTGTGACGCTATGGGCCGTCGCCGGGACGGCACGAAATCGTACTACGGTCCATATGAAGACGGCTTCCCGAAGCTCCATTCCTCGGCAACAATCTCCCCAACCATCCGGCGTCCGTGAACAGCTCGAAAAGATCCTGCGGTGGGAGCCCTTCGCCCGCGCCGGCAGACTGAGCCGGTTCCTGCGTTTTGCCGTGGAACAGGTTCTCGAAAACCCCGTCCCCGTCCTCAAGGAGTACGTCATCGCGGTTGAGGTCTTTGACAAGCCGAAGGACTTCGATCCCCGTCTCGATCCCATCGTCAGGGTCGAGGCCCGGCGTCTCCGCGCGCGCTTGCGCGAATACTACGAATCAGAGGGGAAAAACGACGAAGTTCTCATCGTTTTCGGCCGTTCCGGATATACCCCCGCGTTTACCTTGCGGAACCTGAAGGCGGTCGACCCGCCCCCGATCTTCAAGCACGATGCCCGGCCTCCGGCGGGGAAGCCCCGGTTCAATGAGCCTGTTGTACTCGCTGTGCTTCCTTTCCTCGACCTGAGCCCGTCCGGCGATCAGCACAACCTTTGCGCCGGCTTCGCCGAGGAACTGATCAATGCCATCTCCCGCTTTCCCGGACTGCGCGTCACCTCGCGTACTTCGACGCTGCAGTATGAGGGGCGGGCGTTCGATCTCAGGCTCCTCGGCGCGGATCTCGGCGTCGACTGCGTCCTCGAGGGCAGCCTGCGGAAAGACGGCAACCGCATTCGTCTCTCCGTACAGCTTTACAGCGTCTCCGACGGCTTGGAGATCTGGTCCCGGACCTACGAACGCCAGCTAACCGACGTATTTGCCGCCCAGGAGGAAGTCGCTTTCGCGATTGCGCGGGACCTCAGAACCCGGTTGGTGAGAGATGAGCAGCCCGGAGCGTTGCGGGCGCAAACAAACCTCCGCGCCTATCGCACCTATCTTCAGGGATTGCAGCATCTGCGCCGCGGCGGTGCTGCCGGCCAGGACAGAGCGATCTCCCTGTTCGAGCGGGCCATTCTGCAGGACCCTGACTTCCCCGCCCCGCATGCCGGTCTGGCCAACGCCTATGCCTTCCTCGCGTGGTTTCGCGAAATGTCGCCCTCTGAAGCCTGGCCGAAAGCGGAGCTCTCGGCGCAAAGAGCCCTGCTGCTCGATCCCTCCCGGAGCGGCGTGCGCGCCATCGTCGGCTGCGCTCGCGCCCTCTTTCAATGGAAGTGGGAAGAGGCGGAGAGCGAGTTTCGCGAGGCCGTCGGCCGCAACCCCGCCGATCCCCTGCCCCGGCAATGGTACGCTTGCGCCTTTCTCGCCCCGCGCAGGCGTCTCGATGAGGCCCTCGCTGAAATGCATCAGGCGCAGGCTCTCCAGCCCTTATCGCCCGCCATCCAATGCCACACGGCGCTCATCCATTTCTATCGCGGCGAATATGAAGAAGCGGGCGAGTTGTGCCGCGGCGCGCTCGAGATCGAACCCGGTTTCTGGCCCGCCCACTGGGTTCTCGGCCGAGTCTCGCTCGCCGGCGATGACCTCGCCGCCGCGCTCGATTCCTTCGCCATCGCCGCGCAGGGATGCGGAAGCGTGATGGCGATGTCGGGCTACGTTGGTTATTGCTACGCGCGCCTCGGCGATACGGAACGGGCGGCGCGATTGGCCGAAGACATCCGCGTCATGTCCCGTTCCACCTACGTTTCCCCGCTGCACGCGGCGAGAATCTTCCTCGGTCTCGGGCAAACCGCGCAAGCTTTGGAGATGATCGAAAGCGCCTGTTCGCTGAAGTGCGTCCGGCTGGCGGAAGTGTTGCTGGACCCACTCTACCAGTGTTTGCGCTGGGAGGCGCGCTTTGAAAACATCGTTCAGACCATCGGTCTTCCGGCCGACGAATGGGAGCCCCAGCGGGCCGCCGGTTGACGTTCGCGGGCCCTCAGGCGAGATATTCGCGGAGACTTCCCGCCAGCCGGTCCGGCAAGGGGCAGGACCGTTGCGTGTGGCGGTCGATGGAGACCACGGTGATTCTTCCTCTGGCGGCGAGCGCCCCGCCGGTCGACGTTGAAAACTGCATCGTGAACGACGATGTCCCCACCCGGTCCACCGTCAATTCAATCTCGATCACGTCATCATACCGGATCCCGGAAAAGAAATCGCACTCCACGTGGACACGCGGAAAACTCAGGTCCTGAAAGTCGGGGTGATTGTAAGGACATCCGATGGCGTCAAGAAAATCGTGTTCGGCGGCTTCGAAATGGCGGAACATCGCCGTATAGTGGATTCGCTGCGAGGCGTCCGTATCAACGAAACGAATCCTCGCCCGCCAGCGGTAAGGTTTCAGGACCAACTCGGGCAAACTCTCCTTCAGCGCAGGTTGAACTTCTTCATCTTGTAGCGTAACGTGTCGCGCGTGATGCGCAGCAGGCGCGCCGCCTGCGTCTGGTTCCCGCCGGTCTTCTCGAGCGCCCGCGCCAACAACTGCTTCTCGGTTTCCTGCAGCGAAAGACCTCCCTCGGGAAAGACGTCTGTTTGGGCCACGGGCGCCTCTGCCTGCTCGGAAAGCGACAGCGGCAGGCTCGACGGCGTAATGTAGCTCGAATCCTCGAGGATCATCGCCCGCTCCACCGCGTTGCGCACTTCCCGCACATTCCCCGGCCAATCATGGCGCGTCATGACGTGCTCCGCTTCCGCCGAGATTCCGAGTATCTGCCGCTTGAACTTATGGTTGTAGTGCTCGATGAAATGCCGCGCCAGCGGCAGAATATCGGCCCGCCGCTCGCGCAGCGGCGGAATCTGGATGTGAATCACGTTGATGCGGAAGTAGAGATCCTGCCGGAAGACCCCTTCCTTCACTGCTTCTCTCAAGTTGCGGTTGGTAGCCGCGATGACGCGCACGTCGAGGTTGATGTCTTTCAGCCCTCCCAGCCTGCGGAAGGTCTGCTCCTCGAGCACCCGCAGCAGCTTGGCCTGCAGGATCAGCGGAATCTCGCCCACCTCGTCAAGGAACAATGTCCCCTTGTCGGCCAGCTCGAACAGCCCCCGCTTCTGCGCCCGCGCGTCCGTAAACGCGCCTTTCTCGTACCCGAACAATTCGCTCTCGAGCAGCGTTTCCGGAATCGCCGCGCAGTTGATGGCGATGAACGGCTCGGCCTGCCGCATGCTCGAATAATGAATGGTCTTCGCGATCAGATCCTTGCCGGTCCCATTCTCCCCTTCAATCAGAATGGTGGTTGCTTCGCTTGCCGCCACCCGGCGGACAAAACTCGCAATGTCGCGCATCTCCTGCGATTCCGCCACCATGTCCCTTTTCTGGGGAAGAAACTCATCCGAGATGTCCTTGATGGTCGCTACCGCGCCCTCCAACTGACCCTGGTCGTCGTAGATGCGTGTGGTGCGGATCAGCGCCATCCTCTCCCGCCCGCTGGACGTGCGTATGCGCACCGTGCCGTTGGAAACCGTGGGCTGGTTGATCCCCAGCAACATGCCGCAATCGTTCTCGCAGGTCGCGCAGCGGAACACGTCGCTGCACCGCATGTTCGTCATCTGCCCCGCGCCTATGTTGAACATGATCTCGGCCGCGCGGTTCACCCCGGTGATCATCATGTCCGGGTCATATATGATCAGAGCATCCGATAGCTGGTCAAAAACCGCTTCCAGAATCTTGCTTTGCCGGGAGTTCTCAAGCACCTTCGACACGGATGGGCAGCCTCATCGCAAGTTTAGCACTTCTGCCCCGCAAGGATGCGAAATTTCACCCACCCGCCGTCCTTCGTGCGCCAATTGCCACTTGAAAATCTTCGCGCCGTTACACTAACTGGTTAAGGTACAATAAGTTGTCTTCACCCCAAGACGGAAGCCCGCATGCACATTATCAAGTCGGCCTGGCAGCCGAAAGGAGCGATTCAATGTTCACGCTGAAGAATGTCCTGTTTCCCGTTGATTTTTCCAACCGTTGCCGCGGGGCAGCTCGCATCCTGGAAGCTCTGCATCAATGTTTCCAGTTCGAAGTCACGCTGGCTCACGTGCTTCCACCTCCCCATTTTGAATACAGCATGGCCGACCTCGGCGGCGGCCTCATCCAGGAGTACACCGCGGCCCGCACCGAACAAGTGCGCAAGGACCTCGAGTATTTCCTCGATGAAGAGTTGAAGATGTTCAAACTGCGGCGGGTATTGCTCGAGGGAGATCCCGCCCGCAAGCTTGTCGAATACGCCAACACCCACCAGATGGATCTCATCGTGATGCCGACCCACGGCTATGGCGGATTCCGGCGCTTCATGCTTGGCTCCGTCACCGCCAAGGTCCTCCATGACGCCGACTGCCCCGTCTTTACCGGCGTAGCCATGGAGGACGTGCTCGAAACGGAAAAGCCCATTCATATCCGCAAAGTGGGCGTCGCTCTCGACCTCTCTCCCTCGAGCGCCAGAATCCTGCAATGGGCCGCGAATTTTACCAAAGCCTGTAATGTCCCCCTCAGCATCGTTCACATCACCCCGTCAGTCGAGGGAATGTCCGGCGAATACTTCGAGCCGAACTGGCGGGAACGATTCGCCGAGGAGGCGGGAAAAACGATCGCGGATTTGCAGCAGGCGGCCGGCACGAACGCCGAAGTGCTCTTTGAAGCGGGAGACCCCGGCTTCCAGGTAAGCGCCCTTGCCCGGAAGAACCAGTTCGACATGCTCATCATCGGGCGAGGTTCCACCAGCGGAGTGTTCGGACGCATTCGCGCCCACGCCTACAGCATCATCCGCCAGGCTCCCTGCCCCGTCATTAGCGTGTAAGCATTCGAGGTCCCGGCCGGCGGCTCCCCTTACCTCGATCCTCCGGCCGTGACCCGCACTCTCTCGAACGCTTCATCGAGCGCGGAGACAAATTGATCCACATCGCTTTTCGAAATATTCATCGGAGGCGACATCCGCAGCACATTCCCATATAATCCACCCTTGCCGATCAGTACCCGGTTCTCGCGGCATGCCTCCATCATTTCCGCCGTCTCGCGCGTGGCGGGCGTCTTCGTAGCCCTGTCCTCCACCAATTCGAGCGATTGCAGCAAACCCATGCCGCGCACGTCGCCGATAAGCGTGTGCTTGTCTTTCAGCTCGAGCAGCTTCCCGCGCAGGTAGGCGCCCACCTCGGCGGTATGGATGAGCAGTTTCTCCTCTTCGATATAGTCGAGCACCGCCTTCGCGGCCGTCGCCGTCACGGGATTGCCACCGAACGTCGAGATCGTCACGCCCTTCATCGCGTCCGCCACCCCGGCTCGAGCCGTGGTAATTCCGATCGGCAACCCGTTGCCCAGCCCCTTCGCGCTCGTGATCACATCCGGCGTCACGCCCCACTGCTCGATGCCGAACCACTTCCCGCCGGTGCGCCCCCACGCGGTCTGCACCTCGTCGCTGATGAAAATACCGCCATATTTACGGACAATTCCCGCCACAATTGGAAAATATTCCTTCGGCGGCGTGATAAATCCGCCCACACCCTGAATCGGCTCGGCGATCATGCCGGCCACCCTCCCCGAGGTAGTGGTGCGGATCACTTCCTCGACATCGTTCGCGCAGGCCACCTCGCACGAGGGATACTCGAGGTGAAACGGACAGCGGTAACAATATGCGTTCACGGCATGAACTATGCCGGGAGCCGTCACTCCACCCAGCCTCCAACCCGCCTGCCCCGTCAGCGTCATGGCCATCGCGCTGCGGCCGTGATAGGAATGCCGCAAGGCGATGATCTCCGGAACCCCCGTGTAACAGCGCGCCGCCAGAATCGCCGTTTCGTTGGCTTCCGTTCCACTGTTGGTGAAAAATGATTTTGTCAGCGCCTGCCCCGGCGTAATCCCCGCCACCTTCTTCGCCAGCGCCGCCTGCGGTTCGGTGGCGAACACCGTCGAGACGTGCACCAGCTTGTCTATCTGTTCATGCACGCGCGACGTCACCTTGGGGTTCGAATGCCCCACGCTCACCGTCACGATGCCGCCGAAAAAATCCAGGTACTGCTTCCCGTCCGCGTCCCACACGTATTGATCCCTGGCATGGCTGATCACCAGCGGTTCGCGGAAATAATGAAACACCGAAGGAAACAGGTATTCCTTCTGCGCCAGAATAATTTCATCCCTGGTCAAAATGGACTCCTCTCAAGCGGCCCTCGCCGCGCCACAAACCCGCTACGGCACCGCTTCGTCAACGGCCCAACCATGATGGCACGTCCGGACGCCGCTTGGCCATCTTCAGCCGCATGTGGTGGTTTTCGGCCATCGGTTCCCGGCTATACCAGAGTCGTTAATCCATATTTTGAACCACTTACAAATGGCATCCGGTTTGCCGTCCCTGTTGCGGAGGATACATCATGAACTCGCCATTCCCAGCCCGGTTCCTAAAGACCTTCCTACCCCTTGCCCTTGGCGCGGCGTTCCTGATGCTCGCGCCCGGCTCTGCGATGGCCGAGCATGGAGGCCGTCGTGGCGGACATGGCGGCTACGGCCGTTCCTTCTCCGGACACCGTGGCTATTACGGCTACTCCGGGCACCGCGGCTATTACGGCCGAAGCTTCGCTGGACGCGGCTACTACCGCGGCTATGCCGCTCCGCGCGGCTACTATCGCGGCAGGGGATACTACCCCGGACGTTTCTATGCGGGGCGCGGCTACTACTACGGCGGACGCTTCTGGGCCCGGCCTTACTTCGGCATCGGCATCGGCATCCCGTTCGGCTACGGCTACTATACGCAATATGGCTGCGGTTACTACGACGGATGGGGCTACTGGCGGCCGGCCCCCTGTTACGTCGATCCCATCTGGTAAGAGCGTCCGTCGCCATCCCGATCTCGAGTACCATGGCGAAGTGACTTCCATCTCACGACGCGCTTTCCTCGGCTCGCCGGCGATTGCCCTCGCCGGAACCGGACAGCATGAATCTTTTCAAGCCGATCCCGCTCGCAAGGACCTCCGGCAGCCTCAACTCTTACTCGATGACACCTGGATCGAGGATACCTACCGCCTCGAGCGCGTCTGGCAACAGGCCGACCTCTTCCCTGAACCCGTTCTGCGCCCCGAAGCTCCCTGGGAAGGCCGCCAGCTCGTCCTCTACGGCTCCGCCTTCCGGCTCGGCGGGGAGTGGCGGCTCTACTACATGACGTTCAATCCTCCCGCGCCCTCTCTTTTCTGCATGGCCACCAGCGGCGACGGCATCCACTGGCAGCGCCCCAACTTGGGCCTCTTCGAATTCGGCGGTTCGCGCCGAAACAACATAGTCATGATGCCCGCTCCCGGAGAGAGCCACGATGGCCCCACCGTTTGCCATGATCCCCAGGACCCGCAATCCCCCTTCAAGATGATCTACTACGGGTCGGGCAGGAACCGGCCCCGCGGCGAATACGCCGCCTTCAGCAGCGACGGCATCGTCTGGCGGCATCGCCCCCAACCCGTCATGACCGATACGGGCGACCGCACCAACGTCATGTCCGCCCGCGACCACGAGGGCAACTATGTCGCCTACCTCCGCCACCGCGACATGATGCGCACCGTCCGCGCCCGCGCCATCTATCGCAGCCAGAGCAGGGACTTTCTTAACTGGTCCACCCCGCAACTCGTCCTCCGCCAGGATCTCCTCGACGGCCCCAACACGGAACTCTACGGCATGCCGGCCTTCCGCTACGGCGATCTCTATCTCGGCATGCTCGAGCGCTGGTACGACAATCCCGATGTCATCGAAGTGCAGCTCGCCTGGAGCCACGACAACCACGTCTGGCATCGCCCCGCGCGCCGCTCCGCCTTCATCGGTCCGAAATACCCCTGGAACCAGGCCTGGAACACCTGCGCTTCCACCCCGCCCATCCTCGAAGGCAACACGCTCTACTTCTACGTGGGCGCGCGCAGCGGAGCCCACGGCCTCGAAGCCCCGCACTCCTACGGAGCCGTCGCCCTCGCCACCATCCTCGCCGGCCGCTTCGCCGCCCTCCAGGCCGATTTCCAGGAGGGCCTCCTCGTCACCCGCCCCATGACGTGGCCGGGCGGCGAACTCTTCCTCAACTCCACTACCACCCGTTACCCCAAAGCTCACCCGTCAAGCGGTGGCGGAACGCTCTCCATCGAAATCCGCAACGAAGACAACACTCCCGTCCCCGGCTTCTCCGCAACTCACAATGCCACCCGGCCTCAACAGGCCGCCTGGCCCAACTCCCTGAAACTCGACACCCTCAAAGGCCGCCGCATCCGCCTCGCGATCGCCATGCGCGATTCCCGCCTCTATTCGTTTCAGGCACGGGAAGGAACTTGAACGCCCAGGTCCCAAAGGAGGACGATTATTTCACCGGTGACAGACCCGAGAAACAGATAACCCTGCGGAACGGCAATCCGATGAAAACTGCTGGTGGCCGCCCGCCCCGGCAGCCGGCCGTCATTGCTGACTTTGACCACCGGCGGCCACAATCCGGTCGTAAGGCCAAACGCGCCATGATGATGACCGGGCCGTCGAGTGCTCGCAACCGCCTGCTCGATCTCCGGGATCGGAGCCGGCGCCACCGCACCGGAGCCGCTCGCCGGTTTCCTGATCCAGGATCGCAAGCCGCCCATCGGACAAACTTCCCGCCACGGTCCCGGGACGAATCCACGAAGCCCGCCGGATAACAGCGCCTGCGGACGGAAACTCCGTGATCGAGCCATCCGGAGATACGTTCGCCGGATTGCCCCAAAGCGAGAGCAGCGCCTCGGGGCCGTGGCACGCCACTGGTGCTTCCGACACAACAGCGCCCTCGCGGCTAAACTCCGTAAGCGCCGCTTGCCTGCCGCGAATGATCAGAGTTGCTGCCCCTTTGTCCGTAGTCACCAGACCGGCGGCCTCGCTACCTTCCAGGAGAGCCGTGGATGTTTTCACTCCGTGCCGTCCTGAGTTTGCAGCGCATCCCCACTGGCTTCGCCTCGACTAAAGGC
>JABAQT010000029.1:61016-70751 GCA_019187195.1 Bryobacteraceae bacterium
GTATGGAGCGATCACCTTCGTTCTGGAGCATCCTGAGCCCATCGAATCCTATTTGCGGCTACAGGCCCCAGGCTTGGGAAGAGCCGCCGCACAAGAGAAGAGTGGTCGGCCCGTGTTTCGGTGTGAAGGTGAATTCAAAGCGGTTGTGCCGCGTTTCCCAGGGAAAATCTACGTCCCCTTGGATATGTGCGCGTTGTGATTGTCCAGCACGACGCGGATGCGTGTGTCCGAACCTATCCTGACGGCAGGTCGACGCCAGCCGGCCTTAGAGGGTAAACTCGACCGTTGACGTATCGGCGCGCCGCGAGATGCCCAGCGCCCGCAGTTGATAGCTCCACGCGCCCGGCGCCGCCGTCGCATCCGTGTGGCTCTGCGCCGTCCCCGGCAAAGTGACGATCACCTCGTAGCCGAGATTGCCCAACCACTTCCGCCTCACCTCGATCGAGATGTAGCTGTCCTGGTTGACCCACGTCAGCTTCGGCTTCCCGCTCGCACGGTCCAGCGTCACCGCCAGGTCCGAAGGCGCCAGAAACGACGACGACCTCGCATAGGTCGCACGCTGCTCCGATGCCTTGCCCGCGATCTCCCGCAGCGTCGCCCCGGTCGGGTCAATCGGATCGGCAGCCTCGCGCACCGCCACCACGTAGTAGGTGTACATCCGCCCCGGCACCCTCTCCTTGTGGCGGAAGTGGTAGCGCCCGTCCCGCCCTGTCGCAGCGCCCTTCACAAGGCTCCCCGCCAGGCGGAACGCCGTCTCGTCGTCGCCGCGGCACCAAATGTCGAACCGCACATCGTCCACCGGGCCCGCCTGCGTCCACTCCAGCGCCGTCACCCGGTCCACGTTCTTCACGGCCGTCGCCCTCAGCAGATTCGGCTTCGCCGGCTGGCGCACGTCGGGCACCCACACTGGGCCGATCACCTCAGAGAACTCCCCAGCCTCGCCGCCCGTCCCCACGCCGCGCACCTTGTACACCGCGCGCGTCGGCGCCCTGCCCGGCAGCAGATCCGTGTACGTCAATCCGAACACTTCACTCGACCGCAGGTCGAACACCTCCGGGTGCGCCGCGGCCAACTTCACCAGAGCCGCATCCGTCAACGCAGGGCCCGCACGGGGAATCGCCGGCTCCAGCGCCCGCCATACTTCGTACCGCGCCGCGCCTGCCGCCGCATTCCACGCCACTGCGTAGCTCGAATTCTCCGCATAGCTCGCCGCCGACGTCGCCCACAGCCGTTGCCCCTTTGGTTGCGGCTTCCGCCGCGGCTTGCCCGGAGGATTCGACACCCTCACCGACAACACCACCGGCGACGCCCCGCTCTCGTTCCCCTTCAAGTGCCGCAGCGGAGGCGCAACGGCAGCCAGTTCCGGGCTGTCCACATAGGTCGCCCCGTCCGCCGCCGTCACCTGCAGGCTCAGCACGCCCGCCGTGTAGCCCGCCGGAATCGCCACGTTCACCGTCCAGTTGTGCGATGGATACACAATCGCCGCCGAGCCCGGCAGCGCCGCCACGGCGAACGCGCTTGCGGGAACACCCAGATTCCAAACGCCGCCGTCCTCCTGCACCGCATCCAGCGACACCCGGAGCACGTGCAGATACACTCTCGTGCTCGTATCGGACAAGGGCCTCGACAGTGTCACCTTCAGCGGATCCGCCGAAACGACAGCCGCCACGGTGGCCGTTGCGGAAGCGCTGCGCGCCAGCTTCGCCACCCTCGTCAGCTCCGTCGGCTCGCCCTTGGAATAAATGACCGCGTCGCTGCCCGCCGCGGGCGCCTGCGACCGGCACCGCCTCACTCGCATCTGCGCCCCGGCGCCCAGCGTGTGCGAAACAATTGGGTAGTCGCCGCCCGCCAACGACAGACGCGCGCCCACGTACTGGTTCGCCGTACCGCTCAGGTTCGTCAGAGTCAAGTCGGCGTACAGCAGGTCGGAAGGCTCTCCCGTGGAGACATCCGCCACCGTCTCCACGTGCGTGGACGTGCTCTCCAGCGCCGTCCACTGCGCAGCCGCCCGGAACTCCACCGCGTCCGGACCCATGAAGTCCTGCGCCGAAGACCAGTCCACCACTAACTGCACCTCGACACGAGTGGCGCCTGCCTCCAAAGCTACCACCCTCTCCTCCGCCGGCCGCGCCATTGGGCTCGGCGGGGCGATCGTGTCATAGTGCCGCACTGCCGCCAGCGTCCCCGTGGCCGACACAACGCCCAGCAGGCTCACGCTCCGAACCTCGTAGTGATACCAGCCGGCCAGCGGCGGCCACGCCATCCCCGGCAGATCCAGGTAGTGTGGTTGTGTAGCCGGCTGAATCGCGTAGTCGCCCGCAATCACCGGCGTAAATGCCGCCCCGCTGGGCAGCACGGGCTCCTGCACGTCGCCCGCCGTCCCGGCCCCGTGCCAGTAACGGTTCACCAGGTAAAGGTATGGTCCCGTGTCGATCAGCGTGATCCCTGGCGCCCGCGGCTCCCAACTCAATGCCGTAAACGATGCAGGCACCCGCGGCACCGTCGAGGCGGCTACGTCCGGGAAGTCTGCAAACGCCGGATGAGGAACCGTCCCCGGCACCGCCGCCGCTGTCACCCACGCCGGCGGTGCCAGCGCGCAGGGCAGTCCGGAGGATGCGGCATCGGAGTCGGCCGTGCCCGAGTCCGACTCCCACTCCGCCTCCACCCGGAACGTCAGGTTCCCCGGCCCGTGTTGAAAGTTCGTCCCCAGCCCCAGCAGCACCGCGTATTCAAACCGCCAGGCGAGCGCCACCAGAAAGTCCACCGTCTTCCCGCGATAGTAGTCGATGGCCTCCGCCGCCGCCGGGCCCGTCAGCACCTCTGCCAGCGAAGGCGCCGGGTCGCTCCCCCAGTACTTCCACGCCAGTTCCGCGTCGTTCCGATGGATTTCGCCCAGCACCGCGGCGCAGTCCACCGTCAATCCCGCCCACTCCGTCTCTGCCGTCCGCGGGTCGGCGAACCTCACCAACGGCAGCAGGAATCCAAGCTCGCTCTCGTTGATGGCGGTAAAATACGGCCCCGACACCGGCCGCCGCGCCTCGGCTTCGGCGGCGAACACCGCCCAGTCCGTCGTCTCCGGCAGCGTGTAGGTGCCGATGTGCACCGGCGTGTTCGCCGTGGACGGGCTCAGCCAGGAGATATTGTAGCCGTCCGCCGGAAAGCCCAGGTCGGGCCGCGAAGCCCAACGCAGGCCCCACACCTGGTTTAGCGAGCCCGGCGTGGCGAATTCCCGCACGCAGGCGATGATGTGAATCTCCGTTCCCGCGCCGAGAGTGCTCATCTGGCTCCCTTCAGATTCACCTTCAGCGCGACGAATTCAGCCGAGGAGTCGCCTCTCACCGTCAGCTTCAGAACTCCCGCGCCAGCATCCCGCAGCCACGTCAACTCCACCCTCACCGTCTTCAGCGGCCACGTGCCCCCGTTGGCACGCAGCACAAACCCGCGCGTCGAGTCCGCGTTGGCGTAGGCGATGGTGCGCGTGCCCGCCACCTTCACGCTCAGCCTTGTGCCGAACTCCAGCGGTTCCGGCGCCTCCAGCAGCAGCGCCACGCACGCCGTCCCGCCCGCAGCCAGAATCGGAGTCAGCTTGAAGTGTTCGGCGTAGTCGATGGTCGCCATCCCACACTGCCGCACCAGCGCGTCGAACGACGTCCCCGTCAGCGCGGCGGCCGTGGTCACCGGCGCGGCAATCTCCGCCTCCGTCTGCACTAGGTCGGTGAACAGCGCGTAGCGCGAGGTGGCAAACCCCCACTCCACCAGCGGTACATCCGGCGTCTCCTCCTCCACCACCTGCGCCACATACTGCGAATTGGGCGACAGCGCCAGCCCCGCATCCAGCCGCAGCACATTCTCGCTCGTTGTCTCAAACGTGATGTCAGGCACACAGTCCTTCACGGCGTTCTCTTCATACACGGCCTGCCAGTACTGCATGGAAGCCGGTTGCGTCATCGGCCCGCTCGCCACAACGGGCGCCAGCGACAGGCCCCCAGTGCCGTCCGTCACCAGCCGCCCCTTGGCGTCGTACAGCCGGTACACCAGGCGTGTCCCGGCCGATGTATACAGCAGCCTCACGTACTCGTCCACGAACGTGACCGCCAGGTCGTAGCCCGTGTAAACCGGCCGCGCGCCCGCCTTTGGATAGAGCGAGCTGATGTACGACTCCAGCGCTCCCCTGTAGCCCGGCGGCCCGGAGGTGTGGAATCGCATCACCGTCGTCGCGTCGATCGGCGTCGTCACATGGCCCTTCGGGTCCTTCAGCGACGCCGAATGCGCCACCCTCAATTCAAACGTCTCATTCGGCGGCAGGACCAGCGCGTCATCTCCCACCGTCCAGGCCTCGCTGCCGGTGAGCAGTCCGCCGCTGCGCGTCGTCACGGACCACGCTTGCGCGTGGTGCCCCTGCAGGTAGCACAAGCTCAGCAGCCGCCAGTTGTAGATCGAGGCGTCGAACAACCCGGCCGAGTTCTTGTCGATCACAAAATCCTGCGTCGCCGGAACCCAGCCGGGCAGGGAAGAGGCCTTCACCGTAATCTGATCCACGTCCGTCCGAATATCGAACTGCAGCTTGTCGCCGGCACCCAGCACAATCCCCGTGCCCAGGAATTCCCTCGGCGCCTGCGGCACGCCGCGAGTCCAACGGTACAACGAGCCTTCCGGAAGAATCCCGTAGCCCGGCGACACGCCGTCCAGCGGCACACACACCAGCGTGTCCTCCGGCTGGTCGCAATAGTCGATGGTGATCGAGCTCACATAGCTCGTCGTCAGCGAACCGTCGTCGCCGAAGCGCTCCGACGAAAACAGATTCAGCACCCTGTTCGGCTCCAGTGTGTCCTGCTCCCAGGTGCCCCACAGCGTGAAAGGCTCCGCGGCGCCGTCCGGGTCGCGGATCAGCGTCAGCGATTTCAGATGGTAGGCCGCCGAATAGCCGGACCCCGCCCCGATCGTCACGTAGCCGCTGTCTGCCAGCGCCACAGCTTCGTTGAAGAGTCCAGTGTCGTCAATCATCGGCTTGCCGAAGTTCAGTGATAGGAAGCTGTGAGGCTGAATCGTCGGCTGCTGCGCGCCGCTGATGTCCAGCGACACGACGCCTGTCTCCAACGACGCCGTATCGCCAGTCGTCGTTTCATACACCGTCCAGTCCCGTGGCGTCGCGCTCGCGTCTCGCAATGCGCTTGTGAGCACCGGCGGATCCAGTTGCTGCCAGGCGAAGTCGAAGCCGCGACAGATGTCCCAGAACAGCGCGTGGATGCACGCCTCCACGCTCACCAGCACGTCGAACGGTCTGCTCATCCGTGCGCGCGCCGTGCCCGACAGCGCCACCGAGATGGTGACGCCCTTGTAGCCCGCGCCCATCCGCACGCTCATCGCGAGCATCCCTTCCCATTGCAGCGGCTCCCAGTGGATGCCCATCGCCCCGCGGCAGTAGCCGCCGACATCCACAAAGAATCCGCCGGACTCGGCGTGCAGGTCCAGGTCCACCTGCGCGCCCGTCACAAATCCCGCCGCGTCAATTCGCAGCCAGAACCCCGCCGTGAACAGCCACTCGCCGCCCCACTGCACCGCTTCGGCGGTGATGCGCTTGCCGTCCTTGTCCTGCCCCAGTTCCACATACCACGCCGACATGTCCTCAAACGCGAAGAAGGCCCGCGCCTGCCCCTCCACCGCGTAGGCCGGCGCCAGAGACCAGTTGGCCGTCACGTCCAACGACAGTGAGGGGTCGCCCGAGGCGTAGACCATCAGCGATTCCAGACTTCCTTCCTCGGTGGTGCCGAGTTCGGGCTTGATCTTCAGGAAGTCAGCCTGCGATTGCAGCAGAATCGTCAGATCGGGGAAGGCGATCACGATCAGACCCTTGGCATGCAGGCAGAAGCCGCGGTCCATCGTGCCGATGACGATGCCGAACCCGAGCGCGTTCTTCCCCTGCCGCTTCTCCCACTTCGTCAGGTCCGTGATGCCGATGGGCGGCCGCGAAAAGAGCTTATAATAGCGCTTGTCGGCGGGCGCGTCCATGTCGATGGCCAGCGCCATGTTGTAGGCCAGCAATCCTTGAAAACCATAAATGGACAATCCTGTTTGGGCGATCGGAATGCCCGTGGGCAGGAGCTTCGCGTCCGCGAACAGATAGAGGTAGGGGAATCCCGCCACAGTGTCCTGGCCCACCACCACGCACACCGAGATCTCCATGTCAAGTGCCGGGATCGCCATCGAACCTCTGCCGCGGAAAACTGCGTCCCCTGCTTCGTTGTGGTAACTCGCGCTGAGCGAAGCGGAAAACGACGCGGGCACGCCAAACGAGAACCCGATGCCGTCAAAGCGAATGTCCGGCGGCGCCGCCACGGCTGGATCCCACTCCGCCACAAGTCCGTCAACACTGGCGCCGGCCGGCAGTCCCTCCAGCAGAACGATCTCCGCCGACAGTGCCAGTTGCAGCTTCGTGGTCGAGCCCTTCGGCCGACCGAAGCGGAACTTGGTCAAAGTGAGCCGCACGAAATACCAGGTGACGGAAACAGGCTGCGACAGAGCGATGCCGCCGCCGTCAGGCAGAATGATCTCGCCCGCCGAGGAGACACCGAGATCCTGGAACGCGATGGCGGGCCACTCTGCGCCCGGCAGCAGCGCCCGCGCGGAACCGGAAAGGAAGAACGACCACACGCCGCCGCTCTCTTCGAGGCGCATTTGAGTCGCGGTGAGCGTGAGAACTTCGGCGAATTCGAAATCCGCGGTGGCGGTGAAAGTGGCGCTGAAACTGCCTTCGGCTCCGAAAGCGACTTCGAGGCCGAGCCACTTCGCCTGAGCCCCGGTTTCCAGGGCTTCCACGCGCACTTCGACCAAGAGCGATGCGCTCAAAATCGCGTTCTGGTCGATATCGAGGCCGAAGGAGAGAAAGCGGAAGGGAAAGCCGAGTAAGCTTCCAGAGGGCTGCAAATCGGTGCCATTTGAATCCCAGGAAACGTTAACTGTACCGCTAAAGCCCGTCGTCCCAATGGCACTTTCGAGCATTTCGAACTCGAGCGTGCCTCCTCCGTCCAATTTGAGCGTTTCGGCCGGAATTCGCACGGTAAGGCTGTCGATGGCGAGCCCGGAGAAGTCCGGCGTCACATAGATGGGCCTGCCCGCCTCGCCGAAGACCGGCAGCACGCCTTCGGCTTCGACCTGAATCTGCGTGCCGCAGAGATATGCGGGCGCCAGCGCGCCGCCCTTGTAGCGATCGACCACAATGCCGTCGGGCGAAAACGTGATGTCGCCGCTGATGAAGATCTCGGCCGGACCGCTGGTGGCCGCATCGCGCAACACCTTCTCAGACACTCGCAGCGCGATGGCGGCCTCGCGCATGGCGATGGAATAGTCGGGGCCCAGCAAGATCTCGCAGTGAACCGAGGCCAGCCCCTGGCCGCCGGGCGCGAAGACAAGCGAGAAGGCGTCGCAGCCCGGGGGCGCCAGCACGAGTTCGCCGTCGAAGACGAGCACGAGGTCGATGACGACGTTGTCGCCAGAATCGAGAATCGCCGCGTCAGTGTAGTAGAGGCTGGAGAAGACGGCGGCGATGGTCGACGTGGGCAGGTAGTCGGCGAGCGGGAAGTCGGCCTGCTCGATGAGCTCGGCGAGCGCGAACAGTGAGCGTCCGTTGAGCGTGGTGTCAGCCAAGGTCTTGCCTCACTCATCCCAATTGGCGGCGAGCCAGACCTGGGGCTCGAAGCCGGCCCAGGAAAGAGCGCCTCCATCCTTGACAGGACAGTCGGTCCAGTCGAGATGATGGTCCATGACCACGATGCTCTCCGCCGCATCCGCCGAAGGCAGGTAGGTCGAGAAGATGGGCGAGTGGCCAATGCTCTCCAAATTTTCGGACGAGAGCATCTGGCGGGCGACGATTTTGGAATAGTCGTTGTTGCGATCCCAGAATTGCAGGGTGGCGCCGCTCACAAGGCCGCCAGACAGCATCTCGGCGACGTTGACGGCGATGTACCCGTTCATTTCCGCATCCGGCGCAGCCGGGGCGGGATTGACCTGGTAGTGTCCGAGCCCCAGGTAGACCAGCGCAGCGGGAGCGCCTCTTCCAACGTGCTCATCGGGGAAGTTACACTTGGTCGCATTCGACTCGAAGGCCTCGACAGCCGTCAGCCACAGCCGGTAGGCAACGCCGCCGACTGTGTAGACGGTGGGGCGGTCGGTGGTGCCTCCCACAGTACAGACCGGCGCTTCGGCGGGAAAGAAGATCTCCAGGATGTCGCGCATCTGGAAAAGCCCGGTGGTCAAGTCCGGTTCAGCGACCCGATCCCCGAATGGACCAGACGGCCAGACATTCTGCCGCGGCACAACGCCAAGAGAGTTATCGATGAGCTTCCTGGCCCCGGCACTGGTGAGCGCGGTGCGGAAGACGAGGCGCCCGCCGCAGATGCGGTTGTCGATCCAGGCGCGGACCACGCGGCGCAAAGAGGCAAAGACGCAGAAGACGTTGTCGCGGATGGCGTCTGGCGTCTCTAGTACCACGCCGATGTGCATGGGCAGGCGCGCCAGGAAGTGCGGAATGGACCCCGTGGTCAGTGCGGCGGGCTGAGCTAGTGTGGACGCCGGCAGCATCCATGGCCTGTCGAGCGACCCGCTCTGGAGCTTGAGAGGCCCGAGCAAGGCGACCTGCACGAAGGGCGGCAACGCGTCCGGGTCCGTGGGGGCCTGGCTGAGGTAGAACATGCCGTGCGACGGCATTCTCTGCCGCAGCAGTTCGGTGCCGTTGCCATCCAGGATCTGAATGTTGGCAAGCATGAACCATCCGGAGCACTCCGGCTGCGGTTGCCAGACGCGAGTGAAGCGAATGGGAAAGTAGCGGGGCGCGGCGGGCCAATCCGCCAGCATCGCATCGGCCGTCTCCGCGATGAAGTCGCCCGGGATGCCGCGGTCGATGAGGCCGGCCTGTAGTTTGCGATAGACGTGCCGCGCCGGCACCATGCCGTTGCGCGGGTGCGACGGATCGGTCTCCGGCAGATCCTGGGCCTGCGCGAGCACGTCATCGAACAGCGAGGCCGGACCATCGCGGAACGCCTCGTAGCGCGCGCATGTGATGATGAGCGTCACCGTGCCGTCGGCCGCCATCACCACCGTGGGCATGGGGTACTTTGCGATGTCGTCCTGGATCCGCGTGCCACCGGCACGATTGAGCTTCGGCGTATACTGGCCGCCGAGCATGCTGGACACGGCAATGCCTTTCCACTCCGCGGCGGAGGGCTTAGTGATGGTCCCGGCAGCGGCGTCGGCGACGATGCTGGTCTTATCCAGACCGTTAAGCAGCGTCTGGCTGAGAAAGTCGAAGCCGAGGACCACGGGCGAGTACCAGAAGCGGTTCGGCACCACCTCGAGCCCGGTAGCCAGAGCGGTGTAGTCTGCCGCCACCTTCGCGTCACTCACCGTCACGAAGATGGACCCGGTGGTGTTCCAGCCCGCATAGGGTGCGGGGTCCAGCGAACCGTCAGCGAGGAACTGAATGTCGGCCGGCGTGGGAAGCGCGCCCGCGCCGCCCGGCATGTATTGCAGCGTCCCCGGCACCATGGGACGCAGCGCGGGCGGGCCGTTGGACGGATCCAGCACCCTGAAGGTGAGCCGCATGGATTGCGGCTGAGCTACGCCGGGGGCTATGCCGGAGGCATACGGCAGGTCTGTCACCACCACCGAGGCGGAATCAATGCGCTGCTGATCCGTCAGGCTGAACGGAAAATAGAGGAAATCCGCCAAATTGCACCAGGA
>JABAQT010000009.1:0-59143 GCA_019187195.1 Bryobacteraceae bacterium
GAACTTGTGGGATAAATGGTCGGGGCGAGTGGATTCGAACCACCGGCCTCCTGGTCCCGAACCAGGCGCTCTACCAGGCTGAGCCACGCCCCGAATCATGAAATTTCGGACACCGGGATTACGGAAAACCTTCTTTCAACGGAGGTTCCCGCGTCCGTAACGACTACCAAGATACCAGCTTTGCCGCTCGCTCCGCAATTTTTCTTCTCTGCCGATCGAAGCGCCCTCCCTGGAATTCCACAATCGCTGATACCATCGTTGACATGCTGCGCCGCTCGTTCCTTCTAGCCGCCTCCGCCGCGCCGGCGATGACTTCCGGCTATCAACTCGCCACGTTCCAGGCGGAGATCACGCCTCCCATCGGGTCGCCCATCTACACCGGCACGGCGCGCTCCATCGCCGATCCGCTCGAGGCGCGAGGCATCGTGCTACGCGGACCTGAAAAACCGGTTGTCGTCGTGTCGCTTGATTGGTGCGAAGTGCGCAACCGCTCCTATGACCTGTGGCGCTCACGCCTCGCCGCCGCCGCCGGCACGACCCCGGAGCGGGTGATGCTCAGTTGCGTGCATCCACACGATGCGCCCTACACGGACAGCGAAGCGCAGGAACTGCTCGACCAGGCCCGCTCTCCCTACAAGCTGTGCGACCCTGTCTTCGAGCGCGCCTCGATCGACAAGACCGCTGAGGCGATTCGCCGTTCCTCGTTTCAGACAGTCACTCAAATCGGTTCCGGTCAAGCCAGGGTCGAGCAAGTGGCTTCCAACCGCCGGTATGTACGCCCCGATGGCAAGATCTCCTTCGGCCGCACCAGCGCCACGCGCGACGCATACGTGCGCAACCAGCCCGAAGGGCTTATCGACCCCAACCTCAAAGCCGTCAGTTTCTGGAACGGCTCGAAACCTGTTGCCGTCCTTTACGCTTACTCGACGCACCCCATGAGCTATTACGGACAGGGCGACGTGTCGGCCGACTTCCCGGGCATCGCGCGCCGCGCGATGCAATCCGAATTCCCCGGAACCTTCCATGTCTACTGCTCCGGCGCCAGCGGCGATACGATGGCGGGCCATTATAACGACGGCAACCACGCCAACCGGCCAATCCTCGCCGGACGTCTCCATAAGGCGATGGCGGCGGCGTTCCATTCCACGCGGCGGGCTCCGCTTCGGGAAACAGGCTTCCGCAACGCGAAACTGGTCTTCGAGCCGCGCCAGTCCAAAGGGTACACGCTGGCGGAGATGCGCGCGACGCTGGCCTCATCCGCAACCCCGCGCCGCGAGCGGCTCGACGCCGCCCTTGGCATCAGTTGGCTGCGGCGGCTGGCCAGGAAGCAGCCGATTGATGTTCCCGCCCTACACCTCGGCCCCGCCGCCATCGTTGTCGTGCCGGCGGAGGCTTTCGTCCAATATCAACTCTGGGCGCAGGCGGACGCGCCGGACAGGATGGTTCTGACGCTCGGTTACGGCGAATGTGCTCCGGGCTATATCCCCACGAATGCGGCAGTCGCCGAAGGTTACGACGATCACTACAGTTGGGTCGACTTTGCCACCTGTGAAGGCTCGCTGAGAACAGCCATCGCATCCGCCCTGTCTCCCCGTGCTCCACGGTGAACGCGACTCAGGCGCTGATTCAAAAGAGAGTTCCCCCGGCTCTGCCTGGAGGATAAGCGAAGCGTTACTCCGGCGATTCCGCCGCCGTTGACTTTGCCGGTACAAGACAGAGCACGGCAATCGTCGCCAGCACCGGAACCATGCTCGCGGTCAGCAGGATTGGCTGGAAGGAGTACCGGTCAGCGATGAGCCCCGTGAGGTACGTGGCGGCAATCGTGCCCGCTCCCGCTCCCGTACCGCTCATTCCACTGACCGAAGCGACCGATGGCGGCGGGTAAAGATCGGCCGGGAGGGTCAGAATGATGGTGGAAAAACTCGCGTAGGCGAGCGTCGAGAAGCCGAAAAAGAATACGAGCCAGGCGAGGTTGGGAGCATAGGCGGCTCCAGCCAGCGTGGTCATTCCCAGACCGGACAGCAGCGCCACGAAGCGCCGCGACCGGAGCGTGGGCCAACCGCGATGGATCAGGTAACTGGACAACCCGCCGCCGGCGAAATTTCCGATGTCGGCGGCAAGGAACGGCACCCAGAAAGCAATGAGAGTCTGCTCGGGGTCATAGCCCCGCGAAACCAGAAAGATCGCAAACCAATCGGTGATAAAAAACCAGACCGGGTCAGTGAGCGACTTGGATACGATGATCCCCCACGTCTGCCGCCAGCGCAGCAGCACACCGTATGGCAATGGCTTTCCCTCGTCTTCAGCACCCGGAAGCGTAGGTTGAGGACCGCTGGTCAGTCTGCGAAACAGCAGAATCCAGAGGAATCCAAGGGCTCCCGTAAGCACGAACACCGGACGCCAGTTGCCGAACCAGTGATAGGCGGAATAGGCGAGGAAGGGCGCCACGGCTCCCCCCACGGCCGATCCGCTGTCGAACAAGGCCACCGCCCAACCGCGCTCGCGGGGGGGAAAGTACTGAGAGACGGTCTTTGCGGCTCCCGGCCAGTTCGCCGATTCACCGGCGCCCAGCAGAAAGCGGAACGCGGAAAAGCTCCTGATTCCCGTGGCGAGCGACGTCAGCATGGCCGCCGCCGAATAGAACGCGACGGTGAGGCTGAGGCCCCGGCGCACTCCCATCAGGTCGAGCACCCGCCCGCAGGCGGTCTGCCCGATGGTATACGCCACGCGGAAGGCGATGATGAGGATGGCAAAGGTCTCGTTGTTCCATCCAAATTCCGTCTTGATGTGGGGCGCCAGAACGCTCAGCGTCTGGCGGTCTATGTAGTTGATGGTGGTGGATAGAAACAGCGCGGTTCCAATCCACCAGCGCAGTGGGATTCTCTTCATCCGCTAGGGCCTGGGTGTGATGCCGAGAATGCGCGCCAGCGTCCCCCCAAATACCTTCCCGCGAATGGCGGCGGGAACCTCGCAAGCGTTGAGCAATGCGTCGTGCCGCCCGATGACGACGTCCAGATTCTCCGGCGGTTCGTCCGTCCCGAAGACGAGTTTTTCAAAGGCTGGAACGGCGTGCGGGGAACTGTGGATGGCCGGCCCCTCCCACCATAAATACTCGCGGAAGATGGAAAGATTCTTCGCCTTCTTGATGAGACTCGATCCGGTGAGATCGAAGTAGAGGCGCGGGCACCAGCGAGCCGCCTCGGCGGCTTCCTCATACCACGGGTTGCCCAGATGGGCGCCCTGTATGTAGAGTTTTGGAAACGCGCGGGCGATCGTGTCCAGATAGCTCGGCCTCATCCGTTCCATGCCGGTGAATTGCGGCTCTTCGATGTGAGAGGCGATCCCCGTATGGAACAACGCCACCATGCCGTGATGCCCGATTCGCGCGTAGTGAGGGAAGTACTGCGGATCATCCCAGTTATGGCGCGGCGAGTGCATCTTGATTCCCTTGAACCCGGCCTCGGCGAACTCGTCGATCTCCTTCAACGCGGCCGGTTCATCCAGGTTGATACGGCCGTAGGGAATGATGACGTCCGGATGTTGCACCGCGGCTTTCTTCAGGGCGTCCATGTTTTTTCGAAAGGCGTTGACGCACGCCATGGCGTTGCGCGGCTTGTAATACCGCACCAGGCGATCGATGTAATCCGGCCTGTTCTCGTAGTGCTGATGGGAGTCGATGAAGAAGCGGCGTTCGGTCTGCGCGGAAGCGGCAACCGCAAGCGGGAAGCCTAGAAGATTGCGACGAGTCAGTGACATGGCTGTCCCCCGAAGGTATCATTTTTCGGGGCACGCCATGTTCAGAACGCCACCCGCTCCCTCATGGACGCCGGTTTGAGAAGGGTCTCCAGCATGTCCTCGGGAATCGTGAGCGACATCCGGAATACCGCTCCGTTGGCTTTGAGATCCATCTTCTCGAGAAGGCGCGCCAACTCCGCCGCGCGCTTGTCGTTCTGAGCGTTCATCTGCATCATCCCCACCAGGAACCGCACCATGTCCGCCATGGCGGTTGCGTCCTTGGCCGATCGCATCTGGGCTTCGGCCATCACCTCGACGTCCTGGGCGAACCGGACGCCCCCATTCACGCTATCGACCGACCGCGCCAGATTCCCGTTCATGGCTCCATCCAACTGGGGTGCGCGAAGGTCGCCGGCAATCCCGGCGAGACTGGCGGTCAACATCCATGCATCAAACCGGTTGCTGAGATCCGCGATCGTGTTGAGGGTCTTCTCGTCGAGCGTGGGGCCGGCCGCCTGGCGCGCGTCGAGAGCCAGTTTGACGTAGTCAGGGTCGCCGGCAACTGCCGTGGTCGAGTCCGGAATGGCCAGCCAGCCGCGGGCATCCTCGCGCCCCGTGAAGATTTGAACTCCATTGTAATTGGTGGTGGACAATTGCGAGGCGAGCGCGAAGCTCTGGATGCGGCTTACGTCGAACCGGCCACGGGCCAGAAGGATGCCCTTGCCATGGTTCCGGCGGGGCGTGGCCGAACTCGATGCCACAATCACCTCCGTCAGGTCCCGGCGCGGATCAAAGCCCGTAACCTCAATGAACTTGTTCAGGTTGTCCTCTCCGGCCTTGAACCGGTCGAGGATGTACTGTCCGAACCGCGAAGACCTGATCTGGTCGGCCCGCACTCCGGCGACGAAGGCGGCGCCGGGGGGAAGCATGCGGATCAACGCCGGGTCGGCCGCAAACGACAGGCCGGCGGCGGCCAGGGTGATGAGAAGACTACGCAAGAGTTTCATGGGCGTTTGTCACTCTGTCCTATCTAACGTCTGCGTCCGGTGAAAAGTTCAGGGAGAGATGAAAAAATCCTCGATCGAGCGGACACATCCTGTTCCGGGCGCCGTCTCGCGCTACACTAGCCATCGTGCTGTTCCGCATCTCGCCTGCGCCGGCATTCGGCGGCTACGCCTATCTCCTTACCCTCCTGTTCGCGCCGCTGGTGGCCGCGCAGGAAGTCTGCACGGTGGCTTCCCCCACGGCGGCATTCACCATCCCGTATGTCAAGACCGCCGGAGCGCTCACGCTCGATCCGGATGCGGCATTGTGGAAGAAAGCCGCGTCCGCCTGGATCATCAAGGATTGCACGCGCTCCGTCGAGTATCCGGAGACGAAAACGGAGGTCCGCGCGTTCTACACCGGCGCCGGCATCTACTTCCTCTTCATCTGTCCGTATCAGGTGTTGAACCTCTGGTTGCCGCCGGAAAACAGCAAGCCGCGCGTTAAGCTGTGGGACCGCGATGTGGTGGAAATTTTCCTCGGCGATGATTGGAAGAACATCCGCCACTACCGAGAATTCGAGATCGCACCCACGGGAGACTGGATCGACCTCGCCATCGATCTCGACAGAAAGAACTATGACCGCAACTGGCGCAGCGGATGGCAGACCATGGGGCGCATCGATGAAGCGAGGAAGATCTGGTACGCGGCGGCGAGGATTCCGCTGAAATCGGTCAGCGAAGCCCCGGTCAAATCCGGGACGCGGTGGCGCATGAACCTCTACCGCATCGATGGCCAGGGGCCTGATTCCGAGCGCCATTTCCTGTGCTGGCAGCCAACCTGCGTTCTGAACCGCGATCCGAACCATGTGCCGGAACATTTTGGAACTCTCGTGTTCCGGTAGTGATTCGCCTTCCCCGACGGTGGAAATCGGAATCCGGGCGCTCAGTTGCCGGTGACCGCGAAACAGTAGAACAATCCGGCTCCGCCGGTGGCCACGAGATTTTCCTGGCTGCATCCCCGCGAGGGATGGGTCGAATTCCAGGAGATGCCGCCGCCGTTGCGGTCGCTGTGTCCGAGTTGAGCAGTGCCGGCTCCGTTGGAGGTCCAGTTCTTACAGGTGTGATCGGCGCCATCCGTATAGGCGCGCCCGTCAGGCTGAGTTCCGGTCAGGATGTCGTGCATGTTCGGCTTGTCGCCGACGCCGTTGACCAGCGCGCCGCTCTCGGTCAATGCGTTGTTCTTTGTGATGAGGTTGCCGGTGCGCGCCAAATCCAGGGTATCGCCGTGGAGGTGGGCCAGGTCGCGGGCAATCATGGTTCCCTTGGCGTTGTGCCAGGGGCCCTGGCCAATCCGGTCTCTGGCGTTCACGGCGGGGGCTCCGCCGGCGGCGGCGGTGCTCAGATAGGCGCGCCAGGCCCGCCCGCCGGCCCCCGCCGCCGCGGCGAGTTTCTGGCAGTGAGCGTCGGCGCCCGCCAGGCCGCCGAGGTTGGCGCCGTCGCCGGCGCCGGTGCTGGTGACAAAGAATGTCATGGGTTGCCGCTGATTCTGCTGGGCCATGACAAACATGGCCGCAATGCCAAGTGTGGACATGAGTTTTTTCATTACAGTCTCCAGGGATCGCCGGTTTGGAAGGCGACCCGTTTCATAGAGGCTACTACGTTTTGCCGCATCCGTGGCGGCATTCCGTAACGGATGCGGCTACAATGGAGCACACACAGGACTCACTGGGAATGGCACGATCCATCTTTCTATCCGTAGGCATGGGCGGTAAGAACCAGCCCGAAGACACACTCACCGTTCAGCAGTTGTTGAACAAGGTTCCCGTTTCAGAAGGAGGCCCGGTTCCTCTTCTGGCGGAGGACAGCAAGTGCGGCCCGCTCACCAAAGCGGCCATACAGAAGTTCCAGTTGAAGCAATTCGGCTGGAAGGGCGCCGATGGGCGTGTGGACCCCGACGGACCCACGCTCGCCAAACTGAATGAGTTCGATAAGCAGCCGGAGATTCCCGTTCCTCCGAAACCGCCGGAGCCGGTGATACCCGAGGCGACCGACTTCTTCCTCATCCACATGAGTTCCAGAAAGATTTCGGTGGGGGCCGACGACGACCTGTTCTTCCTGATGGCGGACATCCAGCACAACATTCTGGCCGTCTACTGGCTCGATGCCGCGGGCCGGGGCAAGCCGTCGGTGATCACGCCGCAGGGAAACAACTGGGCCGGTTCGGGCGGGCGGTTTCAAACGAAAAGGGCCCGGCGCATCAATGATTTTCAAGTTCCGGCGGCGTGGTTTTCGCGGGAGGACGACGGCACGGTGACGAGTAAACTCGTGCTGTTCTTTCCCGAGGGCGGCGCCACAATCCCGATGAATCACCACCTCATCGGACCGGGCGGCAGGATCAGCCCATCGAAGACCGGAGGCGGGAGCATCAGCACGGCGGTGTCGGGAGATTTCCGCCTCATCGAGTTGCGGTAGACGGCGGGACAACCCGCCGGTCTGCGTTATCATGGTCGCTTCGCATGACCACAGTCTCTCACCTGGAATGCAGCAAGACCGGCGAACGCTACCCGGCGGGCAAGCTCTACAACCTCTCCGCGGCGGGCTTCCCGCTGCTGGTGCGGTATGACCTCGAGAAGGCCCGCCAGAGCTGGAACCGGGAATGGATCACCAGCGGCCCCTCGAGCATGTGGCGGTACGCGCCCGTCTTGCCGGTATCGAAGCCATCTTCCATCGTGTCGTTGGGAGAAGGGATGACCCCACTGCTGCACCTGCGGCGGCTTGGGGCGGCGCTCGGATCGAATCTGTACTTGAAGGACGACGGAGTCAATCCCACCGGTTCGTTCAAGGCGAGAGGGCTTTCCTGCGCGATTTCGATGGCGAAGGAACTTGGGGTGAAGAAAGCCGCCATTCCCTCGGCCGGCAACGCGGCCAGCGCGCTGGCCGCTTACGCCGCCGCCGCCGGAATGGAAGCCCACATCTACATGCCTTCGGATGTGCCGCAGGCGAACTATATCGAATGCAAGGCCTTCGGGGCGCGGGTCACTCTGGTCGATGGACTCATCAGCGACTGCGCCCGGATTGTCGCGGCCATGGCTCCGCGGGAAGGATGGTTCGACGTCTCGACGCTCAAGGAGCCGTACCGCATCGAGGGGAAAAAGACGATGGGGTATGAAATTGCCGAGCAGTTCCGGTGGGAGTTGCCCGAAGCGATCCTTTACCCCACCGGAGGGGGCGTCGGCATCATCGGCATGTGGAAAGCATTCGAAGAGATGGAAGCGCTCGGCTGGATCACGCCGCGCCGTCCCAAGATGATCGCCGTTCAGGCCAAGGGATGCATGCCCGTGGTGCGGGCGTTTGAAAAAGGCGAGGAACAGTCGGAGTTTTTCGAGAATGCATCGACAATAGCCAGTGGATTGCGCGTTCCCAAACCGCTTGGAGATTTTCTCATCCTGCGCGCCGTTCGTGAAAGCGGAGGGGTGGCGGTGGCCGTCCCGGACGAGGAGTCGATGAAAGCCGGTGTGCTGCTGGCCCAGCAGGAGGGAGTATTCGCCTCTCCCGAGGGGGCGGCGTGCGTAGCGGCGATTCCGGAACTGCTTGCTTCCGGAGTTCTCAGGAAAGAAGATCGCGTCGTGATCTACAACACGGGGGCGGGATTGAAGTACCTGGAAGCCTACTCCACCAGGTTCCCGCGAAACGCCGATGGCGAGAGCGGCAAGCTGGGAGGATTGATCACGCCGCGCTGAAAACAAGTGGGGCGGACTTCCGATTTCGCGGCCAGGCCATCTGGCAATCAGAACATCCGCCCCAATCGTTTAATTCGTTGTTACCACCCCAAAACAGCCCGCGCTAGTAGCCACGCCGGTCCCGGAAGCCGCCACCACCGCCCCGGCCGCCCCGGTTGCCATAGCCGCCGGCGCTCCGTCCGCCACCGCCCTCACCCTTGGGCCGGGCCTCATTGACGTTCAGTGCGCGTCCGCCTACCTGCGACCCGTTCAGGGAAGAGATGGCGCGGTCGGCTTCCTGATCATCGGGCATTTCCACAAATGCGAATCCCCGAGAACGCCCCGTCTCGCGGTCGGTTATCACGCTGACACGATCCACAACGCCATAGGCTTCAAACATGGAACGCACATCCTGTTCATTGGCGTTGAAACTCAAATTGCCTACAAAAATATTCTTCACGGTCACGAACTCCAATCCCAGCTACTCAACGGTAATCCCTCACAGACGATGCACGGACGGAGTTCCGACCTTGAGTGAACTGGCGAACTACGACAGACAACTGCCGCGTACAGCTTATGCTGCAAACCTACAATAACAGAGTTTTGTGTTTATGGGAATCCCGTATTTTTACTTGGCGTGGGAAGATATTCTCCGAGTGGCCGGGCCTTGCCTCTTGCGCTGTGATTGGATGGCTTCCGGACATCGGATTTCCGCGTCCGAAGTCCGCTTCAGGGCGTCTGGCGTTGCCGGGCGGAGCACTCGAAATAGTTTATGCATCAGTTAAGAAACCGTATTCGGGGAGTTTGGTTGGCCGGGTGATAAAGAAGACACATCCGGACAGGAATTGGAGTGTCCGATTTCCACTGGGGAAGGGGCGGAGGAGTGAATTGCCGGTGCGCGGCGCTCGTTTTCGATACCGATAAATCACCGCAATTCTTTCCCCTCCGCTTGCTCACCCGAACCTTCATTCCGCCCCGCCGGAAAGAATACGAAGGGCTTCCTCTCCACGGACAAAGAACTGCCGTTTCTCCTGTTCCGAGGGGAAAACCAGAGGAGCGGAGCGGTAGTAGTCGAGTTCCTCTTTCCAACGCCGGCCAAGTTCCCGCCTTGCCCCGGGGTCCGGCGGGGTTCCATCCCAGCGCCGGTATAGGGGGTTTGTGTGGGCCTGCAAGGTTCCGGAAACAACCCGTGCGGCCATCCAGACCGGGCCGCTCGCGGGAACCTCCGTCTCGATGCGGTTCCCCGCCCCCGAGGCGATCACTTTGCCGTTGGCCACGATCTCCAAACGATCGAGGGGCTGGTAGAAGGACGCCTCAGCGCTCGCCCGTTTGCCGTCCGCGGACAGGTTCAGTTCAACCAGAGGGCCGTTGGAGACGATCCCTTCGCCCCGCCGCACACCTTGCGACCACGCTTCGTAGGCGGAAGCGCCCGCTTTCGCCTTCACCATGATTCGCTCCGGACCGAGCAGGGGATGCCAGCGGGACCACTCCTTCTCCCGGGTCCAGTTGTTGAGCGCCACCGGGAAGTCGCTTCCGGCGACACCCGTCACCCGGAATCCCGCGTTCAGCAGTTGATACCATTGCGCGGTCTTGAGGCGCCCGAACTGGAAAACTTCCACGAAATCGATGCTTTTCAGGGCGAGATCCATGAGCAGGGTGGAATGCTTCTGCGAGCCGTCAAAGTGCGCGTATCCGGTGGTGGCGCCCAACTTCCGGCCCATGTTGAATAATACATATGGATAGGGAAATGTTTCGGGCGAGTTAGCGTACGCGGATCCCACGCTCAGCGGCCGGATGATCTGGCGGCCTCCGAGCAGGTTGACGTGCCCGAAGAACTCCGACCGCGATTCGTGCCCGGAACGGATGGACCGGCCGGGCAGTCTGGCCTCGGCTTTCGGGCCGAAGCCGTATTGCCAGGCGGCATCCATCTGGCGCTGCAACTGGAGGAAATTGGCGACGGAGAGATCCTCGGCTTCCATCCATTCAAGGAAAATCTTGTCATCGACGGCTTCCCTGACGAGATGGATGTGGTCATCGCTTGAGAGCCACTCGCGCGAGGCGCCATGCGTCCAGTCGTCCATCGGCAGCGTGACGCGGCTGGTCTCGCCGGGCCGGAGAGTAAACTCGCGCACGGCGGGTTTATAGAACAAGCCGCGATAGGCCTCCACACGGTAGTTGCCCGGGGGCAGATCGAATCCGGCGCGGCCCTTGAGCAGGAAGAAGTGCGAGATGTCGTTGCAGGTCACCTCGAGTGTCGCCGGGTCGGGAATGCGCCGCCAAAGCCTTTCCCTGTAGAAGAGGTCCACGCGTAGGGGAAGCATCGCATCGACGGGGCTCAAACGGAACGGGCGTCCGTCCTTGAACAGATACACGCGGGCCGGCATGACCGGATCCATGGCGAGTTCCAACCGGGCCTGGAGGCTGCGCAGTTGCGCAAACGCAAGCGCGGCGAGAAAAGTCAGAGCGAGAGTGGCGCGTCGCAAAGCGAGGTAAGCATATCACACCGCGCCTTACTGCTTGCCGCGTTTGTAAGGAGAGGAGAGGTACTTCCTGGCCTGCCCGGCGGCGTCCGAATCGGGCGCCAGATCGATGCAACTCCGGTAGGCTTTCAACGCCTCGGCCCGTTCTCCCTTCATGTCGTAGCACTGTCCGAGACGAAGGTACGCGGTGGTGGAGGCGTTCAGGTCGAGGGCGTTCACGTTGCTCACGGCTTTCTCCAACTCCGGGATGGCCTGGTCGTAATCGCGATACCAGAACAGGAGGTTCCCGCGCGAGACATTGATCTTTTCCTCCGGCATGGCGGCAAATCCCGGGGTGTTGGCGCGCTTGCGCCTGTCCAGTTCCTCGAGCGTCTCGAGCGCCTTCTGCTTGTTCCCTTCATCGGCGTACATCTGGACCATTTCGAGCAGGAACAGGTAGTTCCGCGGATAGGCCCGGATCAACTCCCTGAGCAGTGGAATCGCAGCCGCCGGCCGCCTCTCCCGCCGGTAAATGGCCGCGAGAATCACCTTCGCGTCGTTGCGGTCCTGCTCGCCTTTTTGCGCCACCAGTTGCAGCGTCCGGATCCCCTCTTCCTTGTCGCCGTGGAATCCAATGAGAAAGCCGAGGATTTTATATTGCCAGGGGAGACTGCCGACCACATAATCGTGAACGCCTTGAACGAGGCGCGCGTCATAATAATCCGGCTTGAGCCGGGTGACCTGATTTTGCAATTTACGGGATGTCGTAATATCGCGTAGGGCATCCATCCAGGCTTTTCTAATCAGGAAGTTGTAGTTGGCTCGCAGCCCGTAGGCAATCCCCTGGGCGTACAAAGCCCTGATGTCCTCGGGCGATTTGTTCAACGTAGCCTGGGTCAATTCGAGAGCTTTGGCGATGGAATCCTCGAGGAGTTTCCGGTTCTCGGGACTGGGTTTGAGTTTCTCCCGTTTGAGGAAAGGATTGTTGCCGGTGACTAATTCGCTTTCAAGAGATCCCGAGCGCAGCATTTCGCGATAAAGAATTCCCTGCGACAACGCATTGTAGGCATAGGGATCGTCCGGATTCTTCCGGACCACCGCCTCGAACGCCGCAATGGCCTGATCGAATTCGAGGTTGTAGAAGTGATTCCACCCCGCCGCCATGGAATCATCGCCACCTTGCAGGACTGACGCGCCCAGCAAACAGAGAAGAACAATCACTACAAACTATTGTAATTGGGATAGCGCCCAGCGGGCATGTTCGGCGATAATGCCGTCGTTTGAGCCGGCCAATCGCTCGAGGTGCGGAGCAAAGCGCGGAAGGCCGCTATTGCCCATGGCTACAGCCACGTTCCGCAGGAATCCCCGGTATCGCGCGCGCTCGATTGGAGACCCGCGAAACATCTCCCGGAACTCTTTTTCCGTCACCGAGGCCAGTTCCTCGAGCGGCGGAGATTCGAAGCCGGGGGAAAACGCGGGTTCCGTGGTGAGCGTGGCGCGCCGGTTCCAGGGGCAGACATCCTGGCAGATGTCGCATCCGAAAACATGCCAGCCCATGCGCGCCCGGTGCTGCTCCTCGATGGGTCCGCGAAGTTCGATGGTCAAATAGGAGATACAGAGCCTGGAATCGAGTTCCCATCCATGGGGCCCGGGCACGAGCGCTCCGGTGGGACAGGCGTCGATGCAACGCCGGCAGGTGCCGCAGCGGTCCGCAACCGGGGTGTCGGGCGTCAGTTCGGCGGAAAGAAGCATTTCACCGAGAAACACCCAGGAGCCGAGGTTCTGGTTGATCAGGCAGGTATTTCTGCCGATCCATCCGAGACCGGCCATGCGCGCGTAGCCGCGCTCGAGCAATGGCGCGGTGTCGACGCAGATCCGGTGCTCCACACCTTCCAGTTGCGCGGCCACTTTCTCGAGGCCCTGACGAACAATCCGGTGGTAGTCCTCTCCCCAGGCATAGCGGGAGATCCAGCCCAGTTCGCGCCGCGTACGCGTAGTGGAATAGGCCTGAGGACCGTTGTAGACCTTGCCGGTGCACAGAATGGTTCGCGCCGATGGGAGCAGGCTCTTCGGGTCCATGCGGAGCTCGGCGCGGTGGTCCGTGAGATAGGACATTCGCCCGGCCATCCCGCGACGCACCCAATCCCCGTACCACAGTCTGTCGCCGAGCGGTTCGGCGGCCGCGATTCCGGCCAGTTCGAAGCCCGCCTCGCGGGCGAGAAACTTCAGTTTTGAGGCATCGATGGGGAAGGCCAAGTCACTGATTCCTTTGATACTATGCTCAAATGTACAATTAACTGGGAAAGCCGCCGCCAGGACGCTGCTCCGTTCAATGCCTCATTTGGCCACACAACGCTGAAAATACGCATTTTGATTAATTGCCGTGGGACTTGGCGGCTCGTTTCGCTATACTGCCCACGTGGCACTCGTGTAGTAAACCCTATAAGGTTTAGTTTAACCACAGGAACATCCATCTGATCACGCACGGAGGATGAGGAGACTTTAAAGGAATGCACAAACCAATCAAGTACGTGGAAAAAGCGGTTTCGTACACCGCCAACGCAGCCTGGGTCCTCTATGACCGGCTGAACGCCATCCGTCCGAACCCTTCATTCACCCCGAGGTGGTCCGACAAGCCTCTACTGAAATCCTGGGAAAAAACAAAGCCGCCGCTCGGTTGGCCCCGCGAGACCGATTCTCTCTGTCCCAAGTGCGTTCCCGAGACCCGCAAGGAGATCCTGGACGGCAAGAAGGATTGGAAGGATCTGATCCACGAAAAGGTGGGGGAGATCAAGGCGCAGATCATCGAGCGCGACGGCAAGATCATGATGGTGAAGGAGTGTCCCATCCACGGCAAGTTCGAGGATGTGATGTCCATCGACACCGCGTTCTACAAACACCTGGAACAGTCGTTCCCGGGCCGCGACATCCGCGCGCACAACGATGAGAAGCTGCACAATCACGGCTCTTCGACGGTTCGCCACGGCCGGGGCTCGGTGCTCACGGTGGATCTGACGAACCGCTGCAACATGATGTGCGACCCCTGTTTCATGGATGCCAACCAGGTCGGCTTCGTCCATGAATTGACCTGGGACGACATCAAGCAACTGCTCGACAACGCCATTACGATTAAGCCGCGCCGCCAGATGTCCGTGCAGTTTTCCGGTGGCGAGCCGACGCTATCGCCCTACTTCCTCGACGCCATCCGCTATGCGCGCAAGCTTGGGTATCAGAGCGTCCAGGCGGCGACCAACGGCATCGAATTCGCCAAGAGTCCGGAATTCTGCCGCCAGGCCGCGGAAGCGGGTCTGCGCTATGCCTACCTGCAGTTTGACGGTATCGGCAACGCGGCGAACTCCCACCGCGCCGTGGGCAACCTGTTTGACGTAAAGCTGCAAGCGATCGAGAACCTCTGGAACAACGGCGTCGATATCGTTCCGGTTACGACGATCGTCAACGGCATCAACAACGAGCAGGTGGGCCGCATCATCCAGTTCGCTCTCGACAACCCGAAGAAGATTCCGTTCCTCAGCTTCCAGCCCGTGTCATTCACCGGCCGTGATGAGGCCATCTCCGATGAACGGCGGAAGGCTCAGCGCTACACGCTTTCGCATCTCGCCCATGACGTGAAGAACCAGATGGGTATCGGCGAACCGACTCGCGACTGGTTCCCGATCAGCTTCATCAGCACGTTCTCGGACTGGTCTGACCTTGTCAAGGGGCCGGAAGCGGACTGGGGGCAGTTGAGCTGCGGCTGCCACCCCAACTGCGGCGTCGGCACGGCGATCATGGTGGACAAGGAAACGAAGGAAGCCGTACCGGTCACCGCGTTCCTGAACGCGGACCAGCTCGCCAGGGACGTTGCGCGGATCAATGACGGCGCGCGCAGCAAGAGACTTTCATTATTCGGCATGGCGCTGGCGGTTGCGCGCAATTATGATCCGTTCATGTCCCCCACGCATTTCAAGATGACCGATTTGCTCAAGAAGTTCGACAAGACCTTCGGCGCGACGGGCAAGCAGTACGGCCGAGTGGACGCGGGACGCAGCCGGAAGGACATCGACACGCGGCGCCAGGATCGCTGGAACTTCCTCTTCATCGTGGGCATGTGGTTCCAGGATCTGTTCAACTATGACTTCCGGCGCACCGAGCAATGCATCATTCCCTATGCGACGCAGGAGGGAGAGATCAGCTTCTGCGCTTACAACACCGGTATCGGATGGCGCAACATCATCGAGAAGATGCACATGACGGCCACGCTCACCAAGTGGTACGGGGACCGCGGCCGCCACGAGATCTTCGCGGGCGGCAAGGAGGTGAGACTTGGGACCTCCGAGCATTCCATGACCCTGCGCGAGACCATCGTTACCAAGGAAACCCAGAAGGACCTCGATAAGCTGGGAATCGCCAAGACGGCTCGCGAAGAGAAGATTCGCGCCCGCGACGCCAAGCTGAATCACCAGGATCCGAAGGACGCCGAGATGATGCGGCTGTATCGTAAGCACGTGCTGAAGGAACCTGACACCGTCGAGTTCGTGCCCCTGAACACCATCGCTCCGGCTTCGAAACCCAAACCGGCCGAGAAGGAAGTGGGCAGCTTCGGCGACTAGCTTCGCCGAAGGGCCTCGCTTATGAAGGCCGCCTGGAGTCTTCGGGCTCCGGCGGCCTTTTTCTTTTGGTTGGCGCCGCCATCCGGCGCCTATCGAAGGCGGCTCAGGGCGAGGGCAGCCTTCCATCCGCCCACCCGTTGAATGCCCGGCACAAAGAACCGTCCGGTCATTTCCGCGTCTGTTCCCTCAAAACCCTCCGGTGATTCGGTTAGCCGTAGTTTTCCGTCGTACACGGCAGCCGCGAAGACGCTCCACAATGCGCCATCGCCCACGCCCAGAAGTTCGACCGGACCCTTCGTGGTGGTTCGCAGCCACGCGAGCGCGGTGAGAATATCCTGCACGCGGTTCTGACTGTCCGTGCGCTGGAAAGTAAGAAAATGAGCGGCTTCCGTGTTGCGCTCGCCGCGTGCCGAGCCGGTATTGAAGGCATCGAGATAGAGCGCCGGCCGCCCGTTGGCGGGCACTGTGGCGCGTGCCGCGGCGCCGCCCTCGGAATCGATGACGAGAAGGGGGATGCCCTTACCCTTGAGATAGATGCCCGGAACCCGATCCTCGCGCCCCGGCCGGCTCAGGGCGATGAACTCCCCGTCACGCTCGCTCAGCACCTTAGCCGGATTTTCAACCGATAGAGCAAAACGCATCGCCTCGCGGTCCGGCTTCGCCACCCGGGTCAGCTTGCGCCATTCGGCAAAGACGGCGTCCTCGCCGCGAAGCGCGTTGGCGGGCATCGCCCGTCCGCTCCACACGAGCATATCCTCGTCCCGTTCCACGGTGAACGGCTGTTCCTTCACGGAGGCTCCATTGCCGGCGAGCAGTGTCTTCCCGAAAAACGTATACATCGCCTCGCGGCTCCCCCGGTGGTAGTTGTGGGGCGAATCGAATTGCACCGTCTGCACCTGGCCGGCCGCGCCGTAGAGTTCGTAGACTTTCCTGATCGCCGGGAACTCGATGGCGGGAACGTTCCTCGTCCAGTCGCCGGTGGCGGAAACGAGGAGCATCGGGCGCGGAGCCATCATGGCCGCAAACTCGACGTTGAACGTATCGTGGCGCAATCCCGGCGCGTTTTCGCAGGGCGAGCCACCCTGCATAATGCCGGACACCATGTTCACCGGGACATCGGCGCGGATACGGTCATCGACGGCGGCGAGCAGAAACGTCTGCGTGCCGCCTCCGGAAGCGCCGGTCGCACCGAGACGCCCGGCGTCCACGTCCGGAAGCGAGGCGAGGAAATCCGCCGCGCGGAGGGAGTTCCACAACTGCAGACCGAGCGGTCCGAAATTCCACAACTGCTCCACGGGACTTCCGAAAGCGTGCGGAGTCTGCCTGGTGTCGTTGTAACCCACCATGTCATAAGCGAAGACGACGTAGCCCTGCCTGGCCAGGTTGATTGACCGGCCCGGAATCGATGCGAGGTCGGTATTCTCGAGCCGCCCGTGCTTCCAATGGCCGTGCGGGGTCAGCACACCGGGAAATTTTCCTTGTTTGCCCCGTGGACGGTACAGATTGCCGCCGAGGTAGTAACCGGGCATAGTTTCAAGGGCGACCTTCTCGATGGAATAGCCATCCCTGTCGATCCGGCCGAAGATGTCCGCGCGCACGGGGCCGCGCCGGGGCATCGGCAAGAGCCCGGCCGAGGCCAGAATCTGCTTCCTCAGGTGAGTCTTGCGTGCCTCCCATTCGGCGCGTGACGCATAGACCGGCATGGGATAGGCAAAGTTCGTCCCTTCCACGGCCCTCCAGCGCGCGTCTTCGGAAGGCACTTGTCCCATGGCGGCGAGGCAGGCCGCGGCTAAGGCGAGCGCCATATTCTTCATGCCGCGCCCGCCTTCGACTTGTCATACGCGCCGAATGTCGAGTTGTGCCTGGCCAGGTGCTCGAGCAGCGGGGCCGGTTTCCAATGCTCACCGAAACGATCGTGGAACTGGCGCACCTTGGCGTATACCTTGGGGAGACCGGTGAGGTCGGCGTACTTCATGGGGCCTCCGCGCCAGGAAGGGAAGCCGTATCCGTTGATGTAGATAATGTCCAGATCCACGGAACGCAGCGCGATACCTTCCTCGACCACGCGCGCCCCTTCGTTGATGAGCGCGTAGACGCAACGCTCGACGATCTCCTCAATGGAGGCGGGATGAGGGGCAATTCCAGCCTTGGCTGCGTACTCCCTGGCGAGCGTGAGCACCTCGGGATTCGGAGAAGGCTTCCGCGCCGCATCATAGATGTAAAATCCGCGGCCGGTCTTCTGCCCGTAGTGCCCCGCGCCATAGAGGAGGGAGTCGAGTTCAGGGTAGCGGAGGCCAGGCTGTTCGAGGTGCTTGAACTCGCTCCGGATGCGGCAGCCGACATCGAGCCCGGCAAGGTCCTGCACGGCGAGCGGACCCATCGCCATTCCGAAGCCGTAGAGCGCGCCGTCAACCTGCTCCGGAGTGTTCCCCTCTTCCACCAGAAACACCGACTCGCGGCAATAGGGAGCAAACATCCGGTTCCCGGCGAAACCCCGGCAGTTGCCCACCAGAACACCGACTTTCCTGAGGCGGCGCGCCAGATCCATCGAAGTGGCGATCACCTGCGCGCTGGTCTCCTTTCCGCGCACGATCTCGATGAGCCGCATGACGTTCGCCGGACTGAAGAAGTGATGGCCGGCGACCATCCACGGGCGCGAGGTCGCGGAGGCGATCTCGTCGATGTTGAGCGTCGAGGTGTTTGTCGCCAGGATCGCATTGGACCGCGTCACTTTGTCCAGTTCGGCGAAGGTACGCTTCTTCAGTTCCATGTTTTCGAACACCGCCTCGATGACGATATCGGCGGCCTCGAATCCGCTGTAGTTGACGTGAGGAGTGATCAGCCGCAATCTCTCTTCGGCGAACTCGGAGGTGAAACGTCCACGCTTCACGGAATTGGCGTAGTTTTGCGCGATGGTGGCCATGCCGCGGTCGAGAGCGGCTTCATTTGCCTCCTTCAGCAGAACGGGGATTCCAGCGTTCGCATAGACCATGGCGATGCCCGCGCCCATGGTGCCGGCTCCGACGACCGCCGCGCGCCGGATAGGCAGAATCTCGACATCCTTTCCGATGCCTGGCACCTTCGAGACCGTGCGCTCCCCGAAGAAGGCGTGGATCAGAGCTTTCGATTGATCCGAGGCGAGGCATTCGGCGAACAACCGCGCCTCCACCTGGCAACCCTCGCGGAAGGGCAACCGCGAGGCGGCCTCGACGGCGTCGATTGCCGCGTGTGGAGCGGTCTGCCCGCGCAACCGCTTCGATGCCGCCTCGTGCGCGGCCGCCACCGCTTCAGGATCGGGCGCGGCAGTCTTCCGGCTGGCGAGCGGCGGCGTCCGGGTGGTTACCTGCCGCGCGAAGGCGATCGCCCCAGGCAGCAGGTCTCCCTCGATCAATTCATCGACAATGCCGGCCGCCTTGGCTTGAGCGGCACGGATAGGCTCGCCGAAGGCGCACATTTCGAGGGCCTTCCTGACGCCGGCAAGGCGCGGCAGACGCTGTGTGCCCTCGCCTCCGGGAATGATCCCCAGTTTGACCTCCGGTTGACCCACCTGCGCGGAGGGGACGGCGACGCGGTAGTGGCAGGCCATTGCCACTTCGAGGCCTCCTCCCAGCGCCGTTCCGTGAATGGCGGCGATGACGGGCTTGTCGCTGTCCTCGATATCCGCCAATAAAAGATGGATGCCTTCGAGGCTGCCATGATGGCCGGCGTGAATCTTCTCGAATTCCCGGATGTCGGCGCCGGCGATGAAGGTCCGGCCCCGGCCGGCAAGAACCACGGCCTCCACGTCATCGTGCATCAAAGCCCAGCGGAGCCCTTCCATAATGCCCTCGGGGACTCCGGGGCTGAGGGCGTTCACGGGTGGGTTATCCACCGCGATGACAGCCACATTACCTTCTTTGTAGTAGGAAACAAGGTTTGCCATGTTGATTCAAATCATAGCGCGAGGGCATGGCAACGAGAGGGAAGAGAGGATGAAAAGGGCGGGAACAGGAGGCGGCGGAAAGGAAGGCGGGCGGCGCCGAGTCCCGTGATGCAAGGCGCCGCCGGAATGGACCTTCAGACGAGGTTGGGTATTTTGATGATCTTCTTCTGGATGGCGTATTGCACAAGCTGAGCCTTGTTGTGAATATCGAGCTTGCGCATGAGGTTGAACTTGTGCGCTTCGACGGTTTTTACGCTCAGGTTGAGATCGCAGGCGATCTCCTTCACGGAATTGCCTTCCGCAAGCATCTTGAGCACCTCGCGTTCGCGCGTGGTGAGGGTGGCAAAGCGGGGCAGGCGATTCGCTGATTTGATTCGCGAACGGAAGTCGTCCACCAACTGGGAGAGCATGCGCGGACTCAGGTAGCTGCCTCCGCGGGCGACATCGCGAACAGCGGCCACAAGCTGCGCCGCGGGCGAATCCTTGAGCACATAGCCGCTCGCGCCAACCTCCATGCCTTCGACGAGGTAGTCTTCATCGTCGTACATGGTAAGGAAGAGAATCTTTGTTTCGGGGCGATTTTTCTTGATCTGACGTGTGGCCTCGAAGCTGCTCAAGCCGGGCATGCCGATGTCCATTAGAACAACGTCCGGTCGGACCTCTCCTGCTTTGTCAACCGCATCGCCGCCGTTGGACGCCTCGCCCACCACCTCCATGTCGGGCTCGGCGGCGATCAGCGTTCGGATTCCTTGGCGGAAGAGAGTGTGATCATCCGCCAGCATGATTCGAATTTTTGGCATAAGTACGTCCGACGTTCGTTTAGTGTCTAACTACAGCCTTACTGCTTCCTTGAGCAACAGGTAATTCAATCGTGATGCAGGTTCCATGTGGAAACCGTCCTTGCCGCCCGCGCTCCCCCTGGGGGATCCGCCCCGAATGCGGAGCGGGACGGCTCTCGAGAGAGAATCTTCCTCCCATCAGGGCCACGCGTTCACGGATTCCCGCGAGACCGAATGAGTTTCTCTTCTCCAAAGCCTCCTCGACATGAAACCCGACGCCATCATCTGCAACCTGCAATCTAAGTACCCCATCGGCAGTTGTCGCGGAAATGTTTACACGCGAAGCCATGGAATGCTTCGCAATGTTGTTACAACACTCCTGCACCAGCCTGTAGACGATGATCTCCAGCTTCTTCGGCAGGTTGTGCAGCCGGGTCAACTGCAACTTGACTTTGGCCGGATGGACCCGCCGGAATCGAGTCACCAGTTGCCGCAATGAGGCGCCGAGCCCCAACTGCTCGAGCACGGCGGGGCTCAAAGCCGCAATCAGGCGGCGTATCTCGAGAATGGTGCGCTCCGTCATTTCGCGCACTTCACCGAGCCTGGACCTCGACGCCGAATCCTCGGGCATCGACTGTTCAATCATTTCCAATTGAAGCCTTACGCATAGCAGCGATTGGCCGGCTTCGTCGTGCAGTTCGCGGCTGATGCGCCGCCGCTCCACTTCCTCGACGTGCAGCATGTGCTCCGCCAGTGTCCGGACCTGCTCCTCGCGCTTCGCCAGATCCTCGACCAGGCGCGCCTTCTCGGCCGCCATCAGACAACGTTCGGCGGCGGCGGCGAGCAACTCCTGCTCCCGGGGCAGCCACTCGTAGCTCTTCCGAAAACCAAACTGAATCACCCCGGCGACGCGCGAGCCCTCCACCAGCGGGATGGACCAGCAGGAAGCGAAACGTCTCGGCCAGGTGGAGTCGAGTACAACCCCGGTGGCCCGCCCGTTGCCGTTTCCCCCCGTTCTTGTCCAGCTCCAGCAGCGTGGCGTGTGCAGTTTCCGGAGAACTTTGGCATCCTTGAGCAAACCGTTCAAGGCGGGAACCGTGGGACGGCGTCCGCTGCCATCGACGCTGCCTTTGTGCTGCCAGTCTCCGCTCTGGGGTTCCAGCAGGAACAGATGTCCGGCGTCGGCGCGGCAGAAATGGGCCAGGGTGGCGAGGAAGCGCCCCAGCAGCTCATCCAGATTGCGCGATTCCAGTTCCACCCGGAACAGTTCATAGAAGGCCTGTGTTTCCGTTTCGCGCACCTGGTAGTAGGCGTTGTTCAAAGTGAGGATGACACAGAAGTGGAGTTGCTCTCTGACCCACTGAAAGTTCACGTATTCGCGCGGGAACATCTTTCGCAGCAGCGGGGTCAGGAGGTTGTCGTACTCCTCGAGCGCGGTGATGATCTGGCTGGGGGGAAGATTGAGTTTGGCCAGCCTCCGGCCGTTGTACTCGACCTGCTCGAAAAAGGAGCCGGCCACCTGCCCGTTAGCCAGGGATCTGGCCACCGCGCCCGGCGTGATCGCGGCGAGCGCGGCGCGTTCCCGGCTCCCCAGTTGCATCATCTTCAACCGCTTTTCAAAGCGCCTCTCAATTGAATGAGCATGCGGCCGCAACAGCACGGCCAACCGCCGAAGATGGTTTCTGAGCTGATCGCTCAGTACGTCAGCCGCATCGGCGAGCACGGGAGACTTATCGGTCACAACCACCACTCCCTACTATCGAACGTAGGGGGTTTCCACTTTACCGGTGGGGAGGAAATACTTAGCGGAAATCGGTGTCAGCTTGCGGCGAGCAGGCGGATCAGGCGCAGCAATTCGGCAACACTCCAGGCCTGGGCGACAGCCCCCCTGGGGCGATGAGGGGCGTCGCCGTCGTGGATCTCCGCCAGCGAACCGAGACAATAATTTTCAAGTTGTACTTCCAATTTATTTATCAATTGATTGCAAAACAATATGTTATCTTCCGTCTTCCCAAGCACTCGCAACCGCGCCTCGAGATATGGTCCGAGCAGCCATGGCCATACTGTCCCTTCATGATAGGCTGCGTCCCGCTCTCGCGGCCCCCCTTCGTACCGGCCGTGATAATTGGGTTCGTCCGGCGCCAGCGTTCGCAGACCGGCCGGTGTAAGCAGGGTTTCCTCGACCCGCTTCAGTATTGACCGCCGCTGACCCTCACTCATCAGGGGGAACGGCAGGCTTATGGCGAAGATCTGATTCGGCCGCAGCCGCTCATCGGGGCCTTCCGGCGCCAGGCGGTCGTAAAGGCACTCGCGCTTCGGGTTCCAGAACCTGGCTTCGAAGCTCTCTTGCACACGGTCCGCTTCCGCCCCCAATCGAGCGGCGTAGCGCAATTCACCATACTCCCGCGCCCACCCGGCCATCATCCGCAAAGCGTTGTACCAGAGAGCGTTAATCTCCACAGGCTTGCCATGGCGGGGAGTGACCACCCAATCGCCCACCTTGGCGTCCATCCAGGTAAGCTGTGTTCCGGGTCCGCCGGCGCGCAACAATCCGTCTCCCTGATCCACTCCGATGCCGTAGCGGGCGCCGCGCGTGTGCCACTCGAGGATCTCTTTCGCCGCCGGATAGAACGTCTCCCTCAAGAACTTCCCGCTCGAACCCGCCTTCCGGAGAGCCCAGGAGGAGGGGAACATCCACAGGGTAGCGTCGGCGGTGTTGTACTCAGGCTTTTCCCCGGCATCGGGAAACCGGTTGGGAATCAATCCCTGATCCACGGCATCGAGGAAGCCTTTCAGTATGCGCTCGGCCTCGTCCGTCCGGCCGCGGGTGATGAGAAGGCCGGGGAGGCTGATCATGGTATCCCTGCCCCAATCGGTAAACCAGGGGTAGCCGGCGATGACGGTGGGCGACCCGTTTGCCCGGCGCACCAGGAATTGCTCGGCGGCGACGCTCAACCGGGCTTCGAATTCCGTTCCGGCTCCGGCGGCGATGGCCGCCCTTCGGCCGCGTTCGGAATCTTCCCAGGCACGCACGGTATCAAGGCCGATGGAATCGCGCTCCCCGATGGTAGCCGCCACGTACGCCGTCTCTCCGGGCGGGAGATCAAACAGGATCGAGCCGGGCGAGTAGGTGTCTTCCTGAAAATCGAGTCCCCGCTCCATCTCCTGGCGGTATTCATTGCGGTAATACCAGGCGCCACCGGCAAGGAAACCAGCTCCATTGTGAAAGATGCGCAAGGCCGGCAGACTTTCATAGGGCTCGAGGCGGAGCATCGAACCGCGATCCTCCACCTGGCGCCGGAACGCCTCGTTGGCGTGCTGCAGGGAATGGTAGTCGCGGTAGGCCAGAAACGGCCGGACATGGAGGCGGGCTTTGCTTGAAACGCGGTACTGTACAACCACAGTTTGCTCGCCTTGCACGAGGAACAGCCGCTTTTCCACACTGGCGCGGCCGGCGCGATACCGCCATATGGGGAACGGATCGAGACGGAACTCCTCGAGCAGTTGGAAGCCGGCCGGAGCGACTACGCCCGGATATTGGGCCGCGCCCAGGTTGTGCCGCTCACCGCCGCAGAGCACCTCCTCCTCGAGACGCGAGAGAAGCATGTACCGCCCGGCCGGCGGGCGCAAGGAGGCGGTCAGCAAACCGTGATAGCGCCGCGTGTTGGCTCCGGCAACGGTTCCCATGGCGAATCCCCCGGAGCCGTTCGTCTCGAGCCATTCCAGTTCCGAGGAACGTGTCCAATTTCGGCATTGTTCGCCGTCGATGACGATGGGTTTCATAGCCGCCGGCCCTCTTAATAACAATAATGCCCGGCGCCACGCGGGGCGCCGGGCGATGGTGCAACGGCAGGCGTTTCAGACGGCGACGAAAAGCGTCGTTCCGTGCCGGTTCACCAGGAGAAGGTTCGAGTTGGCGGAGTTGTTCAGCGCACTTGCCAGATCCCCGGTGTTCCTCACCGGCTTATGGTTGGCTTGCTGAATCACGTCGCCGGGCTGAAGGCCGGACTCGGCGGCCTTGCTGGCGGCATCCACATCGGTGACCACTACTCCCTGGGTGTTCGCGGGCAGTTGCAGTTGGGCGCGGGTACCGGCGTCGAGGTTCTCCGTGGTCACGCCCTCCAGGGCGGAGCGGGATCCCTCGACGGCGGGTCTGGTCCGTGCGGTCTTTTCGGGAAACTCTTCGAGTTTCGCCGCCAGTTCCTGCTCCGAGCCGTTGCGCAGGACCTTGAGTTGCACAGTCGTTCCGGGACGCATCATTGAAATCCCGTTGCGCAACTGGTTGCTATCCTCGACCGTCTTTCCGTTGACTTCGAGAATGATGTCTCCGGTCCGGACGCCGGCGCGCTGGGCGGGACTGTTGGGGCTGACATCTCCCACAAGGGCTCCGCGATTCTCCCTGGCTCCGAAGCTCCTGGCGATGGCCGGCGTGACGTCCTGGGGCACGATGCCGAGATAAGCCCGCGTCACTTTGCCATCCTTGAGGAGATCTTCCATCACGTGGTGCGCCAGATCGGAGGGAACGGCAAACCCCACGCCCTGGCTTCCGCCGGCCCGGGAGATGATGGCGGTGTTGATGCCCACCAGTTCGCCGCGATCGTTGACGAGCGCGCCGCCCGAGTTGCCGGGGTTGATGGGCGCATCTGTCTGAATAAAGTCCTCGTAGTCCTCGATGCCCAACCCGCCGCGGCCGGTGGCGCTCACGATCCCCATGGTGACGGTCTGGCCGACTCCGAAGGGGTTGCCCATGGCGAGCACGACGTCGCCGACCTGCACCTTCGAGGAATCGGCGATCGTGATGGCGGGCAGTTCCGTCGCGTCGATCTTCAGCAGCGCGACGTCCGTCTTGGCGTCGCCGCCCACCAGGACCGCCTTGAATTCACGTTTGTCGCCCATGGTGACCCGGATGTCCGTGGCGCCGTCGATGACGTGATTATTCGTCAGAATATAGCCGTTAGGGCTCACGATGACGCCGGAGCCGAGGCTCTGCTCGCGGCGGTCCTTGGGGATGTTGTAGCGTCCACCAAAATCCTCGCCGAAGAACTGGCGGAACATCGGGTCCATCTGGCCGGAGAACCCGGCGGGGGTGCGCACCACGCGCGATGAAGAGATGTTGACCACCGAGGGCAGCGCCTTTTTCACGACAGGCGCATAGGTGTTGCGCGAGGGGCCCTCATTGGGATTCGCGAGTGTGACCGCGGCGGGGGGAAAACTGCTCAGCGCGCGGTGGGCCACTACGGCGGCAAAGGCCCCGCCGGCGGCCAGGGCGAGGCCGAGCGCCACCGCCGGCAGCTTTCTCCCGGGGAAATTCATACTGATCCGTCTCATTCTGCCTCCTTGTCCTATGTCTGGTGGCGGGCATCCGGCCCGCCTAATCCCATGGACGGGAAAGGGCATGAGCGGGATTATCCCCGCTGGCAGGGATTCAGCGCTCCGGCGTCTGACTACAAGTCAGGAAATGATGCCCTTGCGGACGGCAAAGAGGATCAGTTCGGGCAGCCCTTTGAGATTAAGCTTCTCCATGATACGGGCGCGGTGGGTCTCCACGGTGTAAGGGCTCACGTGCAGCACTTCGGCGACTTCCTTGTTCGACTTTCCCTCGGCGACGAGTTGCAGCACCTCACGCTCACGGGGGCTGAGGAGTTCATAGGAATCCTCGGCTCCGGTCCGCTCGAGTTTGCGCATGTAGTCCTCGAGCAGAACCTTGCCGACGGCGGGGCTGAAGAAGGACTTCCCTTCCCGCACCGCGCGCACGGCGCGAATGAGGTCGGTTTCGGCGGAATCTTTCAGGAGATAGCCCTTCGCCCCCGCCCGCAAGGCCCTCAGTATGTAGCCCTCGTCGGAATGCATGGAGAGGATGACGATGGCGATGGTTTCCGATTGCGCATGGATCTGGCGGGCGGCTTCAATACCGTTGAGATTCGGCATTCCGATGTCCAGCACGACCACATCGGGGTTGAGGGAAGCGGCCAGTCCGACGGCCTGGCGCCCGTCGGCGGCCTCGCCGACGACGGTAAATCCCTGCTCCTGTTCGAGAACGAGGCGCAGCCCCGTGCGGATTACCGTGTGATCATCGGCCAGCAGGATTCGAATCGACTGGGGCATGCGTCCGTATCCTCAAGGCTATCGCAGAGGCAGGTCCGCGATAACAGTTGTTCCACCGCCCGGCCGTGAATCAATGTGCAGCGTGCCTCCGAAGCGCTGTACGCGCTCCTCCATTCCGAGCAGCCCCATGCCGCGCATGCGGGAGGGATCGAAGCCCTTCCCTCCATCCCGCACCTCGACGAAGATACGGCCTTCGCGCTGGCGGACGGCCACGATCACACTCCGCGCCCCGGAATGGCGGCTGGCGTTTCGCAGCGCCTCCTGAACGAGCCGGAAGACGCAGGTTCTGTAATCCTCGTCGAGGTTCTCCGAGACGTTTTCCTCGATCACTTCGACTTCCGGACCTCCCTGGCGCGAGGTTTCCCGGGCCAGCCACTCGAGGGCGGGGATCAGACCAAGGTCATCGAGCATCGACGGACGCAGCAGAAGGCTGATGTCACGGACCTCACGAAGCAGTTGCTCCGCCCTTTCGCGAATGCCGTTCAGCAGGGGACGCATGTTGTCCTCGCCGGATGGGAGAAGGGAGGCAAGGCGTCCGGCATCCACCAAGAGGGCGCCCAGCGATTGGCCTACTTCATCGTGAAGTTCACGGGAAAGCGAGCGCCGCTCCTGCTCCTGGGCCTCGACGAGCCGCGCCGAGAGTTCCTGCAACTCCGACCGGTGCCGGAGGATCTGTTCAAGATGTATTCTTGCGTTCGCCTCGAGCCTCAGAATGTATGCCAGGCTGCCGAGGGCAATCAGCAGACCGGCGCCGAGGGAGAAGAGCAGAAAAGTTGTTCCTCTCTGCTGGAGTTGGGATAGCTGTTGCGTCAGTCGAGTGTCGGCATCCTCGGTCATGCGCGAATCCAGCTCCTGCAGCCGTTCGACAGTCGAGGTGAGTTCCGCCAGGGAGGCGGCCGAGGGGCATTGCCCGGAATCGATTGTCCGGCGGTGTTCACCCAACTCGGACCGCAGGCGAACGAGAAGAGCATCCTCTTCTCCGCTCGAGGGGGGAGGATAACGGGTGAGAGCGGCGTCCACATCGAGCGAAAACCGTTTCACCGAGGATATGGCCGGAGGAGCGCCCGCGGGCTCGCGATAAGCGGATAGCCGCTCCACTTCCCGCGAATAGAGCCATGTAGAGCGGCGGATGACGATGACCGCGGCCACCCTGGCGCGGCGTTGGGCGCGGAGTTTCGCAATCTCAGCCTGGACTCTTTGTTGCGCCGACAGGCTGTCGTAGCCGGCCACAAGCATTAGCAGCAGAAGCGCCACGAAGGCGGCGATCAGGATCCAGCGTCCGCCCAGTTCCGTCCCGTGCCGCATTGACTTCAGCATACGGGAAACAGAGGCGGCGCGAGGAGGCATGCCGACAGTTCAAGCGTATCCGGGAGGCGCGACGGATCACCTTGGTGAGCGGACTGTCAGCCGCTCGATGGTGACGAGTTTGCCGTCCTTTCTTTCCTCGACGGTCTTGCGAAAATCCGGGGAGCCTTCGATGGCTTCCTGTTTCTCGACGCGCATCACGGTGAGCTTGCCCTCGAGAAAGGCATACTGGCGCGATTCGTAGATCATGCCGCCGGAGCCGCCGCGTTCGTAACTCTTAAGCCGCCTGGCGGCCTGGTCGACGGTGAAGACCGGATACTCTCCCAGGGGCGCGAAATTGCGGGCGTTGGGATCATACAGCCAGTAGTCGGCGTAGGCGTTGGCGACTCCGTGGCTGGTGATGATCATGAGATCCTCGTAGCCGTCGAAATTCAGATCCTGCGCTCCGAAAAACACCTTAGCGCCCGGCGGCAGCGGCATCATGTCTTTCACCTGCAGGGTTTGGGAGGCGGCCTGAGCGCCCGGGGGCGTAACGGCAATGGAGTGCACCACGCGCCCGGCTCCCGCCGGGGAGAAGGAGAAACGGAAGAGGAAGACGCCCGCGGCCGGTGAAATCCGTATGGAGCAAGGTTGACAATCCTGGACGTAGGAAGGGCCGGACAAGACAGTGGCGGTGGTTTCCGCGTCCGCCGCCCGCGGAACAGGCCGCTGGGCGCATCCGGAGGCGGCCAGTAAGATCGTGATCAATCCGGCAAGAGGATACATTTCGCCCTGTTCGTCCTTCTCGTGCGGTCTTCGAGTCCGTTGTATCCACCGTTGATGGTGCGCGTCACGGCGCGGATATCATCGCTGTCGGCAAGGGCGTTCAGACCATTCGCGGACCAGAACCAACCGGAGCAATCGACGGCGACGGCGGCATCGGTGGCAAGGAGCCGGTTCTTGGGTTCGGTGATGTAATCGGCATGGCGGGCGGTTCCGTAGGCGGTGTAGTTGGCACGGCCGGTGATCTGAATGAGCCCGCGGCCTTTGAAGCGGACACCGTCTCCGGTTTGGGTATTGCCGAGGTCGGCACGGCCTTCGTAGGCCTCGCCGCTGGCGATCTCCTCGGTATAGCGGAGGTTGCCGCTTTCATGGCCGAGTTGCCCCAGGAAGTGGGACTGGCGGAGAGGAGTGTTGATGTTGTTCGTGGTAAGGGCCGCGGCAAAATGCGGGAAGAAACGTCCGACGAGCGTGTCCGAGGCGGGATACATGATAATGCGGAATTTTTCCAGCGTGAGGCCGGCGCCGAGCCCTTCCTTAAGCTTCTTCCAGGTGTCGCTGCCGGGTTCGACTTTACTGGTCGGGCTGGCCATTTTCAGAACACGGCGCTGGAACTCGGCGATGGCAAAAAGCGTGTTGTCACCGATCCAACCGTCTTCCACGAGGGGCGCGAGTGGAATGAGCTTGCCAAGATTGCCGTTGATCAGCATCTGGACCAAGCGCACTTCCTCCCGTTTATTGTCGGAGAGAGCTTTAGGGCCGACCGATCCGGTAAGGCACATGCCGATGTTGCATCCTCCAAGTTTCTCGGATTCTAGCACGGATCTTCTCTGGAATCCGCACGGCGGAACACCCCGCATCAGAGGCTTGAGAATTGTGGAGGCGCCGGGGCACTTAGCTAGTACAAAGAAGTTTGGGCCTTGGAAGGAGTACCCCCCATGCCACAAGTCGGCATCCTGTTCGATTCTCAAAAGCTCGGGCCGGGTTTCTATGGCTACACGGCATTCCGCATATTGTTCACGGTAGCGCCGTCTCGCGAACTGGCCGGAAGCACTTTGTATCACGGCGAGATAGGAGACGGGCCGATGCGGCCATACTGCATCGCCATCGAGGCGGAAAGCGCCGCACTGGTTGGAAGGATTCGTCACATCTTCGCATCTTCGATGGCGAGAGGGCTGATGCCGGCGGAGGAGCGCTTCGTGGATGAGTTGGCGTTGCAGGAGGAAGTGCTGGCGATGGCGGCCCGAATCACGTCCGCTGGCGAGATGGTGGATTGCCATTCGCGCTGGCTGCAGGAGGCCTGGCAGAGGGGGCAGGGGTACGGGTCCGTGGCGGCCTCGGAACCGGCACGGGCGGCAACGCGGCCATCGGCCGAGGTGCGATTGACTCCCAGGATTCCGGACAAAGCGCCGCTGGCGGTGAGAATCTCGCCCGCTGGACGAAAGGCGTTCGCCTTGCTGCTGGCATTCAGCACGGCGGGAGCGCTGGTTCCCTGGCTCGGGTGGGGATTGGCGGCTTGCGCGATGGTGTTTGTGGCAGGGGTAGTGCAGGGGTTCGCCATCCGTTGGAGGATGTGGGCGGAGGAAGGCACGCTCGAATCGGGCGCGGTCCAGGAGACGAGGCGGCTGCTGGCGGCGAAGGCGGTTGGAGAGACGTCGGCAAGGCTTGGCGGAGAGGCCGCGCAGGCGAGTCCGCTGCTGCGCAGGATCCACGCGATATCGAAGGCAGGAGACATGGCGGGAGCCTGCCTGCTGGCCGGCGAGCATGAGCAGGCCGATCAACATGCGTTAAGAGCCGATGTTCACGAGATCCGGATGCACGCCTGGGGCGTCGCCGCGGCGGCGGCATGCTCGCTCTCGGCAATGGCGGTCTTCCATGGAGTTCGGCCGATGACCTTGGAGATGCCCCGGCTGACGCTTGCCGCGATCGCCGGGTTCGTCCTGTTGCAGTGGATGGCAAGCCTGCTGCTGCTTGGCGGAGAACGGATGCTGGGCGCGATACGGAGGGAGATGGGAAGAGAGTGGCTGCCGCTTCTGTCCCCGGCCATACATGGACAGAAGGCGCATTCCGGCGGTATCGAGAAGGCTCTGAGTGAACTGGCACAGGAGTTTCAGTTGGTGCGAGGAGTCCTGGAACGCGGCGGCGACGGAGAGTTGGTGGAAACGGTAAAGGAACTTCGCAGAACCATTGATCAGTTGACGCCGGTGCTGGCCGGATTCCGGGAACCGTTCGTATTGCAGGCGGTGCCGGCTCCCATGGCGCGGCCGAAAGCGATGGGCGCGACGGCCTGACCGCGACTGAAGTGGTCCGCGGCGCGGCGGACGTGACATAATCCATAACGACACCGATTCGAGAGGTTGCCTCACATGCCGTTAACCACACGCCGCACTTTTTCGAAGATTGCCGCCGGCGCCGCTCCGCTTCTTGCCGAGGGCGCCAGGAAACCCCTGAAACCGCTGGCGCCGGGAATCAAAGTCTCCCTGCAGATTCCCACTGACGTTCCGGACGAAGACCTGACTCTGGCGAAACAGATGGGAGTCGAGTGGGTCAATGTGCCGACGGGCGGCGACAAAGCCACCGCGGAAAATTTCATCCGCATTGTGAAGAAGGTGGAAGCCGCCGGCTTGAAGGTGTGGAACATCGGGAATAGCAATGTTCACAACATGCCCGAGGTGACGCTGAACCTGCCGGGCCGCGATCAGAAGATCGAAGAGTACAAACAGTTTCTCCGCAATCTGGCGAAGGCGGGGCTGACGTATACCACCTACGCGCACATGGGAAACGGAATCTGGAGTTCGGAGCGGGAGACGACCAGAGGCGGCGCGCCCGCGCGCGCCTTCCGCCAGTCGACGGCAAAGGGCTATTGGGCGGGAAAAGTATTCGAACCGCCGTTATCGCACGGCCGTAAGTTCAGCAAGGAGGAGATCTGGGAGAACTACACGTATTTCATCAAGCAGGTAGTCCCGGTGGCGGAGGAAGTGGGAATCCGCATCGGCATTCATCCCGACGATCCGCCGGTGCCGGAACTGGGCGGGGTGCCGCGCTGCATTTTCGGAAATTTCGACGGATACATGAGAGCGATCGAGATCGCCAACAGTCCCAACGTCGGCGTGTGCCTGTGCTGCGGCACGTGGATGGAAGGCGGTAAGTATACGGGCAAGGATGTGTTCGGAGCCATCCGCGAGTTCGCGCGGCTGGGTAAGCTGTGGAAGATCCACTTCCGCAATGTGAGCGGCCCGATTCCTTATTTCGTGGAAAGCTTCGTCGACAACGGATACACGGACATGCGCAAAGTGATGCGCACGCTGGTGGAGGTGGACTTCCGGGGAAATCTCATCGCGGACCATGTGCCGGCGATGGTGGGGCACCGGATGGTGGGATGGGCCTACTCGATCGGATATATTCGCGCGCTGTTGCGGGACGCCAATGAGGACCTGAGGAAGGCCTAAGGCTATTGGTGGGCGGTCGCGGGCTCGAACCGCGGACCTCCTGCTTGTAAGGCAGGCGCTCTAACCAACTGAGCTAACCGCCCCCGGAACCTCTACATTATCGCACGCGGTCAATTGTTTGCGTTGAGAGAATTTAATCGAACCCGCCGCGCTGCCGGCGCCCAATTCCGATGTAGAATACCTTTTTCCGAATCAATATCCGGGAGGCGCTAGAGGGATGAAGAAGATAGTTGCGGCAAGCTTGTTCGGGGCTCTGATGGGGGTTCCGCTGTTGCTCGCGCTCGATGAACAGGGGCTCATGGCGAAGATGAAAGCAGCCGGCGGCCACATGGGCGATCTTCGCAAGGCGATCGAGGCCAATTCGAGAGCGGACGTGGCCACGCACGCCAAGGCGATGGCCAAAGCCTACCAGGGTCTGGAGGGGTTCTTCGCCGCGCGGCACATGGCGGACGCGGCCAAGTGGAGCGGCGAGGGACTGGCCGCCTCGAAGGAACTGGCGGCGGCGGCAAAGAAGGGCAACACCGAAGCTGTCCACGCGGCCATGGGCAAACTCGGCGGAACCTGCAAGCAGTGCCACGCCACGCACCGCGAGAAACTCGCGGATGGCACCTACAAGATCAAGTAAGATCACACCGGAGCGAAGCGGCTGTCTTTCACCTGCGCGGCAGGTTGAGGTTCTCAATGCTCGCGGCGTCACACGATTGCGCCCCGTTGCGAAAACCGGATAGAAAGCTGTCCCGGCGAATTCGCCAGTCCGGATAGCCGCTCTTGTGGCGGCCGAAGTAGCGCCAGCTGAAGGTTCGCGGTTCGCCCACGGCAATCATGGTCTGCTCGGCTTCCTCGAGATTCACCGAGTCCAGCAATCCGGCCTCATAGGCTGAGCGCGTGACGGCGCCGGCGAAGCAATCGGCCATCTTTTCCTGGCCGTACCCCGTCAGCCGCTGGTAGGGTCGCGAGCCGCCGCCATCGCCGGAGATCTCCGCATAGACGGCATGGCCGAATTCGTGAGCCAGCACTACCACCGGCACCGCGTCCGCCCGCGTCCCGGTGACATTCGCGATACGGCGCCGTAGGGATTCGAGGAAATTTGTATCGTAGTAGATGGAATGATCCTTCCGGCAATAGTAGGCGTTTCCGGAGGGGAGCCTGCCGCAGGCGCTCGGGGCGGCCCGGGTGATGGGAATGACGCGCGGCGGTTCGGGAGGTGGGACAAGATTGCGGAAATATTGCGTCCAGGCGGCGGCCAGCAAAGGGCCGGCTTCCTCGAGTTTGCGCGATGCCCGTGGATCGAGATCCGCACTCCTCAGAACCGCGGCGAGGCACAAACCGAGGCATAACACACGCGCCATCGACTTGTTTGCTAGACGTGATGGGGGCGGCATCCGTTACGAAAGAGGCGGCGCTTGTTAAGAGTCGCGCTCACCGGAGGGCTGGCCTCGGGGAAGAGTTTCGTGGGGAAAACCCTCGAGCGCCTGGGGTGTTTCCTCATTCAGGCGGACCTGATCGGTCATGAAGTGATCGAGGCGGGCGGTGAGGCCTACGAGGCGGTGATTCGTGAGTTCGGCAGCGGTATCCTGGATGCTGGAGGCGCAATTCAAAGACGGCAGCTTGCCGCGGAGGTGTTTCGCGATCCCGGCCGATTGGCGGTATTGAACAGCATTGTGCATCCCCCGGTGCGGCGCCGGATCGAACAACTGCTCGAGGATTTCGGCGCGCGGAACGCAACGGGAATCGCGGTGGTGGAGGCGGCCATTCATATCGAAACCGGAGGCTACCGGGACTATGACCGGTTGATTGTCGCCTGGTGCCGCGCGGATCAGCAGATCGAGCGGGCCATGGCGCGTGACCACGCTTCACGGGAGGAGGTGGCCGCGAGACTCGATCGCCAGATGCCGCTCGATGAAAAAAGAAAGTACGCGCATTTCGTGATTGATACTTCGGGAACGAAGGAGAACACGGTGCGGCAGACGGAACGTGTATATGAGGAGCTACGGAGCATAGCGCAATGAGATTTCGTACCTTGATACTCGCCCTGCTGGTGGCGGGCGCGTTCATATGGGTGACGACGACGCGGAAGTGGGACCCGCCGAAGTGGTTCCGTTCCGCCACATCGAGTTCAGAACCGCTCTGGAGCGGTCCGTCGGTGGCGCGGGGCGCCGGACTCAGCCCAGATGAATTGAACAACATCGAGATCTACAAGACTTCCCACCTGGCGACGGTGAACATTTCAAGCACCGTGTATCGCCGCGGGTGGTTCGGCCAGATTATCCCGGAACCGGGGACAGGCTCGGGTTTCATCATCGACGCTACCGGCCGCATTCTCACCAACTATCACGTTGTCAGCGGTCCCGCGCCCGAAGTCATCGTAACCTTGGCGGACAAGACGAAGTACAAGGCAAAGATCCTGGTCCGCGACCCGAGCAACGATCTGGCGCTGATCCAGATAGAGCCCAAGAAGAAGCTCTCGTTTCTTCGACTCGGCGAATCGGACACGCTGCAGGTGGGGCAGAAGGTGCTGGCCATCGGGAATCCGTTCGGCCTCGAGGGCACCCTCACCACCGGCATCATCAGTTCGCTCGGCCGGGAACTGCGCGATGAGAATGACCGCAGGCTCGAGGGGATGATCCAAACCGACGCCGCCATCAACCCCGGCAACTCGGGAGGGCCGCTGCTCGATTCGCAGGGCAATGTCATCGGCATCAACACCGCGATCTACGGAGCCGGAGGAAACATCGGCATCGGCTTCGCCATGCCCATCAACCGCGCGAAATCGATGCTGGTCGATTTCCAGGCGGGCCGCAAGTTCGGCCGTCCGTGGCTGGGCGTGACGGTGCTGCCCGTCTTCGGCGATCTTGCCGAACTTCTCGAACTACCCGCCGAAGGCGGACTGCTGGTGCAAGATGTCGGCCAGGGAAGCGCGGCTGACCAGGCCGGATTGCGCGGAGCCCGCCGCTATGTGATCGTCGGCAACACCGAAGTCGGCATCGGCGGCGATCTCATCATGGAGTTGGAAGGCCAGCGTGTGGAGCGTCCCGATGCGCTCTCGCGCGTGTTGAACAACAAGCGGCCCGGCGACGTCCTCGAGATGACCATCTATCGCGGCGGCCGGAAAATCAAGATGAAAGTCACCCTGGGTGAACGCCCCGACGAGCGGCTGTAGGATGGAGTTGGAGGGGAACACCCCATGTCATTTTCCGTGCGGCGCGTGCGCTACTACTACGTGCGCCTGGAAGACAAGCCGGGCAGAGGCTACGAACTCCTGGCGCGGCTTGCTTCAGAAGATATCAACCTGCTCGCTTTCAGCGTGGTTCCCTATGGTTCCATGGTGGAGCTCACCATCTTTCCGGAAAATGAAGCGGGTTTCGCGGCCGCCCTGGCGAAACACGGCATACAGATATCCGTTCCGCAGCACGCTTTTCTGATACAGGGCGACGACCGGCTCGGCGCCCTGGCCGAAATTCACAAGGCTCTGTTCGACGCCGGTGTCAACATCTATGCTTCAAGCGGCGTCACCGACGGGTTGGGACATTTCGGGTACATCATCTATATCAAGGAAAGCGACCACGCGGCCGCCTCGCGCGCGCTGGGAATCGTGTCCTGATTCCGTATTACTCGCCGCGGCGGCTTCTGCTCTCCATACGCTCGATCCTCTCGCTCAGGCGGCTCGCCTGGTTCTGGCGGGCCGGATCCCCGGCGGCGATTGCCGAGCGCAGGAAGCCGCGAAGAACCTCCCTTGCCCTCGAGAAATCGCGCCCCTCGGCGTATGCCTGCGCCATCTCCAATTCGAACAGGTAGTTATGAGGATACTCCGCCAACAAAGATTCGAGCAGCGCCGCCGCCGCGAGCGGCCTCTTTTCCCTGCGATAGAGAACCGCCAGCAGAATCCGCGCATTGTCGCGATCCCGGTCGCCATGTTCGGCCACCCGCCGCACAAACTCGATTCCCCTGCTCTTGCTTCCATGCTCCCCGCCAATGGCCGCGAGGATCTTTACAGGCAGCGGCAGGCTGCCCACGACGTATTCGTTCACACCGAGTGTCAGGTAGGGATCAAGAAACTCCGGATTCTTGCGCAGCGCGTTCTCGCAGTAGTTTTTCGCTTTCTTTCCACTACGCAAGGCGGCAAACCACGCCTTCTCGATCATGAAGAACTCAGTCGCCCGAAGTCCGCTGCTGGTGCAGAGGGCATAATCCGGTATCGCGCTCGAGGGGTGCGCCGCCTTCATCGCTTCCGCCGCCGCACGGGCGTTTTCGAGAGCGGAGAGAAAGGCGGCTTTGGCATCCGGTTCCATCCTCACGCGCCTTTGGGTGAGAAACCGGTTCTCCATGCCGAACAGGGCCGATTCGAGCAGCCCAAGGCGAAACAATTCCCTGTATAAGTACGTGCTGGCCAGCGAGTTATACGATACCGGGCCCGAGGGATCGAGTTCGATCAGCCGGCTGTAATCCACCAAGGCCGCGTCATATTCGAGGTTATAGAAGTGATTGTCCGCGTCGAGGCGTAATCTTGCCGCCACTCCCGCTGCATCCGCGGCCTGGACACTCTGGCCCCCGGGAAACAACCCCAGGCATAGCAATAGCACGATCGAGATCACAGGTTTTTCACTTTCACCCATAGAGATGCGGCTCCGCCGGTTGAGATTCAACAGAAGATCGAAGGTGACAGTGCGGAAATTCAGACGTCCTGCTCCCGATCCCGCCCCGGGGTGATATCATCAGGGAGCGAAAGCACACCTAGGTTGGGCCTTGTCCTTCCTTACTGGCGCCGACGCCTTGCCGCGCGAGACCCGAGGAGGAAAGACAAGTGAAAGTTCATCTGGTAAACCCTAGCGATGTAGCCTTTGGCGTGGGCGTGATCACGCCGCGCTGGTTGTACGTGCTTGCCGCCGCAACCCCTGCCCGCTTCGGAGACCCTCACATCATCGATGAGTGTCTGGAACCGCTGCGCCCCGAGGACGTGCAACCGGGCGACGTGGTGGGCATCGGCATCCACACGGCGAACGCCTTGCGAGGCCTCGAGGTAGGCAAACTCGCCCGTGCCCGCGGCGCCTATGTTGTCTTTGGCGGCGTTCACGCCACGCTCTTCCCCGAAGAGGCGCACGAACTCGGCGCCGCCCACGCCGTGGTGAAGGGCGATGGGGACATGGTTTGGGGAATGGTGCTCGACGATATTGTCCGCGGTTCCATCCGGCGTATCTATGAAGGCGGCCGCATTGGCGGTGATCAATTCCTCCGCGCCCGCTGGGACCTGATTCCGCCGGACTCTTACATGTGGGCATCCGTGCAGACGGTACGCGGCTGTCCGAAGCATTGTTCCTTCTGTTCGGTGTGGCGCACCGACGGCCAGCAGCCCAGGCAGCGGGGCGTCGATGCCGTCGTCACCGAAATCACACAACTGCGCAGAATGGGGTTCCGATTTATCGCGCTCGCCGATGACAACTTCTACCCTGTGACTTTGACGGACATTGCGCTGGCGGAAAAGCAGAACAACCGGGAGCGTCTGGCGGAACTGAAATCCATGCGGGCGGAACGCTTCCAATTGATGGAGCGCCTGGCGCAACTTCCCGGCGATACCATCTTCTTCACGCAGATCACGATGGAGGCGGCCGAGGATCCGCTGTTCCTCGAGGCGATGCGTAAAGCGCGCATCAAGGGCGCGCTGGTAGGGATCGAATCCGTCTCGGAGGAAGGGTTGAAATCCGTATTCAAGAACTTCAATCTGTCCGGCGAGGGACTGGCGCGCCGCCTGCAGACGTTCAGGGATCATGACGTCCATGTACTCGGATCGTTCATCTTCGGCCTATCCACGGATCGCCCGGATACTTTTCAAGCGACGGCGGAACTCGCGCGGAAGGCGGGAGTGACGTTTGCCCAGTTCGTTATGATGACGCCGTTTCCGGGAACGGTGGATTTCCAGAAATGGGAGAAGGAGCAGGCGGGCAACGCGCCGCGCGTGGATGGAGTGCCTGTCACCCGCTATTGGCTGATCCCGGGCTCGCGCAGACCGAAGCTCTACGCTCCGCATCCTACGATGTCCTCGGAAGAGATCAGGAAGCGAACGCAGGGAGTCTGGGACCGCTTCTACAGCCTCGCTGAGATCTGGAAGCGGGCGCACTGCTGCAAGTCGCTCAAGTCCCGCCTCGCCTTTGTGCTCATCTCGAAGCTCTACCGGCAAATGTACGCCAACACCGGGATTGCGACCGACAGCGCGCGGCGCAAGAGCGCCAACCGCTGGGCGCGTTGGATGGCAAAACCCTGCCGGAAGCTCTTCCAGGGAGTGCCGATGCCCGGATTGGAGATTCCTCGAGCGGAGACGGCAGTGGAATCCGGATTGAACGTTATTTCGTAGTGGAGTTCGCCTACAGAACGCTCCTCAACGGCCGCAGACGATGGGCGCATTCGGGGTTGCGCAGGCGGCGCAGCGCTTCAGCCTCGATTTGCCGGATGTACTCGCGGCTTACGTTGAACTGCTGGGCAATCTCCTGGAGCGTGTGCTCGCGGTCGCAGCCAATCCCGAATCGGAGCCGGATCACCTTCTCTTCATTGGGCTGGAGGATCTTCAGCACGCCGGCGGTCTCCTCGCGCACGTTATTGTCAAACAGCGTATCGACCAGCGGGCGGCGCCAGCGGTCCTCGATAAGGTCGCGCAACGCGGATTCGCCGTCACGCCCCACCTGGAGGTCGAGCGAAACCGGATCGCGGGAGATGGCCCGCAACTCCTGCACTCTTTGCTCGGAGGTTTCCATCCGCGCGCCGATCTCCTCGTTGGTCGGCTTTCGGCCCAATTCTTTCTCGAGCTCATGCGAAGCGCGCACGAATTTCGTGAGGCTCTCGTTCATGTGAACGGGAATGCGAATGGTGCGCGACTGATCGTCGAGAGCGCGCGTCACCGCCTGGCGGATCCACCAGGTCGCGTAGGTGGAGAACTTGTAACCGAGCTTGTAGTTGAACTTGTCCACGGCGTGCATCAGCCCCATGTTGCCCTCCTGGATCAGGTCCAGAAGATGCAGGCCGCGGTTTACGTACTTCTTGGCCACGGAGACCACCAGCCGCAGGTTTGCCTCGACCAGCGATTTTTTCGCCTGTTGAGCTTCCAACTCCCCGCGGTGGATCGCGTTGAGGCCCTTTCGCCAGTCCGCGGCCCTGGCCCCGAGCGAGTTTTCCTTCGCACTCAGGAGCCGCCGGGTTTCGCGGACGCAGGCCGAATTTCTGTGCCGCAACAGTAGCTGCGCCAGTTCGGACTCGAGGGTCAGGACTTCTTCCGCCGCGCGCTTGTAAGCTGCTTCGAGCCGTTTCCACCCCGCCGCCGAGAACGGCACCTCGCGGATGGCTTGGGAATAGTGGATGCTCAGGCGAACCAGTTTACCGCGCAGTTCCGCCTGAACGCGCACATGCCGCGCGGGCGTTGAAGCCAGTTTCTTCTCTAATGCAACCAGTTCTTTATGAACTTTCAGCACCGCCGCGAAGCGCCGCATGGCCTCAAGGCGCTTGCGTTCCTTGGCCGCTCCGTCGGGACCGCCTACTTCGGCGATGTCGTCCAGGCGCAATCTGGAATGCAGCACGTCCTCGTAAAGCGACAAGACCAGCCGCTGGACCACGGGCGAACGGGAGAGGGTCTTGCGTACGCGCTGCTTGCCGCGCTCGAGACGCCGCGCAAGCTCGACCTCGCCTTCGCGGGTCAGCAGGGAGATTGTGCCCATCTCGCGCAGATAGACGCGAACCGGGTCATCCGTGGACACGGGTTCGGTGGCCGGGTGGAGCGGCTCCTCACCGTGCAATTCACTCTCCGGAAATTCAGAAGGCTCCCCCTGCTCGCTCAGAATGCGGCTGAGCGAACCAGAGGTTTCAAACAGGGCGTGATCGTGAAAGTCTTCCATCTTCCCTCCGCCGCGCAGGCTGGCGCTCGACGCCTACACGCGACGCAAAGTTCAAATTAATGTTCGGTTTACGACGAATGGTCACATCGTGCCGCAACAACGCCGGAAGGATGTCTCCGGCCGCGGCATGCAGGCGTAATCCTCTCAAGCCAAATACCTTGCTACGAATATAGATGCGGAATCGGCGGCCGGAGTTCCATCCGAAGGCTATTCGGACTTCCAGGCTGGGCGGCGCCCGTGCAAAGAGACCGCCAACTGGTATAGAATTCAGGGCAATAGGGGGGCCCGCAACTCATGAACGAGGATAGCAAATTCATCCATCCGCCGGAAACGTCCTGCCGCCGGACCTTTCTCTCCACAATCGCCGCCGCAGCCATGGCGGGCGCCGAACCCGCTCCTATCCCCATCATTGACACCCATTTCCACCTCTATGACCAGACTCGTCCCCAGGGCGCTCCCTTCCCCTTCACCCCCAATAACCCGCCCTTCCTGCCGCGCAATTTCCGTGAAACGGCCATCCCCCTGGGCATCGTCGGCGGCATCGAAGTGGAAGCGAGCCCCTGGCTCGAGGACAATCTTTGGGTCCTCATGATGATTGAAAGCGAGCCGATGATTGTCGGCACGATCGGCGACCTCGACCCCGTAAAGCCGGATTTTCCGGAGTATCTCGAAAGATTTCATCGCAATAAGCTGTTTCTCGGCATCCGCTACGGCAACGTCTGGAAACAGCATGACCTGGTCACGGCGATCCACAAGCCCGAATTCATCGGGAACATGAAGATTTTCGCCCAGACGGGACTCACTCTCGAGGTTGCCAACCCGCGGTTCGACCTGTTCGAGGCGACTCTCCGCCTCACCGACAAAGTTCCGGACCTCCGGGTGGTCCTCGGCCATCTCCAGGCTCTGGCCCTTCCCACGGATACCGGCGTCTTCAAGAGTTACTCGAACAATCTCGAGGAACTAAGGCGGCGCAAAGCCTACGCCAAGATTTCCGGCCTGTACCGCCCCCGGTCCGCCACGCAAACGCCGTTTGATCCATCCGCGTACAAGCCGGTGATGGATTTCATCCATGACATCTTCGGTGAAGACCACCTTGTCTATGCGGGCAGGAACAAACAGGCTCTCGATATTCTGATGGCGTACTTCCTCGCCAGGGGACGGCCGGCGGCGGAGAAGTTCTTCTGGAAAAATTCCATCCCCGCCTTCCGCTGGGTGAGACGCGATCCGAAACAGCCGCGGTTGGCTTAGAACCACCGGGTCATGATCACCTTCTGCTCGGTGTAGAATGCAATCGCGTCTTTCCCGTGCGCGTGCAGGTCGCCAAAGAACGACGCCTTCCATCCGGCAAACGGGAAAAACGCCATGGGCGCCGCCACGCCGATGTTCACCCCCACCATCCCCACCTCGATGCGGTGGGCATAGCGCCGCGCCGCCGCGCCGTCATTCGTGAAGATCGATGTGGTATTCCCGAACGGACACCGGTTCACCAACTCGATCGCTTCGTCGACCGACTTCACACGGATCACGCTCAGCACCGGACCGAAGATCTCCTCCCGGGCGATCGTCATCTCCGGGGTTACGTTGTCGAAGATGGTGGGTCCGACGAAATACCCCTTGCCGGCGCCGATCCGGCGGCCGTCAAGCAGCGCCACCGCTCCCTCGGCAACACCCTTTTCGATGTAACCGGTGACCCGCCGGCAATGGTCCTCTGTAACTAACGGTCCCATCCCGGAGTCTGGCTCGATGCCGTCGCCAACCTTGATCGCCTTCGTTCTCTCGATCAGCAGTTCGAGCAGCGGTCCGGCGACGTCTCCGACGGGGACCAGCACGCTGCCCGCCAGACATCGCTCTCCCGCCGCGCCGAACGCCGATCCGATGATCGCCTCGACCGTCTTTTCGAGATTCGCTCCCGGCGTGACGATGAGGTGATTTTTCGCTCCGCCCAAAGCCTGCACGCGCTTTCCGTGGCGCGCCGCGGTTTCGTACACGTACTTGGCCACCGGCGTCGAACCCACGAACGACACCGCCTTCACGAGCGGATGCGCCATCAGCGCGTCCACCGCCTCCTTGCCGCCATGAACGACGTTGTAAACACCCGCGGGAAGTCCCGCCTCGTGAAGCAACTCCGCCGTCCGCACCGCCGTCATCGGCACTTTTTCGGACGGCTTCAACACGAACGAATTTCCGCAGGCAATGGCGAACGGATACATCCACATCGGCACCATCACCGGAAAGTTGAATGGCGAGATGCCCGCGCAGACCCCCAGAGGCTGGCGAATCGTGTGGCAATCGATGTCCTTCGCTACATCGTGCAGCGAATCGCCCATCATCAGCGAGGGCATCCCGCTGGCGACTTCCACCATCTGAATGGCGCGCCGCACGCTCGCCTTCGCGTCGTCGAGCGTCTTGCCGTTCTCGCGCGTGAGGATCCGCGCCACCTCCTCGTGATGTTTTTCGAGCAGCGTCTTGTAGCGGTAGAGCACCTGCACGCGGTCCACAACCGGAACCTCCCGCCATTTCAGGAACGCCTCGTGGGCACAGCGCACGGCATGGTCCACTTCCGGCGCGGCGGCATAAGGCACTTCGGCAATCACCTCTTCCGAGGCGGGGTTCCGCACCGGATGCAATGCCTCGGCCCGGCCCTTCTCCCATTTCCCATTGACGAAGAAGGACAGTTCCTGGATGGCAGACTTACTGGCAATCATCATTTCTCCTTGGACTGCGGCCGCGGGACGAATGCCTGCACACAGTCTTCTCATTAGGTTTTCGATGCCGCCGGTGAGCGATCCCGGCGCGGCGGACTTCTCTATTTTGCTACAGGGCCACGGGTTGCTGATGCCGCTTGTTGGCCCACACCCTTATTGCGATAAAATCCGGCACACGTGGTTCCGGCCGGGATTCATCACGTCTCCGCCCTCATGCGCCTTTTGCTGCTGGCGCTGTTGACCGGGTGCGGAGTCCAGCGGCAGGTTCGCTCACCCGATCTCGAACGCGGCCGCATTCATTTCCAGAACTACTGCGCCGCGTGCCATCAATATGACGGGCAAGGGATGGGTGACGCTCCCTCCCTCGCCAACTCGCCGTGGGTGACTGGGCCGGAGAGCCGTCTCATCCGGATTGTCCTCCATGGCGTTCGCGGCCCCATGGTGGTGGACGGGAGATCGTATAACCGCGAAATGCCTGGATTCGGCAGCGTCCTGCCGGATTCGGAAGCCGCTTCCCTGCTCTCGTATGTCCGCCAGCAGTTCGCCGCATCCACAGGTCCAATTACCGCGGAGATGGTGAGCCGCGTCCGCAGCGCGAATCCGGGCCGGACCCTCTACTGGCGCGTGGAGGAACTCCTCGGCGAACAGTGACTACTTGCGCCCCAATCCGAATTCGTTTCCTACCCGCACCACCTTGCGTCCACGGAAATGGATTTCAATGAATTTCGAACCGCTCACCGGCTTCCCATGCTCGTCTTTCAAGGCGGCCACAAGCTTCTTTGTCCTCGCATCGAAGACATCGGGCGTGTGAGTCCACGCATACTTGCCATCCAGGCTGAATGTGACCCACCCATGCCCGCCCTGGGATAGTTCGAGATGCCCCTTGGGCGCGGGCGGCATCTTCGTGGCATCGAACAGAAAGAGCTTTCTGCCCACCTGATCGCTGATCCACAATTCCCGCTCATCGGGTGTAAGCGCCACGCCGTGCGTCCGGTGGGCGATGGGCGCGTCCCCCGCCAGAACGCGGTGCAATATCTTGCCTGTCTCCAAATTGACGATGTCGAAACCCACATGGCCGCCGAGACAGATGTAGCCAATGCGCTGCCGGCTATCCATTGTGTACGGGAAGATGCCCCGCTCGCCGACGTCCTTGATCTGACGGATCAGACGATCGGCGCCGGTATCGAAGATGGATAACATCGTGCTGGTGCATAAATACATGCGCCGGCCGTCGAGGCTCACGATGCTGTTATGGGCCTGCGGCCCGACGTGGACGCGTTTGATGAGTTCGCCGTTCTCCCCGTTGACGATCAGAAAGCCGCTGTCTTCGCCGGAATACCACCAACCGGTGGGAACATAGATTTTCCCGCCATCCAGGGTGATGGCGGAACGGTCGCACCCGGCATCGTATGTCTTTTCCCAGACCACCTTTTCGGTTTCGAGGTCGAACGCGCCAAGGCGGTGATTCGTGGTCGAGTAATAGACGCGATGCATCTTGAGATTGCCGGCGAAACCACGCAGGCCTTCCGCGAAGATGGGAATCCGGATGCGCCGGACCAGCTTATGGCCGTTGTCGATGTCGAACACCAGAATGCCGGGAGGCTCCGACCGGCCCTCCTCCTGAGCGCCATCCGGCATGCCGAGGTAGAGGTATCGCCTGGTTTCAGGCTGGGCGGAAACAATAGTGGCCAAGGGGAGGAAGCACGCGAGAAAGAGGGCAATGCTGCGCGACATGGCGAAGATTGTACTTTCGGCGGTTACCGCGGTCAAGGCTGGCTGACTGAAGCCGCGTCACAGACGGAAACAGACGGACCCGGCTGAGACGGCGGCGTTTCTCAAGGAGTCTGGTTCCACGTATACTGTCAGGACCTATCCAATATCGAGGTGGACTCATGCTACTGAAACGGCGGACGGTTGCGGCCGCATTGTTCCAAGCCATACTTCCCGCCGCTCCGGCGGCTCGTCAGTCCGGTAAGTTCCGGGTTTGGGTATTTTCGGACGCACATACCGGAAACGATATACGCCACGGCCGTGAGAGCCTTGCCATTGCTCTTGAACAGTCAGAAGGCTCCCGAGGCTTCCCCTGGGATATTGCGTTGGATCTTGGCGACATGTCGGGCGCCCAGGGCACACCCAAAGACGAGGAAGGAAAGGAACTCGTGCGGCAATTCGGCGCGCTCCGACGGCATCGCCGGGAGGATATTTACAATATCTCCGGGAACCACGATCGAAGCGGCCTCGACGAGCCTCAGGCCTGGTGGTGGCGCAAGTGGGTGGATCCAACCGGAGAGCATACGGAGTTCTCGGGAGTCGACAAAGCCAGGCGGCCGTTCCCCATCGATGGAACCTGGGAGCGATACTCCTTCCGGGCAGGCAACCTGCTGTTCCTGATGATGAGTGACATCAATGAACCCACTCAGAAGATCGGCCGCGGAACGCTGGGAGGAAATCCCGGGGGCGTGGTGAGCGGCGAGACATTCCGCTGGTGGAAGCGGATGGTCGAGGAGAATCCCACCTCGGTCATCATCACCGCCCATCACTATGTCCTCAAGAACACCACCGTGGCATCGGGAGATTGGGAGGGCATGAGACGAACGAAGGAGGGCTGGAAATCCCACTATCACGGCTACTATCCGCTGGGAAATCCACAAGGGGCGTCGTACCTCTACCTGGTGGATAGCAAGCGCGATTCGGGCGCCTTCGAGAGGGTGCTCGGCTCCATGCCCGGCAGAGTGGCCTTATGGCTTGGCGGCCATACCCACACCGCTCCCGAGGATACCTACGGCGGCAAGTCGCATATCGAGCGGCGGTGGGGAACCACCTTTATCAATGCCGCCGCCCTGACCAAGTATCACACGCTCCCGGGTACGGGTTTTCCAAGAAGCTGGCTGCTCACGTTCACCGATGGCAGCGATGAAGTAACGGCTCAATGCTATCTGCACGGCGACGAGTTTGCTCCGCGAGGATGGTATCCCAAGCTCGACCGCGTCATCCCGTTGCCGAAGCCGTTCCGAATGCCGGCCGTAAAGCCAGTGTAGCCGCTCCGCCGGCGGACCTTCCGCCCTGACCGGGCATGTCCGGGCCTTTTGCGCGTAGACTGGCAGGATGGCAGGCAGTCAAGCGACGGGAACACTGAGCGAAGCGGAGCACCAGCGCCAACTGCGGCGCGCGGTCGTGGCCGGAGGCATTGGGACGGCCATCGAATGGTACGACTTCTTCCTGTACAGCACCATTACCGGCCTGGTGTTTGCCCGTCTCTATTTCCCGCAATCCGATCCGTTCACGGGCACGCTCGAAGCTTTCGGCGTGTACGCCGTCGGTTTTCTCGCCAGGCCGATCGGCGCGGCGATCTTCGGCCACTATGGAGACAGGCTGGGACGCAAAGCCGCTCTGATCGCGACGCTGCTCCTGATGGGGGTGGCCACGTTCCTGGTCGCCTTTGTACCGGGGTATGAGCGCGTTGGAATCTGGGGCGCGGTGGCCCTCACCGTCCTGCGGTTCATTCAAGGCATCGGCGTAGGGGGCGAGTGGGGAGGATCGGTGCTCCTCTCGATGGAGTGGGCGCGATCGAACCAGCACCGCGGTTTCATTGCGTCGTGGCCTCAATTCGGCGTGCCCGCCGGACTGTTCCTGGCGAATCTTGCCGTGCTGGGGGCGAGCGCGATCTCGGGCGATCATTTTCTGGTGTGGGGATGGCGTATCCCCTTCCTGCTGAGTATTGTTCTGATCGCTGTCGGGCTGTACATCCGCCTGGGGATTCTGGAAACGCCGGTGTTCGTCCGCCTGGTGGCGGAGCGCAGGGTGGAGCGCGCGCCCGTGTTGGCCGTGCTCCGAAGCCACCCCAAAGAGATCGTCCTTACCGCTCTATGCCGCATGGCCGAACAGGCCCCCTTCTATCTTTTCACCGCCTTCGTCTTCGCCTACGGGGCCGGCATGTTGCATCTGCATCGCGACTTTCTTCTTACGGCGGTGCTTGGCGCGGCGATGCTCTCCTTCGTATCCATTCCGCTGTTCGGGCACTTATCGGACCGTCTTGGACGCAAGAAAGTCTACATGGCCGGCGCGGCGCTCACCGGAGTGTACGGCTTCGCCTATTTTGCTCTGCTCGACACGAAAATAGCCGGTCTGGTGGCTCTCGCCATCGTGCTTTCGCTGATCCCCCACGACATGATGTACGGCCCGCAAGCCGCTCTGATCGCCGAGTCTTTCCCCGGACGCCTGCGCTACAGCGGAGCATCGCTCGGCTATCAGCTTTCGTCGCTGATCGCCGGCGGACCGGCTCCGCTCATAGCGGCCGCGTTGCTCGGCCGCTATGGGTCGGCAACTCCGATCACGATCTTCATTCTTGCCTGCTCGCTGGTTTCCCTCGCCGCCACCGCGATGCTCAAGGACAACACGAATAAGGACATCTCCGGCGGCTGAGGAAAACTCCGCGCGAGGCGGTTCACTTGCCCCGCGCGGGCGCTTTGCGGGGAACCGGACCGGGTTTCGCCGTGGGGCCGGGGCGCGGGGTGAGGATCTTTGTCCGTTCGACCTTCCAGGACCGGATCACTTGCGGATGTCGCACTTTGTCCATCGAATCCTCCTTGCTGCTTTCAGTGTAGTGGACGGGGCTCGGGCGATATCATGAAAAGACACGATGCCCAAATATGATCTGGTAGTTCTCGGCTCGGGTCCGGCGGGAGAAAAGGGAGCCTCCACGGCGGCAATTACCGGCAGAAGAGTGGCGTTGATCGAGAGGGAACCGGTGCTCGGCGGAGCCTCGACAAATACGGGCACACTGCCCAGCAAGACTCTGCGCGAGACAGCGCTGGCGCTTTCCGGTTTGCGCGCCCGCGATCTCTATGGCGTCGACCTGTCGCTCAGGCGCGAGGCGACCATCCGGGACTTCATGTACCATGAAGAGCACGTCAAGAAAGGCGAGCGTGAGCGGGTGCGCCGCCGTCTTGACCGCGTGAACGTGGACCTGTTCCGCGGCGTGGCCGCCTTCACCGGCCCACACACGGTACGCGTCAGTGGGGATGCGTCCGGCGATACGATCCTCGAAGCGGAAAAGATTCTGATCGCCACGGGCTCGACGCCCTATCATCCGCCGGACTTTGACTTCAAAGACCCGCGTATACATGATTCCGATGAACTGCTGACGATCGAACGGCTGCCGAAAATTCTGGCGGTGGTGGGCGCGGGCGTGATCGGCTGCGAGTATGCCTGCACGTTCGCCGCGCTGTCCTGCGAGGTGCACCTGATTGATGGCCGCGATTGCCTGCTGCCTTTCCTCGACAAGGAGGTGTCGGAATCGCTCGAGGAGGCCATTCAGAATCTGGGAATCCAGTTTCATAAGAAAGAGCAGGTCACGGGGTGCCCGATTACGGATGGAGGGCAGGTGAAATTGACCTGCGAATCGGGAAAGAGCGTGATTGCCGATCAGGTGCTGATCTCGGCGGGCCGCACCAGCAATACCGGACATCTGAACCTCGAGGCGGCTGGAGTGGCCACCGGCAAGCGCGGCCTGATCCCGGTCAACGCCTACTATCAGACGAATGTGCCGCACATCTACGCGGCGGGCGATGTCATCGGGTTTCCGGCGCTCTCGGCGACCAGCGCGGCGCAGGGCCGCATCGCCATGTGCCATGCCTTTAGTCTCGTGTTCGAGAAGGATCTGGCTCCGCTGCTGCCCACCGGCATCTATACGATCCCGGAGGTGAGTTGCGTGGGGGAAACGGAGGAGTCGCTCAAGGAGAAGAACATCGGCTACATCACCGGCAAGGCGCGTTACCGGAACAACGCGCGCGGGGAGATCATAGGCGATGACTATGGCTTCCTGAAACTGCTCTTCCGGCGCGAGGACATGAAGCTTCTTGGCGTGCATGTGATCGGCGAAAGGGCGTCGGAAGTGGTTCACACGGGCATGATGGTGATGCTCACCGGCAACGGCGCGGACCTGCTTTCACGCGCCTGCTTCAACTACCCGACACTCGGCGACCTGTACAAGGACGCCACGCACAACGCCCTTCTCAGCCTGCACAACCTGAACAAAGACGGCGGAGCGGATTGATTGAGCGAGCGCGCGGCGGCGGTGGAGATTCATGGCGTTTCGCGGCATTTCCGGACGCCGGAGGGCGGCCTCTACCAGGCGCTCGCGGACATTCAACTCAGCGTGCGCGCGGGATCCTTTGTCTCTCTCGTGGGTCCCAGCGGATGCGGCAAGTCGACGCTGCTCAATATCATCGCCGGGCTGCTGGCGGCGGACAGAGGAAGAGTGGAGATCTTCGGCCGGCCGCTTTCGGGAATCAACCGCCGGGCCGCCTACATGTTTCAACAGGATGCGCTGCTGCCATGGAAGACGGTGACGGAAAACATCGCTCTCGGGTTGGAACTGAGGGGAGTGGTGGCCGGCGAGGCGCGCGCCCGCGCGGCGGAATGGATCGAGCGCGTGGGATTGCGGCACTTCGGCGGCAGCTATCCGTTTCAGTTGAGCGGGGGGATGCGGAAGCGCGCCGCCATGGCGCAGGTTTTCATCACGGATCCGGACATCCTTCTGATGGATGAGCCGTTCGGCGCTCTCGACGTGCATACGCGGCAGCGCATGGAAACCGAAGCGCTGGCTCTGTGGTCCGGCACGTCGAAAACGGTGATCTTCGTTACGCACGATCTCGAGGAGGCCATCGCGCTGTCCGACGAGGTGGTGATCCTTTCCGCCGGGCCCGGCAGCCATGTTATCGGGAGGCACGCCATCCCGCTCGCACGTCCCCGCAATCTCATCGACATCAGGACGGATGCGGACTTCGCCGAAATCTATCGCGCACTCTGGAGTTCCCTGCGCCAGGAGGTACTGAGAACCCGTGTCTAGGCGCAAGGTGCTCGCCTGCCGGATCTTGGTGGGGGCGGTTCTGATCGGGTTGTGGCAGTCAGGAGCCGCATTGGGCGTGCTGGACAGATTCTTCTTCTCCCGGCCAAGCGATATTGTGGGCAGGGTGTGGGAGTTGTTCGCGCGCGGCGGAGTCTGGACGCATCTCGGCGTCACACTGGCGGAGGCGTTGCTGAGCTTCGCCATCGGCGGTCTTGCCGGCGTGCTGGGAGGATTTCTGCTGGCGCGGCGGCCGCTGCTCTCGGCCGTGCTCGATCCCTATATACGGGTGGCGAACTCGCTTCCGCGAGTGGTGCTGGCGCCCATCTTTCTGCTGTGGTTCGGACTGGGCATCTGGTCGAAGGTGGCGCTCGGAGTGACGGTGGTCTTCTTCATTGTTTTCTTCAACACTTATCAGGGGGTGAAGGATGTGGATCCGGTGCTGCTCGACAACGTGCGCATGTTGGGGGCGAATGAGCGGCAGTTGACCCGGCATGTCCTGATTCCAAGCGCTCTCGGTTGGATCTTCTCGAGCCTCCAGATCTCGCTCGGCTTTGCCATCATTGCCGTGGTGGTGGGAGAGTATCTGGGCTCCTCGAGCGGCATCGGCTACATGATCGCGCAGGCGGAAGGAGTCTTCGACACGACCGGAGTTTTCGCCGGAATGGCGATCCTCGCCGTATTCGTGCTGGCGGCAGGCGCGCTGATGGCGCGCCTCGAGCGGTGGCTTCTGCGGTGGAAACCGGGTCCTCGCGCGGGCGGCTTCGTGGACTGAAGACGGGCTTTCCCGGCGCCCGGCGCGGCTCGATTGATGGCGGGCGCCGCGTCAGGACCGGCTGTGTCGAGTTTCAGGCGCGGCACTTGCGGACGGCGGTGTTCCACCCTTCCCAGAGGCGCTCGCGTTCGTCTTGGCTCATCGCCGGTTCGAAAACCCGCCCGGCGCGCCAGAAGCTCTCGAGTTCGCCGGTGGATTTCCATACGCCCGCGGCCAGGCCGGCGAGATACGCGGCGCCGAGCGCGGTGGTTTCGATGTCGGCGGGCCGGACGATGCGCGCGCCGAGAATGCCGGCCTGGAACTGCATGAGGAAGTTGTTGGCGCTGGCTCCTCCGTCGACACGGAGTTCGGTCACCCGCTCGCCGCTGTCCGATTCCATGGCTTCTATGATTTCGCGCGTCTGGTAGGCGATGCTCTCGAGCGTGGCGCGAACGATATGGGCGCTGGTGACGCCCGCCGTGATGCCGGTGATAGTCCCGCGGGCGGACGGATCCCAATGCGGAGCGCCAAGCCCGGCAAAGGCGGGCACCATATAGACGCCGGCATTGCCGGAAACCGCGGATGCGATCGCCTCCGATTCCGAGGCATGGGCAATCAGGCCCATCCTGTCGCGGAGCCACTGCACGGCCGCTCCGGCGGTGAACACGGACCCTTCCATGGCGAACTGGGCCCCATCCACCTCGGCGGCGCGTGTGGCGAGCATGCGGTTGCGGGAGATGGGACGCGTCCCGCCGGTGTGGAGCAGACAAAAACATCCGGTGCCGTATGTGTTCTTCGAAAGGCCCGGGCGGAAGCAGGCCTGGCCGAACAGGGCGGCCTGTTGATCGCCGGCGATGCCTGTCACGGGAACGGCGGCCCCAAGATGCCCTCCCGCGGCGTAAGCGATGAAGGAACTCGATGGCAGCACGCGCGGAAGCATGGATCGGGGGACATCGAACAACGAAAGAAGCTCATCATCCCAATCGCCTGTTTCGATGTTGAACAACATGGTGCGGGAGGCGTTGGAGGGATCGGTGGCGTGAACCGCGCCGTCGGTGAGTTTCCAGATGAGCCAGGCGTCGACGGTGCCGAACAACAGGTCTCCGGCGCGGGCGCGCTCGCGGGCCGATGGAACGTTTTCGAGGATCCAGTGGATCTTGCTGGCCGAGAAATACGGATCCACCACCAATCCGGTTCTGGCGGTGATCCTGTCCCCGTGGGAGGCAGCCAACTCCGCGCACGCTTGCGCGGTGCGGCGGCATTGCCAGACGATGGCGGGGTAGACAGGCTCTCCCGTGGCGCGGTCCCAAACAATGGCGGTTTCGCGCTGATTGGTGACTCCGATGCCGGCGAGGGCGGAGGCGGAGATGCCCGTGCGGTCGAGCACGGCGCGCGCCGACTCCATCTGCGCGCTCCAGATTCGCATGGGATCCTGCTCGACCCAACCCGGTTGCGGGTAGACGCTGGCGATGGGGCGCGACTCCATGGCGAGCCGCTCTCCACGCTCATTGTAGAGAACCGTTCGCGCGCTCGTGGTTCCTTCGTCGAGAGCAATCAGGTAAGGCACCCTGGCATCCTAGCATAGCCCGCGAGAGGCGCCTCAAGTTACAATAAGGACTTATGTTCTTTCGCCACGAAAAGCCGCAAGTGTCCTCGTTTTCTGAACTCATGGACGGGCTGAGAAAGCAGGGTTTCACCGTGCAGCCCGAGACCGGTGGGGGAATGCGGGTCAGCAGGAACGGATGCGCCGCCGTGGTGACGGAGCAGGAAGGCGGCGCGCCGCACGTCGCGAAAGCCGGAGTGCTGACGGGCGCCGGGCTTGCGCTGTTGTGCGATGGCGGATATCAAAAATTCTGGCTCACCCCGGGGGGAAAGCGTGTTCCGGCCGCGGCGGCCCACCTGCACGCGCTGCACAACTTCGAGGAAGATCTGCGTGAAGGGCTGGGATTGGTGAGCCTGTACAACCAGTCGCTGGGGACAGTCAACGAACTGCACCTTTACGACCGCGTCAAGGACCGCGACCAGGGAGTTCCGCGCCGGCCCTGGGAGCGCCAGGCCATCCTTACCTGAGAAATAGCGTCACGTTCGCCTGCGAGGCGGTTCCGCCCACCGAGAGGACCAGCGATTGCGCGCCGGGTGCGGCCTGTGCCGGGACGCGCGCGGTGACCTGCAGAACTCCGGGACTCGTAGCCCCTGAAGCAAGAGCAGCCAGTTCCGCGGGTTCGCCGGCGATGGTTACCTTCACGGGAGCAAGGGGAACGGGGTAGGGAGAGGCCGCCAGTTTTCCATCCATACCCGCCGGATCCGTGAGTCCTTCCCCCGTGGCATAGAACGTAACAAGGGACCCGCGGGGAGCCGGGTTGGCGCTGGTGTTGATCGTGTAGTCCTCGTTGAACGCGGTAGCCGGCCCGGAACCGCCCGCGGATGTGAAGATTCCCGGAGCGACGGCGGCGAGTTTCACGGTTGCCCTCGCGATGGCGGCGCCCGCGCGGCGGATCTCGATCAGCGAGGTCTGCCCCTTGATCTGGTAAGGCGCCTGGGCGTTGATGAGGTTGTCCTGCGCATAGAGAATGGGAGCTGCTTTTCCGTCAAAGAACACCTCCGTTCCGCCGAGCGTTGTTTCGAGGAGTCCCGTGGGCCCCACCACGCCGCTCGATGGAGAGGCGGGGCCCACGGATGCGCCTTGAATGGTGACTAGCATTCCAGGCGCAATGGCGGTGCTATCGAGCGTAGCCGCGCTCGATACGCGGACGTCGGACAACTCAGCGGGAGGAACCCCGGTGGAGGTGGCCGCGGGTGTCAGCTTGCGAATGCGGTGGTTGGCGCGGTCGGCGACATAGACGTTTCCCGAGGCATCGACGGAGATGCCCGCCGGTTCGTCGAGATGGGCGGCAAGCGCCGGACCCGTGTCGCCGTCGAAACCCGCCGTACCCACGCCGGCGATGGTTGCAAGCTCCCCGCCGGCGGAAAGCATGCGGATGCGGTGGTTTCCCGTATCGGAGATGTAAAGCGCGGAATCCGAGGCGGCAACGCCGGAGGGCAGATTGAGCCCGGATATCCGGCCGTCTCCAGCCGCTGTGGTGACAATGCCCGAAGGAGCCATCTTGCGAATCCGGTGATTGCCCGAATCGGCGATGTAGAGGTTCCCGTCCTTGTCGAAGCAGATGCCGCGAGGGGTGTCGAAACTCGCGAGCAGCCCGCCGAGCCCGTCTCCGGAGAAACTCTTGCGCCCTGTTCCGGCGACCGTAACGAGCGATCCATTCGAGATAAGACGGCGGATGCGATGGTTGCCGGTATCGGCGATGTGGAGTTGGCCTGAAGGATCAACGGCGACTCCCGAGGGGAAGCTGAGTTGGATGCGAAGCGCATCGCCGGCTTCACCGTTGAAGCCCGCCACGCCTGTACCGGCAACAGTGGTCAACCGCCCATCGGGCGAAAGGCGGCGGACGCGGTGGTTGCCGGTATCGGCGATATAGATGCTGCCGTCGTGGCCGAGGGCGGCCGCCTGCGGATTGGACAGAAACTCCGTGCCGGCTTCTCCGTTTCCCGCGATAGTCGAAATAATGCCGGCCGAGATCCGGCGCACGCGGTGATTCCGAGTATCGGTAATCACCAGCGCCCCATTGGAATCCACCTGAACATCGCTTGGGCCGTAGAGCAGAGCCTCCGTCGCAGGCACGCCTTCTCCCCGGAACTGTCCCCGGGCGCCGGCAATGGTGGTGAAGGTGCCCGATGCCGACAATCTGCGGATGGAGGCGCCGGAAGCGATGAGCAGATTGCCCGAGGCGTCGCAGGCGAGGTCGCGAGCGTCCGTTGCGAGGACAGTAGCGGCGCCGGCGGGTGTAATGCGCACGGCTTCGTCAAAGCCGCTGCTGACGGCGTAAAGGTTGCGGGAGGCGTCGGCGCAGACACTGACCGGAAGGTTGAGGAAGGACGAGGCATCCTGTATGCGGACCGTGGTCATGAGCCCGGCGGCGGCAATCCTAATAGCATGGTTGCCGCTATCGGCGATGTAAAGTACTCCGGCGCTATCGACGAAGATGCCGGCGGGGTAGGCGAGTGACCCGGCAAGGGCGCCGGTGGAATCGGCGGCGGGTCCGGCAGTGCCGTTTCCGGCCACGGCGGTGAGATTTCCATCGGCGCCGAGGCGCAGGACGCGATGGTCCAGGAAGTCTGAGATATAGAGGTTGCCGGCGCTGTCGAGGCTGAGATTGCGCGGAGCTTTGAGGGAAGCCGCCACGGCGAGTGTGGGGATGACGCCCACGGCGAGCGCTCCGCCGCCCGCCACGGTGGTGATCCTGCCCTTCGCGTCCACGCGCCGGACGCGAGCGTTCTGAAGGTCGGCGATGTAGACGTTGCCTGCCGCATCGGCGGCAAGACCGTAGGGTTGATTGAGAGCGGCCGAAACGGCATCGCCGCCATCGCCGGAAAAGCCGGGACTGCCGGTGCCGGCAAGGAGGGTAATTTCGCCGGAAGCCGGAATGCGAAAGACCTGATGGCGCGCGGCATCGGAGAAGAAGATGGTTCCCGAGGGGCCGATAGCGATGCCGCGAACATCCAGGAGCGTGCCGGCGGGTGAAGAGGCGGGGTCGGATCCAGCGACGGTATCGATGGAGAAGGAAGGCGTCTGCGCGAAGGAGAGAGAGGCGGAGATGAAGAGGAGAAGCGGGATCATAAGGGCGAACACCCCGGCGGGAGTAGAGTTTTTCTAGCCCGGAAAGTAAGTGCATGGAGAATAGAATTACTCTCATTCATATCGATAAGTCTTTCAGCAACATGAAGTTAAGAACAACGCTGCAGCTTGTCCTCTTGGTGGAGGTTGGAATTCCGGCGTTGTACGCGCAGCCGGGGGTGTACCTGAAGACCAGTGGCGCGGCGGCGCGGTCGAGAGGGGCGGCGGTGGTGGAGAAGCGGCAGAATTCGGATCACTGGCACTGGCTGCTCGTCTACCCGCGGGCGCCGGGGAGACAGGACGTTGCGGACCTGACGGCGCGGGGAGCGCGTGTGGTGCAACTCGTTCCGGAGCGCGGATTAATCGCCAGCGTTCCGGACGGCGCTGTACTCGATGGGCTGGAACTCGCCTGGAAGGGACGCCTGCAACCTGAACAGAAAGTGAGTCCGCTGCTGGTGGACGCCGGGCTTCTGAGGGGGGGTGAGCAGGAGCAGGCAATCCTGGTGGAGTTTTACCCTGACGTAGCTCGCGCGGACATGGACGCCATAGTCTCGAAAGAGGGGCTGCAGGTGGCCGGTAATCCGGATCTGGTGGGCTGGCAACTCATGGTGAAGGGACCGGAGGCGCGCCTGGCGCGTCTGGCGGAATGGGACGAGGTGTCGTACCTGTTTCCCGTATCGCGCGAACTGGCGGATGGCCGGCCCGTTGAGGTTTGCGGAGGAGCGCTCGCCGGAACGGGCCGGATCGGCCAGATTGTGGCGCAGGTGAGCCAGGGCTGGGACGGCGCGGGGCTCGGAGCGGCAAATCTAGGGTACTTCTTCTCGTCTTATACGGGGAGGTTGACGCCCGCCCAGGTGCAGGGCGAAGTGCTGCGGGCCATGAAGGAATGGGCGAAGTACGTGAAGATTACTTTCGCTCCCGGCAGTTCAGCCGACGCCAGGCAGACCATCAACATCCTGTTTGCGGCAGGCAACCACGGCGACGGATACCCTTTTGACGGACCCGGCCACACGCTGGCGCACACGTTCTATCCCGCCCCGCCCAACAGCGAACCGGTGGCCGGAGACCTGCACCTCGATGACGATGAGTTCTGGCGGCTGGGAACGAATGTCGATCTGTTCAGCGTGGTGTTGCATGAACTGGGCCACTCATTGGGGTTGGGGCACTCCGACAATCCGCAGTCGGTAATGTATCCCTACTACCAGTTGGTGACGGGGCTGAGGAATGAAGACATCTCCGCAATTCAGCAACTATACAAGGCGCAGGATGGAACGTCTTCCGTGACTCCGCCGGTGAATCCTGCAACGCCTCCCGCGGCGGATCCTTTGACGTTGGTGGTGACGCAGCCGGACACGAATCTTCTGACGACACAGGCAGACCAGATAACGATTTCCGGGACCACCGCGGGCGGAACAGGGGCGGTGCGGGTTTCCTGGACGAATGCACGCGGCGGCGCGGGGACGGCGCAGGGATGGCGGCCTTGGTCTATCGGCCCGGTTGCGCTGCAAATGGGCGAGAACGTACTCACGATTACGGCGGTGGACAGTGCGCGCGGAACGGCGGCAAGGGAACTGCGCATCACGCGGGAGTCCGTCTCCACACCCACCGCGCCAGTTCCACCTCCGGCGCAGCCCGTGACGATCCGGATCGTAACTCCGGTCGCGGCGGCCCGCTATGTGAGCGCTCAGCCGTCGGTGACGCTTTCGGGAACCGCTGGACCACCGGGACGGGTGGCAAGTATCCAATGGCTGAACACGCGCGGCAGCGGCGGTCAGGTGCTGGGAAGCGCGGCATGGACTACGAGTCCCATACCGCTCGATGCGGGTACGAACCACATCACCGTGATTGCCACGGATACGCAGGGGCAGACGGCGGCCGCTTCGATCGACGTGGATTATGCGCCACCGCCGCCTGCCGCCGATACAGAGGCTCCCGCGCTGAATGTCCTGTTTCCGGCGAGTTCCACGATTACGACGGCTCAGCCGTCATTCACAATCGTAGGCGCCGCCGCTGACAATCTCGGAGTGGTGCTGGTCGATTGGGTGGCGAACGGGAACCGCGGCGGCGTGGCCGAGGGATCGGCGAACTGGCGGATTGCCGATGTGCCGCTGTTTACCGGAAGCAACATAATCACCATCCGGGCCTGGGACGCGGCGGGGAATATGAGCTGGCGGTCGCTGTCGATTACGAGGTAGCAAAGCGAAGAACGGAATCTCGCGGTTCAACCCTGAGTGTCCGCGGCATCCCGCAGCGCCTTCTCGAGCGCCTCTTTCGTGAGTTGTGTGCTGATGAACAACTCCTGGCGCGCGCCGTTGCTCAGCGCGATAGCCTTCCAGCCGTTCTGCGTGGGGACGGTGACACGCACCTTCACCTCGCTGCCCCTGGCGTCGCGGACACGTTTGATCACGCCGGGAATGACACTGCGGATCTCCGGATTGGCGGTAAGCAGGCGGGCGAGCATCGCTTTCACGCCGTCGAGAATGCTGTGTTCGATCTTGAGCTTGCCTTCGTGCTTACGGAGTTTCATCGCCGGGCTTTCCGCATCCGTCACCTCCCCATCCATCCCCCATCCACTACCACAATCTCCCCGTTGACATAGTCGGAAGCGCGGGATGCGAGGTAGACAATCGTGCCCTTGAAATCGCCGGGTTCACCCCAACGGCCGGCGGGAATGCGCGAAAGGATGGCGGGGTTGCGCACCGGGTCGGCGCGCAGCGCCTCGGTGTTGTCGGTTGCTATGTAACCGGGGGCGATGGCGTTCACCTGGACGCCCTTGCCGGCCCATTCGTTGGCGAGAGCCTTGGTGAGTTGCCCGATGGCGCCTTTGCTCGCCGCATAGCCGGGAACCGTGATGCCGCCCTGGAACGTGAGCAGCGAAGCCGTGAAGATGATCTTGCCGGAACCGCGTTCCACCATCCGTCTTCCGATTTCGCGGCTGATCAGCCACTGCGCGTTGAGATTGGTTTCGATGACTTCGTCCCAATATTCGTCGGGATGCACGGCGGCGGGCTTGCGGAGAATGGTTCCGGCGTTGTTTACGAGGATGTCGATGACCGGATGTTCGGCGGTCACTGTTTCGAGGAACGATTTCACGGACGCGCGATCCTTGAAGTCGCACGTATAGGCGGAGAACCTGCGGCCGAGGGCGCTGACCTCCGCTTCAATGCCGCTGCCGTGCGGTTCGAGAGAACGGGAGACTCCGATGATATCCGCTCCGGCTTCCGCCAGCGCGGCGGCCATCGCCTTGCCGATACCGCGGCGGCATCCTGTCACCAGCGCAATCTTGCCATCCAGCCTGAAAAGATCAAGGACGCCCATTATTCGCACCTCACCAGAATTTTCATCACTTCGCCTCCGCCCTGCATCTCGTGGAAGGCCTCGTTGAGGGCCTCCATGGGTACGGTCCGCGTGATGATCCGGTCCAGCGGGAAGGCATTCCGCGCGGCGAGAGCGATGGCCTGGTCGAAGTCCGCGGCTTCGTACACGCGCGCGCCGGTGAGCCGTAGCTCGCGCCAGAAAAAGCGGAAAAGATCGACTTCCGGCGGCTGTGCATGGATGGCTACCATGACGATGCGGCCGCGTGTCCGGGGAAGTTTCGTCATCATCCCGGCGGCCGCCGCGGATCCGGAAACTTCGAAGACCACATCGGCTCCGGCCGTGCCCGTCTGCTGTTCCACCAGTTCCGGCAGGTTGACTTCCTGCGGATTGACGGCGGCAATGCCCAGTTCGGTGGCCAGTTTCAGCCGAAACGGATTGATCTCCGAGATGAGCACTCTCGCGCCGGCTGCTTTCGCCACAAGAGCCACCAGGAGGCCGATGGGACCGCCGCCAAGCACTACGCAGTACTCACCCGGCTTCACCTCGCCCATGCGCACATCGTGGCAGGCCACGGCAATCGGTTCGATCAGCGCCGCCTGTTCGAGCGTCAGGTTATCCGGCAATCGATGGAGCGTGCGCGCGGGCACCGTCCATAGCGATTGCATCGCTCCGGGGACGTCGATGCCGATGAATTTGAGTTTCTGGCAGATGTGGCTGTGCCCGGCCTTGCAGGCGGGGCATTCGCCGCAATAATCAAGAGGACGCACGGTGACACGGTCTCCCGGCTTCCAACTGGTGACGCCCGCGCCCACGGCATGGATGACGCCCGACATTTCGTGGCCGATCACCTGGGGCATCCTGACCCGGTGGTCCATATGGCCGTGGTAGATGTGGAGGTCCGTTCCGCAGATGCCGCAGTGGCTGACCTGAATCTGGACCTGGTCCGCGCCCGGATCGACAGGCCGGCACTCGCCCACTCGCATGGAGTGCTTTTCCGCGTAATAAGCCGCTTTCATATGTTCCTCGTCGCGAAGCCTCAGGTTATCGCAAATGGATGGCGGGGAGCTATTGCGCGGCAGGGATTTGCGTCGGAGGCGCGCTGCCTCCAGGCGCCCGCCGCGGTGAGGTGGCGCCAGCCTCACGTC
>JABAQT010000009.1:59243-70497 GCA_019187195.1 Bryobacteraceae bacterium
CTGGCTCCGGCCCTGCTTCTGGCCGATTTTACGTACACCGAAACCACGCGGATGACCGGCGGCGCGCTGATGCAGATGAGCCGCGCGCTGGGAGTGTTTTCGAAGGACTTGCGGAGGGTGGGTGAACCCATAACGTCCACGGTGATCGTACAAGGGAATCGCATGGCGCACGTCAACGACCGGACGGCGCAGATCTGGGATCTGGACAAGGAAAGCATCACGGAGATCGATTTCGAGAAGCGGACCTGGTCCACCATCACCTTCGCGCAGATGAGAGAGGCCATGGAGAAGGCGATGCAGCGCGCGCAGCAGCGCATGAAAGAGACGCAGGACAAGCGCAAGGAGACGGAACCACAGGCGGAACTGAACTACAAGTTCGACGTGAAGGAGACCGGCAAGATTCAGAACATCAACGGTGTGAACGCCCACGAGGTGCTCATGACCATGACTTTCGAAGCCAAGGACAAGCAATCGGGCCAGGCGGGACAGTTGGAGACGATGAGTTCCATCTGGGTCACCGATTCGGTCCCCGGCTACCAGGAACTGGTGGATTTTCAGAAGCGGCTGGCGCTGAAGATGGCGAACGCGCTGGCAAGCCCGGCGATGGCGGGACAGGCGATGATGATGGCCGCCAATCCCCAGTTCATGACTTCCATCCAGAAGATGGCGAAGGAAGCGGAGAAGCTGAAGGGAATCCACATTAAGCAGATCACGAAGATGGGAATGAATCTGGATCCCGCAAAGGCGTCCGAGGTAACCGACCCGGCCACGATGCAGCAGGAAGGGCCTTCGATCAAGGAGGCGGCGGGGCAAGCCGCAACCGATTCCGCTGCCAGCCGCATCGGCCGGAGCATCGGACTCGGCGGGCTCGGTGGATTCGGGGGATTTGGCCGGCGTAAGAAAAAGCAGGAAGAGCCGCCTCCTCCGCCCCCGGCTCAGGAAAACCAGCAGGCGGCGAATTCGGGAGTGCTGATGGAGATGGTGATGGAGATGAACAACTTCTCGACCGCGCCGGCGGACGGCTCGAAGTTCAGCGTGCCGGCCGGCTTCAAGCAGGTGGATCATCCCATGATGCGTTCGCTCCAATAGCAAGAGCTGGGGTCAGCAAAGAAAGGGCGCGCCCGGAATTTCCAAGGCGCGCCCATATTGTTTTTGGAGGGTGACTATTCGATATCGCGGCTCTTGCGCTTACGGTTGCGCTTGCGAGCCAGCGCTTCCTTCACGCGCCGCTTTTCGCCGGGCTTCAGGTAGAAGGAGTGACGCTTGATCTCCTTGATGATGTCTTCCTGTTGCACTTTGCGTTTGAAGCGGCGCAGGGCGCTTTCCAGGGTTTCTCCGTCCTGGACTAATACTTCGGCCAAATCCTATTCACCCCCTTTTTGCTATAAGACCCGTAGAGGAACTACAAACTCCTTTATTCTGGCAGGTTTCCGGTTGGGGAACAACTGGCCCTGACGGAGATGTAGCAAAGGCCGCTCTCCCCTCAGGCTCCCATCACCAGCCCTTTCACCCTCTCCGGAGCCGGACGCGCGGTGAAGAGACTCGCCGCATAGCCGGCGGCAAAGGTGGTAACAACACCAATGGGTCCCTGGTAGAAAAAACTCCATTGAGTCATCGCAATGGTGAAGCCGACCGCCACCATCCCCGCCGCTGCCCCCAGCAGGCAGCCTATCGCGGAAGCGCGGCGGGTCAGCGTTCCAAGCAGGAAGATGCCGAGCATGGGTCCGGAGACGACTGCGCTCACGCGGCTGTAGGCCAGGACGAGATCCCCGGCCTTCGATGCGAGCAACCCGGTGAAGGTGACCGCGACACCCCAAAATGCGGCGCCCGCGCGGCCGGCCTTGGCGTAATGCTCCGGCGAGCGGTTGGGGCGAAAGACACGCTGGTAGAAATCGACCGTGCTCGCCGTGGTGAGGGAGTTGATGCCCGCCGACATGACAGCCATGGAGGCCGCGAAAATAGCAGCCACCACCAGTCCGGACATGCCGCTTGGCAGTTCGCGCACGGCGAAGAAAGGCAGGATGGCGTCGGTGTTCGTGAGTCCCTCAAGCCGTTCCGGGTGGAAGTGATAAAACGCGAACAGAGCCGTGCCGGTGAGATAGAGAGTGGAAATGATAGGCACGACGAGGCAAGCCTGGAGTATCACGGTCTGGCGGCAGTCCTTGGCGGACTTGGTGGTAAACAACCGTTGGAGAATGGCCTGGTCCGTGGTGAGCGGCGCCAAACTCAGGACAATGCCCCCAATAAGGCACGCCCAGACGCTGGTGAGCTGCGTGGGATCGAGCGAAGGATTCACGAAGCTCAATTTGCCCGCCTCGAGGGCGGCCTCGTAGGCGGCGGGGATGCCGCCGGGGACGCGCCGCAGGGCGACGGTGAAGATGACGCCGATGCCCAAAGTGACGGTGAAGAACTGAATGACATCGGTCCAGATGACGGCCCGTATGCCGCCCAGTGTCGTATAGAGCGTGGTGAACAGGCCCATCACCAGCACACACTGCCAGGTGGGGAATCCTGTAACCAGATTCATCACAAGCGCGGGGCCGTAAATGGCCACCGCGACGTGCCAGCCGCGCAGAACCTGGAACTGCATGCTCACCAGCAGCCGGACGGGCAAACTGAAGCGGCGCTCCAGATATTCGTAGGCGGTATACAAATTGAGCCTGGAATAGAAGGGCACGAACACGAGGATCACGATGGGCGCGCAGATGGGATAGGCAACCGGCAACCAGATGAGTTGCAGGTTATTCTTGTAACCCCAGGCGGGCGAACCCATGACGGAGATGGCGCTGAGATCGGCGGCGACAATCGAGATCCCGGCCGCGATCCAGGGCATGGAACGGCCGCCGAGGAAATACTCCTTGGCCGTGGCTCCGCGGCGGTAGAATGAACTTCCGATGAGGGCAATGGCGAACAGGTACAGCGCAACGGCGATGTAGTCGAGGGTGGCGAAGCCTTTCATTTCGTTTCAGGCGGCGTGCCTAATAGGCCAGCCAGCCTCCGTCGACAAGGAGCGTCGCTCCGGTGACGAAACCGGCTTCGCCGGAGGCGAGGAACGCCACCGCGTTGCCGATGTCTTCCGGCGTGCCGCGGCGTCCAATGGGGGTGACGCGCGCGTAACGGCCGCTCGCTCCGCTCTGCTTCACGTCGTTGAGGATATCGGCATTGGCCTGGGTGAGGATGTCGCCGGGCGCGATGGCATTCACCCGGATTCCGTAAGGCGCCAGTTCCAGAGCCATGGATTGCGCGAGTGAAACCTGCGCTGCCTTCGTGGCGCAATAGACAGAGGCGAACTCCTGGGCGGCATACGCTCCGACGGAGCTGATGTGAATGATGGAGCCGCGTACGCCCTTGGCCGCCATCGAGCGGGCCACGGCCTGCGAACAGTGGAAGGTCCCCTTGAGGTTCACATCGACTATCGCGTCCAGTTGTTCGGGAGTGCACTCGAGAAACGAGTGCACGGCGGGCTTGCCGGTGAGGCCGGCGTTGTTGACCAGGATGTCGATCTGGCCGAAGCGCTGTTCGACCTGGGCCACCATCTGGAAGACCGCGTCGCGGTTCGAGATGTCGGCGATATGGGCCACGGCCTCCGCCCCGGCGAGCGAATCGGCGGCTTGCGCGAAGTGCTCGGGCGTGGGCTGGACGAGAGCGAGTTTCACTCCCTTCATGGCGAGGATGCGGGCAATGCCGAGCCCGATGCCGGTGGCTCCTCCGGTGATGATGGCGACTTTGTTATGCAGGGACATATCAGATGGCTCGTTTCAGGATCAGCGAGAGTTCTTCGGCTGTGAGGGGGATGGGATTGCCCTTCATGCTGCTGGCTTGCAATGCCTTGGCGACGATAGCGGGGATGTGGGACCCGGTGATTCCGTAATCGCCCAGAGGAGGGACGCGCAGGCTCCGGCACAGGCTGTGCAAGCCGGCGGCGGCATCGCGAGGTTCGGCCTGAGGGTTCCGCGTGAGAATGCCCGCCACCGTACGATACCGCGCGAGTCCGCCGCTGTCGGGCGCGCGCTGCTCGAGGGCGGCGATATTGGCCTCCGTCACGTGGGGCAGCAGGGCGGCGCAAACTGCTCCGTGCGGAGCGGGAAACATGCCTCCGATGGGAGCGGCGAATCCGTGCACGGCTCCGAGACCGGCGTTCGCCAGAGCAATGCCGCCAAAGAGGGCGGCGAGCGACATATCCTCGCGGGCTTCGATGTCTTCAGGGTGCGAGAAGGCGCGCGGGAGTGAGCGCACGGCGCGGCGCATGCCCTCGAGGCAGATTGCGTCGATCAACGGGTTGGCGCGGACTGAGGTGTAAGGTTCAATGAGTTGGGTAAGCGCGTCGAGACCGGTGGCGGCGGTGACGGCGGGCGGCAGGCCGAAGGTGAGTTCCGGGTCGATGATGGCGAGTTTCGGGAGCAGGGCGGCGCCGCGCAGGCTCGCTTTCACCTGGTGCTCCGGACTGGCGAGGACCGCGTTGCGCGTGGCCTCCGAACCTGTTCCGGCGGTGGTTGGCACGGCGACGAAGGGAAGCGGCGGGGAGGCGAGTGGATTGCCCTTGCCGATGACCTCGAGGTAGTCAAGCGGCTCGCCGCTGTTGGGCAGCAGAGCGGCGATCGCCTTGCCGCCGTCAATTGCGCTGCCGCCGCCGAAGGAGATCACCATGTCGCATTGTTCGGCGCGCGCCTGCCGCACACCCTCGCGGATGCGCGGAATTTCAGGCTCACCGGGGATGGAGAAAGGGACAGCCGCCACACCGCCCGACTCGAGCAGGGCGATGAAGCGCCCGGCGCGGTCCGCGGCGCGGCCGGTAACGAGCAGCGCGCGCCGCCCGAGAGGCGGTATCGCCCGGGTTGCCTCGGGAAGGATTCCCGGGCCGAACAGAATGCGTCCGCTGGTGGCGAATTCAAAAGTCACTGCTGGCGGCCTTCTTCGGGGAAGAGGTTGACGTACCGGACGCTCGATCGAGGTTCGGCCATCATGCCCGCAACGGCATCGCGCCAGGCGGCGTAATGGGCGGTCGCCTTGTGCTGAGCGGGCGCTTCCGCCGCGCGGTAGATCTCGACAAGCAGGAATCGCGTAGGGTCATCGGCCTGTTGGAACACATCGAAGCGGGCGATGCCTGGTTCGCGGATGCTGTGTGAAGCATTCTCGATGGTGGCGGCGCGAAAGGCATCGGTGAACTCGGGCTTGACGTGGACGTGAACGTGAACGATGAACATTGATGGTTATATTATCTGTCCTCCCACATGCCGGGCAATTGGCGGCGCGGCCCGGACATGGGCGATAGCCGTGAATTAAGATGGCCTAAGCCTTCGTGATGACAGACAGCGTTCGCGAACTCACCCCGGACGGCATTCGGGACCAACTGCGGCGGATTCTCGACAGCGACGCCTTCAAGGGCGCGACGCGCAGCGCGAAGCTGCTCCAGTATTGTGTCGAGGCGGCCGTGTCGGGGGAGGCGTCCGCTTTGGTGGAACATCGCCTGATGGACGCGTGGCTGGCGAATCAGTCGCTCGATGAGGACCGCAAGAAACTCGACCTGCTGCGTGCTGTTGCGCGCCGCGCCGATCACAGGCTAAGGCGCTATTACCGCACCGACGGCGCCGACGATCCGATCTTCATCGGCCTGACGCCGGGCATTTATGTCCCTATCATTCGTGACCGGCTTACAGGAAGACGATGGTCTGACGCGGAGGAAGGGGACGCGGCTCCGTTCACGCCCGTTCCGCCGCTGCCCGCGCGTGAGTCTTCTCCACCGGCTCCCCGGCGGACAGTTCTGCCCTGGGCTGTCGCGGCCGCCTGCCTGATCCTGGGCACGGGGCTCGGCTACTGGAACCCGCTCGGTTTCGGCGGCGGCGTTTCGGACCCGCTCACCGCGTTGACCAATTTTCGCCGTTTGACTCCTCCCGAAACGATGAGCATCGATCCCGCCATCACCGGGGATGGCAGGCTCGTTGTCTATTCATCCGATCGCGGCGCGAGTGGATTCATGCATCTCTGGATGCAACCGGCCGCCGGCACGATGCCGGTGCAACTGACGCACGGCGAGTTTGACGACCGTCAGCCCTCTGTTTCCGCGCAAGGAGACCTGGTGGCTTACCGTTCCGAACAGGATGGCGGTGGAGTGTTTGTGATTTCCGTAAGCGGAGGACGGCCGAGGAAGGTGGCTTCCGGGGGACGCGGGCCGCGCATCTCTCCGGACGGAAAGTCGGTTGCCTATTGGGTTCCGGGGCGTACGGATGGCGGAGGTGATTCGAAGCTGTTTGTCGCCAATCTGGAAACCAACTCCATCCGGCAACTTCGCGGCGATTTCCTGAGCGCGCAGTTACCGGTTTGGGCCCCGGATGGCAGGCATCTGTTGTTCGTCGGCCGGCCACGGCACGGCTCCGGCGAGTCTCCCGCCGCTCCCGACTGGTGGGTGACGCCTGTTGATGGCTCCGCGCCGGTGAATACCGGAGTTCTGACGGAAGGTCCGCGGTTAATGGGACTCGAGTATGGTCCGCCCTGGCACTGGCAGCGCGACGGCAACGCCGTGCTGTTCGAGGCAGTTCTCGGTGAAACAAGCAACTTGTGGGCCATCGAGCTGAGTTCGAGTTTCAAGGTGAGAGGGCTGCCGCGGCGCATCACCAAGGGAGTGGGAAGAGAATCGCAGCCCTCGACTTCGGAGAATGGCCGTATCGTCTTTGCCGGACTTACGGGCGGCGAGCGCATCTGGAGTCTGCCGCTTGAGGCAAACACGGGCAGGACCGCGGGCGTGATGCGGGTGGTGGCCGCTTCGCCGGATGCCGTCGAGTACTTCCCCGCCCCGGCAAGCGGCGGCAGGATGGCATATGTCTCCCCCAGGAATGGTTCCCTCCGTGTGTTCCTACGCGATCCCGGGCGCAACTCGGACACGCCCGTGGCCGATACTACAACGTGGTCTCCGGTTTTTTCCCGCGACGGATCGACGCTTGCGTGCTTGCGAGAGGCCGGCGGCAAGGGCATTGCCGTCGAGGTCCTCGCCGCGAGTGGCGCGCGGCGGGATGTCCCCTGCAACAGTTGCCTGCGCCTGTTCAGTTTTTCACCTGACGGCAACATCCTGCTGTACGGCGCCCGCGGAGCGGACACAGGTCAGATGTACTTACGCACGTTGAACCTCTCGAGCGGAGAAAGCCGCGCCCTTGCCGGCGAGGCGGAAGGCATCACCAACGCTGACTGGTCGCCGGACGGGCGCTTCATCGCGCTCGCTTCGTTCAACCGCGGGGTACATCGCGTCATGGTGATGTCCGCCGGGCGCGGCGAGGGGCCTGTTCCCATCACCGACGGGTTCTCCTTTTCCGGCTACCCGCGGTGGTCCCCGGATGGCAAGCTGCTCTACTTCCTGTCTGATGAGGACATGTTTCGCTGCCTGTACGCGGCGCGCATCAACCCCGCAACCGGCGGAAACACGGGGCCAGGCTGGGTTGTTCATCACTTCCACCAGGCGCAGCGTTCCCCTTACGGGGTCTCCGCCGATGAACAGTCCCTCGTGATCCGTCCCGAAGCGGCCTACCTCACTATGAAAGAGGCTCGCGGAGGCGTCTGGGTGGGCGACCCGCGATGACGATTGCTATCCTGTAACTACGGGCACTCGGAGCGGATTCGCCGCGCCGCACTCCGCCCGGCACACGCTCACGGATTTGAGGAAACGGCCAGGATGAGAATCGGATACTGGGATGCCTTCTCGGGAATCAGCGGTGACATGAGCATCGGATCGATGGTGGACGCCGGGGCTCCGGTGGACCAGTTGATCGCCGGATTGAACGAACTTTCGACAGGCGCCACGTTCCGCTGTGAGCGCACCAAGCGAAAAGGAATCACGGCCACGAAGTTCTCCGTGGACTACGAACCGCAACATAAGCACCGCCACCTCCACCACATCGTGGACATGATCGGCGCGGCTGGTCTGCCGGCGGAGGTGAAACAGAACGCCACGCGTGTGTTCCAAACGCTGGCGGAGGCGGAAGCGAGAGTGCACGGTACGTCCATCGAAAAGGTTCACTTTCATGAGGTAGGCGCCGTCGATTCCATCTGCGACATTGTGGGAGCATGCCTAGGTCTTCACCTGCTCGGCATCGAGGAAGTGTACTGTTCCCCCATCAACACGGGCAGCGGAACGGCGCAAACCGAGCACGGCGTTCTGCCCGTGCCCACGCCCGCCACCTCGCTGCTGCTTACCGGAAAGCCGGTCTATGCAAGCGGCCCGGTCTTTGAACTCACCACTCCCACCGGCGCCGCGCTGGCCGTAACACTGGCGCGCGATTTCGGCGCCATGCCTCCCATGACGATCCGCGCCACCGGCTATGGCGCCGGCGACAAGGATTTTCCGGTTCAGGCGAACGTCTTGCGGCTCACCATCGGGGACCGGGCGGACGCTTCCGAATCCACGACCATTACGGTAATGGAGGCGAACATCGATGACGCCTCTCCGCAGGTGCTCGGCTACGCGATGGAGCGGTTGTTCGCGGCCGGCGCGCTCGACGTCTCGCTCGAACCGCTGCTGATGAAGAAAAACCGGCAGGGCACGCTGCTCCGCGTCATCGCCACCCCGGAAACACAGGAATCGATCGCCGCCGTGGTTTTCGCGGAAACCAGCACCCTCGGATTGCGGTTTTACCGCGCCGAGCGCCGTGTCCAGCCGCGCCGGTTCGTGGAAGTCACAACGCCTCACGGAACGGTGCGGATGAAGATTTCCGCGGGCGGCGCTTTCGCTCCGGAGTATGACGATTGCCGCGCGCTCGCGCTTGCCGCCGGCGTGCCGCTGCGGGAAATCATCACCAGCGCCAACCAGGCGTACCTCAAGAACACCCGATGAAATACTACCTCACAGTCCCGATCTACTATGTCAACGCCGCCCCGCACCTGGGCCATTTCTATTCGACCATGGTGGCCGACACCATCAAGCGCTATAAGCAAATGCAGGGCTTCGACGCCGTCCTCGTCACGGGGAGCGATGAGCACGGCCTCAACGTCGAGCGAGCGGCGCTGGCCCAGGGCAAGACGCCCTCCGAATACGCCGCCATCATCGCCAGGGAGTTCGAAGAGACCTGGAAAAAGACAGGTTTGTCCGTTGACCACTTCATGCGCACTTCCGATCCGCGCCATCACAAAGTGGTCCGCTGGCTGTTCCAGCGCTGCCTCGATAACGGTTACGTCTACAAGGGCGCCTACACCGGACAGTACTGCTTCCACGACAACCTTTACGTCAATGACGCCAAGCCCGGCGATCCCTGCCCCGATTGCGGGCGTCCCACGGAAACCGTCACCGAGGAAAACTACTTCTTCAAGCTGTCGGCTTTCGCGGACCGTCTGCTGGAACTCTACGAGAAGGACCCGGGCTTCATCCAGCCGGAAATTCGCCGCAACGAGGTCATCTCTTTCGTCCGGCAGGGGTTGAACGACCTCTCCATCACCCGCACCAATATCACCTGGGGCATCCCTGTTCCGGTGGAGGGCAAGCACGTCTTCTATGTGTGGTTCGACGCGCTGATCACCTACATGAGCGCGGTGGATGGGCTCGATCTGTGGCCCGCCGACCTGCATTTGATAGCCAAGGACATCCTGCGTTTCCATGCCATCTACTGGCCGGCGTTCCTCATGGCCGCCGGTCTTCCTCTGCCGAAGAAGATTTTCTCCCATGGCTTCCTGTTGGTGGAAGACGCGAAGATGAGCAAGTCGCGGGGAACCATCGTGCGCGCCACGCCGATTCAGGAGGTGATCGGCATCGACGCGCTGCGTTACTTCCTGCTGCGCGACGTGCCCTTCGGCGCGGATTCGAGCTTCAGCTACGATGCTCTGATCGGACGCGCCAACGCCGATTTGGCCAACGGGCTCGGCAACCTCGTGTCGCGCACGTTGAGCATGATCCATCAGTACCGCCTCGGGAAAGTGCCGCCGGGCCATGCCGATATCGACGCCGGGATAGCGGCCAAGGCGGGGGACACGCTGCAGGCGTTTCGCGCCGCTTTCGATGCCTTCGAGTTTTCAAAGGGCCTGGAGGCTCTGTGGCAGTTGCTGAGCATGGTGGACAAGTTCATCGTCACCCAGGCGCCGTGGACGCTCATCAAGAAGCAGGACAGCGAGGCGCAGCGCTCCCTGGATGGCACTCTCTACGCCGCCGCCGAGGTGGCCCGTATCGCCACCGCGCTGCTTGCGCCGGTGATCCCGGATGCCGCTCACAAGATCTGGGGGCAGCTTGGCATGACCGAACCGCTCCAGTCCGTACGGATCGATCAGTTGGCATGGGGCCAGCTTGCGCCAGGCCAGCCGATTGGAACGCCGAGTCCCGTGTTCCCGCGCATCGACGCGAAGGCAGCCATCCCGAAGATGATCGAACTCGAGGCGATCGAGAAGGAACGCCAGGCGGCGCTCGTGGGCAAAGCGAAGAAAGAGGATACGCCGCAACCAGCCGGCGGCGCCATCGCGCCCATCGCACCATCCATCACGATTGACGATTTCGTGAAGGTGGACCTCCGCGTGGGCAAGGTGCTGACGGCCGAGAAGGTGAAGGGGGCCGATAAACTGCTGCATCTTTCGGTGGATATCGGCGAAGCACAGCCGCGCAGCATCGTCGCGGGCATCGCTCTGGCGTACCGGACGGATCAGTTGATCGGCCGCAAAGTGGTAATTGCCGCCAACCTCGAACCGCGGAAACTGCGCGGGCTGACCTCGCAGGGCATGATTGTGGCCGCTTCCCTCGAGGGCGGTTCGCCGGTGCTGGCCGCCTTCCTCGAGGATGTGCCCGTCGGAGCCCGTCTGAAATGAGCCTGGTGGACTCCCACTGCCACCTCGATAGCGAGCAGTTCGACGATGACCGGGAAGCCGTCATCGAGCGGGCGCGGGCGGCGGGAGTGGGCACTCTGCTGGCTATCGGCACCGGGGACGGGCCGCCCGTCCTCGATGCCGCCATCCGCCTGGCGGACCGTCACGAGTCCATCTACGCCACCGTGGGCGTCCATCCGCATGATGCCGCCAAAGCCACTCTCGCGACACTTCCCTCCCTGGAGGCTCTGCTCGCGCATCCGAAGGTGGTGGCCATCGGTGAGATCGGCCTGGATTACCATTACGATTTCTCTCCCCGTGAGACGCAGCGCGCGGTTTTCGAAGACCAATTGCGCCTGGCGCGCCGGACGGGGAAACCCGTTATCATTCACACCCGCGAAGCCTGGGACGACACCTTCGCCTTGCTCGAGCAGCATTGGGCGCCGCCCAACCCTGGCGGTGTCATGCATTGCTTCAGCGGCGGTCCCGC
>JABAQT010000070.1:0-9347 GCA_019187195.1 Bryobacteraceae bacterium
TTTGAGGACCTTGGAACACTGGCCGCTGCTCTTGACCGTGCCGATGCCGGCTACAGCTACGTCGATTTGTATAGAGACCCCGAAGCTCCCGTTTCCCTCTCGAATGCGGGCCTGATTCTCATGGGCGGGCCGATGTCGGCCAACGACGACGCGGACTACATCCGGCGGGAGCTACGGCTGATCAGCGAATTCGTCGAGGCCGGTAAGCCGGTGCTCGGCATCTGTCTTGGCTCACAATTGATCGCCAAGGCGGCCGGAGCGAGAGTGTACCGCAACGCCGTAAAGGAGATCGGTTGGGCGCACCTGCATTGGACGGAAGCGGGGCGGCGCGATCCGCTGTTCACTGGTCTCCATCAGCCCGAGAATGTGTTCCACTGGCACGGTGAGACGTTCGACCTCCCGGCCGGAGCGGACTGGCTCGCCTATTCTGATTCATGCCGCCACCAGGCGTTCCGCCTGGGCAACGTCTATGGCCTGCAGTTTCACCTTGAAGTCACGCCGGCGATGATCAAGGACTGGCTCGGCCAGGAGGTCAACCGGCCCGATGTCTCTGACCTGGCCGCTCCCGTGGATCCGGATCTCGACGCACTTCGCCTGTGCGAGATTGCGGAAACCGTCTTCGGCCGTTGGACCAAACTGTTGGAATCGGCAAGCCGCTCCGGAACGCCGGCCGCATGACCCTCATCTTTCCGTACGGAGCACCGGCGGCTTGGGCGGCTGCACAATATGGCGCGAGGCCAGAAACGCGAGCAGCGAATTCAACTCCCCCTCCGACAACTCCCCTCGGTAGGAGGGCATATTCTCGGCGCCGCTGAAAATTCGTGTCGCCATCTGCGCCGGGCTCATGCGGTCTCCGGCATCGGATAGATCCGGGCCACGAATGCCGCCGTAGCCCGAGACAGTGTGGCAATACTCACAGCCCTTGTCATAAAAGACGCGCGCCCCATCGGCGATGGGACCGCTCGTCACACCCACAACCGCCGCTGGCAGAGGCGGAGCGTCCAGGCGCGGCGACCACGGGGCGCGAATTCCCATGGCCCAGTAGTGCGCGACCACCGCGATCACCGAAGCCACCAGCACGATCGACCACGGCCGCCTCAGAGGACTGCGCTCGCCCCGCCCGCCGAGAATCGGCACCAGAATCAGGAACAGGCCGAACAGCATTGGTCCCATGATGATCACCCACCGTTCGGACCACTTGGGAATCAACGACAGCAACGCGAAATACCACATGAAATACCAATCCGGCCGGGGCGATGCCGAAACGATGGACGGATCCGGCGGGTTACCGAGTTCGGGCGGGCCCACCAACAGAGCCAGCAGAAACACACACACCACCACAATGGTTCCGAACAACAGATCGCGCCACGCCGCATGTGGCCAGAAAGGTATGCCCTCCCGCTGCAATAGCTCGTGGTACCACCCGCGGTAGGTTCGCGGATCTACCGGTCTGCCGGCCTCGGGCGGTTCCGAGATGCCGTTGTACACCACCAGATAGAGATGCACCGCGAGAAACACGAAGATCAACGCCGGAATGAAGAATACGTGCGCGGCGAAGAAGCGGCTGAGCGTCGCGCCGCCGGCTGTGTTTCCGGCGAGAATGAAATGGCCCAGCCAGTTTCCAATCAGTGGAGCGCGGCCGGCCTGTTCGGCGGCCACCACCGCCGTCCAGAAGCCTATCTGATCCCAACGCAGCAGTTGCCCGGTAAATGCCATCAGCAGCGTGAACAGCAACAGGCCCGCGCCGGTGAGCCAGTTCACCTGTCGCGGGTACTTGTACGCGCCCATCAGATACACACGGATGGTGTGCAGGCCGATCAGGATAATCATCGCCGAGGCGCCGAAGTAATGAATGCCGCGAACGACCCTGCCGATCGGGAAGCTGTTGATGAAATGCAGACTGTCGTAGGCCTGTCCCGAGCCGGTCACGTAGGCGCTCGAGAGCGCGATTCCGGTCACCACCTGAATAAGGAACGCGGTCAGTGTCGCGCTTCCGAACACGTAAAACCACCGGCTCCTGCGAGCCCGCGGCACGGGATGAGTCAGGACGGGACCGAGCGATTTGGAAAAGCCGGTGACCTCGTCAAACCAGCGCCAGAGTTGCTTCAGTAAGCGCAAGTACTCTCTCCTAAACCGTCGTAATCGGCAGCCCCGTGGTGAGAATTTCCACGTTCCCATCTCTCAACCGCACAGGATAGGTGGCCAGCGGCTTCGGAGGCGGGCCAGAAGCCACCGTGCCGTCCTTGTAAAACACTCCGCCGTGGCATGGGCACATGAACAGGTTCGCGTTCGGCAGCCAGCGCACCGGGCAGCCAAGATGCGTGCAGTTGATCGAGAAGGCGATGAACTGTTGCGGGCCTTCCCTGCGCAGCCAGGCCGCTGTCTTCGCGGTGACGCCGGACCAGGGAAGCGGTGTGGAATCGAGAAACGAAACCTGCACCGTCTCCCCGATCGGAAAACTATCAGCCGCCCCCAGTGTGCGCCACACCTCCGGCACCTTTCGCAAACCCAGCAGGAACGCGAGGCTTGGAATGCCGACGATCGCCGCGCTGATCCCGCCCACCAGTATGCCCAACCGGGTCAGCAGTTGGCGGCGCTGCACTTCGCACGGAGCGAGCGGAGCCGTATGCGGGAATGTCTCGATCTCATGCAGAACAGGCAATTGGCGCATTTGCGGATCCCGGTTCCAGATCACGACCTGGTAGGGCCGCCACAGGTATTCGAACGGAATGGCGAAGATATGCACCAGACGCGTGAACGGAAACAGCAGAATCAGCACAAAGCCGCTGATAAAATGCGTTTGGATGAAAATCGGCAGCCCGGTTACCGTGTCCGCATTCGGGTGCAGGGTCGCCAGTGACCGCAGCCAGGGCACGGCCGTGCTCAAATACCATGCCGCGCCCCAGCGTTCAAACATCGCTATGCCCACCCCGCTCAGAACCTGGTAGGCGAGCACCAGCAGAAGAATCCAATCCATCGGCGAAGTGACCGCGCGCGCCGGTGAGTCGTTGGGAAGCCTGCGCGCGATCAGCGTCACGATTCCGAACACGCAATATAAGCCGAGCGCGATGCCCGTCACTTCGAGCACGGCCAGCCGTGTCTGGTTTCCCAGCACCGCCCTGCTCGCGCCCGGAAAGATCCACGGCAGCAGATGAGCGATGAGAATCAGCGTGATCCCGTAGTGCCATGGCACCGAACCCCAGAAAAGCTGCCTCTTCTCGACAAGCTGCGAGGAGAGACTCGAATACGTGAAGCGGTGGATGAAGTACCGGTAGATGCCCACGCCCACCGCGAGAGTCAGTGCAATATAGGGAAAAGCGATAAAGAAGAAGTCCTGCATGAAATCTCCTCAAACTCCGGTTCACTCGCCAGCCGTGGAGGAAGACAGTGCAGCAGCGCTTCCAGGACGTGGCTATAGGGGCTCCTGCCTTCGATTGCCGCCTGCACCTTCCGCACCGCCGGAATGATGCAGTCACCGATCAACTCCTCCATTTCCTCGCCGGGCGCGAGCGACTCCAGGTATCGCAGCAGCATACTCAGGTGATCCGGCAATTCCAGCCCGATGGAGATCCCATGAACGCGATACTGCTCCTTAAGAGCCGCCATGAAGGCGCCGCGGCGCCAATCCTCGCTGAAGATCTGGTGGCCGGCGTAGAGAGCGCACTCCGCCCGCATCTCGAACGTCTCGAGGTAGACCTCCTCGAGTGCGTCTTGTCCCAGCGATTCCGCCGCCTCGCGAAACTTCACCATCATCGCCGACGATTCCGGGAACTTCGCCGCCAGCCCCTCGATCAATGCATCGAGAGACCGCCAGGTCTCTATACCGGGATAACTCACGATGGTGGCGAAGTGCCCGTACACGGCTATAGCCCCCGCCGCGGTTCACGCACGAAGCCCATGCCGCCGCCTTCCTGGCGGGCTTGCGTGATCTGCACCAGTTCGATTGCCGCCTCGCGTGAAAACGGAGGGATGACGAAGCGGTCGTCGAACCCGGCAAGCGAAGTCAACTCGTAAATCTCCTCGAGTTCCTCCGCCGTGGTTTCGGCTTCCGTGAGCATTTGCGCGATCTTCCCGCTGTCAATATCGCCCACGGTTTGCGCGCGCTTGAAATACCGTCCCGCCATGAGCTTCCTGTAAATCCTTGTCACCTGCTCCTCATCCCCGGCGGAAAACAGGTTCGCCATGTAGCGAATCGGCAGACGCGCGCTCTCGAGCGAACTGAAGAAATCCGAAGAGGTTTCATACAACCCCTCATCGCTCATCGTCCCGGTCACCGGCAACAGCGGCGGAACGTAGAACAGCATCGGCAGAGTGCGGAACTCGGGATGCAGCGGAAGGGCGATCTTCCACTTCTTGACGAACTTGAACACCGGCGATTTTCGCGCCGATTCAATCACGTGTTCGGCAACGCCGTCCGCCCTTGCCTGCCGCACCACCTCCTCATCGAACGGATCGAGAATCATCTCGCGCTGCGCATCCACCAGTTCGTGATTGGGGCGCGCAGCGGTGTCGTGAATGCGATCGGCGTCGTAGAGCAGAACGCCCAGGTAGCGGATGCGCCCCACGCAGGAATGCATGCACGCCGGCGCCTGCCCCGTCTCGAGGCGCGGATAGCACAGGATGCACTTTTCCGACTTGCCCGTCTCCCAGTTGTAGTAGACCTTCTTGTAGGGACATCCAGAAACGCACATCCGCCAGCCCATGCACTTTTCCTGGCTGACCAGCACGATTCCATCCTCCCCGCGTTTGTAGATGGCCCCCGCCGGACACGCGGCCACGCAGCTTGGATTGACACAGTGATTACATATACGCGGCAGGTAGAAGAACACAACCCGCTCGACGTTCAGCAGTTGCCGCCGCTGCTCGTCACTGAGCGAACTCAGGTTCGGATCGTTGGCCGCATAGATTCCCGAACCTCCCAGGTCGTCGTCCCAATTCGGCCCGGCTTCGATTTCCATCTCCTTGCCGGTAACCAGCGAAACCGGTTTGAACACCGGCTGATCCTCTTGCGCCGGCCCGTCGATGAGGTCGGCATACGTGTAGGTCCAGGGCTCGTAGTAATCGTCGAGCGCGGGCAGGCGGGGGTTGTAGGCGATATTCAGCAGTTCGCCGGCGCGCGTGTTCAGCTTCAGCTTCAGTTCGCCGTCCTTTACCTCCCAGCCGCCGCGATATTCCTCCTGGTCTTCATACAGAGTGGGATATCCCGTCCCCGGCTTGGTTTCCACGTTGTTCCACCACATGTACTCGGCGCCCGGACGGCTCGTCCAAAGGTTCTTGCAGGCGAGGCTGCATGTGTGGCACCCGATGCACTTGTCCAGGTGGAACACCATCGAAACTTGTACGCGTACGTTCATTTCCCTCCCCCGCCCGTCATCACCATTGGGGTTTCCCCGGCAGTTTTCGCACCAGCACGTAAGTGTCGCGGTCCGAGGCGGCGGGACCGTAATCATTGAAGCGGTAGCAATGCTGCCCGTAGCCGCCGGCCATCAACACCGGCTTCAGACGCAGCCGCGTGACGCTGTTGGTTCCGCCGCCGCGCCTGTTTCGCAGCGGCGATTTCGGAAATGCGATGCTCCGCTCCGGCGCATGATAAAAAAGACTCACGCCTTTCGGAATACGGGCGCTCACCACTGCCCGCGTGACCACGACGCCGTTGTCGTTATAGGCCTCCACCCAATCGTTGTCCCGCACTCCGATCTCCGCCGCGTCCTTGTCGTTCAGCCAGAACGGCTCGATGCCGCGCGACAGAGTCAACATGCGCAGATCGTCCGAGTATGTGCTGTGGATGTGCCACTTCCCGTGCGGCGTCAGGCAGTTCAACATCACGCACCCGCCTTCGGCCGGGCTGTTCACCAGATTCAGCGAAGCTTCGGCCGAGATCCGCGGTTTGAATGTCGGCAGGTTCTCCCCAAACGCGAGGTACGCTTCATGATCGAGATATAAGTGCTGGCGTCCGGTGAGCGTGCGCCATGGCACCAGCCGCTCGATGTTCTGGCAGTAAGAGCTGTATGGCCGTCCCTCGTTGGTGATTCCCGACCAGCAGGCATTGGTCAGAATCCTGCGCGGTTGGACCTTGAGCGTCTCGAAGTCGTAGTGGATGCCGCGATTGCCGCCGGCGAGATCCACCAGTTTCAAACCTGTTTCCCGTTCGCGGGCCTCGAAGCTGCGATAGGCCATCTCGCCGTTCGTTTCCGGCCCGAAGCGCAGGATGGCGTTCGCCGCGTCAATCGCTTCGGCAAGCGATGGATACTCCCGTCCGCCCCACTTGTATTTCGGCGCGGCGGCGGCAAACCGTTCATACAGATCCTCGATGGGGATGTGTATGCCGCGGTCTTCCACGCCCTCCTCCTTCAGACGCGGCCCAAGCGAGCAGAACTTGTGATGCAGATTTGCGTAGTCCCGTTCCACCACCGAAAAATGCGGCATCGTCTTGCCGGGAACCGGCTCGCATTCACCGCGATGCCAGTTTCTTACCTCCGGCTGCGCCAGGTCGTCTTCGGTATCGTGCAGCAGCGGTGTGGCTACAATGTCGCGGAAAGGGTTCGGAAACTGCGTCCGGCTCAGCGCGCTTACCTTTGCCGCCAGAGCCTTGAAGATCTCCCAATCGGTCTTCGATTCCCAGCAGGGTGGAACCGCCGCTCCGAGCGGATGAATGTAAGAGTGCAGGTCCGTGGTGTTCAGGTCATCCTTTTCATACCAGGTGGCCGAGGGCAGCACGATATCCGAGTACAGGGCCGAGGTGTCCATGCGGAAGTTCAGGTCCACCACCAGGTCCATCTTTCCCTTGCGCGGTTCCCGCCAAACCGCCTCTTCCACCATCCCCTTCGCGGCCTCCCCGGCGATCGCGTTGTCATGCGTTCCAAGGTAGTGCTTGAGGAAGAATTCGTGACCTTTGGCGCTCGAGAGGATCGCATTCGCGCGCCAGATGATCCAGACCCGCGGCCAGTTCTCCGGAGCGTCCGGATCTTCCACGGCGAACCGCAAACGCCTGTTCCTGAGTTGCGTGACTACCCAGTCCCTGATCTCCGCGGCCGTCTTCGCGCCCTCCTGCTCCGCGCGCCGGACCACCTCGATCGGATTTTCATCAAACTGCGGATAGAACGGCAGCCACCCCATCCGCACCGCATCTACCTGTTGATCCATTACGTGACGGGAATACAAGCCTCCACCATGCTGAGATTCGGCCGGGCCTCTCTCATATCTCCACTGATCACTGTGAACGTAGTGGAAGGATGGCCCGTTTTGAAGCCTCGGCGGCGCGCTCCAGTCGAGCGCCATGGCCAGCGCCGACCATGAAGCCCCAGGCACAAGTTTTTCCTGCCCCGTGTAATGATTCAATCCTCCGCCATTCACGCCGATGCATCCGCAAAGCATGAGCGCGGCGATCGAGGCGCGGTAGTGCAGGTTGGCGTGATACCAGTGGTTCACCCCCGACCCGACAAGCACCGTGCACTTGCCTCCGGTCTTCTCCGCGGTCGTCGCGAATTCGCGAGCGAACTGGATCACGGTATTGCGGCCGATGCCGGTGAACTTCTCCTGCCATGCGGGTGTGTAAGGCGCGCCGGCGTCGTTGTAATCGAGCGGATACTCGCCTCCCAGCCCGCGCCCGACTCCGTATTGCGCCATCAGCAGGTCGTACACGGTGGTCACCGCCACCCGCCCCGCCGGCGTGTCGATGTACTTCACCGGAACGCCGCGTTGCACGGGGGCGCTCCCGCCAAAGTCCGTAAACGTCACCTTCAGTTCGGCGTCGCGCGTCGCGAAGAGGCTCAGTGCGGGGTCGATCTCCGCGCCGTCCAACTCGTCCTTCAGTTCGAGGTTCCATTGCCCTTTGCGCTTCTGCCAGCGGCTGCCGATCGAGCCTCGAGGCATGCGCGGCTCGCCGCTCTTCGCGTCGAAAACCAAAAACTTCCACTCCCCGTTCTCCACTTCCTTGTACCGGGATAGCTGGCCCGCGCGCAGAAACCTGCCCGCCTTGTACTCCCCGCCCGTCTCATCCACCACCACCAGAAACGGGCTGTCTGAATACTGCTTCAGATAACTCACGAAATAGGGCGTCTGCCGCTCCACGTGGAATTCCTTCAGAATTACGTGATCAACCGCCATCCAAAACGCCGCATCCATGCCCGAATGCACCGGAATCCACCAATCAGCGTGCCTCGATACCTCGCTGAAATCCGGTGAGAGCACCACCAGTTTCGTTCCCTGGTGCTTCGCCTCGATGGCGAAATGCGCGTCCGGCGTGCGCGTCATGTTCAGGTTGCTGCCCATCGAGACGATGTACTTGCTGTTGAACCAGTCGGCGCTTTCCGCGACATCCGTCTTCTCACCCCACGTCTCCGGCGAGGCGGGCGGAAAATCCGCGTACAGATCATAAAAGCTCAGTATCGCGGCCCCAAACAACTGCAGAAAACGCGATCCCGCCGCGTAGCTCACCATCGACATGGCGGGTATCGGCGAGAAGCCCGTCACGCGGTCGGGGCCATACTTCCTGGCGGTGTAGAGCATGGATGCCGCAACGATCTCGAGCGCTTCTTCCCAGTTCGTCCTGCGGAATCCCCCCTTGCCGCGCGCCACCTGGTAGCGCTGGCGGGCCTCCGCGTTCTCCATGATCTCCGCCCACGCGTCCACCGGATCAGCGTTTCTCTCGCGCGCCTGGCGCCATGTGTCGAGCAGCACTCCACGGATCAGGGGATGCTTGATCCGCAGCGGACTATACACATACCAGGAGAATGTGATCCCCCGCGGACAGCCGCGCGGCTCATACGGCGGCAGGCCCGCCTCGAGACGCGGATAATCGGTTGCCTGCATCTCCCAGGTAACGATTCCATCCTTGACGTAGATCATCCACGAGCAACTGCCTGTGCAGTTGACGCCATGCGTACTGCGTACGACGCGATCGTGCTGCCAGCGGTTGCGGTAGAACGCCTCCCATGTACGCGCCTTCGGATCCACCAGGTCCTTGATCCAGCTCATGCGCTCCTCCCGCCTTCGAGCCGCGCCCGTTCGACCAGCCTCTGGCGCACAGGCTTCAGGCGATGCCGGCCGGCAACACCGGTGATGGCGAGCAAGATCACCAAGCCGGCCAGCGCCAGCCCGCCGGTCGTCACCGTATGAGATTCTTCCGGTTTCTGGCTGATGCTTTGAAAAAAGGCGAACAGGTTTCGGCGTTCGTCCTGTGTAAGCGGGCGGAGCCCGTAGATAGGAATCATGGCTGGAAAGTAGAGCGTTTCCAGGGATGAATTCAGCCCGTCCGGACCAAATCTTGCATACACTCTCGTGAGGTCCGGCCCCAAACTGCCGCCTCCCGGAAAACCAATTCCCGCCGCATTGTGACAGGCAGCGCA
>JABAQT010000070.1:9447-67295 GCA_019187195.1 Bryobacteraceae bacterium
CGCGATGGCGCGCTCCATCCACGGCAGTTCGCTTCGAATGTATGCGTGATGGCGGCTGGTGATGTGTTCGATCAGATCGTCCAGGCCGGAGGCTCTCCACCGTGCCGTTTCGACCCCAGGAAGTACGGCTTTCTCCTGTCTTTCTGACATTGCGGTGATCCGAACTCACCCAAGTTTACTGCCCGCCGGACATTCAGGTCTGTATGATTTTTGTCCCGAAGACTGTGACAAACGCATGCCGGGTGATATCCGTCTCCGGTCAGGTGACAAAAAAACTATTCCCAACGAGCCGGTTCTCCGCGACAGTGGAATCAAGAACTCCGGAGCGTCCGATGACAGCAGTGGAACAACTTGCTCAATTCGCCGTCAGTGCGTCGTACGAAGAACTCTCTGAGACTGCGCGGCAGCAGTTGAAAATCAGGGTTCTCGACAGTCTTGGCTGCGCGATCGGAGCGCTGAACAGCGAACCGGCGAGAATCATTCGTCGCAATCTGGCTGAATTTGATACCGGCGGTCCATGTACTCTGGCCGGTGGCGGACGCTCCTCGCCCGCGCGGGCTGCTTTTCACAACGGAGCATTGGTGCGCTATCTGGACTTCAATGACAGCTATCTGGCGAAAGGGGAAACCTGTCATCCGAGCGACAACCTGGCTCCAGTGCTGGCCGCCGCTGAATACGCACAAACCGGCGGACGTGATCTCATGACCGCTTTGGCGGTCGCCTACCAGGTACAGTGCCGGTTGAGCGATGTGGCGCCGGTTCGCGCGGCAGGCTTCGATCACACTGTCCAGGGGGCGTATGCTGTTGCGGCCGGAGCCTCCCGCGCCCTGCAACTGGATGCTTCGAAAGCCGCTCACGCGATTGCCATCAGCGGCACGGCCTTGAACGCACTGCGCGTGACCAGAACCGGAAAGCTCTCGCATTGGAAGGGTCTGGCCTATCCCTTCATGGCTGGCTGCTCAATGGAAGCCGTGCTCCTGGCGCGGCAGGGAATAACCGGCCCTCTCGAGGTAATTGAAGGGGAAAAAGGGCTGATGGACGCGATCACCGGATTGTTCGAGATCGATTGGTCACGCGAAGATCTCGATCGTGTCAAGCGCACCATTGTAAAGAAATATAATGCCGAGATCCATTCGCAGACAGCAATTGAAGGCGTCCTCGAACTGAAACAGCGGCATCAATTCGAGCCCGCCGAAGTCGAATCCATCGGCCTTGAAATATTCGATGTGGCTTACCACATCATCGGAGGCGGCGAGGAAGGCGACAAGATTTCCGGCATCGCCACCAAGGAACAGGCGGACCATAGTCTGCCCTACATCCTCGCGGTAGCCATTCTCGACGGTGCAGTGATGCCGGAACAGTACGGCGCCGGCCGCATCCGCCGCTCCGATGTGCAGGAACTCCTGCGCCGTGTCAAGGTAAGCGCGAACACCAGCTATTCGGAGCGTTTTCCGAATGAAATGCCGTGCCGCATCACGATTCGTTTACGCGGCGGGCGCGCATTCACAAAGGAGATGCGGGATTATCCGGGGTTCTTCACTCATCCCATGACATGGGAAATGGCGCTCGCAAAATTCGAACGTCTGGCCGGCCCATACGCGGCGGACGCCGAGCGCCAGGCCATCGCCGGAGCGGTCTTCAATCTGGAGAACACGAGCGCTTCGGACCTGGCGCGGCTGCTCGGCGCTATCCATGTGCCGCATGAAAGCAGTGAGGTAATTCATGACTGACTATGCCTTTTCTTTCTTGAACCGGAACCACCGTCAGGGGAAGCCTCGCTCCGCCGGCATCACCGAGATCCGCGGACCCTACTACACCCCCATGGGCAAGCGCTACCTCGAAGATGTTCTGGAAACGATGGGAGATTATATAGACACTCTCAAGTTCGCCGGCGGCTCCTTCACGCTGATCCCGCGCCAGGCGTTGACGGAACTGCTCGATCTCTGCCATCGCCACAATGTGCTGGTGTCCACGGGCGGCTTCATCGAGCATATTCTCACGCAGGGCGCCGGAGCCGTGGACCGCTATATCGGAGAGTGCCGCGAGGTGGGCTTCGATATCATCGAGATCTCCTGCGGGTTCATCACCATTCCCGCGGGAGACTGGCTCCGGCTGATTCAGAATGTGCGCAAGCGCGGCCTGAAGGCCAAGCCGGAAGTCGGAATACAGTTCGGAGCCGGAGGCGCCACCCAGGCCGAGGCTTTGGAAACCGAGGGCACACGCGATCCGCGGTGGTCCATCGAACTGGCGCGGAAGTTCCTCGATGCCGGAGCCTACCAGATCATGATCGAATCGGAGGGAATCACGGAAAGCGTCCGCACCTGGCGGACGGAAGTCCCCGCGCAGTTCGCCGACGCGCTCGGTCTCGAGAAAATTATGTTTGAAGCCGCCGACCCCGACGTATTTTCGTGGTACGTCAGGAACTACGGCCCGGAAGTCAATTTGTTCGTCGATCACAGCCAGATCGTCCAGCTCGAATGCCTGCGTTCGGGCCTCTGGGGCACGGCGGCGACCTGGGGACGCATCCTCACTTACAATGACGATGGAGTAACGCAATGACCGATACGATGCAACCAAGACTTGACTACCGTAAGGTGGCGCCCGGAGCGATCGAGGCAATGTTGGCCGTCGAGCGCTATGTCAGAAACTCCGGGCTCGATGCGAGACTACTCGAACTGGTACGGCTGCGCGCCTCGCAACTCAACGGCTGCGCCTATTGTGTTGACATGCACACCAAGGATGCCCGTGCCGAAGGCGAAACCGAGCAGCGTCTCTACGCGGTCTCGGTCTGGAAAGAGGCGCCTTTCTTTACCGCGCGCGAACGCGCGGCCCTCGCCTGGACCGAAGCCGTGACTTTGTTGAGCCATGATCACGTCCCCGACCAGGCCTATGAAACCGCCTGCCGCGAGTTTAGCGCGAAAGAGTTGGCCGATCTGACCATGGCCGTCATCGCGATCAATGGCTGGAACCGCCTGGCCGTCAGTTTCCGCACCGTGGCCGGAACCTATCAGCCAGGCGAACATGCGGCCGCCCGGGAGAAGGTGCAATGATCACACTGAAACGAGCCTATGAGAAAGCAGCGCCGGAGGACGGGACAAGATTCCTTGTCGAGCGGCTCTGGCCGCGCGGCATCAAGAAGACCGATTTGCAATTGGACGCATGGCTCAAGGATGTCGCACCAAGCACTGCCCTTCGCCGCTGGTTTGGTCACGATCCGCAAAAATGGCCCGAGTTCCAGCGGCGTTACTTCGCCGAACTCGAGCGCCATCCCGAAGGCTGGGCGCCGATTCGTGACGCCTCGCTTCGCGGCCCGGTCACGCTCATCTACAGCTCTCATGATACCGAGCACAACAACGCCGTCGCGTTGAGAGAGTACCTGCAGTCCCACACCAGCCATACGAGAGGAAAATTGCATGCCTGAACACGATACGTCCCGTGGCGACGCACGCGCGCCGGAAGTGACGGCGGGTCCGTCCCTCACCTTCGATCTCTCCGCGCAGATCCATGAACTGCGCGAGGAATCCTACTGGCAAAGCGGCCGGAATGCCAAGACCCTCGTGAAGTACGATGACTTCCGCATCGTCCTTATCGCGCTCCAGGCCAATACGACGATCCACGAACATCACGCGGCGGGCCGCATCTCCGTGCAGACCGTCCAGGGGCACTTGCGAATGCATGCCGCGGGTAAGGAATTTGACCTGCCCACTGGCTCCGTGCTGGTTCTGGACCGCGGCATGGCCCACGATGTCGTGGCTATCGAGGACAGTGCTTTGTTGCTTACCATCGCTTGGCCTCAGGCAGGCTAAGCCTCCGCGGCCCTAAAGGAAGCGCGCCGGACTCAACTGCTCTGTCCGGCCGCTTCTTCCATCGCGTCCAGCGCGAGAAAGGAATGCGCATACGATCCGCCGGCGCGCATCTCGGCCGCGACCCAGATAGCTTCCATGATTTCTTCCCGGGTCGCTCCGTGCCGTAATGCGTTTTTCGTGTGACCGCGAATGCAATAGGGGCACTGTGTGACGTGCGCAACCGCCACCGCAATCAGTTGCTTCGTCTTCGCCGGCAATGCGCCATCCGCGAACACCGTGCGGCTGAAGGTCTCGAAAGCGGCTTGCGTCGCCGGAGCCAGTTCGCGGCGCCGGTTTGCGAATTCCTTCGTTGGTAGTGGGTACATGGATTCCGGCATTCTTTACCTCCTCGTGTCCAGTGGAGCCAGCGCCCCGGCTCAGTAGCCGGAAAAATCCTCGGTGCGGATGTCGTCCGGGTCGATTTCCGCTTTTTTCAGCGCTACCCGAATGGATGCAACCATCGGCGGAGGCCCGGCAACATAACAGATCGGACCCGCCGAACCCTCGGACGTGATGTCCTTCAGGCGCCTCGTGATCATCTCCGCGCTGATGTGTCCTTTTTCCCCGCTCCAGGACGGCGGCGGCTCATCCACCGTCGGGATAAACGTGAAATTCGGATGCTCCTTTGCGATCGCCGTGAACTCGTCCAGGAAAGGAGCTGTCTCCACGCTCTTATTCGCGTAAAAGAGCAGAATCTTATGCGGCAGCTTATTGTTCATCGCGCTCCGCACGATACTGCGGAAAGGCGTGATGCCAATGCCCCCGGCGATCAGTACCGCCGGCCGCTTCGCGTTGTTGTGCAGCGTCAGGTTGCCAAATGGTCCTTCCATGCGCAGCGCCGATCCGAGAGCGGTCTTCTCAAGCACGCGCTTGAACGCCGTATCCCGCAACCGCGTCGCAAACATCAGGCGCGGCTCATGCGGCGCGCTGGCGATCGAGAACGTGCGCGTGTTCCCTTCGTCGTCCGTCTCCGGCGGATCGATCCAAGTCAAGTCGGCCGTTTGGCCCGCGACAAACTGAAAGTCCTGCGGCCGCGTTACTTCGAACGCCAGAGTGCGGATACCCACCTCGTGCCGTGACGCCAAAGTCACCGCATAACCCAGGGAAACTGTTACTGAAGACATCTCTCCTCCTTTCAATGCTCCAGACACTGCGTCGTGCCGGTGTACGCGCCTTCCTTTCGCGCGCTCCGCCATGTCATAAGGGCGCCGTGCACGGTCCGGACAACCTCTTCGGGATGAAGCGGCTTCAACAGGATACCGTATCCTCCGAGATTCAGAACCTCCGACCACAATGACTCATCCACAAGCTGCGAAGCCAGGATGAACATCGGCGGGTTTTCCCATGTGCGCAGCGTTCCCCATATGTCCTTCCACCCGCCATCAGGAAACGTGCGTCCGCTAATGACTATTGGAGCTTCGCTCCGCCGCGCGGCCTCGATTGCCGCCGCGCAAGTCCCGCTCCAGGTAATTTTCCATTCACACGGACCGACTATCTTCTCGAGTTCGCCGCGATCCTCATCCCGCCGCAGCGCCGCCACCATTGCCGTAGGCCCCGTTGAACCCTTTCCCATGTGCTTCAAGAGCCACTCTTTGCGGCCTTCCGCCGCCGTCATCTCGTATTGCATCTGCCTCCTTAAACAATTTTCGTTCGCCGCGCGAGCGAACGAAATGATTCATTTGTCATCCAATGCGGGACGTTTGGTTCGACGGGGGTCAGGACTCGTTTGCAAACATTTCATTCACGTCCTCCATGACGAATGAATTCGCGCTGTGACAAACGATCTATTTCTTTGCGGGCCCGGTATGCCGCAAATTGAAATTTGGGAGGCTCACACAACATGAATCCGGTTGAAGGGGTGCGTCAGGCGGGGCAATCGCTCTGGCTCGATTACATTAGTCGCGGATTGATCCGAAGCGGCGGATTGAAGCGCCTGATCGAACAATCCGGGATTACGGGGCTCACCAGCAACCCTACTATCTTCGAGCGCGCAATCGATGAGACGAATGATTACAGCGATGCTCTCGAACGTCTGGCGGCCACGCAGCTCGATGCCCGGTCGGTCTACGAATCCTTGAGCGTCGAGGATGTCCGCGATGCGTGTGATCTCCTGAAGCCCGTCCATGAAAATACCGGGGGAGCCGATGGCTATGCAAGCATTGAAGTGTCCCCTTGTCTCGCCCACGACTCGAAGGGCACTGTCGATGAGGCTACCCGCCTGTGGCGCGAGATCGGCCGTCCCAATCTGATGGTGAAAATCCCCGCCACGAATGAAGGTATTCCCGCCATAGCGGACTCCCTGGCGCGGGGGATCAACATCAACGTCACCCTGATCTTTTCCATGCGCCAGTACGACGCCGTTGTGAACGCGTTCCTGGACGGAATCGGACGCGCGGATAATCCGCTCCAACTTGCATCGGTGGCGTCGGTTTTCGTCAGCCGCGTCGATACCGCGGTGGACCGGGAACTCGAGAAGATCGGAACACCCGCCGCGCTGGCTCTGCGTGGACGAGCCGCCATCGCAAATGCCCGCCTGATCTATCGGCGCTTTCGCGAGATCTTCACCTCTTCGCGATTCGCCGCTCTTCATGATCGAGGCATCCGGCCCCAGCGCGTTTTGTGGGGGAGCACGGGTACGAAGAATCCAGCCTATCGGGATCTCATGTATGTGGAAGATCTGGTCGCGCCGGAAACCATCAACACGCTACCTCCCGCGACTTTACGCGCTCTCGAGGATCACGGCCGGATCCGCGGCGCGACGGCGGCCGAAGGCTGGACCGAGGCCGAATCGGCGCTTCAGGGCATTCGCGGCGTCGGCGTGAATTTCGAGGCGCTATTGGACAAGCTCGAATCGGACGGCGTTGCTTCCTTCAGCCGCTCCCTGGAGAAGCTCCTGAAGACGATCGATCACAAGCGCTCCATTGCCGCGCATTAAATGAGGCCGCGGTGCATCGCGTGCATCACGGCTTCCAAACGGTTGTGTGTCCTCAGCTTTCCATTGATGCTGTGCAGGTGGTTGCGCAACGTGGGAAGCGTAATCTCGAGTTCACGCGCGATCTCCGCCGAGTTCTTGCCTCTCGAGAAAAGCCTCAGGATCCGGCGTTCCTGGTCCGAGAGTGGAGCCACCGGCGCCAGGCCATCCATGTCCGCCGAAGACGCCGCCAGTTGCTGGGAGATCTCCATCAGCTTCCCCAGCAGCTCTTCGTTCCTCTTGCGATGTGAGATGTCGCGCGCCAGGTGCACCACCAGTCTCCGATTCCTCCTTGGCTCATCGAAGACGATTGTGGATACATTTACCCACAGCCTGTCTCCGGAGCGGGTCTTTACGCGGAGGTCGAAATCGGGGATCTCCAACTGCTGCGCGGCGCAGATCTGAACACTGCATTGGCCGGTGCAGACGTGCGTCCCCAACGCCCCGAGACCATCCAGGAGTTCAAAGCATGTGCGGTTGAGCGCCTCCTCCGCCGCGTAGCCGAAGATCCTCTCAGCCGCTTTGTTCCATGAGCAGATCTCTCCCTGCTCGGTTACCGCGAAAGCCGCGTCCGACGTGCGCTCCAGGAATGCGAACAGTTCTGTCTCCAGCATCGGTAGACCTCTTGTAGCTGAAGTGTGCCCTCTGTTCCATTATCCCTCCTGTCCCGCTCCGGAGTGCATTTCCAGACGACGCGGAAGCTGGTTCCTGACCGCTGAAGACGAGGCTATCCGCGCTTCATCCGAACGTCAGGCCGCGGATCAGCGCCAGCAGAGGTTGGGGAAACAATCCGAGATATACCAGCGCCGCCGTGAGAAAGATCAACGCCGCCACGGCCGGCGCTCCGATAACCGGACCGGCCTTCGCCTGGCTGGCCTCGCTGTATATCGCCACCACGATTCGCAAGTAGTAGAAAAGACCGATGCCGCTGGTGACCACCAAAATGACCACCAGGCTCCACAACCCGGCTGAGGCGCCGGCTGCCACGAGATAAAACTTGCCGACGAACCCCACCGTGACGGGAATCCCGGCCAGTGAGAACAGCATTGCGGTGAACACGGCCGCCACGACCGGCCGGCGCCAGAATAAGCCGCGATAATCGTCCAGCAAATCCGCATCCCTCCCGCCGTCGGATAGCACGGCCACAATCCCGAACGCTCCCAGCGTCGTCACGAAATACGAGACCAGGTAGAACCCCACCGCCATGGGTGCAAGATCGCCCGAAGCCTGGAAGGCCACCAACAGATAGCCGAGATGGGCGATCGAGGAGTACGCCAGAATGCGCTTCACGTTGTCCTGGAGCAGCGCCAGAATGTTGCCGGCGAACATGGAAGCAATCGCTATCACGCTGAACACCACGAAGAGCGGAGCCTGTTGATGCCCTCCCGTCTTGTAGAAATAGCGCAATAGCAGCGCGAACATGGCGCCCTTTGAAACGGTGGCGACGTATGCGGTCACCGGCGCGGGAGCGCCCTCGTACACGTCCGGCGTCCAGATGTGGAACGGAGCGAGAGCCAGCTTGAACCCGAATCCGGTGATGATCAATGCCATGCCGGGCAGAACCAGCCACCGGTCGAACCCCGGCCGGCTCAGTTGCGCCGCGATCTCGTCGAACCGCATGGTTCCGAACGCCCCATACACCAGCGCCATGCCGAACAACAGGAATGCCGCCGAGACTGCCGCCAGAACCAGGTACTTGATGCCCGCCTCGAGCGGCAGCGGCCGCCGCCGCGGATAGGCGATCATCCCGTAAAGCGCCACGCTGAGCAGTTCGAGTCCCAGAAACAGCGACGCGAAATGACTGCTCGAAACAAGAACAGCCCCGCCGAGCGTGGCCACCAGCATCAGAATGTACATCTCGTCATGGTCGTCATCGCTCTTCTCGAAATAGCCGTGGGCAAGCAGTATGAAGACCATGCTCGATACGGTAAGCAACGCAATGTAGAAGAGAGCGTAGCGGTCGAGTATGAGCAACGGAGTCACCTGCCGCGGCAACTCCGGCGCGGCGATCCAAATCGAGCCGAAGGAAATCACCAGTCCGGCGAACGCGATCGAGGCGGAGAGCGCATGCGAACGGCGAACCGCCACCCCCAGCATCACCGCGATGGCCGTCGCGGCAAGAATAAGCAAGGGAAGCAGCGCGATGAAATCCTGTTCCGTCACATTCATCTCCCGGGAGCCATCTGCTCGATCCGCGTCATTACCGGTTCAAACGTGTTCAACACCGGGCGGGGATACAGGCCGAGCCACAGCAACGCGATGATCATCACCGCCATTACAAGGCCCTCTCGCGGCACCAGATCCGGTATCCGCCAGTTGAACGTATTCGGCCCCTGGAAGGCGCGCTGCACGAACTGTAGTGCGTAGAAGGTTGCGAACAGCACTCCGATGGCGGCCAGCGCGGCAATAACGATGCTCTGCTGGTAGGCGCCCAGCAGGACGAGAAACTCACCCACAAAGTCGCCAAGGCCCGGCAACCCGAGCGATGCCAGGGCAAAGAACAGCGCCGCGCCGCTCAGACGGGGAGCGGTGGACCAGATTCCGCCCATACGGTCCATTTCGCGTGTGTGGATGCGATCCTGAAGCGCTCCCACCAGAATGAACAGCGCGCCCGTGCTGATCCCGTGGCAGATCATCGTCATGACGGCGCCTTGAAGCGCCAATGGATTCCATACGAAGATCCCCAGAAGCACAAACCCCAGGTGACTGACGCTGGTGTAGGCTACCAGCCGTTTGAGATCGGTCTGCCCGAACGCGAGTAACGCTCCATAGAGGATTCCCGCCACCCCCAGAATCATCGCGACGGGAGCAAAGGTGGCCGAGGCATGGGGAAACAACGGCAGGACGAATCGCAGCATGCCATAGGCTCCCGTCTTCAGCAACAGCCCCGCCAGAATGACACTGCCGGCTGTCGGCGCCTCCGTGTGCGCGTCGGGAAGCCACGTGTGCAGCACAATCGCCGGCAACTTCACCGCGAAAGCGACGAAAAAGCCGAGCATCATCCACATCTCCGCCACGGAGGACATCGCCGTACCCAGCAGGTCCCCATACTCGAAGCTGTAAGCGCCCGTGGCGCTGTGATGCGTGAAGACGAGCGCCAGAATGGCCACCAGCATCAACAGACCGCTGAGTTGCGTGAAAATGAAAAACTTGACGGCCGCATATACGCGATTTTCGTGACCCCAGATGGCGATCAGAAAATACATCGGAACCAGCATCAACTCCCACGCGAAATAGAAGAGGAAGAGATCCACCGCGAGAAAGACGCCGGCGATGCCCGCGAGAATCCACAGCAGGTTGAAATGGAAGAATCCCACGGCTTCCGTGATCTCCCGCCAGGACGCGAGCACCGAGAGCACGCCGAGAAAAAACGTGAGCATAAGCAGCAACAGGCTCAGGCCGTCAACGGCGAGATGAAACCGGATGCCGGCCTGCGGGATCCACTCCCAATCGGCCTCCGCGAGCCACGTGCCCGAACCGGCCGGCGAATGGGACCCCCACAACACCAGCGCCAGGATCAAGTCCGCCGTCACCGCGAGCAGCGTGATCCACCGGCAGGCGGCAACGCTCCATCGCGCCACGGCCCACGCCAGGCCGCCGGCGATTAACGGGATCACGATGAGACAAAGCAGGATCATAACCACATCACAATGGCAAGTGTCACTACCGAACCGCCGGCAATCCACGCGGCATACCAACGCAGTTTGCCCGTTTCCGTGGCGCTCAGGATGCGATAGCAGAGCACCGCCGCGCTTGCCAGCCCGTCATAGATCGAATCGACGATATCGGCCTTGCTGGCCGACGCCGCCCAGACCACCGGCCGGATGAACAGCCGGTCGTAAAACCAGTCCATCCCCCAGTCTGAAAACCAGAAGCGATGCAGCAGGCGGCCAGCGGGATTGCCGGCGGCCGCGCGCGAAAGCGAAGGGTTTCGCAGGTAGGCGTACCAGGCCGCCAGAAGTCCGGCGAAAAACGCGAGTCCGGCCGCAACCGACGTAAGCGCCTCGCTCATCCCGCCTCCCGCTTCGCGAAAATGCGGCAGCGCGGTGTTGAGTAAAGCTTCGAATGAAGCCTTATCGAAGCCTCCAACCACGGAAAGGAATGCCAGAATGCACGCCGGAACCACCATCGCAAGGCCCGGCCGGTGACTCACCGCGGTCTCGATCCGGCCGAAAAACACCACAAAGATCAGCCGGAACGTGTAGAACGATGTCAGAACGACGCCCGCGATGCCCGCCGCCAGCAAACCCATACCCCCTGCCGGCGAGTTGGCGACGCTCCACAGAATGAGATCCTTGCTGAAATATCCCGCCGTAATCAAGGGCAACCCCGCCAGCGCGCATCCACCTATCAGAAACGTCCAGAAGGCTACCGGCAGTTCCGTGCGCAATCCTCCCATGCGAAAGATGTTGTGCTCGTGGTGCAAAGCCTCGATCACGATGCCCGCCGCCAGGAACAACAGCGCCTTGAAAAAGGCGTGCGTCATGAAGTGAAAGATGGCGGCGCCCCACGCGCCCACGCCCAGGGCGAGAAACATGTAGCCTATCTGGCTGATGGTGGAATAAGCCAGTACGCGCTTGATATCGTTCTGCGTAAGCGCGCTGAAGCCAGCCATCAGAAGCGTCGCCGCCCCCACCACCGCCACCGCGAACTGAACGGGCGGAGCCAGCGTGAAGAGCACATTCGTCCGCGCGATGAGATAGACGCCCGCCGTGACCATGGTTGCGGCGTGGATTAACGCGCTCGTCGGCGTGGGTCCGGCCATCGCGTCCGGCAGCCATGTCTGCAAAGGAAGTTGCGCCGACTTTCCAACCGCTCCGCCGAGCAGCAGCGCCGCCGCCGCGATTGCATAGGAAGAACCTGCCGGCCACTGGCTCTGCGCCGCGTGCATCAGGTCTTGAATGCGCAGCGTCCCAAGATTGTGGAAGAGCACGAACAGACCCACCGCCATCGCGGTATCCCCAACGCGAGTCACGATGAACGCCTTGCGCCCGGCCAGCCCGTTCGCCGCGTCCTGGTACCAGAAGCCGATCAGCAGATAGCTGCACAGCCCCACGCCTTCCCATCCGAGATACAGCAGCAGCAGGTTGTCGGCGAGCAGCAGCGTCACCATCGAGGCGACGAACAGATTCATATACGCGAAAAACCGGCTGTAACCCTCGTCGCCGCGCATGAATTCGACGGAATAGAGGTGTATAAGGAAACTGACGAACGTCACCACCACCGTCATCACCAGCGAGAGCGCGTCCAGGTAGAAAGCAATCCCCGGACGGAATGATCCTACATCGATCCATGTCCAAAGGGTTTGTGTGTATGCGCCCGAAGCCGGTGGCGCGCCCAGGAACGTGCCTGCGATGACCAGGGATATCGCGGCTGATATGGCGATGCTCCCCGTGCCCACCACGGCCACTCCTCTCGCCCGCATGCGGGGTCCGAGCACCGCCAACGCCAGCGCGCTCGCGAAAGGAATTGCCGGCACGAGCCAGAGAAGCGCCAACATGTCAGCCTCGCATCCTGCTGATAGCATCCGTGTCCAGCGTCTTGAACTGATGATAGAGTTCCAGAACCAGCGCCAGACCTACCGAAACCTCGGCCGCGGCCATCGCCAGAATAAACAGGAACATCACCTGTCCATCGGGTTGACGCCACCGCGCTCCCGCCACCACGAACGCCATCCCGGCGGCGTTTAGCATCACCTCGATCGACATCAGGACGAACAGGAGATTCCGCCGCGCCAGCACCCCGATGACGCCCAGGGTGAACAGCGCTCCCGAAATCATGAACCCTTCACGGATGGGAAACATGGGTTGCCTCCGTTTGTGGAACTTTACGCCATCCCAGGTGATATGCCGCCACCAACCCGCCGAGCAGCAGCATGGACGCCAGTTCCACGCCGATCAGGTACTGCCCGAACAGCGCCATGCCGGTCTCCTTGGCCTCAATGCCCGCCACCGCGGACGGAGGAACATCGCCGCTCACGAGCAGCCAGATAAACTCCGCCAGCAGGATCGCCGCGAACACTGACGGCACAATCCACATCGACGGTCTGAGCAGCGCCCGTTCCGCTCGCGTGGCTGGTTCGCCGAGGTTGAGCAGCATCACCACGAATACGAACAGCACCATGATGGCGCCGGCGTAGATGATCACTTCCAGCGCCGCGACGAACGGCGCGCCCAGAACGAAAAAGATCACAGCCACCGCCAGCAGCGAGACGATCAGATCGAGCAGCGCGTGCACCGCGTTTGCCCGCGTCAACATCAGAATCGTGGCGATGATCGCCACGGCGCTGGCGGTGTAGAACACAATCGTCATAATCTCCTCACGGCAAAAGGCTGTGAAGGTCCACGGGCCGGCCTTCGTTTTCGGCTTCCCCCTTGTCCTTTCCGCCAATCTGCACGCCGGAAACCCGCCAGAAGTTGTAGCCGGGATACTTTCCCGGGCCGCTGATCAGCAGGTCTTCTTTTTCGTAAACCAGGTTGGGGCGCTGGTACTCGCTCATCTCGAAATCCGGCGTCAGTTGGATCGCGTATGTCGGGCAGGCTTCTTCGCAAAACCCGCAAAAAATACAGCGTGAAAAATTGATGCGGAAGAACTCCGGATAGCGGCGGCCCGTACTGTCCTCGGTGGCCTGCAGAGCGATGCAATCCACCGGGCAAGCCGCCGCGCACAGGTAACAGGCCACGCAGCGTTCACCCCCATCCGGATCCCTCGAAAGAATGATTCGGCCGCGATAGCGCGGAGCCAGGTATGGCTGTTCGTCGGGATATTGCACGGTAACGCGTCTATGAAACATGTGTAGAAACACGTACCAGATTGTGCGGATCATGCTGAGCATCTTATGAACTCCGGTTATGAACTCCAGACGAGCGCCACGGCGCCCGTCACCAACAGATTGGCCAGCGCGAGCGGTAACATCACTTTCCACCCCCAGGACATCAACTGGTCAAACCGCGGCCGGGGCAGAGCCGCCCGCAACAGAATGAAAAAACAGATGAAGAACATCATCTTGATGAGAAACCACACGATCGGAGGCAGCACCGGCCCAAGCCACCCCCCAAAGAACAGAATCGTGATCAGGCAGGAGATCAGGATCACGCCCAGGTATTCACCCACAAAGAACATGCCGAACTTCATACCCGAGTACTCGGAGTGAAATCCGGCGATCAATTCGCTCTCCGCCTCCGGAAGATCGAATGGCAAGCGCCGCGTCTCGGCGACGCCGGCGATCAGGAAAAGCACGAACCCGATAAACTGCGGCACGACGAACCAGACGTGGCGCTGCGCCGTTACGATGCTGGTCAAATTGAACGACCCGGCAAGCAGCACCACGCCCATCAGCGCCAGCCCCATGAACACTTCGTAGCTCATCATCTGGGCTGCCGCGCGTACGCCGCCCAATAGCGCATACTTGTTCTCCGAGGCCCACCCCGCCAGCACCACGCTATACACTCCGAGCGAAGACATTCCCAGCACGAACAGCAGCCCCACGTTCAAATCGCTGATGATGATGCCCGGCGCGAACGGCACCACCGCAAACGACATCAGCACCGTCACAAGTATCACCGCCGGAGCCACAATGAAGACCGCCTTGTCGGCGAACGGCGGAATCCAATCCTCCTTGAAGAAGATCTTGATCATGTCCGCCAATACCTGCAGCAGGCCGAAGGGACCGACACGGTTCGGCCCGTAGCGGTCCTGCCACAGCGCGAGCAACCGCCGTTCCACCCAGATCAATCCCGCGGCGAGCGTAAGAGCCGCCGCCAGGATGACGATCATCGTGACGATAGGATAAGGACTGGTCATGGCGCTTGAAGAATTCTGCTCCACATCGGAAATTCAAGTCCCGCGAAGGGCGGTACTCCAGCGGGCACGCCGGCCACGCCTCGCGGCAGTTCCGCCAGCCTCTTCAATGGAAATCGCTGTCCCAACATTTCGGCCTCATCGCCAAATCTCGCGGCATCCTCCGGGTTGAGCGCGATATATGGCGGGGGAGCCAGTTGCGAGACCGCCGGCGCGTGCCTGCTCAGTTCCTCGGATCCAAAGATGTGATGCAGGGGCACAACCAGCCATTCCTCCGCGCGCGGCTCAAACGCCGCTGGAATGTCCTCGAAAAACCGCGGTGTCCCCTCACCGGCCTCGAGAATGCGCACCCCCGGGTCGCCTCCGCGCAGAGGTCCGGCAATTTCTTCCTGAAACTTGTTCACCGCCTGAATCGAATTCCAGCCCGGCGTCCAGAAGAATGGCTGCAAGGCGCCCGGCGGCTGGTCAGGGTTTCCTTCCATCGAGAACGCGAGTGGCGAGTCGGGATCGGCGGGCGGCTTGGGCTCGTGTACCGAGATGTTGGCCAGCATGGCCGTCCGCCCGCTGTAGCGATGCGGTTGCCGGGGAACTTTCGCCCCCGACATGCGGAACGAAGCCGGCGGAGCCGCCCGAGTCACCGCCGCCAATGGGGGAATGGCCCGCGCGAGCGCCTCCACTATGTCGTCGAGTTTGTCCCATGAGCCCAACCAGCGCCAGCTTTCCTTCACCGGAGCCGGCGGCGGCAACGCCTGAAAGAACCGCTGCGCGCGGCCTTCGCTGTTCACCAGCGTCCCATCGGCCTCGGCGAACGGAGCCGCCGGAAGAACAAGCTCCGCCTTCGCCGTGGTTGCGTTCTCCAGGTAGTCCACAACCACCACGTGGCGGAAACGTTCGAGGAACTGCTCGGCCTCGGGCAGGCGCCGGAAAAGGTCATTCTCGAGAATGATGATCGTGTCCGCGTGGGCTGCCTGCGCGGCATCGAGCGCCGGCGCCTCCATCATCGCCAGCCCCATGCTGTTTGATTCTGTCGCCGTGAATGCGAGCATCGATCCGGCGAGCGCCCAGGCAACGTTCGCCGCCGCCTCGATGATCGCCGCGCTGGCAAGGCTCGCGCCCGACACGATAAGCGGACGCTTTGCCGCTTTCAATGCTTCCGCGGCTTCCTTCACAAAGTCGCGCGCGGATTCGGGCAGCCCCGCCGGCGCGGGAGCTTCGGAATTCAACGCATGGGCCACCGCAAAACCCAGCCGCGCCAAATCATCGGGTGCGCCGCGGTATGTTCCGGCGGCGATGTCGTCCAGGCGCGTGGCGGAAACAGATGCCGTGAACAACGGCCCTTTCTTCTCCTGCACTGCCTCGCGCACCGCGTGATCCATCCACACGGGGATATGCAGCCGCTCCGCAATCTCCATCGGCTGCTGACGGACGGACTGGCGAAGGCTCAAGGCCATCCGCGGCGCGACGTTCGTAACGTCCTCGCCAAGAATGAACACCGCATCCGAAGCTTCGATCTCGCGCAGCGAGGGAGTGCGCGCCGGACCCCGCAAGACCTCCAGCATCAGTTTCAACAACCTCGCTTCCGTGCCGGAGATGCCCGCGAAGAACCGGTCCGCGCCCACCATCGCGCGCAGCGCGAAATTGCTCTCGAGCGTGGCCCGAGGCGAACCGACGCCGATTACCCTGCCGGATGTGAGCTCACCGAGGCGCGCGAGCGCCGCTTCCGCGCTCACAGCCTTGCCCTCGATCAACGGCTGCCGGATGCGCCGTTCGCTATTGACAAATTCGTAGCCGAACCGGCCGCGGTCGCACAGAAAATAGCCGTTCACCTCGCCGTTATAGCGATTCACCAGTCTGCGCAGCGTGCCGTACCGCCCGGCGGCCGTAATATTGCAACCGAGCCCGCAGTGTACGCACACCGAGGGAGCCATCTCCATGTCCCACTTACGCGTATAGTGGCGCTTCAGCGTCGCGTCCGTGAAAACTCCCGTCGGACATACCTCCACCAGGTTCCCCGCGAACTCGTTCTCCAGCACCCCGTCCCGGTCCCGGCCGAAGAAGACGATGTTCCGCAGCGCGAACGCGTTCAAATCGTTTCCCCCCGCGTACTCCCGGTAGAACCTCACGCACCGGTAGCACTGTATACACCGGTTCATCTCGTGATTCAGGAACGGGCCCAGATACTGGTTGCGAAACGTGCGCTTCTCGAACGTATACCTCCGGTAGTCGTGCCCCGTCATCACCGTCATGTCCTGCAGGTGGCATTCGCCCCCTTCATCGCATACCGGACAATCATGCGGGTGATTCAGCATCAGCCCTTCGATCACCGCCTTGCGGAACTCCACCGCTTCCGGATCCCGTATCGAGATGCGCGTGCCGGCGGCGGCGGGCGTCATGCAAGCCATCACGATTCTGCCGCGCTCATCCTTTTCGTCCCGGAACTGCTTGACGGCGCATTGCCGGCAGGCGCCCACCGAACCCATGGCCGGATGCCAGCAAAAATACGGCAGATCCATGCCGAGCCGCAGGCAGCCCTCGAGCAGATTCTGCTTCTCGTCCATTTCATAAGCCCGGTTGTCCACGTAAACGGTCGCCATATTCATTTCCAGGGGCAGCGCTTCTCGTTGATGTGCTGCTCGAACTCCGCGCGGAAGTATTTCAAAGCGCTCTGCAACGGCTCCGCCGCTCCCGGAGCCAGCGCGCAAAAAGTATGCCCCGGAGCCCAGAACCGTGTTTGGAACGCGAGTTTCTCCAGGTCGCCGGGCTGGCCGCGCCCTTCCTCCATCCCCTTCAGAATCCGCTCCACCCATCCGAGCCCGCTCCAGCAGGGCGTACACCACCCGCAGGATTCCTGCGCAAAGAAGTGTTCCAGGTTCGAAACCATTCCCACCGGGCAGGTCTGATCGTCGAGGATAATCATGGTTCCCGTGCCCATGCGGCTGCCTGCTTTCTGCACTTCGCTGAAGTCCATTGGAGTGTCGAGGTGCTCCTCGACCAGAAAGTCCGTCGAGGCGCCGCCGGGAAGCAAGCCCCGAAACCGGACGCCATCGCGCATCCCACCCGCATGCTCCTCCAGGATTTCGCGAATGGTTGTTCCCATGGGCAGTTCCCACAGCCCGGGGCGTTTCACTTTGCCACTTGCGCCATACAGTTTCGTGCCGCCGTCCTTCGACCGGCTTAAACCCTGAAACCACGCCGCTCCGTTGCGGATGATATGCGGCACGTTGCACAGCGTCTCGACGTTGTTGATCGTGGTCGGCATGCCGAACAGTCCTGAAACCGGCGGAAACGGCGGCTTCGCCCTGGGATTGGCGCGCTTGCCCTCGAGGGCGTTCAACATCCCCGTCTCTTCTCCGCACATGTACCGGCCCGCGCTCAGATGCAGGTGGATTTCGAAACTGTAGCCGGAATGCAGGATGTCCTTTCCGAGATAGCCCGCCTCGTACGCCTCCGCAAGCGCTCGAGCAACTCGCCGCGCACCCAGTTTGTACTCGCCCCGCAGAAATATATAGCCCGTATCCGAGCCCGTCGCATAGCCCGCGAGAATCATGCCCTCCACCAACTGATGAGGATCGCGCTCCACCAGCAGCCGGTCCTTGAACGTGCCAGGCTCCATCTCATCGCCGTTGGCCACCACATACCGCGGATGCGGCGCCGTTGCCGGAACAAAACTCCATTTCAGGCCGGTCGAAAATCCCGCTCCTCCGCGGCCGCGCAGGTTCGACGCCTTCACCTCATCGATCACCGCCGCGGGCGTCATCCCGCCAAGGGCCTTGCGCAATCCCTTGTAGCCCCCAACACGCTCATAGGCCGCGCGATCGAGCGCCTCTCCGTCGGGCCGCATGTTGCCGGTGAGCGGTCTATCCTCTGGCATCAGGGATACCTCTCGAGGATCTGGTCGATCCGCTCGGGCGTTAAATCAAAATGCGTGTCGTCGTCAATCATCATGACCGGCGCGCGGTCGCACGCGCCCAGGCACACCACCGGAAGCAGGGTGAATCGCCCATCGGCCGTCGTTTCTCCCGCCTCGACTCCCAGCCGCTCCTTGAGATGGCTGCATTGCCGTTCCCCGTCCATGATCCAGCAACTCACGCTGTCGCAGAGATAGATGACGTGGCGCCCCACCGGGCGCCGGAACAGCAGGTTGTAAAAGGTCGCCACCCCGTCCAGATCCGCCACGGACATGCCCAGCAACTCGCCGATATCTTTCAAGGCGTCATCGGATAGCCAGCCCCGGTGCTTCTGCACGATCTTCATGGCGTCGATGCACACCGCCTTACGGTTCGGATAATGCGGGAACTCGGCTTCGATCTCCGCTCGTTCCTCAGGCGTCAACATGCGTTTCGCTCCTCATCGGTCTATATCCGCCAGCACGAAATCCATCGCCCCCAGCACGGCAAGCAAATCCGGAACCATCCGCCCCCGGCATAACAAAGGAAGCATCTGCATGTGCGGAAACGAGGGTGTGCGGATGCGCGTGCGGTAGGAAACCGTGCTCCCGTCGCTCACCAGGTAGTAGCCGTTGTTGCCTTTCGTCGCCTCGATCGCCCCCAGCGCCTCGCCCGCCGGCATCACCGGCCCCCAACTGACGCTCAGAAAGTGCGTGATCAAGGTTTCGATGTCGTGCATCGTGCGGTCCTTGATTGGCGGGCTGGCCAGCGGATGATCCGACTTATACGCGCCGTCCGGCATGTGATCCACGCACTGCTCGATGATCCGCAGGCTCTGCCGCATCTCCTCCACCCTCACCACGGCGCGGTCATAGCAATCCCCCCGGGTGGCCGTCGGAATATCGAATTCGAACTGTTCGTAACCGGAATATGGCTGCTTCTTGCGAAAATCCCACTCGAAGCCGCTTGCCCGCAGACCCGGCCCTGTCAGCCCCCACTCGATGCCCAATTCCTTGGTGATGACGCCGATTCCCTTTGTCCGCGCCTGAAAGATCCTGTTGCGCATCACCTCCTTGTCGTACTCCGCCAGCCGCGGGGGAAAGTACCGGATAAAATCCCGGAACATCCCGTCCCACCCGCGAGGCAAATCCGCGGCCACGCCGCCGATCCGGAACCAGTTGGGATGCATCCTCGCCCCGCAGATCGCCTCAATCATGGCGAAAGCGCGCTCGCGGTCGTTGAACGTGTAGAACACCGGCGACATCTGGCCCACATCCTGCGCGAACGTGCCGTACCACACCAGGTGGCTGATGATGCGGAACAGTTCGCTCAACATCACCCGGATCACCTGCCCGCGCGGCGGAACCGTAATGCCGGCGAGTTTCTCCACCGCCGTCAGGTACGCCAGGTTGTTCATGACGCCGCCAAGGTAATCCACTCGATCCGTGTAGGGGATGTATGTGTGCCAGGACTGGCGCTCTCCCATCTTCTCCGCGCCCCGGTGGTGGAACCCGATCTCCGGCACGCAATCCACTATCTCCTCGCCGTCCAGTTGCAGGACGATGCGCAGCACGCCGTGCGTTCCCGGGTGCTGCGGTCCGATGTTCAGAAAGATGAAATCCGTATCCTCGCTGCTCCGCCGCATGCCCCACTCCTCCGGACGGAATCGCAGCAACTCCTGTTCGGTTGCTTCCTTTTCCGCCGAAAGCGAGAACGGACCCATCTCGGTGGCGCGCGCCGGATGATCCTTGCGCAGCGGATGGCCCACCCAGCTTCGCGGCATGAGAATGCGCTGTAAGTGGGGGTGACCCGAAAAGCGGATGCCGAACATGTCCCACACTTCGCGTTCGTACCAATTGGCGGACGGCCACAGGTCCGTGATCGTATCCACCGAAACCGCGTCTGTCTCGAGCGCCGTCTTGATCCGGATATAAGCGTTCCGCTCGAAGGAGAACAGGTGATAGACCACGGTGAAATCGGACCGCGCGGAACTCCTTTTGAGCCGCGTCCGCTCATCGATTGCCGTCAGATCATAGAGCATCCTGTACGGCCCGTCGATTTCGTTCTTGAGGTACTTCAGCGTTTCGTGAATACGGGCGCGAGGCAGCCGGCAGGTTGGCACGCCATCGATTGTCTCCTCGGAAACAAGATCCGCGCCGTACCGCTCGCGGAGCGCCGCCACCGGGTTGGACACCGTGGCTGTCATGTCTGATCCGGCGTACGTAGATCCTTCACTTGCACCCGCGCCGCCCGCTTCAGATCCCGAAGTGATGGAGCCGGCGTCCGCTCCACGCCTTGCGGCCCCACCACCCAGCTGAGCGGCCGCCGCTCCGTCCCCACCGCTTTCTGCAGGAGCGTCAAACCCTCGAGAAACGCGTCCGGGCGCGGCGGGCAGCCCGGAACATACACGTCCACGGGCAGAAACTTGTCCACGCCCTGCACGACGCTGTAGATGTCATACATTCCGCCGGAATTCGCGCACGATCCCATGGAAATCACCCATCGCGGCTCCATCATTTGCTCATAAAGCCGCTGAATGATCGGAGCCATCTTGATGAACACCGTCCCCGCGATCACCATCAGGTCCGCTTCGCGCGGCGTCCCGCGAATCACCTCCGCGCCGAATCGCGCAAGGTCATACTTGCTGGTGATGCTGGTAGCCATCTCGACGTAACAGCACGAAAGTCCGAAATTGAACGGCCAGATCGAGTTCTTGCGCCCCCAGGCCACCAAGTCCTGCAAGCGCGAAAGGATGATGCTCCGTTGCACCGCCTCCTGCATGTCAGGCCGCTCCGGCTGGCCCATCCCGTCTTCCGGCCTGCTGATGGAAAATCGCATCTGCTATTTCGCGCCTCCGGCTTCCCCGCTCCAATCGAGCGCGCCCACCCGCCAGAGATACGCCAATGCGGCAACCAGAATCCCCGTGAAAACCACGGCTTCCCAATAAGCCTGCCATCCCAGTTCGCGCGCGGCGACGGCCCACGCGAACAGAAAAGCCGCTTCCAGGTCGAAGATCACAAAAAACATCGCCATCAGGTAAAACTTCGCGGATAGCCGTACCCGGGCGGAGCCGGACTGGAGAATGCCTCCCTCATAAGGCGACCCTGTCGCCGGCTGGCTGTGCCGCTGCCCCAGCAGGTAGGAAACCAGCAGCATGCCGGCGGCCAACAACAATACCACGGCGAAGTAAACACCCAACAGCCACATATGCTCAGCGCGTCCCTTCTTGCCCGGCAAGAGCGGACTGAATTGACAGCCCTCGCATGGCCGCGCGCCGCGATCCACTTCAGGCCATCGATTCTACTTTGCCGGGAACCAGCGATCTTGAAAATAGTGCATTCGTCATGCGGCCGGAAACGAATGTCATGAAGCCTCGAAGAATACAGCCGCTCCTGTTGACTGCGCTGCTCCGGAGCTTCACACTCGAAGGGGGAGACGATGCCTGAACTGCCGGAAGTCGAAGTGATTGTCCGCGAACTGCGCGTCCCGCTTATGGGCCGGCGAATTGACGATGTCCGCACCGATTGGCCAAAATACTTCCACCTCCCAAAATCGGAAGAAGCGTTCCGGTCCTGTGTCAAAGGCCGGCGGATCGAGGCGGTCCGGCGCCGTGCCAAGTACATCCTTATCCATCTCAGCCCGAGCCATCTGCTGCTTGTTCATCAGAAGATCTCCGGCCGCCTGCAAATGGGCAGGTGGAGTTGGAATCCCGCCGTCTCGCGCTGGCTGCCCTCTTCCAGTGACGCGCCGCCATCAGGCCGCTTCATCCACCTTGTTTTCGAACTCGACAATGGAGAGCAGCTTGGACTGTCCGATCTGCGCAAATTCGCCAAGGTGATGTGCGGACCGGAACGCGACATTCTCAACCTGCCGGAACTGCGCAACCTCGGACCGGAACCGTTGTCGCCCCGCTTCACGTTTGCTGCATTTGAGCGGCTGTTCCACCACAAACGGGGAAACCTCAAGGAAGCGCTGATGAACCCCGCCTTCATCGCGGGCATTGGCAATCTCTATGCCGACGAGATCCTCTATACTGCCCTCCTGCACCCTTTGACACGCGTTGAACACATGAAGACCCCTCAGCTTTCGACTCTGTATCACAGCATGCGGACTGTCCTGCGCAAAGCCATTCGATTGGGAGCCACGGGACGCCGGGGACCCGGCGGAGCCAGACAGGGCTACGACCGCGTATTGCTCGTATACGGCCGCGAAGGAGAGCGTTGCCCGCGCGGCCACATCATCGAACGTATCAAAGTTGGCGGCCGTTCGGCTTACTTCTGCCCCATCGAGCAACTTCGTTTGTAGCGCCGCGCGCGGACCGGCGTGAGAGAGACTGAGAAAGGGAGTTATCGGGATCGAATGCAATCAACGGACCGGCACACTATCATCATTGGCGGCGGCGTCATCGGAGTCTGCTGCGCCTATTACCTCGCCAAACGCGGGGCTCGTGTCACCGTGCTCGAACGCGCACAGATCGGAAAGGCGGCGTCTTTCGGCAATGCGGGTTCCATTACACCGGACCATCCGCCCATCAACAAGCCCGGCCGTGTCAGCCAGGCCTTGAGGTCATTTCTCCACCCGCTCAACCCGCTGTATGTGGCGCCCAAGCTCGATCCCGCGCTTGCCAGATGGCTCTGGCTGTTCAGCCGCTCGTGCACCACCCGCCACCTGGAACATGCCATGGCCGCGCTCGCGCCGCTCGGAAAGACCACTCGCGCCCTCTTCGACGAGCTGATCGAACGTGAAAAATTGAAGTGTTATTTTCGTAACGATGGGTATTTCGAGGTATATCTGACAAAACAGGCTTGGGAATCCGCCCGCGAGGAAGCGGCCATGGTGTCCCGTTTCGGATTTCATCCCGAAGTAATCTCAGCGGGCGCTCTGCGGGAGCGCGAACCGGCTCTTAACAAGGGCATCGTTGGCGGAGTCTTCCATCCCGAAGCCGCCAGCATCAATCCCTATCAGTTCGTTCTCGAGTTGGCCGGGCGCTGCGAAAATTACGGAGCGAAATTCCGGACTGGCTCGGAGGTCGTCACGCTGCGGCCATCCGGCGAAGTGTGGAACCTCGAGACTCGAGACGGCGAAGTCCTCGAGTCCCACGCCGTGGTGCTCGCCGGTGGAGCCTACAGCGTGCCGCTTTTCCGGAAACTCGGAATCGATTTTCCCCTGCAGCCCGCGAAAGGCTATCACCGCGATTGCACCCCGCCTCCCGGGGGGCCGGAACTTCTGCGCCACGCCTGCGTACTTGGCGAGAACATGGTCTTCTGCACGCCGATGGACGGATTTGTGCGTTTCGCCGGAACCCTCGAGTTTTCAGGTGTGAATCATGAGATCAGGCGCGGGCGCCTCGAGCAGATCACCAAAGCCTCCGCCCGCTACTTGAACACCACATCGGGCGCGGTCATTCAATCGGAATGGTGCGGCCTGCGCCCCTGCTTGCCAGACGGCCTGCCGGCAATCGGTCCGCTAGCCCGCTTCCCCGGTCTATTCGTCGCTACCGGTCACGCCATGATGGGTCTCACGCTCGGACCCGTAACAGGAAAACTGGTTGCTGAGTGCGTACTCGACCATAAACCCAGTCTCGATATAAGCGCCTTCCATCCCGGCCGCTTCTAAGTCTTCCGCCTCAGAACGCCAGTGCCTTCCGCGCCCCGCGCACCAGATCAGCGACAGAAGGCAGCACCGCCAGTTCCAGATTCGGAGCCGAGGGCACAAAACTGTCCTTGGCGGCCACGCGCACCACCGGCCCATCGAGTGATCCGATGCAGTTTTCGGCGATACGCGCCGCAACCTCAGCTCCGAAACCAGCCGTCAGCGTGTCCTCGTGGGCAACCAGCACATGGTTGGTCTTGCGAACGCTGCGATAGATAAGTTCTTCATCGAGCGGCACGATCGAGCGCAGGTCAATCACCTCGGCCGATACGCCCTCCTTTTCCAACTGGCGCGCCATATCGAGCGCCATGTACACCGTACTGCCCCACGTCACTACTGTCAGATCCTTTCCTTCGCGCTTGATCGAACCGCGTCCGAACGGAAGGACATAGTTGGCATCCGGCTCCGCCGTCTTGGCCTGCACCCGCCGGTACAGGCCCTTATGCTCCAGAAACATCACCGGATCCTTCGCGCGCGCCGCGGCCTTGATGAGGCCTTTGGCGTCTTCCGCGCAACTTGGGTACACCACGTACCACCCTGGAATATGCGCGAAGAACGTCTCCACGTTGGCCGAATGCCATGGCCCGCCCTTGATATAGCCGCCCACCGCGACCCGCACCACCACCGGACACTCCCACTCCCCCTGGCTCCGCCAGCGGACAGTCGGTATCTCATCGCGCAATTGCAACGCCGCCGGCCACAGGTAATCGCCGAACTGCATCTCCACAATCGGTTTATAGCCCCCGATCGCCATCCCCGCCGCAACGCCGGCGATGCTCGCTTCCGCCAGTGGCGAATTCGCTACTCTTCCCGGAAATGCCGTGCTCAATCCGCGCGTCACTCCGAATACGCCGCCTTTCGGATCCGCAATGTCCTCGCCCCACATCACAACCTTTGGATTGCGCTCCATCTCCTCCCGCAAACCGTGGTTGATGGCGTCAATCATCGTCACCGGGTCACCGGCCAGGTACGTGGGAGGCGTCGCCTCCCCCCTCACCACGGGATCAGCCAGGTAAATGTGCGCCATCAGGCTCGATTCGTCCGGAGCCGGAGCCTGGTCCGCTTCCTCGGCCGCGCGATCGACTTCCTGCTTGATCTCCGCCCTCATCGAGGCAACCTGATCGCCCGTGAGCACGCCGTTGCGCAGCAGGTAGTCCTCGGTTTGAAGTATGGGATCGCGACTGATGATCGCCCGCAACTCCGCCTCGTCGCGATACTTGCGCTGATCGTCCGAAGATGAGTGCGGATCAAGCCGCACCACCTTCGCCTCCACCAGCGCCGGACCCGCTCCGTGCCTCATTGCATCGATCACGGGAGGCAGCGTTTCATATACCTGCTCGAACCATGTGCCGTCCAACTCGAATGTCGGCATGCCGAACGCCCGCGCGATGCGATGAACTTCCGATCCCGTCTGGCTGCTCTGCGGCACGCTGATCGCGTAGCCATTGTTCTGCACCGTGAACAGCACCGGCAGTTTCTCCCGCGCGGCCCAATTCAGAGCTTCGAAAAACTCTCCCTCGCTTGTCGCCCCTTCACCCGAGGAAACATGGACGATCTCGTCGCCGCCGTCCATCTTGACCGCCCGCGCCATCCCCACCGCATTCAGATATTGCGTGCCCGTCACCGCCGTCTGCGCCACCAACCGCAACTTGCGGCTGGACCATTGTTCGGGCATGTTGCGGCCGTTCGAATTCGGATCCCCCTCGCGGCTGAGCATTCCCAGAAAAATATCCTTGATGGGCATGCCAAGGCCTACCGCCACGGCCTTCGACCGGTAGTAGGTGAAAAACCAATCATGCCCCGGCTTCAGCAGCATGGTCATCCCCGTCTGAATCTTTTCATGCCCGCGCGTTGACGCATGAAAACTGCACTTGCCATGCCGCACAAATGCCTTCATCCGCTCTTCAATATAGAAAACGGTCAGCATCTTGCGGTATAGCTCCAGTGTCACCGGATGCGGAACAATGATCCTATCGGTCACCTCCGGATTACGGGCGGACGTTGCCATGAATTGATATTCCCTCCGTCCTTATTCTAGAAAAGCCGCGGAAGCGCCGCCAGCGAACCTCGCGTCACGTCACCCGAGTTGGATCAATCCGCCCGATTCGCCACAGTCCTTGCGAATCGCCTTATTGAGCGCGGATTGGAATGCCGCGAAATCCACATGCTTCAGGCGGCATGCCTGTTCGATGCTGATCGAACGGGCGAAAATGCGCTGCGCCACCGGATTGTCGATCATACTGAAGCCGAACTCGCGAAATAGCGGAGTCGTCTCCGGATACCGGTGAATCACGTCGTACACCTTGGTCTCCGGTCCGACGGAATCGAATGCCGTCCCTTCCGCCGTATGCGGCCGGCTGCCCATCGCCCGCCAAAGATCGACCGCCCACAACGTAAGACCCGTCACTTCAATCCAGGCGCTCGCGCCCATCAGCGGATAGGCCCATGGATGCCGGTCGGTGAGAATCTGGAAAACGACACGCATCGCATTTCCGATATTCACCAGCCAGAACGTCGCGCGCAACGTGCTGAGCCGCCGGATGTCAAGTCCGCCCAGAATGGGAACCACCTTGCTTGAAACGCCTAGAATCATCATGCTGATGAATCCAACCGTGAACGCATGCCGGTATCCGCCGAAGTAGGCGTGCGAGAATTCGACGCCGATCGCCGCGTCATACACGGGCAGCAACGCCAGCAGGGCGATTGCCACCAGCGCCCAGAAGTACGCGGCACGGATGAACGGCAGTGACCTGTCCGGCTCCACCTTAGCCGAGAAGAGGCCGAAACCGCGCGCCAGCAGCACCACGGACACGAACATTGCGGCGATGCAGAGTTCAAGCGCGACCCCCCATAAGGGTTCCCGCGTCCGGATCAGCATCGAATACGCCACCACATTACCCGCCACCGCAAGGTTCCACAGATAGAGCACAATGCGGGAGGTTCGGGCCGGGACTTCCCGGAACCCATAGATGAAAGGCAGGAATCGCTGGCTTACCCCGAGAATCATCGTGCCCGCGAATCCGGCCAACTGCAGATCCCGCCACGGAGCATCGTAGAGACTGATGAAGCTGATCCAGGCTTCGCGTCCGCTTACCGTCGAGTAAGTGGCGAACATCCACCAGTCGAAAGCAAAAGCCGCCACCATCCAGGCCAAAGCGGAAAACACGAAGTATTCGTATGGTTCAATCTTCCGCCCCGACTTGCGAATGGTCATGGTGATGATGAGCGCGAATGTCAGCACCACCGCCAACTCCCCGATTCCGGCAACCTTGCCGGCGAGCGCCCAACCGGGGTTCGCGGCCCAAAGATCGGCGAAGGTCCTCACCGTGAGCGCCACCGCCATGATAAAGAGGCTTCTCGAAGCAAGCAGAGGACGCCACAATGCGGTGAAATTGAAACGCGGGATCGCCTGGTAGGCGAACCCCATGACGAAGAACGTAACCCATCCCGCCACCTGCGCGTGGGCGTGGGCCCAGGTGATCGCTCGCATATCGAGCGCGGCAAGCCGCTGGTTCGCCGCCATGATCGCCAGGTTGATGGCGCCCAGCACGCACCCGAAGGTGAACATGGTCAGGATGCCCGCGCGAAAGAACCGGCGGTAGATTACATCGCCTGGTCCGGGAGTGTAGTCCGGAGCCCCCGCCTCGAGGATGCTGTTGCGTGCGGCCTCCTGCAGTTCCGTAAGCAGCCGCGCTTCGTCTACCCGGTGCGCACGCGCGAAAAAAGAAAGGGATTCCTGCGGACCAAGCGGGCCGCCACAGCCCACGAGTCCGTACCGGTCGAACACTTTGCGGCAACTCGGATACCGGGAGAGAATTTCCGGCAACTCCATGTCCCGCGTGATCAGGATTTCTGCATCCGCCATAACTTCAGGCTATACACGCCGGCCGTTTCTGGCGATGACTTTAGTCACAAACGGCGGCTCGAGAGTTCACCTTCTCCGGGCCGCCTACGGCGCAATCACCGGGGTAAGAGCCGGAACTTCCTGCTTGCCGTTCAAGCCCCGCCGTGCGGCCATCTCCGCCCCGATCGCTTCGCGGTCTTCCGCGCCAAGCACCGACGCGGCGTAGGGGAATATTTCCCGGTCCTCGATCCCGATGTGGTGCCGGTACAGTTCGGAAAGTTGTGACACCAGGGCGGAAAAGCGATCCGCGTCCGCCGCCGGAAGTTGTCCCTGTTGCAGCCACAACTGGCCTAACCGGTCGACTTCCGCGTGGTGACGGTCGGCGCAGTTGTGATCTTCCTCAAGCGAGTCCACTTTGGCGAGCAATGCCGCGGCTTCCGGCTTGCGAAGCTGCCGCAAACGCGGGAACAGACTCTCCTCTTCGTCAGCCGTATGCTTGGGCGCCGCTTCGCGGAAGTACAGCAGGCTCGTGGCGAGCGCTGAGCGCTGCTCGGCGCTTAACTCGCGGCCATTTGCCTGCGACGAGATCGTCGCCAGCACCTGAAGAAACCGTACAATCCTTCCGTGGCAGTCACCCATCATGCCAATCGGATCACTGAAATTGCTTTCGCGCTTCGCGCCTATGACAACAGGCATTCTTACCTCGTTTCAGGCCCCCGCCTCAATTCTTATTCTCAAGCGCAATTGCCCGTGGGAATAAGATATTGTTTTCCAGATGAATGTGGACGTGCAAGTCTGCTTCCAGTGCCTTCAAACCCTCCAGCATTGCCCGATAGGTCGAGCAGGCATAAGGAGGCGGATCGAAATCCTTCGTGATCTCGCGGATCCGGATCAGCGCATTCCCCGCGCTGTCATGCTCGTGCTCCATCACCGAGATCGGATTTGCAATCGTGCCAAAGGGCGACGGCGGCAACATCCCTCCGCCTTGTGTGGCGGCTTCGGAGCGCTCTATCGCCGGAAACAGCATCATCTCCTCTTTGTGCATATGCAGGTTCAACTCTTCGGCCATCCCACCGAAGACCTGCTCTAGCTCGTGTAGCGCCACCGGATCCTTTTCGCCGTGGACGCGCGCCACCGTCCGCACCCTCTGCCCGACTCGCGGCAGTTCCAGTTTGAGGTACTCGTGGTGCTTCGTCACAATGTGCTCGATCAGGTCCCTCAGCGGAGCCGTATTCCAGTCGGTCGATGGCGCGGGAGCCTTCGTGATGGCTCTGGCAATATCGTCCTTGACATTGTCGGGAGAAACCCCTTTAGCCCGGCATGCGTCTTCGAGCGAGCTCTTTCCGTGACAGCAGTAATCTATGCCGTATCTCTCGAGAACGCTCGCCGCGACCGCCGAGGTAGCCGCAATATCGCCAACCGGTGTGCTAGTTTCGATCTTCATTGCATACTCCTGTCTAATTTCATTTCATCATATCCGCCGCGAACTTTACAGGCTGTGACTCCGGTCACACCCTGTAATGCGCTTCCTGCCACTGATGCGCCAGGGACAAAGCCCGGGAAAAAATCGAGTCATTCTCCATCCCAATATGTAAATTGAGATCACGATCCAGGGACTCGAATCTCTGTAATAATAATCGATACTGCTCCCCCGCATTCGGCGGCGGCTCGTAGTTGCCTGTCATCTGCCGCGCCTCCGCCAGCAAGTCGAGAATATCGTCGTGCTCTGACAGCGTGGCGCTGATCAGCGACTTCGTGCACCGGTTCGCCGCCATCGGCTCCCGCCCCTCCGCCGCTCTCTCGAGTGCCGTAATCACCGGAAATATCGTCTTCTCCTCGCGCCGCATGTGCCGTCCCAACTCATCCTCCAATCGAAACAACAGGCCCGGCAACGGCGCCAGCCGCGCGAAATCCCGATGGCAATGGCAGGCGTAAACCTCGCGCGCGGCCCCTCGCAAGGCCGGCAACTCCAACCGGAAGCGGTCATGGTGCGCCACGACAATGCGCGCCGTCAGTTCGCTCAACGGCTTGTTGTTCCAATCGGTTCCGAACACGAAAAGCTCCTGCCGGCCCTCCATGAATTCCCCCTCTCTTACGGTCAATTACGACTTAATCGACAATCGATTTCAAATGGCGGCCGCCGCATTACCGCCAATACTGGAAGCATATAGCGCCGCTCCAAATGAAATAAGCAACACCACCTCCGCCACGTCAAGCACCGCCAGCGACCAGGTGACCATCCGCCGCGCTCCCGGCCGGATGCCACCGTTCTCTTTGCGCCAGAACCCGGTCGCTTCCAGCAACACCGCGCCGCCCCAATGGTATACCGCGAAAACCGCCAACAGATTCCTCGTCACGCTATTCGGAACCGCATAGAGGATGGGCAGAATCGCCAGATAATAAAGCCCCTCCATCTGAATCGCGCGCCGCATCATCTGGGGCTTCCGGCCCGGGGCGCCCGCCCCATTGACGAGTGACGGAACCGCCCGCCATTCGAACACATGCAGAACCACCATCGCGGCGGTCAACAGCAGTACGAAGGCGCTGTAAGCTTGCATTCCGGGCTCTGAAGTTTACGCCGTTAGTGACTTCCCGCCGGCACGGCTGCTTCAGGCGCGGATGCCGCCGCAAGAGCCACCCGTGACACCTTGATGCGAAACTCGTACGGTCCCCGCGCCTCGTACACCCAGGACAGTTCTCCCGGGCGCAATTGCTCCATTTGAGCGCGCAGCGGCTGAGGATCGTGATCGTTAATGAGAAAGAACGACTCGCCCACCGCGAGTTGATCAAAAGCGTAAAAGACCGTACTGTGCCGCCGTTCCCGCGGCGTCTCCCGCAGGTCGAGCGCCCGCCCGTTCGGAGCCAGCGCGGTCCAGGCGGAAGCATCGGCGGGCCGGATCATCGTGACCATCAACCGCGAGTCCTCCTTGGCCTCGAGGCGGTGCACCCTGCCCGGTGTCAGGCGAATCAACTTCCCCGGAACCATCTCCACGCATTGGCCGTCCTCGTAAAACAGCACCCGTCCACCCACCGAATAGACCGTCACCAGCCCGTTTGCCGCGTGCTCGGGCAAACCCTGTCCCGCGCGCAGCGACAGAAGCATCACCCGCATCATGGGATCGTCCAACAGCACCCTGCGGCCGATTTCCTGATCGTTGAAGTCAGAAAATGTATTGATATCCAGTTCCTTCATTTCCCCACAATGACAGCACCGGCCCGCTCAAGACGGTGACTTCCGTCACACCAGGCAAAAAAATCCACCACCCGAAATCACCGGCGCAAACCCTTCGCCCTACCGGAAGATCTCCGGCTGAACCTGCACCAGGGGCTCCACGGGCCCGGCAACTGGCGGAGGAGGCGTCGCCCGCTCCACGCGCTTGCCCGATCCCTCCGTCTTTGGATGATAGACGCATCGCGGATCTTCGGCCAAATAATCGCCCGTGAGCGCAAAGGACCGTGATCGCGAGCCACCGCAGAGGTTGCGGTATTCGCACTCGCCGCACTTGCCGTGCAGATTGTCCGCGTTGCGCAGCGTCAGGAACAGTGGAGAGTGGCGATAGACTTCCACCAGGGAATCGCGGCGGACGTTGCCGCCGGAAATCGGCAGGAACCCGCTAGGAAAGATCTCGCCCGTGTGCGAAATGAAGACAAACCCCTTGCCGTCGTTGATCCCCGCCTGTCTCTGGATGACATCGGGAGGAGCATGCCGCGAGTCCCCCGCCGGGCGGCGCTCCGCTTTTCGCTGCTGCGCCACGTACCGGCGGTAATGTTGCGCCTCGGTCGTCTTGATATCGAATGGCGCCGTCTTCGATAGCTCGTACAGGAAAGCGAACACCTCTTCATACTCTTCCGCCGTGAGATCCTGCGAAGCCGATGCCCGTCCGGTGGCCACCAGGAAGAATACGCTCCATAGCCGTGCTCCGGAGTCCCGCACCACTTTCGAAATCTCATCCAGCCGGCCGATGCTATGCCGCGTCACCGTGGTGTTGATCTGCGTAGGCAAACCGATCCGCCGCGCGTGATTCAACGCCAGCATCGTCCTTGCGAAGGATCCTTCCACTCGCCGGAACCCGTCGTGGCTCGCCGCGTCCGGCCCATCCAGGCTGACAGCCATCCGCGCCACCCCGCATCGTTGAAACCTGTCGATGGCCGCCTCTGTCAGCAGGGGCGTGGCGCTCGGTGTGATCGTTGTCCGCAGCCCCAATTGCACGCTCTTTTCGAGCAGCGGGAAAACATCCGGACGCTTCAGCGGGTCCCCGCCCGTAAAAACCATCAACGGATCGCCAAACTCGCGAACCGTCTCCAATAGCCGGAATCCTTCTTGCGTGCTCAACTCGAACGGATTGCGGTTTGCAATCGCGCTGGCCCGGCAATGCACACAGGCCAGATCGCAGGCCTGGGTAAGCTCCCAGATCACCAGAAACGGAGCTTCATCAAAGCTTTTCATTTCCACGTACCTTGTTTCAATCGTGCCGCCACTTCGACATGATCGGCCTCGGTCGGCGGTGGACTGACCACGTGAATCGCCACCAGCCGGCTATCCGCTCTCAATCCCCGGGTTTCGCCCGCCGGAACAAATACCGTCGTTCCCGCCTGGCAGGCTTCCTCCTGCTCTCCGGCTACAACCCGGCCCTCACCCTCCAGCACTACCAGCAGCATGTCCACGCCCGGCCGGTGCACCGGGATGAACTGCCCTGGTTCCAGGCAGGTCAGCAAGGCTTTCATTTTAGCGCTCGCGCCAACCATCACGGGGTTGAACTTCTCGGGGCGGAATGACGCGGAGTCGCGGTAAGACTTCAGATAGACAGCCATGCCACCAGATTAGGCCGGAACCGCTCACCATTGCTGTGACCATTGTCACGCACCCCAACTCTACAACCTAGCCCTCAAACAGTGTCAACCGCGCATCTGCCCTGCCTCCATCCCGGTCTCCATGCGCCCCGGCCTCGGGCTCGAATAGAAACTCGGAGTCCGGATTGTGCCGCCGATACCTCTCGAGCGCCATGGACCGTCTTTGAACCGCGTAACAATAAACACAACCGTGCGGGCACGTATCGTATTCGCCTATGTCGCGCGATTCGAAGCAGCCGCACTCCTCGCGGTTGCCTTTTAACTTCGCCCCGATCCGCCTCCCCGCCACGTCTTCCATCCGCCGCGCATCCACGCACCGCGCCTCGCCCGCGCCTTCCGCCAAAAATGCCCGCTGGGAACAGACCGTCAACTGCATTCCATTCGCGCGCGCAATCGTCACGAGTTCCGCCGTAAGCCGCTTCTTTTCCTCCCGGTCCGGATCCACCCACTCAAAACCCGCGCTGCTCGCGGCGGCGTCCAGATTGCGCCTGGTCTTCTTGTAAATCTGGGCGAATGAAATCACCACTTCGTCGGCGATGCCTCTCAATCCTTCAGCCAGCGAGGCAAAATTGTCAACGTGGAAGCTGGCCGGAGTCAGCGAACTGAACAGGATCGTGTCGTATCGCCATACAGCAACCCTCGATCCGTACAGGTTGCGGACGAGCGCCACGTTCCCGATCGCTCTGCGGGCATCAACTACCGAGGACTCGAGCGCCCGCGGATAGCCGTTAATCGTGTGTTGCACAATGAACGGGAACCCCATGCCGCGCACCTCGGGAAGGTATTTCAGGAACGGTCCGATATTCTTCGTCCAAAACACGATTCCATCCACGTCGGACGGCTTTAAGGAGACGCGATGGACCTGGCGCCCGTAAGGATTGACCATCTTGCAGTAACCGGCCTTGAGGCGATTGAGAAACCACGCGCCATAGAATGCCGGAATATCCGTCTTATAGCTGGCCGAAATGATCATCGAGCCTTATGGTCCCGCAAGCCGCGGCCTCGTTGCCGGCGGGCATCTTCAGTTTGCGCCGCCGAGCGGCTCGCTGCAACACTCATGATGACGTGCGGGCACTGCGGATACGCCAGCTCTCCCTACCGCAACACTCCCGTCTCATATTCAACCACCGCCCCGCGCCACTGGTAGTCATATCGCGCCGAAGCGTCCGCGATCTCCGCATTGGTCCGGTTCAACTGCGCCTGGCTCAATTCGATGATTGACCCCAATCCGAGGTCGTATCGCGTCTGCGCCAGACGTAAAGTCCGCTGGGCCTGCTCAGCCAGTCTGTGCGTCACCGTCAACCGCCGCCACGCCGTTTGCTCGTTGAGCCACGCGATACGCACCGCATTTGCCACCTTCACCTCGAACTCCCGCACTTCCTGTGAAATCGCCTCGCTCTTCAACGCCGCTTCGGCATGTCGCGCCTGAAACAGCTTGCCATTGAAGATGGGAATATTCACGTTCAGCCCGAACCCTCCATACGAGGAGGGAAGACGCCGCTCGGCGAACGGCAGCAGGCCGGTTGCGCCGAGCGCCTGCACGGACGGAAACTTCAATCGCCGTTCGGCGTCGGCAAACCGCGCCGCGCTATCCTGCCGCAGCCGCAGCGACGCCAGATCCGGCCGCTGCTCCCGGGCCTTGCGAACCAGGGGCTCGCTGCTGATTTCCGGCGGCCTCACCTGGTTCTCCCCCTGCAGCACGTAGTTCTCCGCCTCCGTTTGCCCCATCGCCGCCGACAATTCCGATAACGCCGCGGCGAGCTCGTTTTCTCCACGCACCACCAGCAACTCCGCCTCCGATACGTTCACCTCGGCGAAACTCACATCCAGGCTCGACCGCAGGTTGCTCTCCGCCAACTTCCCGATCTGCCGCGCCGTCAACTGCCGCATTTCGAGATTCTTACGCGCCGATTCAAGCACCGCCTGCGCCATCAGCCCCCTGTAGAAGAACTCACGCACGTGCAGTCTCACCCTGGCCCGGTTATAGAAAGTCTCCTCTCTTAAGGACCGCCTGCGGCTTTCCTCGCTCGCCGCCAGTTTGCTCGTTCGCCCGAAGTCGGTCAGCAACTGCGACAAAGTGAGGCCTCCGGCAACACGCGACGAAAGGCTCGAATCCTGCAGCGTGCCCGCCGTGATTCGCGTCAGTTCCTGCGCATGCACCGCCGTCAGGCTCGCCCCGAACTGCGGCAGAAGCGGTGAGCGCGCCTGCGTAACAGCCTCGCCGGCGGCTTGCGCCCGCAGTTCCGCGGCGCGAATCCTCGGATGATTGCGCAAGGCAATCTCTTCGGCTTCACCGAGAGTCAGCGTTTTTTGTTGCGCGGGCAACAGCGCCCCCGCCAGCATCAGGCTCGCCAGTATCTTCATTCTTCTGTCTGTGGTTTGGGAAGTCCCGCCATCGGATCCCGGCCGCGATAGGCCAGCAGATATGCCGCCGGCACGAGGAACACGGAGAACACCAGCGAAACCCCCATCCCGCCGATGATCGCCCGCGCCAGCGGCGCGTACGCCTCGCTGCCCGTCCCCAGTTTGAGAGCCATCGGCGTCAGTCCGATGATGGTCGCCAGCGATGTCATGAGAATCGGCCGCAACCGCACCCGCGCCGACATCGCCACCGCGTCCGCCAGTTCCATTCCGTCAATCCGCATCCGCCTCGTGAAGTCCACAATCAGGATGCTGTTCGATACGACGATCCCCACCATCATCACCACACCCATCAGCGACTGCACGTTCAAAGTGGTATTCGAGACGTCCAGCGTCACAATAACCCCGGTCACTCCCATGGGAACCGCCAGCAGGATCAGCAGTGGATCGAGGACGCTTTGAAACTGCGCCACCAGGATCAGGTACAGCAACAGGATCGACAACCCCAACCCCAGTCCGAAACTCCTGAACGACGCCCGCATGTCATCCACGATTCCCCGCATATCCACGCGCACGCCCTTGGGCAGCTTCGTTTGCGCAACCACTCCTTCAATCTCCTTCGCCACTCTGCCCAGGTCCTCGCCCTCGAGGCTCACGAAAACATTGATCACCTTACGCAGCCCATAGTGATCCACCTCCGTCGGCGACATCCGCCGCTCGATCTTCGACACCGTGTCGAGCATCGTCGCCCGCGGCCGGTTGGAGGCGCGCAGCGGCAGCGACCGCAGATCGGAAATGTCGCGCACCTGTCCTTCCGGATACTGCACCGTCAGGAAAAAGTCGTTATGAGTCGCCGGATCCGTCCACATCGTGGGCGCGATCATCTGGTTCGAGGAGACCGCCGTAATCAGGTTGCTCACCACCTCTTTTTGCGTCAGCCCCAACATGCTCGCCCGCTCACGCTCGATCTCAATCTGAATCGCCGGATTGTCAAGATCCTGCGGAATCAGAATATCCGACACTCCGGCTACCCCCCGCACCCGCGCCGCCAGTTCCGCCGCCACGCGGAATGGCGATTCGAGGTCCGGCCCGGTCACCTGCAAATCAATCGGCGCGGGCTTGCCGAAATTCAACACCGCGTCCACAAAACCGCCCGATTGAAAGTAAGCGCTCATCTCCGGCATCTCGTCCCGCAATCGGCTCCGCACACGCGCCATGTATTCGTAGCTGCCGGTCTTGTGCTCCTCTTTCAAGCTCACCTGGAGAAACGCCGTGTGCGGAGCGGAATTGCTCGTGTAGAGCGCGGAAAAATCCGGCACCACGCCGATATTGGACACCATCATCTCGTAGTCTTCGGACGGCACCACCTCCCGCACCAGTTTCTCCACTCGCGCCACCGCTTTTTCCGTCTCGAGCAGGCTTGTGCCCGAAGGCGCCTTCAGATTCACCACGAACTGCCCGGCGTCCGTGCGCGGAAAATAGGAAGTCCCCAGGCGCGGGTACAGCAACAGGCTGCCTCCAAACAGAATCAGCATCGACAGCACCGTGAGCCGCGGATTCCGCAGCGCGGCGCCAAGCAGCACGTCATATCCCTCGAGCAGTTTCAGAAAGCCCAGGTTGAACTCGTAAAACAGGAACGCGCCTTTTTTCTTCGGAACGCCATGCTCGTGTGACTCGCGTATGAAAGCCGCGCAGTAGAGCGGCACAATCGTCATCGCCACGACATAGGAGGCAAGCAGCGATAGCACCACCGTCAACGCCAGCGCGACAAACAGATCCCGGCTCACGCCGTATAGCATCGTGACCGGAAAGAATACCACCGCCGTGGTCAACGTCGAAGCGAGCACCGGCAGCGCCACTTCGCGCGCTCCCTCCTCGGCCGCTCTTCGCGCTGATTTTCCCATGTCGAGATGGCGGAATATGTTCTCCAGCACCACCACGGAATTGTCGATCAGCCGCGAGAAGGCGAGCGCGATTCCTCCCAGCGTCATCGCGTTGATCGTGCCCTTGCCCGCCGACAGGAGAGCGAACGCCGCAATCGCGGAAAGCGGAATGGAAATGAATACCGCCATCGTCGCCCGCATGCTGCCGAGGAATATCAGAATCATCAGCGACGTCAACGCCACGCCGGCGCCCGCTTCGCTCACCACCGTGTGAATCGCCTTCTTGATGAACCGTGACTGGTCAAACACCACCCGGGCCACCATGCTCTCCGGCACATCCAGCAGTTGCCCCACTTCCTTGTTCACCGCATCCACCAGGGCGATTGTGTTCGTATCACCGCCCTGCCGCAACACGGGCTGGTACACCGAGGCTTGTCCATCGACGCGCACGATGTTGTATTGGATCTGCGCCGCGTCCTTTACCTCGCCCACATCCGAAATCTTCACTGGAGCCGCTCCCACCATGCGCACCGGCAAATCGCCTATGCTCGCGATGTCCCTGTATTGCGCGTTCGTGTACAGCGGATAGTCAATCGACCCCATGCGTATGTTTCCGGACGGCAGAATCAGGTTCGCCTCATTCACGCTCCGCACAATATCCATCGGGCTCAGGTTGTGCGCCGCCAGTTTGAGCGGATCCACGTACACCATGATCTGCCTGTACAATCCGCCAAACGGAGGCGGCGTAGCCGCGCCCGGCAACTTTCCCAACTGCGTCCGCACTCTGTAGTGCCCCATCTCGCGCAATTGAGCTTCGGACATACCCTCGCCCTTCAAAGCCACCAGGCACACCGGCAGCGCCGCCGCGTCGAACTTCATCACGATCGGCGGCAATGTCCCCGGAGGCATCCGCCGCATCTCCGCCGCCGCCAGGTTGCCCAGCACCGAAACCGCCGAATCGGCGTTCGTCCCCGGTTGAAAATACACCTTGATCACCCCGACGCCGGGAAGCGATCGCGACTCGATGTGATCGATCCCCGGAGCCAGCGTGAAAAACCGCTCCTGCCGTTCGACAATATCTTTTTCGATCTGTTCCGGCGGCATCCCCGGATAGAAAGTCGCAATCGCCACGACAGTCTGATCCAAAACCGGAAACATGTCCACCGGCATCCGCCATATCGCCGTGATCCCAATCACGCACAACACCAGGGCGCAGACCACGACAAAGTAAGGGTTACGGATCGAGAATCGGGCCATGGTTCCTTATATCCCGCTCTCGCGCGGCGTCACCCGCTCTCCCGGACGCAACTGTGTCTTGTTCCCCACCACCACCATCTCGCCCGCCGCGAGCCCGCTGGTCACCTCCACCTTCGAAGCCGTCTCCATCCCCGTCTGGATCACCCGCTCCTCGAGAACGCCCTGCTCACCTACCACCAGCACCGCTTTCTTACCCTCCGCGGTCACTAAGGCCTGAACAGGCACGGTGAGCGCCTGATTGTTCTCAAAGAGCGTCAACTTCACCTCCGCATACATCCCCGGCAGCAGTGTCCCATCCGCGTTCGGAACGTCCACCTCCACATTCATTGTCCGCGTGGCCATCTCCACGTCCCCGGTAAACCGGGCCACTGTTCCGCGAATTCTGCGGCGCAGCGAGGTCACCTCGATCTCTACCACCTGCCCGAGCCGCACCTTCGAGACCACCGATTCCGCCACCGGAAGCACCAGCCTCAGAATGTTCATCTGCGCAAGCCGCACCACCGGCATCGCGTTTGGCGACGTCCCCGCCTGTATCAGCGCGCCGGTGTCGGCGTAGCGCTTCGTTATCATCCCCGTGAAGGGCGCCGCAATCGTCGTGTAATCCGACAGCGTGAGCGCGCGGCGCTCGCGCGCCTGCGCCGCCTCCCCGTCATACTCCGCGCCCGCGATGGCCGCCTTCGCCGCCGCCACCTGCGCCTCCGCCGCCCGCTTGCGAGCCAGCGCTTCGTCAATCTCCTGCTGGGCGATCAGCCCCGGCTCGGCTTTCATCACTTTCTCCAGCCGCTCGTGCGACAACTTCACCAGGCCCAGGTTGGCCTCCGCCCGCCCCAACTCCCCCCTCAACCGCATCAGTTCCGCCGAACTGCGCCGTTTCTCCGCGCTCGCATGCGCCACATCATCCCGCATCTCCGGCACCTCGAGCGTCGCCAGCACCTGTCCGGCCTTCACATGATCCCCCACATCCACCTTGATGTTGCGCAGGTATCCCGCTACCTTTGCGTGCACGTCCACCAACTGGAACGGCCGGAACTCCCCGCTCAATGTGATCTCCTGCCTCAGCGGCTCCGTCACCGCCTTCGCCACCGCCACGGGATTCGGCCGCGCCGCCGTTGGGGCCTCCCGGACCGCCGCCGCGGGAGTTCCGCAGGAAGACAAGAATACCCCTCCCCAACAACCAGCTAGGGCAAGTAGAGAAACGCGTTGGTCAAGCATGCTAAAGAGGTCCTGTTACTCGGCTGTTATGCTATGTTAACCAAACTGTAACGAATCCGCTAGTCTTCGCCCTTTTCACACCCCTCCTCTTGCACACTCACCTGATAACACGGTAGGATTACCCAAACTCAATTTATGGCCCAGCCAACGGTGTCCAGCCCCACCCGGGCTCGCCGCATGATTTGTGTTGCCGGTCCACGCCTTACAAGCATGGCGGCCGCCCTCCTCCTCGCCTTTGCCCTGTACCCCCAATCCCCGCATCCGGCTCCCTATGACGTGATTGTTGTGGGCGCGGGAGCCGGCGGCGTCGCCGCGTCGCTCCAGGCCGCCCGCATGGGATCCCGCGTCGCCCTCATCGAGGATACCGACTGGATCGGTGGCCAGATGAGTTCCGCCGGCGTCTCCACCATGGATGAAGGCCGCTTTTTCGCCGCCAACCCCACCGGCGTCTATCGCGAGTTTCTGCTTCGCGCCACCACCGTCTACGCCGCGCGCGCCAAGTCCGTGGCTACATGCTACTGGAGCCAGTCTTCCCGCTGTTTCGAGCCTCTCCAGGTCGAACGGACCCTGCGCGCCATGCTCGACGAACAACCCGCCATCGATCTCTATCCCCTCACTACCGTCAGCGCGCTCCTGTTCAGCGGAGCCGCGGTCAGCGGCGTCCGTCTCTCTTCGGGGCGCGAGTTGGGAGCCCGGGTCACCATCGACGCCACCGAGACCGGCGACCTGCTCGCCCTGGCCGGAGCCGAGCACTACGCCGGCAACGGCACGGGATCAACTCCCGGCCCGTGCATCCAGGACATCACCTACGCCGCCGTCATTCAACGCTACGACTCGCTCCCCGCCGGTCTTCGCTTCACGGAGCCCCCACCCGGCTACGCCCAGGCGCGCGACGAATTCCGCCGGACTCTCGCCCCTCTTCCCACCAACGATCCTACCCGCTACCCCGTCAGCTTCCAGGTTCATAACCAGTACCGTGGGCTCCCCGATCTCGGCCGACCCGGTTCCTATACTTCCCTTGACCCCGCTCTCATCACCAAGACCGGAGTCAACTGGGTGAATGATTTCCCCACCTACTCCCCCTACGCCACCGATCCCCTTCGCCGCTTCCTCCTCCCCGCAACATTCCTCACCAACCCGGCTATACGTGATGACCTCACCTGCCAGGCAAAGCTGAAGACCCTCAACCTCCTCTACTACATTCAGGATCCCGAGGGCCTCAACCAGCCTGATTGGTCCGTGAGTCAGGACTTCGCCGGTTCCCAGGCCCAGCGCTACTGCTCCATCATTCCCCAATCCATGAAGAGCATCGAAGCGCTTCTCCCCCTGCGTCCCTACATCCGCGAGAGCCGCCGCATCATGGCGGTCCACGATCTCACCATCAACGAGATCCGCCGCATTCCCGGCCCCGACGGAGTGCCCCGCGGCAAGTCCCTTCCCTCCGCCCTCGCGCTTGGCGACTATTTCGTCGACCTCCATAACTGCGATTCCACTCCCGATCTCGAAGCCCGCTTCGGCGAAACCTCATCCGGAACCGGAGGATTCGACGGACCTTTCCAGGTCCCCTTCGAGAGCTTCATCCCCAAGCGTCTCGATGGCTTCCTCGCCGCCGAAAAGAACCTCGGCATTTCCCGCCTCGCCAACGGCGCGCTCAGGCTTCAGCCCGCCGTCATGTCCACCGGCCAGGCCGCCGGGGCCATCGCCGCCATCGCCGTCTCTTCCCGCCTCCAGCCACGGCAAGTCAATCCGCTCCTCGTCCAACAGGCTTTGACGGCATCGGGAAGCGCCATCTCTCTCTACGCTTACTCCGACGTCCCTTTTGAGAGCCCATACTGGGCCGACGTCCAACTCGCCAGCGCGCGAGGCCTGATGCTCGGTTACAGCTTCCGCAATTTCGGCATCGCCGGACCCATCACTCGCCGCGAAGCGGCGCTCGTACTAACCCGCCTCCTGAACCTTTCCACTCAACCCGCCCAGGGAGTCTTCACCGACGTGCCCATCTCCGATCCCGCCGCCCCAGCCATAGAGGCCATCTACCGCCGTCAAATCACCCAGGGCTGTTCCAACACTCCCCTCAACTTCTGCCCCTCAGCCACTCTGTCGCGCGAACAACTCGCCACTTTCCTGGCCCGCTCCCTCCATCTCCCCTTCGCCACCGCCGCCTTCGCGGATGTCCCGGTGAACAGCCCCCTGTCCCCCCCTATCGCCGCTATCGCCTCCCGTCTGATCATGCAACCCTGCGGCCCTTCCCTGTTTTGTCCCGGAGCCCCCGCACTCCGCGGAGACCTCGCTCGTAGTCTCGTCCGCGCTCTATCTATTCTCAACAGTCTCTGAAATTCCGGCCCCATAACCACGGGCAGCATCGCCTATATCCGGCGTCGGGCTCTATTGGGAATGGACCTGATGAAATATCAGGAAGGGGTTGGTGGAGGCGGCGGGAGTTGAACCCGCGTCCGAGAAAGCTCAGCCTGAAAAGCCTACGTGTGTAGCCTGATTCTGGAACTTCGGCAACTGGTTCGGAATCGGCAAAATCACCAGCCGCCTAGCCCGATTGATCTCGGCCTGCTGCTCCGGACAGAAGCTCTCGGCCTATCCCGTATGAATGACATCCGTTGACGACGAACGGGCTCGCCGCCAGGGACGGCTACCTAATAATTAGGCAGCGTAAGCAAACTGCGTGTTGGCAGTTTTGGTTTTCCGATCGTTTTACGGGAGCTCGGAACCCGACACGCCTTTTCAAACGAATACTAACCCGTCGAAGCCGTTGCGCCCCCTTTCTCGACTCTATCTTAGCATCGTCAACGGCTGCCGGATACCGCGTAATCCCGCTCGATGGCCGCGGCAATGTCCTGTTCTTCAAACAGAACGGGCCTCCATTGTTTCTTGCGAAACAACTCCGTCTGATCCGCGAAGTGCGGACTGGCGGGGTCGCCGGACTCGGAATAGGTGAGGAATGCCTTGGCCTGGGGACCGCGCGCGGTGAATTCCACCGCCATGAGAAAACTGGATCCGGTTACCACCGGATAGCCCTTTTCGGTCAGAAACGGGCTGCCGTTGACTGGTCTTGGATAATCCATGGGCTCGAGAGTAGTGGTGTTGCGGGCGTTGCGCTCCATGTTCATGAGACCATCCGTGAAACCATCCCCTCCATGCATGGGGATGCGGCGTCCCCCCTTGGCGGCATATTGCAACTCGCCGAGCGGGACATCGAGCGCGATGCCGCGGGAGCGGAGAAGGTTCGCGGCGCGTGTAAGATTTTCGATGGGGGCCTCACCCGGCGCGAGTCCGCGCGGGGTTCCCACCGGGTCGGCGGGATCGAAATCCACGGCGAAGAGGTTGCCCCTGCCGAGGAAGTCCGGGCGCGCAAACTGGCCGAGCCATTCGCGGAAGAGGACGGCCCCACGGCTCTCGAGGTCGTCGCGGTTGTCCCATCCGGCAAGAACTTCGCAAGCCTGGGCAAGGCCACGGACCCCGCGGCAGCGGGCGACCAACTCATCCTTGAGCAGTTCGGCCGTCAGGCTACGGTTGCTGAGAATCGCGTTCCCCAGTTCGTCGAGGGTGAACTTGTGATCCGGGCCGGCCGGTTGATCGGGAGAGCGCAGGGAGAGCGTAAGAGCATTGTTACGGGTGCGGAGAGAGCGCGCGGTGGCCTGCTCGCCGGCAAGCGGTGAGTAGGGTCCGGTGATCAGCGCGCCGGCGTTGGCGAGCCAGAAGCTGTCATTGGCATTGAACACATAATCAGTTCGCTCGAGTTGCGGCATGCGGGAAAAGGCAATCACACCAGGAGAACGCGCTCCCTTATCGGCGCGCCATTCGAAGCGGGAATCGTTTCCGGGCAGCAGCACGATGCCCTGGTGGTACAGACGCTTTGTGGCGGAGTCCGTCCGGCGGAGCCGCAACCACGCGGCGATGGCCTCCGTGCTGAGGTTGGGTGTCGCGGCGCTGTCGGTGTACCACGCAATGCCTTCGCGTCCGCTGGAGATTGTATTGACCCAGGGCATGGCCTGGTAACGCGCGTGGGCCGCCTGAAACTCTTTCATCGAACGGGCGCGCCCCATGGCGAGCCATTGGGCGGCGCTGCCGGTATTGTCCCAATTGGCGTCGCGTATGGCGATGGCCCGCTTCGTATCCCAGGCGAAGTTCGGAAAGTTGATGATCGGTCCATAGTGGCTGAACCAGACGGTATGGCTCACTGTTTTCATACCGCCGTCCGGTTGCTTGACCTCAATGGTGACGCGGCGTGCGGTCATTGCGCGTTCGTGTTTGTCATAGAGATAGACGGTGGGCTTGCCGGGGGCGAGTTCGAGGGTGTAGAGGGTGAATCGCTTGCCCGCCGAGACGGTGTGCGTCCAGGCGACGTCACGGTTGAAGCCGATAGCGACGCCCGGCGCGCCGATGAGGCCGCTGCCGTATACGTCGAGTTTGCCGTCAACGCGAAGGTGCTTTTCCCAGAAGCGGTTGGATCCTGCCCATGGGTAATGCGGATTGGCCAGGAGCATACCCCTGCCTCCGGCGCTGCGGTCCCTCCCGATGCCCCACCCGTTACTGGCAAAGCCGGGCGGAATATAGGGGATGAATGCAGCGGAGGATGGGGCGGCCGCCGAGGGCGGCGCGGCGGTGGCGATCATGGGAGCAAACTGTGTGGTGACCAGCAGGATGATCTGCTGATAGGCGGCCAGGTCGGTGGCGGTGATAGGCATCACCCAGGCGGCTCCGCGACACCATCCGCCGATCTTATCCTTTCCCGTCAAGGCCAGGTAGTGGTTATAGCCGGCGGCATAGCCCGTGTACCAATCACGCAACTCGGGAGGCAGTTTCGCAAGCATCGTGGCGGCGCGAGTGGTGAGATCGAGGGCTTTCATGGTGATGTCGCTACGCAGATGCTCGTCGCCGCCACCGGCTCCGAAATATTTCGCGCGTTCGCCGCGGGCACGGATCACCTGGTCGGCGACGCTGCACAAGTGGTCTTCCGCCTGGGCGTAGCCCTCGCCGAAGCCGAGACCGCCGAAATCCTTCGCCTCAATATGAGGAATGCCATAAGTGGTTCGCCGGATATGGGCCTGGTAACGTGGGGCCGCGGCGAGGCTGAAGCAGAGAGGCAGGAGGGCGGCGAGGACGCTGAGACGCACCATGAGCTAGAGTGTAGCTCCGCGGAACAGCGTTCGCGGCCGTCTCAAGAGGGCCGGCACTCGACGATGAAACGGCCCGATGGCGTGTGCCCCGATGATTGAATCTCGAGGCCGGCGGCGCGGCCGAGTGCGGCGAAATCAGCCAGCGTGCGATCCTTGCCACCCACCAGCACGAGCATCAGCAGTTCCGGCGAGGCGCTGGCCCCTGGCGTGACACCGCCGAGGATCACAACGCGGCCATTCGGGCGCGCGGCCTCGGCGCAGCGGCGCAGGAGTTGCGCCGCCTCAGCGTCCGGCCAGTCGTGTAGGACGTTCTTCAGCATGTAAATGTCACCGCCCGGCGGCAAAGGGTCGAAAAAACTCTGGCCCACCGCCGTAACACGGCCCGACACGCCCGCGGCTTCAAGAAGTTCGCCCGAGCGTGCGACGGTGCGCGGAAGATCCACGAGAATGCCGCGCGTTCCAGGATGCGCCCGGAGCACCTCGGCAAGCAGCGATCCGGTACCACCGCCGACGTCAACCACCGTCTGAATCGAACTCCAATGGCCGGGATCGAGGAGAATGCCGGGGTCGGGTCTCCCATGCCCCGCCGGACCCATCATGGCATCGAAAGCGGCTGAGATGCCGGGATGGGCGTCAAGGTCCTCCCAGTAGGACCGGCCGAACACTTCGTGATAGGCCGGCTTGCCGGTACGAACGGCCTGGAGCAGAGTGCTCCAGGCGTGGGCCATGCGGCCGCCGAAACTATCCAGATCGACGCTGAGCAAGCCGCCTTCATCGAGAAACTCGCGCGCGGCTTCGTTGAGCGCGAACCTCCCGGGCTCGGGCTCCTCGAAAATTCCGCGCGCGATGAGATGGCGGAGAACTCTTTGGAGGGCGCCGGGATCGGCCCGCGCCGCCGCGGCGAGCGATTGAATGTCGGAGTACCCCGATTCGATATGAAAGGCTACTCGCAATGTCGCCACCACGAGAACACACCAGGGAGTGGCAAGATCGGCAAGTTCCCAGAGTTTCATTCCGTTATCATGGCATGGAGCCGCCGGCCTCGGACTTGGAGAGAGGATCTCCTAAATTGCCGTTCCGTGGACCGGGAGACGGCTGTTTCAGTCCTGTGGTACCCTCTTAGGGCGTACCAATGATGGCGCGCGCCTGCTCCCCAACCTGATTTTCAACACATGAATTTGCGTTCTGTTTTCAGTTTGTTTTCCTCCGACCTTGCCATAGACCTCGGCACGGCGAACACATTGGTGTTCGCCAAGGGGAAAGGTGTTGTCGTCAACGAACCGTCGATTGTGGCCATTAACAAGAACACCGGCGAGGTGGAAGCGGTCGGCAAGGAGGCGAAGGATATGCTTGGGCGCACGCCCGGGAATATCGTCGCCATCCGCCCGATGAAGGACGGCGTCATTGCGGATTTCAAGGTAACCGAGCGAATGCTCAATTACTTTATCCAAAAGGCGCATGGCCGCAAAATGCTGGTACACCCGCGCATTGTAATCGGCGTTCCAAGCGAGATAACCCAAGTGGAGAAGCGTGCCGTAATCGACTCGGCCAACCGCGCCAAGGCGAGTGAAGTACACCTGGTGGAACAGGCGATGGTGGCTGCGATCGGCGCCGGTCTTCCCATCACCGAGCCATCGGGGAACATGGTCGTCGACATCGGCGGCGGCACCACGGACGTCGCGGTAATATCGCTTTCGGGCATCGTCTATGCGCGTTCGGTGCGCGTCGCCGGCAACGAGATGGATGACGCCATCATGCAGTACTTGAAGCGGAAGTACAACCTGCTCATCGGTGAGCGGACGGCGGAGCAGATCAAGATCGGCGTCGGGTCGGCGTTCCCTCTCGACCGGCCGATTACGATGGAAATCAAGGGGCGGAATCTCATCGAGGGTGTGCCGAAGACCATCACAATCGAGGACGGCGAGATTCGCGAAGCTCTCTCGGAATGCGTGGCCACGATCATGAACGCGATCCGTGTCGCCTTGGAGCGCACGCCGCCGGAATTGAGCGCCGACATCAGCGACCGCGGAATCGTGCTCACCGGAGGAGGCGCGATGCTCAAGAATCTCGACCGCCGGATTCGCGAGGAGACCGGATTGCCCGTATCGATTGCCGAAGACCCGCTGGCTTCGGTCGTGCTCGGCACCGGGAAGATGCTGACGGATTTCAAACTGCTCCGGCGAATCGCCATTGAGTAGGAATTCCGGCACGGGCGGATCACATAACCATCCGGCGGCGGTGAGACAATAAGAAACTGGATCCGGATGTATGGACTTTATCCTGCATCGCTATAAGAACCTCACGGTCCTGCTTGTTGTGATTGCCGCGCAACTGGTGTTACTCGCCTACCAGGTGAAGAGCAACCAGGACATGCGGTTGATCCGTGTGTGGTCGGTCACCGCCATCACCCCCGTGGCGCGGTTGGTGGAACTGATCCGCGGAGGCACGGCGGGTTTCATGAAGGACTATTTCATTCTCCTCGACGCCCGGGAAGAAAACCGCCGCCTGCGCCAGGAGATGGGCCGCATCAAGTTGGAGAACCAGTTCCTGCAAACGGAACTTTCCACCGCCGACCGCGCGCGGGCGCTGGCCGCGTTTCAATCACGGACGCCTTCACAGACCCTGGCGGCTCGCATCATTGCCAACGCGACGGGAGCGAACTCGAAGGTGGTGTACATAGATCGCGGCGCGGCGGCGGGCGTGCAACCGGGAATGGCCGTCGTCACTCCGGATGGCATCGTCGGAAAGGTGATCGCCGTCTATCCCACCGCATCCCAGGTCATGCTGATCACCGATCCGAGTTTCGCCGCCGGCGTGATCTCTCAGAAGTACAGAGTCCACGGCACACTGAAGGGGCAGGGACACGGAACGCTGATCGTGGATTATGTCCCCTCTGAATTGAAAGTCGAGGTGGGGGAAAAATTCTTCACCTCGGGGGATGATCGCATCTTCCCGAAAGGCCTTCCGGTGGGGGAGGTGAAGGTGGTGAGGCCCGGGCGGTCGTACAAGGAAATTTTCGTGGCCCCCAGCGGCTTCTCCCAGGGGCTCGAGGAAGTGCTCGTGATTGTGAATGGAGTGCACCAGGTCATACCCGGCGCCACGCCGGAACAGGTTCCATACCACGTCCTCCCCGCGCCGGAGCTTGAGCCCGAAAAGCCTTCTCCCGCCACCGTCACCGAAGGACCGGCAACGGAAGCCGACCGGCTCAAGCAGCACTACCTCAGACTTGGCCAGGCGCAGGGGGTCCATTATGGAGTCGCCGGCCGGATCCCCGATTTCAACGCGCCCATCGATCCGCCCAATCCGCCCACATCATCCGAGACTGGACCGCAAGGCGCGCCGCCACGGCAATGACGGAGTTCACCGACCGGATCGCCGAAGCTCCCGTCAAGAGTCCGATCGCGCGTTTCCGTCCGATCGTATTTCTATTGACGCCGCTGGCGGCGATTCTATTTCAGGTCTACATACCGAGGCTGGTCGAGCAGCTCGGGTACCTGGACCTGCCGCTGCTGGTGACCGTGTACTTCGCGCTGATGCGGCGGTCACCGATTATCGGGCTGTTCCTCGGCGCCGGAATCGGCCTCGTTCAGGACTCGCTCTCGCATCAACCCCTGGGCATGTTCGGCATCGTCAAGACCCTGGTCGGCTATTTTTGCGCCACCGTAAGCCAGCGCTTCGCCGTGGAAAACTCCGCCATCCGCTTCATCCTGGCCTTCTTTTTCTGCTTCTTCCATCAACTGATGTACTGGATTCTGCTGCGCGCCCTGCTCGGGCAGCCAGGTGACTTCGATCCCCGGCGGGAGTTGATTGTAGGCCTGCTGAATGCCGCTGTCGCCCTACCGTTTTTCCGGCTTTTGGATAAACTGAGAGACAGAGGTTAGGGCGTGTCCATCTCGCCGATTGAACAGGAACTCGAGAAGAAACTGGATGCCGAACGGGTTCTGCGCGAAAACAAGAAGTTCGCGGCTGACAAGATCAACGCTGTCCAATACCTGATTTTCGCCGTGGTGGCGTTCCTTATCGCCTGCTTCTATGACCTCCAGATTCATCAGCGCGAATATTACAGCCAGGCCGCGGAGCGTAACCGCATCAAGGCGCTCCCCATACTGGCGCCGCGCGGCAAGATTCTCGACCGCGATGGCCGCGTGATTGTCGATAACCATGCGTCTTTCAGCCTCCTGCTCTCTCGCGAAACTCTTCGTCCCGAGCACCTCGCTCCCATCGCCGCTGGCCTCGGTCTCGATCTGGACGAAGTCAAGGCGAAGCTCGCGCGCTTCGCCCGCACGCGCGCCAAGTATGAACCTGTTCTCATCAAGGAGGAATTGAGCCCCGCGGATCTGGCCTTCGTCGAATCGCACCGGGACCTGGAGACCTTTCCGGAAATGGAGCTGATCGAGTCGCACACCCGGGCCTATCCGAAGGACGGCCTTGCCTCGCATGTGATCGGCTACGTCGGAGAGATCAGCGACGCGGAATTGAACAGCACCGAATTCGGCCGCAATAAGCCGGGGGACGTCGTGGGTCAGGCGGGCATCGAGCGCCAATACAATGACCTTCTGACAGGAACCGACGGCGAGCGTCAGGTGATGGTCGATAACCTCGGTTATGAGCGGCAGGTGCTCGGCTACAAGGCGGCCGTGCCCGGACAGTCTCTCCAACTGACCATCGATCTGGATCTGCAGGTGGTGGCCGAACTCGCTCTCGAGGGCCGCCGCGGCGCGGTTGTCGCCCTCGATCCGCGCAACGGGGAAGTCCTGGCGATGGTTAGCCGGCCATCCTATGATTCCAACATGATGTCGAGCCACATCAGTTCGAAGCAATGGAATGCGCTCCTGACGGATCCGGACAAGCCGCTTTTCAATCGCGCCCTGCAGTCGCAACTGGCGCCCGGCTCGACCTTCAAACCGATCGTCGCCCTGGCCGCCCTGCAAACACAGTCGATCACGGACGGTTTTTCGGCGAATTGCGGCGGTGGAGCAAGTTATTATGGGCGATATTTCAAGTGCCACTTAAAACGAGGCCACGGCTCCATCGAACTCAATCGCGCCATCGCCCAATCCTGTGACGTCTTCTTCTATGCCGTGGGAAACCGGACCGGCATTGACAACATAGCGCGTTTCGCCGAAATGGCTGGACTGGGAGCAAAGACGGGTATCGACCTTCCTTATGAAGCCTCCGGCGTGGTGCCGTCGACCCGCTGGAAAATGCGCACGCAACGCCAGAAATGGTACGCCGGAGAGACTATCTCCGTGTCGATCGGACAGGGAGCCCTGACGGTTACTCCTTTGCAGTTGGCTCACGCCATTGGCGGCATCGCGATCGGTGGGGTATGGCGCAGACCTCACCTGGTGAAGGAGCAGGCGCCGGAATCCGCCCGCAAAGGCGACGTAAGCCCGGAGAACGTAATGAAGGTGATTCAGGGCATGTATAGCGTTGTGAACGCCGGAGGAACCGCCGGCGTGGCGCGGTTGCCCGGCATTGAACTCTGCGGAAAAACAGGCACCGCGCAGTTGGCCTCGAACGACTTTCTCAAATCCGCCAAGGCCGGCAAGGAGTTTGCGGACAATGCCTGGTTCGTCGGCTTCGCGCCTCGGGAAAATCCCGAGATCGTTGTGGCCGCCCTGGTGGAGAACGGGTTGCATGGGGACCGCGCGGCGCCCATCGTGCGGGACGTGGTGAAGGCGTACTTTGACAAGAAGGCCCGCCTGACGCAAGACCGTAAGGCTCTGGCCATGCAGCGGATCTTGCCTGGTCTGAATCCGGTCAACTGAAATGCCGAACTACCGCTCGCTTCGGGATTTTGACTGGACCTTGTGGGGCGTTACGCTTCTCATCTGCTCCCTGGGCGTGTTGCAGATCTACAGCGCGACACGCGACACAATCTGGCGCGGAGCCTGGACGAAACAGCTTCTATGCATCGCGGCCGGAATCGTACTGGCTTGGGTGGTCAGCCGTGTGGACTATCACTCGCTGCTCGGCCATGTGCCGCTGATGTATCTCGCGATGATGGTCATGCTGATGGTGACATTCGTCTTGGGGACGAAGATCTTCGGATCGCGGCGCTGGATTCCGGTGTTCGGAGGTTTCCACCTGCAGGTGTCCGAATTCGCTAAACTGGTCATAGTACTGCTAGTGGCGCGTTTTTTGTCCGCGGTGAGAAACGACCGGCTCGAGTTGGAGGATCTCTTCAAGTTGTGCGGGTTGGTGGCCCTGCCGATGCTGCTGGTGATGAAGCAGCCCGATCTGGGCACTTCGCTCACCTATTTGGCGGTCCTCGCGGCCGGCATTTTCCTGGTGGGCCTCCGCTGGCAATATGTCGCCGCCATTGTGGCCTTGTGTGTATTGTTGATGCCGGCAGCATGGTATTTCTACCTGAAGGACTATCAGAAAGCCAGGCTGACTACCTTCGTCGACCCGGAGCGGGATCCGAGAGGGAAAGGCTACCAGGTGATCCAGTCGAAAATCGCCGTGGGGTCCGGCGGGCCCTGGGGGAAAGGTGTCACCAAGGGTTCGCAGACACAACTGCAGTTCCTCCCGGTGCCGCATACGGACTTCATAATGGCGGCCTTCGCCGAGGAGCACGGTTTTGTCGGGGTCGTTGTCGTGCTAGGGTTATATTTGCTGTTGCTTTTGCAGATTGTGCAAAATGCGCAAACCGCCCCCGATAAGGCGGGGATCTACATCTGCATGGGTGTCGGCATGTTGTTGCTGTTTCATTTGCTGGTGAACGTCGGCATGGTAGTGGGACGGATGCCAGTGACAGGGATTCCGCTGCCGTTGATGAGCAATGGCGGCTCCAGTATCTTGACCACGTTCATGATGCTGGGATTAGTGAACAACGTCCGTTTGCGGCGTTTTGTGAATTGAGACGGCGCGTGCGGGGTTCGCTCCAGAGAGTTCGGGAATTCGGGTTAACCAAGTTTTTTCCCGGTGGTGTTCGAGCGCAAGCGTAGTGCACGTTGCTCCACCTGCCGGACAAAAGTTTTTCGCGCCGCCTCGCGCGGCCACCCAATCCGCGTTCCTCAGCCATTCGAGCTTCCCTTGCGCCCGCCTCTGCCGAGGGAGGTTTAGATGACAAAGGAATTGGTGATATCCGCCAATCGCCACGAAACCAAAGTGGCTGTTCTTGAAGATGATCAGTTGGTGGAGATTTATTTCCAGCGCGCCCAGGAGTACTCACTCGCCGGCAGCGTACACAAAGGGAAAGTAACGCGCGTTCTTCCCGGGATGCAATCAGCTTTCGTTGATCTCGGGTTGGAGCGTGATACGTTTCTCTACGTTTCCGATTTCTTCGAGGAGAGCGAGGAGTATGAGAGGCTGCCGGCGGCGGAGGAAAAGCCGTCGCGGCGCCAGCCCGCCGAACCGCGCGAGGCTCGCGAGTCGCGGGAACCTCGGGAATTGAAGGCGCCTCCGCAGGCTCCGGCCTCCGCCGAACCGGTTACCGCGGAAGCAGCGGCTTCCACCGATCGCGGCGGGCGCCCTGAGAGAGTGGACCGGCGCGATCGCGGGGGCGACCGGAGCGACCACAATGATCGGGGCGGCCGTGGCGGCCGCCGGGGCCGCCGGCGCCGTGGCCGCGGCGGCCGGGGCTTCCCCGAGAGCAAGTACGCGCAGGAACCGGATCAGGCCGCGCCCGCCGGTCCTCCCGAGGAATTGGAGAGAACGGATGCACCCCCTTCACTCTCGGAACCGGACACGGATGATTTTGCCGTGCTGCCCGGAGAATCCCTGGCCAAGTATTCGCGCCATGCCGGTGAGGATTTCTCCGAGACCGAAGAGAATCCCGAAGACCTGGCGGAGCCCGCTGGCGGCTCTCATGAGGAATCCGCCGCCTTTGCCGAAGCCGCCGGGGAAGACGAGCCTGCCGGCGAAGAAATCTCCGCTGTTGAACTCGCCGAAGTAGAGGAAGCCAAGGGCGAGGAGTTCGACGAATCGTCCGTTTCCGAGGATGAGGAGGGCGAGGAAGAGGCATCTCCCGCCGTCGAAGGCCCCGAAGATGAGGGCGAGGAACTCGCCGCCGCGGCCGACTCGGTTTCACTCGAAGCTATTGAAGAGGAAGAGTCCGGTCTTACCGATGAGCAACTTGACGCCATTCAGTTGCAGGCCGAGGCGATGGCGCGCAGAGAGTCTCCTCCATCCGAAACAGCGCCGTCCGGGACTGAGGAACCGGCCGCGGCTTCTTCCGCGGAAGACGAAACCGGAGCCGCCATATCCGAGCCCTCCTCTTCCGGCGCGGAGGCGTCTGAAGAGGGACCATCCCCCGCGGAAGAGGAGGACGAAACGGCCGCCCATGAACCCGTACTCGCCTCCATCGATAGCATGGCATCGAGTCACAGGGAGCAGACTTCGCGCTTTCTGCGCGGACGGCGCATGCGGCGGCGCCGCCAGAGCGATCCGAATGTCCGTACCGTGAATCGCGAACCGGCTCGCGAACCCCGCGAAGGACGGGAACGCTCCGAAGGCAGGGAACCGCGCGAACGGGAGCCGAGGGAGAAGGAAGGACGCGAAGTCAGCCGGGAATCCCGTCCGGCTCAGGAGCGCCAGGCGCAACAGCCCTCGATTACGGAACTGCTGAGGGAGGGACAGGAGATTGTGGTGCAGATCGCCAAGGAACCCATGGGGCAGAAAGGCGCGCGCATCACCTCCCACATCGCTCTTCCAGGCCGGTACTGCGTCTATATGCCGACGGTGGAGCACCTCGGCGTCTCGCGCAAAATAGCCTCGGATGAGGAGCGCCAGCGGCTACGCCGCATTCTACAGACGCACCGCCAGGGTATTCCCGGCGGCTTCATCATTCGCACGGCGGGAGAAGGAAAAACCGAGGAGCAGATCGCCTCCGATCTTCAGTACCTCTACCAGTTGTGGACCGAAATCAAGCAGAAGTCGGAACGGCTGAAAGCGCCGGCTTTGCTCTATCACGACGTCGAGATCGTTCAGCGCCTGTTGCGCGATCAGCTTACCGATCAGTTCAAGAACATCTGGGTGGATAACGAAGATCTTTACGAGACCGTGGTCCGCTTTGTGCAGCGCATGCAGCCCGGCATGGTCAACAAAGTGAAACTGTACACCCGTTCGGCCCCCATCTTCGACGCTTTCAACATAACCAGCGAACTCGAGAAGGCCCTCCGCCCGAAGGTTTGGCTGAAGTCCGGCGGCTACATTGTCATTAACCAGACCGAAGCCCTCGTCGCCATTGACGTGAACACCGGCAAGTACGTCGGCAAGTCGCACCGCCTCGAGGACACAATCGTCAAGACCAATACCGACGCGGTGAAAGAGATAGTGCGCCAGGTCCGGCTTCGCGACCTCGGCGGAATCATCGTCGTCGACTTCATCGATATGGACGAGCGCAAGAACCGGCAGAAAGTCATGCAGGCGCTCGAGGAAGCTATGCGCAGCGACCGTGCGCCGAATAAAATTCTCCAGTTCAACGACTTCGGCCTGGTCGCCATCACCCGTAAGCGCGTGAAGCAAAGTCTCGAGAGGACACTGTGCGCCCCATGCGCCGCCTGCGAAGGTTCGGGCTACACCAAGAGCGTGCAGACCGTCATCAGCGAAATCCTCGCCGAGGCGCTTAAACTGGCGCCGCACGTGGAGACGAAGGAGGTAATGCTTCGCGTCCACCCGGCCGTGGCCATCGCCCTCAAGTCGAAGGACAACGACTATCTCGAGGAGTTGGAGGAAACCTTCAAACGCCCGGTGCTGGTGACCGGAGACGAGGCGCTCCACCCCGAGAAATTCGACCTCGGCTAGAACCGGAACTGGGCTGTGTTACTCTGAACAAGAGACGCTCCCTCCACCTGTGTTTGCGGCTGCGGAGAGATGGCCGAGTGGTTGAAGGCGCACGCTTGGAAAGCGTGTATACGGGAAACTGTATCGAGGGTTCGAATCCCTCTCTCTCCGCCATGAATGCCTGCTAAACTCACCGGTATGTCGCGTGCGATCCCGGAAACCGGAGAGGAAAAACGCATCCCCATCGACGGATTCGCCATCGCAAGAGGCTTTGCGGCTGGCGCGCTACTGCTGGCTGTACGCCACTGGCCCTACGATAACTACACGGTTCTTCGCTGGGTCGTGTGCGTCGTCGGCGCCTATTTAGCATGCCGTGCCTTCAACGGCAACCGGACATGGGCATGGATCTTTGGGTCGCTGGCGCAGTTGACCCGGCCCCCCGTACTCTGGGACCCGGATTGAACAAGAGGCTTCACTGATGGAAGATCTCATGCGTGTTGCACTCGCGGCATTCTGCCTGCTGCCCCTGGCGGGATGCTCCTCCAATCAGCCGTCTCCCCGGAAGGAGGTTCCAATGTCCGGTCTCGCCGCCAGAATTGCACGTTTCGCGCCGACGGAAATCGGTGTGCCGGGCCTGCGGGCAGGCGCGCCGGACGGCGGTTCACTCACTCCGGCCGAACGGCGCGCGCTCGATAAGATTGTCGCGGCGGCAAAGCTGCTCGATCCCCTCTTCCTGAGGCAGGTCTGGTCCGGCAACGCGGCCCTCGAGGAAAAGCTGGCCGCGGATACAAGCGCCGCCGGCCGCGAGGTTTATCATTACTTCCGCATCAACAAGGGTCCCTGGTCGCGCCTCGATCACAATGAGGCGTTCGTGGCCGGAGTTCCCCCGAAGCCGCCGGGCGCGGGATTCTATCCGGACGGCATGACCAAAGACGAATTCGAGAAGTGGGAGGCCGGCCTCTCCCCGGCGCGGCAGGCTTCGGCCCAAAGCTACTTCACGGTGATCCGGCGCGGCGAAAATGGGTCGCTTGCGGCCGTCCCCTACAGCCAGGCGTATCGCGAGTTTCTCGAACCAGCGGCGAAACTCTTGCGCGAGGCCGCCTCGCTCACCTCCAACACGACCCTCAAGAGGTTTCTCACCCTGCGCGCCGCCGCCTTCGAAAACAACGACTACTATGCAAGCGACGTCGCCTGGATGGGGTTGGACGCCCCCATCGATGTCACCATCGGACCCTACGAAACCTACGAGGATGAGTTGTTCGGCTACAAGGCGGCTTTTGAAGCTTACATCGGACTGCGCAACGACGCCGAGTCCGCGAACCTCGCCCGCTTCTCCGGATATCTTCAGGAGTTGGAGAACAATCTCCCCTTCGACCCCAGGTATCGCAATCCGAAACTCGGTGCGGCCGCCCCGATTCGCGTCATCGATGTCGTATTCACCTCGGGCGATGGCAACCGCGGCGTCCAGACCGCGGCCTACAATCTGCCGAACGACGAGCGCGTAATCAAGGAAAAGGGCTCCAAACGCGTCATGCTGAAGAACGTCCAGCAGGCCAAGTTCGATAAGACGCTGACGCCGATTTCGCGGCTCGTCCTCGGAGCCGCCGATCAGACCCATGTCCGCTTCGACGCCTTCTTCACCCATGTGCTGGCGCACGAGTTGATGCATGGTCTCGGCCCGCACAACATCACCGTCTCCGGGCGCAACACGACAGTGAGGCTTGAATTGAAGGATCTCTACTCGGCCATCGAGGAGGCCAAGGCCGACGCCACCGGCCTCTGGGCGCTTCACTATCTGATGAAGACCGGCAAACTCGACCAGGCCCGGCGCGCCGCCTTCTACACCACCTACCTCGCCAGCATGTTCCGGTCGGTTCGTTTCGGCATCAATGAAGCGCACGGCAGGGGCGTCGCGCTCCAGTTCAACTACCTCGCCGGAAAGGGCGGCATCGTGTCGAAGCCGGACGGAACGTTTGCCGTTGACCCGGCCCGTTTCGAAGCCGCCGTCACTGAACTCACGGGCGATCTTCTCACCCTCGAAGCCGAAGGCAGCTATGAAAAGGCCAAAGCGATGCTCGACAAGTACGCGGTGATTGCGCCCGCAATGCGCCGTGCGCTCGACAGGCTCACCGCGGTTCCGGTTGACATCGAACCTATCTATCCGCTCGTCGCGCCATGATCGCCGCCGTTACAGGCTGACCGGCACCCCGTGAAATCTTCCGCCGGCTTTCACCAGCGAACCGATGAGCGAACGCCGCAAACCTACCGGAGCGAGCCACCATTTCTCAAAGAGCACCTTTCCCAGGTGCCAGAACTTCCCCGTCTCCCGCAGTTGCAGCGTGGGCGAAGGCTCAGCGAGAAAATTTCCGAAGGCAAATCCGGCAAGATCACCGCCCGCCTCCAGCATGCAGTAGCCATCCCCACTGAAGGCCGCTTCACAGGCGCGGCCCGTGACCTCCGCAACCACCTGCCGCGCCGCTACCTCCGCATGCGCGTGAGCGAATACACCGGCTTTCGGCAGCATCAGCGGCACATCCGGCTTCCAGCGTCCCGGGATCGGAATGGACGTCACGTCGCCAATCGCGTAGACACCGTCCTGATTCGTCCGCAGTGTGCGCGCATCGACGGGAATCCACCCCGCCTGGTTCGTCAGACCGGCTTCCACCACCACCCGCGGCGCGCGGTGTGGCGGCACGGCGACCAGCAGGTCATATCCGGCTCGTGTTCCCTTCTCAAACTCCATCTCCCTCGCGGCCGGATCCACTCTCATGAGCCGGTGCAACGGATGGAATTCCACCCCTCTCGATTGCAGCATCCCTTGCACCGCCTCGCCAAGTCGCGGACCCGCCACCGGCATCGGCTGCGGCTCCGGCGTGAACAGATGAACATCCACCTTTCCCGTCAAACCGCGCCGGCGAAAGAAATCCGCGATCAGCATGGCTCCTTCGTGTGGAGCCCCCGGGCACTTGTAAGGCATGGCGGACACCACTATCGCAATGCGGCCGCCGGAGAAGCTTCTTAGCGCGTCCCTGAGGCGCGCGGAGCCCTCGAGCGTGAAGAACGTGTGCGAGGCCTCGGCCAACCCCGGCATGGCGTCCGGAGCCAGACTGGCGCCCAGCGCCACGATCAAATGATCGTAGGCGATTTCCGCCGCGCTCGTCCTCACCTTGCGGCGCGACGTGTCGATGCCGGTTACCTCCGCATGCACAAGTTCGACGCCGCGCCGCAGCAATCCCGCCAGCGGCCGGCAAATCTGCCCGGGTTCACGGTCGCCTGTCATCAGCCACAGGAACGAAGGTGCGAACGCATGTTGCGCGTTCTTCTCCACCAACACCACACGATGCGCGGTTGGCAGTTGCCGGCGAATCTCGTTCGCCGCCACCATCCCTCCTATCCCGCCTCCAAGCACTACGGTTACCGA
>JABAQT010000070.1:67395-69871 GCA_019187195.1 Bryobacteraceae bacterium
TCCACGGTTCGGGGACCTTGGCAGAGCAGGTCAAGCAACTCGAGCCGGCTGGGGTTCGAGATCGCCTTCCCGATGCGCGCGAACTGTTCGTAGATAGCGGTCTTGAAACGGCGGTTGCCATTCGCAACTTTCATGGTTCAGTAATTCATAATTATCTGAAATAGTGCCGCGCGTCAACTCCTTACCCTACCCACGTGGTCCCCATCGTTTCCAACAGCGGCATCAGTTCGCGCCGGAGTTGGCTGATGCTCCCATGGCGCGCCTCCCGGCTCGCGGACGTACACCGGCGCAAGACGCTGGCTATCGGCTCTTCAATGCCGGCTACGCCCGTTTCCGGCAGCGCCCCGGCCAGTGTTTCGATGATGATCCGCCCGATCGCGTAAATGTCGCTGCGCTGGTCCGCATTTCCACCCGCTAACTGTTCCGGCGGTACGTAGCCCACCGTCCCGATGGTGGAAACGCCGAGCGAAAGGCGCTCCTCCCGCGAGTAATCGAGCAAGTGCATTTTTGCCAAACCGAAGTCGAGAATCTTGAGTTGCACGCCTCCGTCTCCGCGATCCGTCAGCATCAGGTTCTCCGGCTTCAGGTCCCGGTGTACGATCCCCGCATCATGGGCTGACTCGATGCCATCCAGCAGTTGCGCGATCCATGGCTGGCAAACGGACGGCGGGATGGGGCCTGAAACCTCATCCAACTCCTCTCTCCAACTGCGGCCGGCGACATGTTCCATGATCAGAAACGCCCCCATCCTGCCGATGGATCCGTAATCATGAACCTGCACCACATTGGGATGGTTGAGCCGCGCCGCGGCCTGCGCCTCGCGCTCGAAACGCTGGAGTGCCCTCTCGTGGCCGAACAACTCGCTGAGCATGATCTTGATGGCGATCCGGCGGCTCAGCCGCAGATCTCTGCCCGCGTAGACCGCTCCCATTCCGCCCTTGCCGATCAGACGCTCCAACTGGTACTTCCCTTCCAGCACACGCTCGACCGGAAGGGTGAGAACGGGAACCGTATCGTCGGCCGGACAGCGCACCGTATCACTGTCATAGCAGGCTCCGCAGGCAGGACACTCCCTTAAGAGGTTCAGGCTCGTGAACCCGGCGGCGGCCGGCGCGGGCGTCCCCGGCCGGGACATACGCCGCTGCATCGACGCGTATCCGCTGAGAGCCTTGCGGATCAGCCGCTTCTCCCGCCGCGTATACGCCTGGCCGTTCGTTTTCGGGCCAAGCTCCAGCATCTCTTCGATAGGGACTTCCGGGTTGATGGCTACTCCCTCCGGCCCCAGGGCCCGTTCGAGTCCATGGGTCAGAACATGCGTGAGGCTTTCCACCTGTTTGCAGGCCTCGATCTCCAGCGCCACCTGCCGCAGGTCCTCCTCGACCTTCGCTTCGTGCGGGAAGTACTTGCGGTCGAGCGGGAGAAAATAGCGGTCCGGCAGGAAGGCCCCTACAAATCCTCGAAGCACGCCAACAGGACGAAGCTGGTATTCAGCCGTAACGGCATAGGTGAAGCAGACCGCGAGCAGCGCCGGCAGCCACCCTCCCTTCACGGCGCCCTGCCCAAGCCCCTGCCATTGAAGAATCTCCACGAACGCTCCGGGGACGGCACAGAAAATGCCCCCTGCCGCAAGCCACTCGATGCGCCGCTTCCAACCGGGGTCTGTCTCGCGCCTCAACATCCGCCACACCCAGGCGCCGCTCAACAGAACCGTCATCGACAGCATTAGCGGAACTCCGTGCACCAGCAGCGGTGAGGGCCGGGTATATTCCACACGATCCCACTCAATGAACGCGATTCCCTCCGGTACGGGCGCCGGCACGGCTCCCGTTATCAGCAGCATGAGGACAAACGTCCCCGCGGCCGCGTACGTGATCCACAGTGGAACCCGCCAGGGCATCGCCGGCGTCAGATTCGGAGAGAACCGGAGGACGGCATGGAACGCCAGCGGCAGACTGAAAGCGACGGGCCACCAGAACACAAAGTATGGATGGAATTCCTGCGGGCGGAAGAACGTGCTGAGCGGCAGGATAGCCCACGCGCCCATTCTGAGCGCGCCGCACATGGCGCTTACGAAGCCTAAGCGGGCCGGAAGGCTGTTCCAGTTCAGGAGCATCGCCAATCCCGCGAAAAAGATGATGAGACTGGACCCGAGCAGAGGGAGCCGGTCCTCAAAAAATGAATAGCCGGCGCGCGTCCGGCTGCGTAGCCACAACTCGCGCGTTACGCCGTTCCGCGCGATGCGCACCGTATACAGGCTGGACGCGGCGATGGACCGTAGCGACAACCCGAGGCTGGTTTCCGACTGGATGGATTCGCCGTTGAGAGCCAGGATGCGGTCACCCGGCTTGAGAATCCCGTCGGCGGAGCCGTGCTCGGTGACCGAGGAAACGTAGAACGCGTCTCCAAGATGCTGCGTCTGCCACCCGAAATCGGTTGTCTTGACTCCATATTGCAAAATGATCCAGCCGGCAAACAC
>JABAQT010000027.1 GCA_019187195.1 Bryobacteraceae bacterium
CTTACATGTCGAGACGCCTGCCGTCCGCGCCCCAGCCTTTGGTACAGAAATGGGAGGCATTCGGAGTCTGGTAGCGGACCTTGGCAAGATCCGGTGTCTCAAGCTTCCTGTAGCCTTGAAACCGCGATTCAAGAGCGAAATCCAGGATCCCGCTGGTGAGCATCGTCCGCTCCACGGGATAAGGAGCCACTCCGGTTTCAAACATCTGCTCGATGTTCCGGACCAGACAGCCGAAGTGATGATGAGGCCGGCGCTCCTGCAGGTACATCAACATCGAGACGGGCCTGGACTCGCCTTCGACATCGACGGCAACAGTGAAATCCTCGACCAGGCCGGTCATCAGAAACGCCGCGGCGCGCAGACCGTCGTTGTATTCGAGCACGAACACCGCGGGCGATTTCACCAGATCACGGGGCGCGCCGGCCTTGCGCGTCTTGCTGTGCGTGAGAGCCTCCTCGAACAGTCGTTTCACCCACCCGTTGCGCTCGATGAAATTCCAGCAATCCTGTTTCTCGAAGCACTGTACGGAGCGGACGCCCGTTTCCCCGCCCTTACGCCGTTCGACCATGCACTGGAGAGCCTCGAGCACGTGGAAGCCGTAGATGTCGAGCCCGCTGTAGGAGATGGCGACCGCATGCTTCTGCGCTTTGCCGTAGGGTGTATCGATGGCGGGCACGCGATAGGCGACGGGCACCGAAGATCCGGCCAGCATGGGGAACTTCAACTCCTTCGAGATCTCGACCATGCGCCGCGCCTGGCGCCAGCTATAGGAAAGATGCTTGTCGTTGAACACCGGCACGGAGCGCCCGCTCTGGCGGAAAACGTCGGTGATCTTGAGGAACATCTCGAACCGGGGATAGAGCGTCTGCCCTTTGTCATTGACCGGGTAGTCACCATGCTCGCCAATAAGGATGACCCCATCGACCGCCAGTTTGTCACCGCCCAGCATGAGAGCTTCCTGCACGGTGCGGAAAACCGGCACGCCGTACTTCTTCGCCATGGGCCGGCTCATGTCGTTCTTGGGCACATGCTCCGTGAACATGGCGGCGATCTTCGAGCGCGGATAGGGCGGCCGGTCGTCCTGATTGTAGCCTTCGAGGTACTTTCCGATCACCACGTCGGCATGGGAGCCGAGCCAGTATTCGGTTAGGATGGCGGCGATTCGCCGGGGCGGAGCCGCCGCCGCGGGCGCGGCCAAAACAGCGGAGGCGGAGGAGGCTAGAAATGTGCGTCGGTTCATCGGTGGTTCCAGCGGAAAAGATCAGGCTATCAAAGTCCGCTCACCGGATATCGTCCGCGCTGTGCGCCGCAAGGATGCGAACCGGGCCGAAAAGTCCCGACCGGCGTGGTTCCATCTTGGCCCATGGAATTCCTCTGGGTGTGTTCGAGGTGACGTTGGTTCTGGTGATCCTCGGGCCGGAACCGCGGGCGTCGCCAATCAGGCGATTCACCCAGTTGTTGGCCACGCGAATGCGGATGTCGTTTTCTCCGGGACGTAAATCGCCGGTGATTTCGGCGCGGAACGGCCGGTGCCAGACCACCTTCGGATGCCCGCCGTTGACCGTTACTTCCGCCACGGCCCACAGGTCGCCAAGGTCCAGAATGACGTGACGTCCGCCGCGGAGAAGATTCTCCGGAGCGGTCCACCGCTTGCGGTATTCGGCGATTCCCGAGTAGTAGCGGATGCCTTCGCTCGGGTGATCGGTCCAGGAAATCAGTTGGGGAAATGTGGCCTGCTCCGGAGCTCCGAGGTGCGGGGAGAAATGGACCTCCCACGGTCCGCCGATGTCCAACGTCTCCACCGGTTGGATAGCGGCGCCGGCACCGCCGGATTGAGCATTCCGGCGGAAAACGACGAACAGCGAGCCTTCGGGCTCCAGACGCAGGGGCAGCCGCACCCCGTCCTTTTCCATGCGGAAGCCGTTCCGCGGTTCGATGGTTCCGGTATCGGCCCGCCAGATCTCCGGCTGCTTGCCGGTGACGCGAAACTTCGCGTCACCCTCGATCGCGTGGTGGGTCATATTGCGAAGGAAATAGATTTCCGTCCCATCGAGACGCCGGTGGACAAAGTCGATATCATTATCCGCTCCCTGAAACTGCACATCCGGGATAACGCCCATTCCGGCGAGGATCTCTCCCAGGGGACGCCCCCAAACAACGCGGCCCTTCCCGTATGCGTGCTCCCCTGCGGTTGCCTCCGCCGGCCCCCAAATGCGGTTGGCCAGTTCGCGCACTTGCTGATCTCGCTCCGGATAGCCGCCGTAGCCTGTGGACCGGTCCGGCTTCCTGCCCGCAACCGTGGCGCCCTGCTCGATGAGTACGGCGAGTTTGCGCAACACATCGAGATCGATATCCGCGCGGTCAGGCAACGCAAGCAGCGGATAGCTCACGCCCTCGGGGAAGACCAGCCTTCCTTCCCGGAACGCCAACCGCCGGATCAGCGCGTCGGCGTTCACGACATCATAGTCGAACCCCGCGCCGGGCCCGGAGCCGGCATGCTTGGGCGGCACGAAGTTGTAGCCCTGGTCGCCGTAATACTCGAGAACATCGCTCACGGGAATGCCCTGCCGAAGCAGGAAGGAGGCGCGCGCCAGGTAGTCAAGAAACGGACGCGCCATCGGCCACCAGGTGACGTTGGGTGTGATATGCGTGCCGGCGTAATAGACCCACCCCGGCTTTCCGCTTTCCGGCGGCTGATGGGATGCCGTGTGCCACACCACATGATTCATCCCTTCGGCAAAGGCGCGATCCGCTGAAAACTTCAGATCCTGGGGTCCTTCATACCAGTGGTAGCTCGAGGTGAACGCTTCCATGTTGACCATGGGCTTGCCGTATATGTGCGCCGCCGATGCCGTCTCCTTGACCACCCACATCGCGCCGGCACGCTGGCGATAGGGCCAGAACTCACCGCGCACGGAGGTGACAGCGCCATTGGCGAGCAGGGAATCGACGGGCACCTGGTGAATTGGAGGCCCGGGTCCGCCGGCCTCCGATTCCACGCCGAGGCCGGCTTTGGCGGCGGTGCGCACGGCCGCGCGATAGTAATGGTCGACGAGAAGTTCGCCCTGTGTCTTGCGGTAATCGTAGATGACACGTTCGGTCGTATCCTCGTCCTTGATCTGCCCTCCGCTCAGCGCAGGGAGGTACGGCGTGAGATCATAGCCGCGGCGCTTGCGGAATTCGTCGAGGAAGGCCGGCGTCCACACCTGGCCGCGCACCTCGTAGCTCGCCAGATACAGTTCCTTCAGGGCGGAGTTGCGGAAATCGCCCACCGCGGGCCGCAGGCGCCGGATCACCTCCGTTATGTAGCGCTCCGTGGCCTGCTCGCTGAAGTGATCCGTGGCGAGGCCGTCGGATCGCGGACTGGGAACCTTCAGCTTCTCGCCCGTGTTGACGGCGAGGTAACGGATGACGCGCCATTTCCCGGGCGGCGCGCTCCAGCGAAGCCGGCCGTTCGAGTCCACCCTGGCGCTGATATCACGTACCCGATCCGCGGAATCGATGGACAGCGGAGCAGGGCCGGAGGCCCAACTTCCTCGAGCCCCGCTCATCACGTTGTCGTGAATATTGTCCGCCGCCCAGTCGCCCAACTGGCCGAGGGAAGCCGGCCGGCGAATCAGATCGGCGCCGTCCACAAGGCGGTTCACCCTATGCGAGAGCGCCACGTTTCTATTGTCCGCGGTCCACACCTGAAATTCGCCGAGTTCCAGTTTTCCGCCGTGCGGGTTGTGTCCGTTGCGCAGCGTGAGTTTCGCGTACCTGGCGGGCGATGGCGCGAAGGAAAACTGCTGCGCGCCTTCCCGCGCTTCGAGCGAACCGCGGACAACTTCATGGAAGGCGGGAGCTTCGGGCGTGGTTTCCGAGAGGCTCACAATGAAATCCTTCACGAAATAGTTCTCCGCTTCGCCGCTCGCCGTGTTGAACAGGACCACACGGTTCACCCGCCGCGGCCAGGGCGGCTCGAGTTGAATGATGAAAGTGTAGCCTTCAAGAAAAGCCGGATCGGGGATGGCGATGGCCGCGATCTCCTTGCGGAACAGCGCCTCGCCGCGGCTGTTCCGTGGAGTCTCCGCCGGCAACGGCGGCAGTGGGAGCGCCATATCGATTTCGCGCGGCCCCCGCACATCGATGTACGAACTGAGAAGCGTCATGCTCGCTTCCTCCGGCCGCACCCAACCGGCCCCCATATCCCAACTGCTGCTCACGGAAAGGTCGACATCCATGCCGAGCCTGCCCGCCGTGCGAATCACAAAGGCGATATCTTCGGCCGATTCCTTGCCGAGAAACGGAGGACCGGCGGGCGGTTGCGCGCTCTTGTCGCCGCGGGCTCCCATATCGAACAGGCAGAGTCCTCCGAAACCCGCGTCCTTGTACTGCTTCAACTCATGCTCCAGATAGCCCCGGTTGAGATAGCCGTTGAGCAGCAGGAAATAAAAGCTGGGACGGTCCACCATGGGAGGCTCGCGAAACCCTTGTTCCAACGGGTCGCCGCCTTGTCCCGCGAGGAACATGGCGATCAGCCCCAACAGGACGGGCGCGCATAGGGCAGGGCGGGTCATGGCTTCATTTGGACGCGCTCGAAGCTTCGCGTCAAGCCCCCGCCCAGGCGGCCATGCTGTATCATGATGCGAGACGAAAGTGATGGGATATGGCACAATCGAACACACCCCGGCAACGCCGCGCCAAGCCGGCCGTATCGCAGAGTGAAACGGCTTTGCCGGGCGTGCAAGCCGTCGAGCGCGCCTGCCGCCTGCTGAAGTGCTTCCGCCAGGATGACGAGGTGCTGCGCCTCCGGGATTTCGTCGAGCGGACCGGAATCCACAAAGCGACCGCGTCCCGCCTGCTTCGCACTCTCGCCAGGGAAGGCCTGCTCGAGGGTGTCGGGGATGCGCGTTTTCGCAGTGCCGTCCGCGTCCCCACCAGGCGTCACCGCATCGGCTTCGCAACCCGGGGCGTGGATACGCCGTTTTCGAAAGCGGTGACCGAAGGCGTACAGCGCGCGGCGGCGGAAGGCGGAATGGAGTTGGTGACGGTGAGCAGCCACCGCAGTCCGCGAACCGCGCTGCGCAATGCGGAGGCCCTGGTCCGCGAGGGCGTGGACCTGGTGATCGAATTCCAGAGCCACGAACGGCTCGCGCCCGTGATTGCCTCGCGCTTTGTCGAAGCCGGAATTCCGGTGATCGCCATCGAGATACCGCACCCTGGCGCAACCTTCTTCGGAGCCAACAACTACCAGGCGGGCCTCATTGGCGGACGCGCCATGGGACGCTGGGTCAAGGAAAACTGGAAGGGAGAAGCCGCCTCGATTCTGCTGATCGAGGAGGAAGTTGCCGGCCCTCTGGTCAAGCTTCGCGTAAGCGGAATGCTGGCCGGGTTGCGGGAAACGCTTCCATCCGTCGAGCAGGCGGAGATTACGGAGATCGACGGTGGGGGATCGCTCGAGAAGACCCTCGAGGTGGTGCGGCGCAGGTTGCGCCACGCTCCCCCGCGCCGCGCCGTGGTGCTGGCGGGCAATGACCGCATGGCGTTGGGGGCCATTCGCGCCTTCGAGGAATCGGGGCGGGCGCATGGATGCGCGGTGATGGGACAGAACGCGACGCTCGAGGCGCGCTTCGAGATGCGCAGAAAAGGAACCCCGCTCGTGGGGTCGGTGGCCTACTTTCCCGAGCGCTACGGTGATGAGGTGATCCGTCTGGCCCAGGCGATTCTGGCGGGACGGCCTGTTCCTCCGGCTGTGTTCGCCAAGCATGAACTGATTACAAAGGCCAACGTCGATCGGGTTTATCCGCTGGACCGTGTGATGCCGCAGTTCCTGGCGACTCCGCTGATCGGGTGACATGTCTTGTCCCATGAAACGGCGCGCAGTTTGCGGCGAACCTGGAACCCGGCCAAACTCCCATATTTTCTGATAATCCAACAATCCGACGTATCATCACGTGAGACGGCAGAGCCTCCTCGGACTACTCGTTCCCTTGCGCGCCCCATTGCGCTAAATAAGTAACCCTGAACAGAGCTTCTTTCGCAACAGGCCAATTTCCGATCCGAGGTGCTCGCATGAACCCAGCCAGTCTTTTCGTCCGGCGGCTTGTGGCCGCATTACTCACACTGCTTCCCCTGTATGGTCAGGTTTCCACCGGCAGCGTCGCGGGCCAGGTGAGCGACGCCACGGGAGCCGTAATCGCTTCCGCCAAGGTCACCCTGATCAACGAAGGCACCAACCAGGAGAGAACCGCCATCACGGACGCGTCGGGCGCGTATCTGTTTCCACTCGTGCAGCCCGGGTTCTATACCGTTCGCGCGGAGATGCAGGGCTTCAAGGCATACGCCGCGCACAAGATGGAAGTGCAGGTTTCGCAACAGGTGACGCACGATGTGCGGTTGGACGTGGGCGAAACCAGCACCACTGTCGAGGTAGCGGCCACCACGCCCGTTCTCGATCAGCGCAGCGCCGAGGTTGGCCAGGTGATCGGCCAGAAGGAGGTGGTGGATCTTCCGCTGAACGGCCGCAACTTCCTCGATCTCGCCAAGCTCGTGCCCGGAGTGACGGAACTGGGCACCAGCAGCCAGAGCAACGGATTGGCGATCAACGGGCAGCGGGCCAACCAGATCGGATTCTATTTCGACGGCGTCGACACGCGCACCGAGACCAGCGGAAAGCCGGCCTTCTCGCCTTCGATCGAAGCGATTCAGGAATTCAAGATCCAGCAGAACGATTTTGCCGCCGAATTCGGCCGCAGCCCGGCGGGCATCAACCTCACGCTGCGATCCGGCACGAATGACATTCACGGCACTCTGTTCGAGTTCATCCGCAACAACAAACTGGATGCCCGCAGTTTCTTCTCGCCGCGCGTGGACCCGCTGAGAAGAAACCAGTTCGGAGCGGTCGTGAGCGGGCCGGTCTTTCGCAACAGGATGTTCTTCATGGTGAATTATGAAGGGTTGCGAACAAGACGCGCCAACACGCTCTTCCGCAGCGTCCCAACCGCGCTGCAGCGGGAGGGGAACTTCAGCGAGGGGCAGCCGGTCTTTGATCCCTCGACTTACGATTCCGCGACGAATACGCGGCAACCCTTTGCCGGCAACATCATCCCCAAGTCCCGCTTCGGACGAATGGGCAACGCCGCTCTGCTCTACTACCCCGCGCCCAACTCGCCGGGATCGGGCGGCTTCAACCACGTAACAAGCGCCTCGAGCCAGACGGACTCGAACCAGGTCCACACACGCGTCGATCACCAACTGGGTACGCGCGACACGCTTTTCGGCCGCCTGTCCTATAGCAAGGGAGAGGCTGTAACGCCTTCCGGATTGCCACTCACGGGCGGACTCCAGGACACGAAGGGAGTCAGCCTGACGGTCCAGGAATCCCACACCTTCACTCCAGCCATCGTGAATCAGTTCCGCGCCGCCTGGACCTATTTCAAGGATCGCGCCGGCTTCCCGCTGGCGGACCGCAATCTTGCCGTCGACGAGTTCGGCATGCTCAACCTGACTCCATCCACGGATGCCTTCGGGCTCCCGCAGTTGAACGTCGCCGGGCTGACCACCATCGGCGCGAACGCGTTTCAGCCCTCCGGACCACGCGAAAATCTCTATTCGCTGGCGAATGATCTGAGCTGGGTCCGCGGGAAGCACTCGATGAAGTTCGGCTTTGACGGCCGCTACTACCGTCCGGCGGCTCTCGTCCAACAGACGCCCAATGGCATACTTACGTTTGAAAATCGCTTCACCAATCAGCCCGGGGTGGCGCGCACGGGGAACGCGGTCGCGGACCTCGCCCTGGGCCTGCCTTACACCGGCCGGGCCACTCTGTTCGCTGAAAGCAACGGCTGGGTCTCCCTCAAGTATTACTACACGGGCTTCTATGCGCAGGATGAGATCCGGTTCAACGCGAAATTCACCCTGAACCTGGGGTTGCGCTACGAATACCAGACACCCTATTACGAGAGGTATGGCGATCTGGCGATCTTCGATCTCTATGGCAACCGCTTCCTGAAGCTCGATGAGGACATCTCGCAACTGCACCGTCCGGACAGGAACAACTTTGCTCCCCGCATCGGACTGGCGTACTCGATGACGCCGAAGACCGTAATTCGCGCGGGGTTCGGGGTGTTTTACGGACAGCCCCGCGGATCGGAGTTTTCATCCTTCCAGCTTTCCCCGCCATTCGTCATCGATACGACTCTGACCTCGAATCCAACGGTTCCGGACTTAACCGGACGCCTGTTCCCGCGCGTGCAGGTGCGCGACGCATCGGGCAGGATCCTGCTCGCTCCGAACGTGAACGTGTTCTCGCTTGATCCGAACTTCCGCACGAACTACACATGGCAATGGAACTTCGGCATCCAGCGTGAACTCTCGAACGGGTTGCTGTTCGAGACCGCCTACGTGGGCAACGCGGCGCACAAACTCACCGGGCGCGATCTGCCGAACCAGGCGTTCCTCGACGCCGATCCCTTGCGCCCGACCCCGGTCATCAGCCGCCGCCCGAATCCTAACATCGGCGACGTGAGCTATGTGAGCGCGCTCGACAATTCCAACTATCACTCCCTGAACGTGAAGTTGAACAAACGGTTCGCAAGCGGATTCTCTCTGTTGGGATCCTATACCTATTCAAAGGTCATGGGCATCGGCGGAGCGCTGTTCGGCGACCAGTCCCGGCAGCAGGACGCGCGTAACCGCCGCGCCGAATATGCGCCTCTCGAGTTCAACCAGAAGCAGCGGCTGACGGTGGCCTGGATCTACGAGCTGCCCGTGGGCAAAGGGAAACGCTTTCTCACGGGAGCCTCCGGAGCCGGAGGGATGCTCGTGGGCGGCTGGTCTCTGCAAGGCAACTTCACCGCGCATTCCGGCTTCCCTCTTACGCCGCTCTCCTCCGTATCGGCGAACGTGGGACGGCAGGATACGAACCGTGCGGACCGCGCCTGCAACGGCAACCTCTCCTCGGGCCGCTCCATCGACCGGTGGTTCGACACGTCGTGTTTCACCAACCATGCCTTCGGCAGGTTCGGCAACTCCGGAAACGGTGTGATCGTGGGGCCGGGAGTGAACAACTTCGATTTCACCATCATGAAGAATACGTTCATTCCCATGGGATCGAGGGAGCCATGGAACGCCCAGTTCCGCGCCGAGTTCTTCAATGGCTTCAACCATCCCTCCTTCGCCGATCCAAACATGACCGCCGGGACGGCGCAGTTCGGGGTGATCCGCGGCACGCGCATCAACGGGCGAGAGATTCAACTCGCCCTGAAGCTAATCTTTTAGTGAGGCATCCGTTCTTGAAACAGCAAAGCGTAGCCGATTCGGCGGGGTCACAGGTGGGAATCCCGCGCCGCAAACCACTCTTTGCCCGGGTAGGCATCTTCGGCGTTGGCCATCGCCCGTACTGGGACCAGTTCCCTGGATTGCTCGAGGAAATGCACGGCAAACTGCGGGCCCTCGAGGAAAAACTCGGGGCGCACCGTGTCGAGGTGCGGAACTTCGGCATGGCCGACAGCGCTCAGGCGGCGTACGCCCTGCGTGACAGGCTGAAGGCCGCGAACCTCGACCTGATCTTCTGCGACATGGTGACCTATGCGACTTCGGCCACCTTCGGAGTGTTGATCCGGGACCTGGATGTGCCGGTTGTGCTGGTGGCCCTGCAGCCGCGCAAGGCGCTCGACTACACCATTGCTTCCACGCGCATGCAGTTGGCCAATGATGATTTCTGCTCCGTTCCGGAGTTCACGGGCGTGGCGATCCGCATGGGCCGCAAACCGCCTCCGGTCATTCTGGGGACGCTCCACGGCGATCCGGCCGCCGATGCCGAAATCGCCGAATGGTGCGCCATCGCGCGTGTGCTGCATGATCTCAGGAATGCCCGCATCGGGCACTTTGGCCACCCGATCGAGAACATGCTCGACATGCAAACGGACCAGACGGCCCTGACCGCGGCCTTCGGCTGCCATGTCGTGCAGACGGAAGCGGACGATCTGTTGCGGCATTTTCGCGCCGTGACGGATGGAGACACGCGGGAGAAAGCACGCCGGATTCTGGAAATCTTCGACACGCCGGACCCGGTGTCCGATCCGATTACCTGCAAGCTGAAGCCCGAGGACCTCGACACGGCCGCGCGCGCCGCCGTGGCGCTCGACCGCTTCGTCGAGGAACATGCCCTCGATGGACTGGCCTATTATTACGAGGGCGAGCCCGATTCGCCGCTGCGCAAACTGGTGACGAACCTCATCGTTGGAAATTCGCTGCTCACCGCGGCGGGCTTCCCCATGTGCGGGGAATCCGACCTCAAGACCTGCGTCGCGATGCTGATCGAAGACCGGTTGGAGGCCGGCGGCAGCTTCGCCGAATTCCATCCCGTGGACTTCCACGAAGGATTCGTTCTCGTGGGCCACGACGGTCCGCATCACCTGAACATTGCCGATGGCAAGCCCGTCCTGCGTAGTCTCACGAAGTATCATGGAAAACCCGGCCACGGAGCAAGCGTCGAGTTCCGGATCAGGGAGGGCCCCATCACCATGCTGAGCATCGGCGTCAAGCGCAACGGCGAGTTCAAGTTCGTGCTGGCCGAGGGACAGAGCGTGCGCGGACCGATTCCGCCCACCGGCAACACCAATACGCGCGGCTTCTTCGAGCCGGACGTGCGGACTTTTCTCAAGCGCTGGGTTCGGGAAGGCCCCACCCATCACTTCGCGCTGGGCACGGGCCACTTCGCCGGCGCCATCGGGAAGATCGCCGCAATCCTGAACATTGAGGCGGCGCTGGTCACTCCGGAGAGCGCCTGAGTGGCGCCGGCCTTCCGTTGGACTGTCGCCGCGCTGCTGTTCTGCGCCACGGCGCTGAGTTTCTTCGACCGCCAGGTGCTCTCCGTGCTCGCCCCGCGGATTCTGGCGGACCTGCGCATCGGCAACGTGGAATACTCGAATGCCGTCTCCGCGTTCACGCTGGCCTATAGCGCGATGTTCACGCTGGGCGGACGCCTGGTCGACTATTGGGGAACGCGCGCCGGCCTGGGAGCCGCGGTCGCCTTCTGGACCGCCGCCAGCCTCCTCCACACGGGGGTCCGGGGCGCGTGGGATCTCACGGCCTACCGGTTCCTGCTGGGCGTGGGCGAGGGCGGATGCTTTCCCGGCGCGGCGCGTGGAATTCTCGAGTGGTTTCCCGCGCGCGAGCGAGCCCTGGCGATGGGGATTGCCACCACTGGCGGATCAGCCATGGGAGCCGTTCTCGCCCCGCCGTTGATCGTGTGGGTGTCCTCGCTGGTGGGATGGCGCGGCGCGTTTCTCGCAACCGGCGCCATCGGTGTTGTCTGGGTCGCGGTTTGGTTTCTCCTCTACCGCAAGCCGGACGCTCCTCCGGAACCCTCGGCGGCGCCCCTCGAGACGCCCTGGCCCATGAAGCGGCTGGTTGCCCGCCGCGAGGTGTGGGGATTGCTGATCGCGCGGTTCCTGTTCGATCCGGTGTTCTATTTCTACATGTTCTGGATTCCGCAATATCTGAGCCGCGAGCGCGGAGCCTCGCTCGAGGAGATCGGGAAACTGGCGTGGATCCCGTTTCTCACGCTGGGCATCTCGTCGCTGCTCGGCGGGGCCCTGTCCGATTCGCTCGTGCGGCGCGGCTGGAGCATCAACAGGGCTCGCAAGGCGGTAATGGCCGCGGCTGCGTTTCTCACGCCCGTTTCCATACTCGCGCTGGTTGCGCCGGACTCCTTCTGGGCGGTGACGCTGCTTGCGGTGCTGATGTTCGCCCACGGCTTCTGGATGACGAACTACATGACCATGATCGGCGACCTGTTCCCGGCATCGAGTGTGGGAACCGTCGTGGGACTGACGGGCACGGCCGGCGGGGTGGCTGGATTTCTGTCTTCGCTCGCCGTGGGTCGCATCGTGGAAGCCGTATCGTTCACGCCGGTGATGCTCGCCTGCGGCGTGCTCTATCCGGCGGCGCTCGCCGTGCTGTTGATCGCCATCCCTCGCATCGAGCGCCTGGCTAATACCGCAGCAGCGGCTTGACGGCGGCCGCGATGCGCTCCGGATCGTCATCCCGCATGCACCACGGACTGAAGACAATGATTCCGTTTCGCACCCGCGACGGATCGGGATGCACGCTCGGATTGCCGCGTTCGAGCGCGACGCACAGCTCCATGGCGGTGCGCGGAGCCTCCTTGGCAAGATGCAACTCGAGTTTCGGCACCGCGCCGCCGGTCACCTGAATGCGCGCGTGATCGGCTCCGGTCAACGCGGCTTGCAGACGCTGGATGAGGCCCTTGAATCGCCGCGAACGGTCCTCGTCACTTTCGGCGATGAACTTCCTTAGCGCCACCAACAGGCCGATCACCGTTTCCTTGCCCACCTTGCACGGCCGGCCGATGCCATGTTGCGGCGCGCCGATGAGGCGGTGTTTGTCGATCAGGGAGGGCGGAGGGTCCCACTGCTCCCAATAGATATCGAGATCGAGGTGCTGCAGAAGAGCGGACATGATGAGGTCGCGCTTACCGGCAAGTATGCCCGATCCTTGCGGTCCGCCGATTGCCTTGCCGCCGCTGAACGCCACCATGTCCGCGCCCTCGGCGATGAAGCGTTTCAGGTTGCTCGCCGGAGGCAGTTGCCCCGCCGCGTCCACAACCACGGGAATGCCCGATGCGTGCGCCACATTGCTCACTTCGCTGAGCGGCGGCTGCGAATTTCCTCCGGCGACATAGAACACGGCCGCCGTCTGATCGCCGATCTCCTCGGCGATCTCCCAGGCTTCGGCGTCGCGCACGCCCGCGCCGGCGTAGCGGTCCGGCAGGCCAACCTCCACCAGGCGCGCGCCGGTGGTCCTCACCGCGTGGTCATAGAAGTTGCGCTGGCTGCGGACCATGATCACTTCCCGATTCATGCCGCGCGTATCGGGCAGCCGGCCCATCTTCACGGGATCGAGCCCGGCGATGCACGCCGCGGTTCCCAGCAGCAGGCCAGCCGCCGCGCCAGAAGTCACGATGCCCGCCTCCGCGCCCGTCGCCTCCGCGATCACTTTGCTCGCGCCCGCCTGCAGTTCGGCCATATCCACGCAGTAGGTGGCCGCCTCGGCCATGGCGGCGGAAACCTCGGGATCGAGAAATCCTCCTGAAAGCCGGGTGGACGGCCCCTTGGCGTTAATGATGGTACGGACATGAAACTGATCGTAGATGCTCATGCGTTTCTCTTGAGAGTATCCCGCAATTGGCCTCCTGCCCGGGGATTCCGGAATCGGTCGATGAAAGGGAAACAGTATCGCACCGCCGCGCGCTACACTGGCCTCACCATGCGAATCTGGATCGGCGCCCTGCTACTTCTTTCGGCTGCTTTCGGCCAGCGGATCGGTGAGCCGTTGCCGGGGTGGACTCCCGGCACGCTCGACATCCATCAGATCAACACGGGACGCGGCAACTCGGCCCTGCTGATCTTTCCCGACGGGGCCAGTATGTTGATCGATGCCGGCGATGGCGGGTTCCTTCCGCCCCGCGGAACCGCGCCGCGCCCGGACGCTTCGCGCGGCCCGGGAGAGTGGATCGCGCGCTATGCCCGCCACATGCTGGCCCATGACGCCTCCCCCGCCATCGACTATGCCTACCTCACGCATTTCCACTCCGACCACATGGGGGCGCCGGGGCCGAATGCGAAGACCGCCCGCGGCGGCTACAAACTTACCGGCATCACCGAGGTGGCCGAATACATTCCCATTCGTAAGATGATCGACCGGGGCTGGCCGGACTATAACTACCCGGCGCCGCTCGAGGACGGGATGATGAAGAACTACCGCGCCTTCCTCGCCTGGCAGCGCGCGCATAATGGTATGCAAATCGAGCGTCTCCACCCCGGCCGCAATGATCAGATTGTGCTGCCGCGGGATCCCGGAAAATATCCCAACTTCGAAGTGCGCAACATCGCCGCCAACGGCGAGGTGTGGACCGGAGTGGCGATGAACACAAGAGCGCGATTCCCGCGGATGGAAGACCTGCCATCCAATGAGCGCCCCACGGAAAATATGTGCTCGCTCGCCATTCGCGTCAGCTACGGAAAGTTTGACTACTTCACCGGCGGCGACATGCCGGGCGTGCGCCGGTGGGAAACGCCGGTCTGGAACGATGTCGAGACTCCGGTGGCGCAAAGTGTGGGGCCAGTGGAAGTAAGCCTTTTGAACCATCACGGCAATCGCGATTCGCAGAATGCGTTCTTCCTCGCCTCGCTGCGCCCGCGCGTGTTGATTATTCCGGTCTGGTCCTCCGATCATCCGGGCTACGATGTGCTCGACCGCATCTATTCCCAGCGCATCTACCCCGGCCCCCGCGATGTGTTTGCCACCAATATGCTCGAGGCGAACCGCCTGGTGATCGGCGAACTGCTCGGCCGGCTGAAGAGTTCGCAAGGCCACGTCGTGGTGCGCGTCGATCCCGGCGGCGCGACATTTCGTGTAATCATCCTCGATGATGCGGCGGAAACCTTTCGCGTGAAAGCTGTTTTCGGCCCATACGAGTCACGCTGATTTGCAGCCCCCCTCCGCCCCAGGCGGGAGCCCACGCTGATGAGAAGCTTGGCTCGAACGCACTCATAAGGCGCCTCGCAATGCCGGACAACCGCGGCCCATCTCTTCGCTTCACCTGTTCCGGCGTCCCCTTCCGCTTCCACCTCCATCGGGGACCGCGTTCTCAAGCGCTATCCGCTGTTCGATCGTTCGCCAACGCCTCTCGCGCGAAAGCTGTTTTCGCACTATACGAACCACGCTGAATTCCGCCGATAGAATCCGTATCATGCTCGTTGCGCTGATGACCACCTTTCAAGCCAGCAGGAAAGAACCGCTCGCTCTACTGCTCGAACGCATTCATGACGCGTTTCGCGATGCCGGGCACCCGGAGCCGTTTCTTCGCTTCACCTGTTCCGACGCCCCCCTTCCCGATTCCACCTCCATCGTGGACCGCGTTCTCAAGCGCTATCCACAACTCGAGCGTTTCGCCATCACTGCCACTCCGTTGCCCGATGGACTGGCGATCCGTGTACTCACCAACCGCCCCGGCTCGCCCGCCGAGGGCGAATCTCCGGAGTTCGCCACTTTGCGCGCCATCGCCGAAGGCGTCCCGAGGTCATTCCCGTTCCACAATGTGGCGGTCCGCTTCGAGTCCCCAATATTTGGCGAGGCTTTGCCACTTGGCCTCGCGGCGGCGGGCATGGCCGCGGGTGTCGCCGTGGGGGATGCCTGGTGGGTCAACGGCCGGATGCGGTCTCTCTCCGCCTTGGCCGTCGTCGATGCCGATCCGAAGGCCACCAGTCTCCCGCCCCTTCCCGCCCCCGTGGCCTCGATACTCGCCGCCTGTGGGAAGGCGCGGAGCGTCGTGCAACTGCCCCAATCGAACCCGCCATCCGAAGCGCCCGCGACTCCCCAGGCCTCACTGAACATCCAGGCCGCTGACGCCATCGTGCGCGACTACCGCGCGCGCCTCGACGAAATCGCCGGACTCGCCGCTCTCCCGCACGATCTTCCTCCGGCCGAGGAAGCGAGGCGCAACACCAGGCTTGGTGAAACCACCGGCCCGAAAAAACCCATTCTCGCGCGCGCCTTCAAGCCTCTTGGCTACGATTGCCTGGCCGGCCGCGGCACATTCACGCTGCGCCGCCGTACCCCCGCCAATCTGACCGTGGAAATCAACATCGACGTCGGCACGTGGAGCCGTAGCATCTCCGCCACCTTCCACGTGCTGGGCCTCAACTTCAACGCGGCGCTCCCGCTTCCCGTTTCGAAGCGGGCCATCGGAACCCTGCAATACCCCATCGGGGACGCGGAGCGCTGGCGCCGGATTGTCGAGAATCTCGCGGCCTTCACCCGGGAACTGGATCGCGGTTTCGTCCCCGCCATCGAGGCCGCCGCCGGCTCTTCACCTGATTGGTACCGGCCGGAAAGCTGAGAGCCACGCGGAACAACCGATAATAGGCTGGTGAAATCCTTCCGCGTCGCGCTCGCCAACCTTCGATACCCTTCCTCTCCAGCGGAATCCGTCACGCTCGCGGAACAGGCCATCGCACGGGCGGCCGATGAGGCAGCCGGAATCATCTGTTTTCCCGAATGTTTCATTCCCGGATACCGCGCGGCGGGGAAGCGCATCCCTCCTCCCGCTTCCGCGTTCCTCGAGCGCGCCTGGTCCGCCCTTGCCGCTGCCGCGGCGCGCGCGAATCTCGCGGTGATTGCCGGCACCGAACGGGTGACCGCCGGCGGCCTGCTCATCTCCACGCTGGTGATCGATCCCGATGGATCCATCGCTGGCTTTCAGGACAAGGTTCAGATCGACCCCTCCGAGGAGGGCGCCTACACGGCTGGCTCGGGGAGGCGTATTTTCGTGACGGGACCCTTGAAATTCGGCATTGTCATCTGTCACGAGGGGTGGCGGTATCCGGAAACAGTCCGCTGGGCGGCGCGGCGCGGCGCGCACATTGTGTTTCATCCGCACTTTCATGAGGCCGAACCCGGCGCCTACCGGCCCACGGTGTTCGCGGATCCGGCAAACACATTCCACGAGAAGGCCGCCTTGTGCCGAGCGGCGGAGAATACCTGCTATTTCGCTACGGTGAATGTCGCAAGCGAAGGATCGCCCACCACCTCCGCTCTGGTGCGGCCCGACGGCACTCTGCTGTGCTATCAGCCCTACGGGAAGGAAGGGTTGCTGGTTGCGGACATCGACCTCGACGAGGCCACGGGGCTGCTCGCGTCACGCTGTAAAACTCATGAATCCGTATGATGACCATCCAACGGCGACGTCGAAAGGCCGGCTGTTCGATGAGCGGTTCGCCGCGGCGCGGGCGGAGGCGGCGCGGGGTAGACTTGATTCCATGCGGCACTCGATGAGATTCGCGTTCATCCTGCTGGTAGCAGTTTCCGTCACCGCGCAGACCAAACCCCGCGCCCGGGATCTTGGCGTGATGCTCGAAGGGACACCGGGCCCCCTCAACGCCATCGTCGATGTGGCGGGAGTCGAGGTGGGCCACAAGACGCTGATTGAAGGCGACTCCGTACGGACCGGCGTCACGGCTGTGTGGCCTCGAGGAAAGCGATCGTCGGATCCCGTCTTCGGAGGTTTCTTCTCTCAAAATGGCAATGGCGACATGACGGGCACGCACTGGCTCGAGGAATCAGGGTTCCTCGATGGACCGGTGCTCATCACGAACACGCACAGCGTGGGTGTGGTGCGCGACGCCTTTCTCGGATGGCTGGTGAAGAACGGGCGCAAGTCCGGCACGAACGTCATGCCGTTCGGTTTCTTCACCTATCCCATCGTGGCGGAAACCTACGACGGCCGGCTCAATGACATCAACGGATTTCACGTGAAACCGCCCGATGTGGAAGCCGCGCTCGAGGCGGCGTCTTCCGGCCCCGTCGCCGAGGGGAACGTGGGCGGAGGCACCGGGATGGTGTGCTACGGGTTCAAGGGCGGCATCGGCACTTCGTCGCGCAGGCTGGCCGTGGCCGAAGGCGGCTACACGGTGGGCGTGCTGGTGCAGTGCAACTGCGGAAGCAGGCGGCAACTGCGCGTCGGCGGGTTGCCCATCGGAGAGGAACTCGCGACGGCGCTGCCAGTGGCTTCCCGTCAACCGCCGTATCCGGAGGACGTGGGCTCCATCATCATCGTCGTTGCCACGGATGCGCCGCTTTTGCCGCACCAGGTGAAACGCCTGGCGCGGCGCGCCACCATGGGCCTGGCTCGCACGGGGTCGACTTCGGGCAACGGATCGGGCGATATCTTTATCGCCTTCTCCACCGCCAACGCGGGCGCGGCCGCCGCCACCGCGCCGGTGGGCGTGCGGATGATGCCGAACGATGCGTTGAACCCCGTCTTCGACGCCACCGTGCAGGCTACCGAGGAAGCCATCCTGAACGCCATGGTGGGAGCCGAAACCATGACGGGGAATCGTGGAAACAAGATCTACGCGCTGCCGCACGAGCGCTTGAAGGAAGTCCTCAGGAAATACAACCGCTACGCGCAGTGACGCCTTGCGGTATGCTGCATGAAAATGAAAGGCCGCACGGTGAAACGAAGATCGGTGCTCGCCGGCTTGGGAGCCGCGGCCGCCGCGCATGCGCTGCCGCCCCCGGAATCGCGCGTTGTTCGCGTCCCCTCTGCCTTGCCGCCACGCAAAGTGATTGTGGGCACTGTCATGCAGCCGTATTGGGGTGAGTACCCGGGCCTCGAAAAGCGCCTCGATCAACTCGATGGCGATGTCGAGCGCATGGCGGAGGAGTCAAGGAGCAGGTATGGCCGCGGAGTGGATCTGGCGATCCTTCCCGAAACCAGCATCACCGGCGAGGCGGGAAACGACGCCCTCGCGCGTTCCGTTCCTTTCGAAGGGCCCGTGGCCGAACGCTTCACGCGCCTGGCGCGGAGAAACCGCTGCTACATCGTGGTATCCACCTACTTGCGCGAAGCGTTCAATCCCGGGCAGTGCTCTAACGCGGCCGTGCTGGTGGGGCGCAACGGCGAGGTGATCGGCGTCTACCGGAAGATGCACCTCGTGGTCGGCGCGGACGGAAAGACGATGGAAGGCGGCGCGACACCGGGCAGGGAACTGCCGGTATTCGATTGCGACTTCGGAAAGCTGGGCATCCAGATCTGCTATGACATGGAGTTTGACGACGGCTGGCGGGCGCTCGCCGGCAAGGGAGCCGAACTCATCGCCTGGCCGACACAATCGCCCCAGACATCCCAGCCCGCGGCGCGGGCGAGAGAGCAACGCTGCTATATCGTATCGAGCACGTGGCGCAACAACGCTTCCATCTTCGAACCCACGGGAAAGATCACGGCGCAAATCCGGCCGCCTAAAGAGATTCTCGTTCAGGAGATCGACCTGAGCTACGCCATCCTGCCCTGGAGTTCGAAACTGAAGAACGGCCGGGCGATCCGTGAGGCGTTCGGCGAGAGAGCCGGATTCCGCTACTACGAAGACGAGGATTGCGGCATATTCTGGTCCAACGATCCGCGGACGCCTGTGCGGCGGATGGTGCGGTCTCTCGGACTGCTCGAGGCGGAAGAGGAGTTGCAACGGGTCCGCGCCGCCTACCGGCGGGCGGGTGTGCCGGGATACTGAAAGGATTCGCGGGTGAAGAGACTGTTTGTGTTTGTGATAGCGGCGTCCTTGAGCGCCGCTGACTATCCCCAGGCCGAAATCTCGAACGGTCTGGTAAAGGCCACCCTGAACCTGCCCAACTCGAAGAAGGGTTACTATCGCGGAACGCGGTTCGACTGGTCCGGCATCATCTTCCATCTCGAAAGCCAGGGCCACACCTACTTCGAGCCCTTTTATGAGAAATTCGATCCGAATATCCGCGATGTCGATTTGAGAAACGGCGTTTACGCGGGCCCCATCAGCGCCGTGAGCGGGCCCGCCGAGGAGTTCGGCAACAGCGAACGTTCCGCGCCCGGCTATGCGGAAGCGAAGCCCGGAGGCACGTTCGTCAAGATCGGCGTGGGCGTTCTGCGCAAACCCGAAGAACCACGCTATGACCCGTTCCGGCTCTATGAGATCGTGGACTCCGGCCGGTGGAGCGTCAGGAAAGGCCCCGATTGGATCGAGTTCACGCAGGAACTTCGCGACCCCTCCACCGGGTATGCTTATGTCTACCGGAAGACCGTGCGCCTGCCCAAGGGAGAGGCGAACATGGTGCTGGAGCACGCGCTGCGCAACACGGGGACCAAAGCCATCCGTGGGAACGTCTACAACCACAATTTTTTCGTCATCGATCACCAGCCCGTGGGACCGGATTTCTCCATCGCCTTCCCCTTCGAGTTGCGGGGCGCGCGCTTCCAATCGCCGCTGGCCGAAGCGCGCGGGCGGCGCATCGAGTATCTGAAGGTGCTCGGCAATGGCGACGTGGCCAGCACCGCCATTCAGGGCTTTGGCGATTCCCCGCGCGACTTCGATATCACCGTCGAAAACCGCAAGACCGGAGCCGGCGTGCGCGTCACCGGGGACAAGCCGCTCTCGCGTGTGTTCCTGTGGTCCGTCAAGACAACGCTGTGCCCCGAAGCCTTCATCGAGTACAGCATCGCGCCCGGCCAGGAGACGAAGTGGAATCTCACCTACCGGTTCTACCGGATGGGCGCCCGCAGGCCCTGAGAAGCCTATAATTCGCCGCGTCCCGCCATCCGGATGATGCCGGCGGCGGCGCGATAGGCGAGCGCGTGGATGGTGCAGGTAGGCTGCTGCCGCGCCGAGGTGACAAAACTGCTGCCGTCCACTACAAACAGGTTCTTCACCTCGTGGGCGCGATGATTGCGGTCCACCACCGATCTCCGCGGATCGTTCCCCATTCTGCAGGTCCCCATGAGATGTCCCGTGAGCGTGAAATCCGTCACCGGATCCGACCAGATCTTTTTCGCGCCGCACGCTTCGAGAATCTCCTTGCAGCGCGCCTGCAGAAATCGCAGGATGCTCAGATCGTCGGGGTGATTCCGGAACGTCATGCGCAGCGCGGGCAGTCCCCAGGCGTCTTTCAGGTTCGGATCGAGGCTGATGCTGTTGGTTTCCACGGGCAGGCAGGTGGAATGCGCAAGCAGGCGCATGGTGTGCGGATAGTAATGCGCCAGCGCCGCTTTGAACCCTTCCCCCCACTTGGGCGCGTCGTGGGGGAGACCGCCGAGAGCGAATTGGATGGGCAGCCAGTCAAAGCGCGCGTCGATGCCTCCGCCGCCGTAGAAGCCGCGGCGCGGGTCGGAATCGTAATAATCGTGGATCACGCGTGACACGTTCACGCCGCGGTAGTCGCGCAACTCCTGCTCGAACAACCCTTGCGCGCTGACGCCCGTATCCACCATGAAACACCGGCCCACCATGCCGTTCGAATTCGCCAGCCCCCGAGGGAAGCGATTCGATTTCGAAAGCAGCAACAGGCGCGGCGATTCGGCGCCGTTGGCGCAAAGCACCACCGCGCGTGCCTTCTGCAGCGCTTCCTTCCCGCGCTGGTCGAAATAGACGGCGCCGGTCACGCGGCCGTCTTTTCCCAACTCGATCTTGCGCACGCGGCATCCGGTGCGGATTTCGCAGCGTCCCGTCCGCTCCGCCATGGGAATCACCGTGGCGAGCGAACTCGATTTCGCGCGCACTTCGCAGCCGAACCCCTTGCAGTAAGGACACTGCGTGCACGCCGCGCGGCCGCGGTAGGGCTGGGAGAGGATCGACATGGGCGCGGGGAACGGATGAAGCCCGAGTTGTTTCGTTGCCGCTTCGAAGATCCTGCCCGATGCCTTGACGGGAAGCGGCGGCAGCGGATAAGGAGCCGACCTCCGCGCGTCGAATGGATTCGACCCCGCAAGCCCGGAAACGCCGAGTTCCTGTTCAGCCTTCGTGTAGTAAGGTTCGAGATCGGCGTAGCGGATGGGCCAGTCCTCGAGCGCGGCTCCGCTAACGCTGCCCCACCGCGTCCGCTCCTCGAAGTCCACCTCGTGAAAGCGCCAGAAATTGGCCGTGTAATGCACGGTGCCGCCGCCCACCTGCTGCCCGTAGAAGATAGCCGGCTGCCGCACGGCTTCTTCCGCCTCAGTGGTACGGAATGTGTTGGGCTGGCTCTTCCAGTCGTTCAGCAGAACGCCTTGCCGGATATACTTGACCTCGTCGTGGCCGAAGTCTTTTTCCCGCAGGTAGGGGCCCTGCTCGAGCACCACCACGCTGAACCCCGCCGTGGAAAGCTCCTTTGCCATCACGCCCCCGGCCGCGCCGCTGCCGATGACGGCGAAATCCACCGTATCCGAAGGGCGGTACCTGGTCATGCTATCCCTCGAATCCGATCAGCGCCCATCCCGCGCCGCCGCGGTTGCCGCCGTATTCGGGCGGCGCCAGGAAGCCGGTGATGGTGTGGACGCGAAGCATCTCGAAGAACTCCGTTCCCTCGATGGCGCGCGCAAAGCGCAGTTGATCGCCGGGCGATAGGGCGGCCAGGCTCTCCGATTGTGGGAACATCTCCCGCCGCCGGTCCCGCATCATCCGCAACCCTTCCCTGTAAGCCTCGCGCTTCTCCTTGTCGAAAGTGGCCAGCGCTCTGTCGATGAAGTGGACCACGCCGGCTTCACGCGCTCCGGGCGTTGCGCCGGAGGGAATGATGAGCGAGGCGAGAGCTTCCACTTCGGCGGCCTCCTCTATGGAAAGCGCCACGAACCGGGACACGCCCCGCGCCGCCGCCTGATGAGCGTGCTGCTGCGCGGCCGCGATCGCCGCCGCGTGGCTCGCCAGAGCCAGTTCGATGACCCGCCGCCTGGTGTGCCCGCTGCGCATACAGGGTTGCATTGTAACACCGCCCGGTCAGGCATTCCCATCCTTCCTCTGTTAGTATTCCTTGAATGCCTCTCACCCTGGTTGCCTGTTTTGTCTTCGCCGCCAACCTGGCCGCCCAAACCTACCCGAGCAGGTTCTCTCCCGCCCTGCCCGAACGCGATGACGTCAAATGAGCAATCGCCTACATCGATGCCCACTTCGGGCAACAGGTCGAGGAGTGGATCCACATCACGGAAATCCCCGCTCCTTCCGGCCAGGAAACTGAGCGCGCGGCCTACGTGAAAGCCGAGTTCGAGAAGGCCGGTCTGCAACCTGCCATCGACCCCAGCGGCAATGTCGTTGCCCGCCGGAAAGGATCCGGAGGCGGCCCCACGCTGGTCTTCGCGGCCCACATGGATACCGTCTTTCCGCGTTCCACCAACATCCGCGTCACGAGAAAGCCCGGAACCCTTCATGCGCCCGGCGTCGGCGACAACAGCGCTTCGGTGGCGAATCTGTTGCAGGCAGTGCGCGCCATCCAAGCCGCGAACCTCCGGACGCGCGGCGACATCATCTTTCTGGCCACCGTTCAGGAGGAAGTCGGTCTCAAGGGTATGTACGCCTGGCTCGAACGCAACAAAGGCGCCGCCCACCTGCTGGTGGCTCTCGATGGCGGCCTCGGCCCCGTGCGGTATGGAGCCTTGGGCATCTACTGGTCGCGCATGAAGTTTACCGCTCCGGGCGCGCACACCAACTGGTCCCGCGGCGTTCCCAATCCGGTTCGCGCCGCCGCGCAATGCATCACGGACATCTATACCATTCCCCTCCCCCCGCCCGGCGCGCCCGTGCAGGCTGTTTACAATGCCGGCGGCATGATCACCGCGGGCGATGTCGTCAACGCCGTTCCCCGCGAAGTGACCTTCACCGTCGATCTTCGTACCGTGGATAAGGAACTGCTCGGCTCCCTCGATGACGCCATCGTCTCCAAGTGTGAGCAGGCCGCCCGGACGCAGCGCGTCGCCTTCGCCAGGGAGTGGATCCAGAGATCGGAGGCCGGCGGGCGCCCCGAACAACTCGAGAGCCGCCGCCGGCATCCCATCGTGCAGACCGCCGTCGACGTTCTGCGCTACCTGAAGTTCGATCTGCCAGCGGGGCGCGAAGCCGACCCGTCCGGTTCCACGGACGCCAACGCCGGAGTGGTCGCCGGGATTCCCTCCATCTCCATCGGCCGCGCCCTTGGGGAGGGCCAGCACACGCTCGGCGAATGGGCGAACATCGATTCCGCCCGCATCGGAACCAAGCAGATCATCCTCCTCGCCGCCGCCCTGACCGACCCCGAATAGCGGAACCAACCGCATGGGATACAATTGCCCATCATGCGCCGCTTCCTTCGCTTCCTCTGCCTGATTCCGCTGCTCTCCACCCAATCCGCCGCGGAGAACGTGCCCCTGCCCGGCCTGCGGCAACCCGTCGAGATCCTGCGCGATAAGTGGGGAGTTCCGCACATCTACGCGAAAACCACCGATGACCTCTTCTTCGGGCAAGGATATATCGCGGCCCGCGACCGGCTTTTCCAGCTCGACCTCTGGCGCCGCGTGAATACCGGGAAGCTGGCGGAAATCCTTGGCCCCGCCGCCATCCCGCGCGACCGCATCGCGCGCCTCGTACGCTTCCGCGGCGACTGGAACAAGGAGTGGACCACCTACTCACCGGACGCAAAACAGATCGTCGCCGCTTTTGTGCGCGGCGTGAACGCTTACATCGACAGTCTGCGCGGCAAGTATCCGATCGAATTCCGGCTCGCCGGATATGCCCCCGGCAAATGGGAACCGGAAGATTGCGTGGCGCGCGTCGCGGGCTTGCTCATGACCCGCAATCTGACGCGCGAAGTCGAACGCGCCATGGACGTCCGCGATTACGGAGCGGCGCTCGTCGAAAAGGTGCGCCCGCCCGATCCGTTCATCCATCTTCAGCCCCCCGCCGGGCTCGACCTCAAAGCCATCGAAGCGCGGATTCTTCGCGACTACAACGCCGCCGTAGGCTCCACGCGCGTCGATGTCGATCAGGGCAGCAACAACTGGGTGGTGGACGGGACCCGCACCGTGACGGGGAAGCCTCTCCTTGCAAGCGATCCGCACCGGCCCATCAACATTCCGTCGCTGCGCAAAACGGTTCACCTTGTCGGCCCCGGATGGAACGCTTTCGGCGCGGGAGAGCCCGCCCTGCCGGGAATCGCGCTCGGACACAACGAGGACATCGCCTTCGGATTCACCATCGTCGGCATCGATCAGGCGGATCTTTACGTGGAAAAGCTCAACCCCGCAAACGGTGATGAGTACTCCTACAACGGCCAGTGGAAGAAAATGGAGATCGAGCGCCAGAAGCTTGCCGTCAAAGGCCGCCCCGATGAAACAGTCCAACTGAGATACACCATCCATGGCCCCGTCATCTATGAGGATCCGGCCAACCAGCGCGCCTATGCCCTCAAGTGGGTCGGCTCGGAGCCCGGCGCGGCGGGCTATCTGGGCGCGCTCTCCTTCGCGCGCGCCAAGAACTGGCGGGAGTTCCTCGACGGAGCCGCCACCTACAAGGTTCCCTCCGAAAATATCGTGTACGCGGACCGCGCCGGAAACATCGGCTGGCTCGCCAGCGGCTTCGCTCCCATTCGCGGGAACTGGCACGGCCTGTTCCCGGTGCCCGGAGATAGCGGCCGCTACGAGTGGCAGGGTTTCCTTCCGCTGTCGCAGCACCCTCAGGAATTTAACCCCTCGCGGCACTGGATCGCCACGGCCAACCAGAACATCCTGCCGAAAGGCTATCAGCGGGAACTGAGCTATGAATGGGCGCAACCTTATCGCTACCGGCGCGTGGCGGAGATGCTCGAGGGTGATAAAAAGTTCTCCATCGCGGATTTTATCCGCATGCAGCAGGACGTCACCAACACTGCCGCAAAGCAGTTCCAGCGAATCCTGCGCAAGCACGCCGCTGCGGCCAAGCCGCCTATGAAAGAGGTGTACGACCGGATGCTCGCCTGGGATGCCCGCATATCAGCGGATTCCGTCGAGGCGGCAATCTTCAACGTGTGGATGACTCGACTGCCGGAATTTCTGGTGCATTCTCCTCTATCGGCGCGCATGGAGATCGGCGTCACGCTGGGGTTGCTCGAAAAGGAGCCGTCGGACCGCGCCCTGCGGCTTTCCTATGACCGCGCCGTCACCGAACTCGAAAAGCGCCTCGGCAAGGACCGTTCGATGTGGAAGTGGGGCCGGCTCCATACCCTTCGCTTCGAACATCCGCTGCGCGTTCCCCAACAATATGCCTTGCAATTCAACATCGCGCCGGTTCCCCGCCCCGGCGACGGCAACACTGTCAACGCCGCCAGCGGACCGGATTTTCACCAGGCCAACGGCCCCTCCTACCGTGAAATCATCGATCTCTCCGATTGGGACCGTTCGGTGATGACCAACGTGCCGGGCGAGTCCGGCAATCCTGGCAGCGGGCACTATCGCGATCTGCTCGACGATTGGCTGGCCGGGCGCTATCATCCCATGCCGTTCTCCCGGAAAGCGGTGGAAGCCGCAACCGCCGAACGCATCCTGCTCACGCCCGCCCGCTGATGCGCTGAAACCAGATGCGCTGAAACCGCGTCAATCCTTCCTGCTTCCTGTTCTACGATGGTAACTGGAGCAGCAATGATCAAACGCAAATTCGCCTCACTCATTCTTCTTTCAACAAGCGCTCTATTTGCCCAGTACAAGATGGAGACGCTCAGCGCGGCGCCTTCGGATGTGGCGCCGGCAATCGCCGGCATGCTCGACAAGAGCGGCACGAAGATCGCTGGTCCCGGCGGCCAGGTCTATTGTGAGATCTGGTTCCGCTCGACTCCGCCGCCCGCCGCGCACAATTCGGAACTCTCCGTAACATGGAACACCATCGCGCACGGTTCGTTCATCGGCGTCATCCACTTTCCCGCGAAGGCCGCCGACCGCCGCGGACAGGTTATCAATCCCGGCGTATACACGATGCGCTTCAGCTATTACCCCGCGAATGGAGATCACCAGGGCGTCGCCCCGCAGCGCGACTTCCTCGTTCTTTCCAAGGTCTCGGATGACTCCGATCCCAACTCCACGCCCAAGTTCGATGACCTGATGGTCATGAGCCGCAAGGCCAGCGGCACTCCCCATCCTCTCGTGCTCAGCATGTGGAAAGGCGACAGCGACTGGCAGGCCGGCTTTGACAAGATGGGTGAAACGGACTGGGTTCTCCAGACAACGGTGGCGGGAACAAAGATCGCCGTGATTCTGGTGGGAAAAGCCGAAGGATAGCCCCTGTCAGCCCTCCGGCGTCTGGTTTCCGTTCAGGCCGCTGAGGCAGCCGAGAGCAATCTGGGCTGCCTTCTGCCCCGCGCTCTTCTTCGACAGGCCTTCGGCGCGGCTCGATAGTTCCTTGCCAATCCGCACCTCCACCGTGAAGACCTTCGAGTGCTCGGGGCCCTGCTCCTTCACGATGGAATAGCGCGGAGCGGGAAGTTTCAGGCGCTGCGTCGCTTCCTGCAGGGCGCTCTTGAAGTCGTTCACCCGCTCATCGCCGTCCGCGCTGAGAGCCAGAAAATCATTCAGGATGCGCTCCATGATGAAGCTTCGCGCCACCTCCGTGCCGCCATCCAGATAGAGGGCCGCGATCAGGGCCTCGAGCGCATTCGCCAGCAGCGCGCGCTTCGAACGCCCCCCGCTCAATTCCTCGCCGCGCCCCAGCCGCAGGAACCGCCCCAACTCGATCCCTCCAGCCGCCTCGCACAACTTCACCGCGCTCACCAGATGTGCCTTCCGCTTTGACAGGCCGCCCTCCGGCATGTCCGGGTAAGACTTCACCAGTTGCTCCGACACGATGAACCCGAGAACGGAATCTCCGAGAAACTCCAACTGTTCGTTGTCTCCCAGCACGCCCGGATCCGCCGCCGGCTTCTCGAATCGGAAACTCTTGTGGGTGAGCGCGCGCTCAAGTAAAGATCCGTCGCGGAACCGGTAGCCGATGATGCCTTCGAGAATGTCGGGATCTTCGCTCATCGCCTCGTGAATCACGCGGCGGCGCGATTGCCCGCGCCGCCGCGAAAGGTTACTTCTTTGCGCCCTTGATCTGCACGGCGCGGGCGCGTTCGGCCTGCGCGATCTGCTTGATCTGCTGCGGGACATCCGCCATGGCCATCACCTTCTCGAGCGTCGCGATCGCCTCGTCCGGCTTGCCCGCCATGTTGTACACCTGTCCCAGGCGCACCATATTCGCCGCGTCCCCGCTGGCGTCCACTGCCGCCTTCATCTCGGTGATCGCCACGTCGTATTTCTTGCGCCCCAGCGCCACCAGGCCCAGCGCTTCATGCTGCTGCCCTTCGAAATCCTTCTTCGCCGCCGCCCACTGCTCGTCCGTCATTGCCGGATTCGGCTTCTGCGCCGTCTTCAGCAGCTCACCCGCCTGGTTGGCCAGCTTCTCCGCCTTCGCCAGTTTCTCTTCCTTATCCAAATCGAACTCCCGCGTTCTCTGCGCGAGACCCGTCGCCATGATCAGCATCGTCGGATAACTCTTCGGATCCGCCTCGAGCGTCCGCTCGGCGTAGAGCATCATCTTCTCGTAGTCGTTCTTCTGCTGCGCCGATACCGTCGCGATGTAGAGCGCGAATCCCTTGAACTCCGTATCGGCGAACTTCGTCAGCAGGTTTTCCACCGCCGCGATCCGCGCGTCCGGATCGGGCGCGTTCTGAATCGCCATGATGGCTTCCACTTCTTTTTGAGACTTCGGCTGCGGAGCCTTTTGTCCCCATATTACCGGCGCCGCTACCGCTAGCAGGCCGAACATACCGAGAAGAACTCTCTTCATCTTCCACTCCTTACTTATTCCCGGCTCCGCCAGGACGAAACTCTCCCTTGAGACCTCTCTCCGCCGTTTCGCGGCCCTTCTCCGAGCCGCCTTCCACGGCGAGCGCCGCCTGATAGTATTTCGCGGCCTGGCTCGCTTCCCCGGCTATGTCCGCCAGCCGGCCCAGGTAGACCAGCGACCAGCACTTGTCCGGAGGCTCCGGCCCCAATTCCAACGTCTTCTTTAACAGACGCTCACCGAGCTCCGGGTCGTTTCCCCGGATCGCGATCCGCGCCAATCCATAATATGCCTTGGCGTGCACCGTTTTGTCATCGCTCGCCTGTAAGACCTCGAGAAATTTTGTACGCGACTCGGCCAATTGCCTGCCCGTGAGCAGGTCCTCGGCTTCCTGCAGTGTCTTTTCTGCCCTGGAAAGCTCCTTGGGCGGCGGGGGCGGCGGCGGTTTGACTTTGCGTACCAGCGGAACCGTCGCGAACTGGACCCCTTCCAACCTCTTATCTTCCTTCTTCAAGTCAATGCCCTCTATAAGCTCAGGCATGTAAAAACGCATTGACTGCTCCTGCTTCTCATACTTCGGCAGAGCTTCCGAAAAATAGGGAGTCAGGATGTATCCCTCCGCCATCGCCCGGTCTACCATCTCCTGCCGCTTCGCCGCCGCACCCGGGCCCGTGGTCAACCGGGCCTCGATCGCCTTCACCAGGCTCGCTTCCGTCAAAAGTGAAAAATCCCTCTTATACATTTCGGGCAGCAGTGGCGCGGGCGCCGCGAAGTCCCCTAAACCCTTCTTCTTCTCAAGCAACTCCCGCTGCCGCAGCACCAGCGGACCGGCCAGATACTGCAGGTACGCATGGCGGATATCGTCAATCTGCGGCTCATGCGAGTTGGTCGCCACCACGAAAAAATCGACGCCATAACTGCGCACGTGCACCTGGTTCGGAGGCCCCAGCAGGTCGAGATAGATCTGGAAATGTTGTCCGAGAGAACCACTGGTGGGGTTACGCAGATAGCCGTTGGCTTCGAGAACCGCCCGGGATACTCCCGGGTGATAAGCCTCGAGGGCCTGGTCAAGGGCGGGTTGAGCCTGCTTCCACAAGGTTTCGATGCCCGCTTCCTGATAAAACTTCTTCATGAGATCCGGAAGTCCGGAAAGCGCAGCCACTTCCGGGGGCAGATCGTTTGATCGATACCGGTATTTGAACGATGGCCCCTCCACGCACAACGCAAACGATATGTACAGGCTCATCGTTGCCGTGTCCGTCTCCTGACGGTGCTCACGCACAAACCGCCGAATCTCCGGAAGAACCGGTATTTCCTTCGCCGCCAATGCCTTACGAACTGCCGCCCGCAGTGGATGGTTCGATGGCGAACCTGCTTCCGCATCGAATCCCGCCGCATTCAGCGCCGCCATGACACTGAATAAGGTGAGACTCCCGTCCAATTGCTCCGGTTCGGCCGCCCTCAGGCCGCCTCCCAACACCAGAAACGCTACCAGGATTGTCCGGAATCTCAGCAAATCGGCCTCAGGCTCTTCCAGTTTACCCAGTTTCGGAAACAACCGCCTCCTCCCGGCGTCAATTTTTTGCGTACCCCCATGGACAGGAATGGCCAATCCGATTACACTAAGGGCTGGAATTGTTTAACTGGATCTTTCCACGGGGATGTATGCCTTTCTGGTATCATCCCCTTTTCTTATAGAAAGGAGCAGAAGAAGCACCCCAAGCGTCTGGTTTCGAATGTATCCACCGAGAAACTTCCCCCCGCGGCGTCCCCGCATTCGTGAGAACGTCAATGAGGCGATCCGAGTCCGAGAGGTTCGGGCCGTCTTCCCCGATGGAACCGTGGAGATTCTTCCCACGCAAGCCGCCATCCGCCGGGCCCAGGAGTTGGGCCTTGACCTGATTCTCGTCTCTCCCACCGCCGAGCCACCCGTGGCCAAAGCCATGGATTACGGCCAGTGGCAGTACGAGCAGAAGAAGAAACAACACGAAGCGAAAAAGAAACAACACGTCATCCAGGTGAAGGAGCTGAAGTTCCGGCCCAACACCGACGATCACGACTACGAGTTCAAGATGAACCACGCCATCCGGTTCCTCAAGGAAGGCAACCGCGTCAAGGCAGTAGTCCAGTTCCGCGGACGGGAGATCGCTCACGTCGATCTCGGCCAGAAGCTCCTGCAACGTTTTTCGGGAGATCTCGCCTCCTACGGACAGGTCGAGGGCCAGCCCCGGCTCGAGGGCCGGAACTGTCACGTCATTATCAGCCCCTTGAAGACCAAGGAACCGGCGCCGAAGAAGGTGGAGAAAGCGCCGCAGCCTCCGCTCCCGGCGTCTCCGCGTTAACCGCGGCGCCTACCGCGCCAGTTGTGGCGCCACGTAGGCATAGAACACTGAGATCAGCCCGATCACCGAAGCGAGCAGAATGCTGTGCCGCAGGGTGAATCGGAACAGTTTCGCCTCGTCGCTGGCGGGCATTCCCGTTGCCGCCGCGGCCACCGCGATGCTCTGCAGGCTGATCATCTTCCCCATTACGCCGCCGCTTGAATTCGCCGCCGCCATCAGCGAGGGATTAAGGTTCAGCTTCGTCGCCGTCACCACTTGCAGGTTGCCGAACAAGGCGTTCGCCGACGTATCGCTTCCCGTGAGAAAGACGCCCAGCCATCCGAGCAGCGAACTGAAAAACGGAAACAACCCGGCCGTGGCGGCAAACGCCAGGCCCAAAGTCACCGTGGCCCCCGAGTAGTTCATCAGAAACGCCAACCCCAGCACCGCGGCTATGGTGACCAGCGACAGGAAAAGCTGCTTTGCTGAATGGATCAGGACCCCCACGTACTGGCCGGGCCGCATCCGCAGCGCCAGTGCCGCCAGCAGGCTCGATACAAGACACGCCGTCCCCGCCGCCGACAGCCAGTTGAAGGTATACACCGCCGGGTATGGCGAAGGCTTCGCCACCAGCGGCTGAACCCGCTCCACCATGCCGTGCAGCATCGGCCACTCGATGTTGATGGTTACTTTGTTAAGGACGGCCTTGAAGGACTCCTGTCCCCACAACAACACCATTACCACCAGCAGAAGATACGGCGACCACGCCAGTATCACGTCGCCCGCCGCGTGCTTCGCCGGCATGTGTCCCTTCGCCGCCCCCTCCAGTTCAAACTTGTCCTTCGGCTTCCAGACGTTGAACAGCAGCACCAGACTCGCGATCGCCACCAGCGACGCGGAAATGTCCGTCAACTGAGGGCCGAGATAATTCGAGACGTAGAACTGCGTCAGCGCGAATCCTCCGCCGCACACCAGTGCGGCGGGCAGCACTCCCTTCAGCGCCTTTAATCCGCCCATCACGAACACCAGATACGCCGGCACGAACAACGACACCGGCGCGCAGATGCGCCCCACGTTCGCGCTCAGATCAAGCAGCGGCAGCCCCGTGATTCCCGCCAGTGTGAAGATCGGAATACCGATCGAACCGAACGCCACCGGAGCCGTATTCGCCAGCAGGCAGATGCCCGCCGCGTAGAAAGGCGAAAATCCGAGCCCCGCCAGCATGGCCGCCGCCACCGCCACCGGCGTTCCAAACCCCGCCGCGCCTTCAATAAACGCCCCGAACGAAAACGCGATCAGCAGGGCCTGCAGCCTCCGGTCGCTCGACAGTCCGCCCACCGAGTCCTTGATGATCTCGAACTTCCCTGTTTCATAGGCCACCCGGTAGAGCACGATCGCCCAATACACGATCCACCCGATGGGCAGCAGCCCGAACGCCGCTCCGTACGTCACCGACCCGAATACCAGCCCCGCGGGCATTCCGTAGGCGAACATCGCCACCAGGACAGCCGCGCCCAGGCCCGATAATCCCGCAATCCAGGCAGGCTTGCGCGCCACCCCCAGAAGGAACAGGAGAACAAAGATCGGAAGTGCGGCGGCAAGCGCCGAAACCGGCAGGCTGTCGGCGAGTGGAGTGTAGTTCTGTTGCCACATGGTGGAATGGACATTGATATGCAACCCGAGGGGTCGATGTCAAGTTCGCCGCTTCCCCCTCCCACTTCCGCCGCTAAAGATATACAATCCCCGTATGCTTCCGAGAAGAAGTTTTCTGGCCCTCGCCGTCTCCTCACCCGCGTGGGCGGCGAAGATCGATGTCCCCACGCGCAGCGTCCGGGTGGCGCGGGCGTTCAAGTCCCCTGGTCCGAAACCGAATGGATTGCAGGCTACCGCCGAAGGGTTGTGGATTCTCGACCAGGGCGACAATCGCGTCTATCTCACCGACTACAAGTCCGGAAAAACTCTGCGTGCCTTCGACACAGATTCGAAAGCAGGCAGCGGAATAACCTTCGATGGCGAAGCCCTGTGGCTCGCCTCGACCTACAGCCGCGAGATTATCCGGTGTGACGCCAGAACCGGGAAGACCATCGCCAAGTACTCAAGTCCCGGTTCCGGTGTTGTCGCCTGGAGCGAGGGCCGTCATAGTCCGCTCGCGCCCCCGCCGAAACCCGCCACCGCCCCCAAGAAGGCGCCCGGGCACCGCCAGGCTACAGGCGCTCACGGCCTCGAATGGCGCGGCGGCAAACTCTGGATCTCGAATCCACCCTCCCAGACCATCTATCGCATGGACCCCAAGGCGTGGAAGATCGAATTCCACTTCCCCACCGCCGGGGACCGCCCGCACGGAATCGGGTGGGAAGGCGATTATCTCTGGTGCACGGATTCGAACCTCAACGCCTTCTTCAAGCACGACACCGCGACGGGGAAAATCCTGGAGCGGATCCAACTCACCGATAGCGACCCGCTTCCACACGGCATGACAATTCATGACGGCTACATGTGGTACTGCGACGACGTGGGCGTTGTCTGCAAGTTCAAGCTGCGCTGACGTCCGCCGCAATCACTCAGGGAGCGCGGGCGCCGTTCACCGCCTGTTCAAAACTGTTTCTCTTGCATTTTCAATAACAGTCCCGCCCGGTACGCCGGGTGTCCAACTTCCGGCCTGTATCCTGTGGCCGGAGGTTTAGCAGGATTGTCCGCTCTTCCCTATCCCACTTACGGCATCGCCAGTCTCTATCTGTATCCGGTCTATCAGACGCGCGAAGCCTATAAGCAGGCCACGGGCATGGATGCCCCGCCCTATGACATGAATAAGCCCATCAAGTCGTGGTTTGACCCCGCGGCGATGAGCAGCCCGAAACGCAAAATCATCTATGACAACGTCATCGCCTACGCGGATAACGGCGCTCCCCTTGCCGGTCCCGATGGGAAACCCGTCCTCGAGCCGCTGATGCTCGATCGCGATGACGCGGCCAGGGTAAACATCCCCATCAAGGCCCCGGGACTGCCCGATCAGCCCGTTACCGGCCTTGAAATCCCCGTGCCCCTCCGCCCGCTCGAGGCGAATGAGGAACTCTACTTCCAGTTCGGCGGCATCGTGGCCGTGAAAAACACCGTTCTGTTCGGAAAACTCGAAACCGGCTTCTCCTACGAGGACCGCACGCTCCTGCGGGCCATTGCTGATAAACTCGGCGTTCCCCGCTAACTCCTGAACTGTCGGACCAGGGGCGGCCCACCAGCCTGCCCCTTTTTTCTTCAGTGCCGCTCGAAATCGACCCGCACCACGATCTCGCCGTTGGTTGGCTTCACCTTCACTCGCACGTTCTCGCTCGCGCCGTACCGTGCATTCCCTCCGGGCGTGAACGTGATCTCCAGTTCCGTCGACTCGTTTGCCTTCAACTCCGTCCGCGCCAGTTTCGCCGTCAGGTCCTTCGTGGCGATCGGCTCCAGTTCCAGCTCCACCGGACCCTCCATCCGGTTCGTCACCGTCGCCTTCCGAATCTGCTTGCCCTCCATCGTCATCCGCACTTCCGCCGGTTCCACCGTCACCATCTTCATCAGGTCCTTCACGCTTGGCCCCCGCGGCAAACCGCCCCCGCCATCCCCCGCGCCCGCCTTCATCTTTCCGAACGGCGAATCGAGCGCATCTCGCGGCGGCACATACCAGTACCAGTCGTTGTCCGCGATCTTCCAGAATGTCGTTACCGGCAACGTCACGCTCACCAGCCCCTTGGGCGGCAGCAGAATCTCCGTGTGGCAGTTCACCACCGCCGACGCTTTATCGAACCCCTCGTTGTAATTCAATCTCACCACTTCGAATTTCCGGCATCGCCGCTTGTCCGCCTCGAAGTAGATGTCCTTGCTCTCCTCCGCCACCAGCCGCTCCGCCAGGCGAAACTTCCCCTCGCCCTGCAACTCGTAAAACTTCGTCACCCGCGCCCGCAGCGCTTCGTCCACCGCCGGCGGAGCCTTCGTGAACAGATCCGCCGGGCTCTGCCCGAAACATACACCCGCCAGCAGCATCGCGGCCATCCTCGCGGCAACCATTTTTTCATTCTAACAAGCGCCCCTTCCAGCGGCTTTTCCAAAGCTCCAGCTTGCCATTCTGTCTGTGGTAGAGTGAGAAGTTCCGGCTTTCTATAAAGCAGTATCCATGTCCATCCAGATATTTCTCCAGGGCAAGCTCCTTGGCATCCGCGAGTTCCTTTGTAGCCCCGCCTCGGGGCGGCACGAAGCGGTCTCCGAACGCCTCTTCGCCGGACGTGCCTGGTGGACCAGCCTGCTGAGCGAGATCCTCCCCCGCGCCCTCCTCGCCGAACTCGGACTTTCCGATATCCTTCTCGGTTCGAGCGGCGGCGGCCAGTTTCTCGTCGTCCTCCCCAGAGAGTCCGAAGCCAACGCCGGCGAATTCCTTTCCGCCGCCGCCCGCGACATCGAGCGCATGAGCGCCGGCCGTCTCAAACTCGTCTGGGCCGTTACCGAGAACCTCGGCGATTGGGCCGTCGTTCGCCGCCGCATCCGTGAAGCCATGGCTGCCCGCCGCGGCGCGCCTGCCGCCAATGGCGGAGACGCTCTCTTTGCTCCCCACAGCCAGGCCGCATTCGACGATTTCGACGACTACTTCGCGGATACCATCGGCGCCGGTCTCATCGAGCAGCGGGTCGTCGGCTGGTCTCCCGATTCCCCGGGCCGCGTCCTCACCGGAGACGGCAAGTACACCTGGACCATCGGTTCCGAGCACGGCCAGATCCTTCTTCCCCGCCACGTCGCTCTCTCTGACGACGGAGCCCATCCCGTCGATGCCGCTGCTCTCGCCGCCCGCGCCACCGGAGCCGCCGTATGGGGTGTTCTCCGCGGCGATGTCGACAACCTTGATATCCGCTTTCGCCGTGTCCAGTCCATCGAGGAACACGTCCAACTCTCCGTCCTTTACAAACAGTTCTTCGCCGGCGAATTGGAGGTCCTCTGCTCCATGCCCGAGTTCTGGCGGAAGGTCACTATCCTCTACTCCGGCGGCGACGATTTCGCGGCCTACGGCGCCTGGGACGCCCTCCTTCAGCTCGCCCGGGAACTCCAGCGCCTGTTCCGGCGCTTCTCCGAGGAGAGCCTCAAGGATTTTCCCGGAGGCGAAGGCAAGACCATCTCCATGGCGCTCGCCCTCGCGCCGTCCCCCGAGGCCACTCTCGTCTCCGTCTTCGAGGAAGCCGGGCGCATGCTCGAAGATGCCAAGTGCTCCTCCCGCGACTCCTTCGCCCTCCTTGGCCGCGTCCTCGAATGGCGCCAGATCAACGGAGCTTCCGACCTCAAGGACACCATGGTTCGCGTCGTTCAGGAGTTCGGCGGCAGCACCCGGTTCCTCGGCGAACTCGCCGCCTTCTACCGCGAAGAGGTCTTTTCACCCCTCTCCGCCTCCCGGAAGAAGGAAGGCGAGATGGAAAAACCCTGGCGGCTGCATCGCCGCGTTCTCCGCGTCCTGCCCTCCACGCGCGATCGCGAACTCGAACGGCTCCGCGGTTCGCTCATCGTCGACCTCGTCGGCAAGAATGCCTCGCAGGTCAAACTCCGCCCCGCGGGCAGAGTCGCGTTAGAATGGGCAAGACTGTTGACGGAGGCCCCTCAATGAAGGCACGGGCGCCCCGCGCGCTTACGCCTACAAACCGGTGACTATATTCGAGGCTGAATTATGGCAGAACAGAACGAAAAGCAGAAGGATAACCGCCCTCATCGCGAGGGTGGCGGGCGTGAAGGCGGCCCACGCGGAGATCGCGGAGATCGCGGCGGCCGTCCCGGTGGCCGTCCCGACGGCCCCCCCGAAATCGACATCGACAAGCTGATCGCCGACAGCCTCTACCTGGACAACCAGGCTCACAGCGTCGTCAGCCGCATGCGCGACATGGATTCCGGCACGCGCAGCCAGCTCCGGCGCCTGTATAACGCCGTTCGCCGCGCCTGCCGCGCGCCCGAGCCTGAACGGCAGCACCAGTTCGTCATGCTGCGCGCCCGGCTGGCTTACACCATCGCCCGCCATTCGCTCCGCAGTCTCGACACCCTGGAGAAGCTTCTCCTCCAGGTCACCCGCAAAAACGAGGTCCGCGGATATGAACGCTTCCGCGACCTCTTCGAAGCCATCGTCGCCTACAACGAGTAGCTGGACCCAGTAGCCCATTATGAGTTCCCATACCGCACAAACCGAACTGAAGTTCGCCGGCAAGCTGATCCTCGAGGCGGACCTCGTCTGCGAGACCGGCCTCCACATCGGAGCCGGCAAGGGCTCCCTCGAAATCGGTGGAGCCGATAACCCCGTGGTCAAGGACGCCTTTGGGCGCCCCTACGTGCCCGGCAGTTCCATCCGCGGCAAACTCCGCTCACTCCTCGAGCAGGCCGCCGGACTCGATCCCGCCGAAATGGTCTTCCTCTCTAAACGCAGGGGCCAGGAAGTGCGCATCCATCAAAGCGACCGCCCCGGCGACGACATCTGTATCCTCTTCGGACGCAACCCCGGACGCATGGAGCGGATGAGTGGCGAGGCAGGTGAATCCGCCTCGGCGACTCCCGCGCGCCTCACCGTCTATGACGCCCCGCTTGATCCGGAGAGCATCACCGCGCAGATGCGCGAGAACCTCGACGACGAGCTCACCGAGGTGAAAAGCGAGAACGCCGTCGACCGCATCACCTCGCAAGCCAATCCGCGGACCCTCGAACGTGTGCCCGCCGGCGCGCGCTTCCGCGTCCGCATGGTGCTCGATATCCTGTGCGAGGAAGACAAGGAACTCCCCGCGCGCCTCGCCGAAGGCCTCCGCATGATGGAAGATGACAGCCTCGGCGGCGGCGGCTCCCGCGGCAACGGCCGCATCCGCTTCTCCGGCGTTCGCGCCGCCTGGCGCGGCAGATCCTATTACAGCGAAGGAGCCGCGGAAACCGAACTTCTCACCGCCGCCGATTCAGCCGGGTTGCTCAACCTTTGCCGGAACATCGCGGCTCAACTCGTGTAACGAAGCGAACCCATGCTGCCCGGCCTCCTGGTCAAACTCCGTCCCACCACGCCTTGGCGCGTCGCGCCCGAATCCGGTGCGCGCGAACGGTCCGGCTCTGTCTATCATAGCGATAACCTGTTTTCTGCCATCACTCTAGCGATGAAACAGCTCGGCTTGCTCGAGGACTGGCTCACCGCCGCCGTGGCCGAATCTCCCGCCGTCCGCTTCAGCTCCTGCTACCCCTTCCTCGAGGAAACCCTCTACATCGTCCCCCCGCGTAACCTCTGGCCGCCTCCGCCATCCTCCCGTGTCCGCTGGAAAGGGGCCCGCTTCGTCCCCGTTCCGGTCGTCGAAACCCTTGTCAAGGACCCCGAGGCCCGCATCCGTGAGGACGAGGGCTGGGTCGTCGACGCCGAAAGCGAGTGCCTCCTCCGCCCACCCAGGTCCGGCAAGACCCAGGGTCCCTTCCGCATCGGCCTCCGCCGTTCGGTGGCCGTCGACCGCCTCACCGGAACCCCCGCGGATCCCGTCATCACCGCCTGCCTCGAATTCGCCCCGGATGCCGGCCTCTGGTTCGCCGCCGCCTTCGCCAACGAGGAAGCCCGGCAACGCTGGTCCGCTCCCCTCCAGGCGGCTCTCCGCCTGCTCGCCGATTCCGGCTTCGGCGGGGAGCGATCCCGCGGCTGGGGCCGCTCCGATGCCCCGTTGTTTACCGAAGGTCTCTTCCCGGATCTCCTCATGAGCCCCCCGAACGTCGCTCCCCAGGCCGTCGAACCAACCGAACCCAGCGCCGAAGCGCCTCCCCCCGCGCCCGTCGAAACCGCCTACTGGCTCCTCTCCCTCTTCAGCCCCTCATCCTCTGATTCCGTCGATTGGAACCGTGGAGCCTACTCCGTTCTCGAACGCGAGGGCCGCACCGAAAGCCCCCAGCGCCATGGCGAGCGGAAACGTTCGCTTCGCATGGTCGGTGAAGGTTCCGTCCTTCTCGCCGCTGCTCCTCCGGTCGGATCCGCTCCCGATGTAGCCCCCGAAGGCTTCCCGCATCCCGTCTACCGCGCCGGCTTCGCTCTCGCAATCCCCATCATGTGGCGGGCCTCGGCATGAAGTATCGGGTCTCCTGTCTCACGCCAGTCCTCGTGGGCGACGGCCAGAAGCTTTCCCCCATCGATTACATGGTCTGGAAGGACCACGTGAACGTCCTCGACCAGCGCCGCATCATCAAGCTGCTCGCCAAGGGGCCACGCCTCGACAGCTACCTCAACCAGGTCCGCCGCGCCGAGAAACTCGACTTCGCCAGTTGGGGCGGCTTCGCCCAGAACTTTGCCGGACGCCGCATCCCCTTCGAGCACTCGAGCCTCACCGCCATCTGGGAAAAGCAGCGCGCCGACACCCTCTTCATCCCCACCTTCGCCTCCGGAGCCGCGGGGCCCTACCTTCCGGCTTCCGCCCTCCGTGGAGCGCTCCACACCGCCTATCTCTCCTCCCGCTGGACTGACCAGATTTGGAAACAGTTGGAGGACAAGATCCAGGGCGACCGCCTCCCCCGCCGTCCGGCCGAACCCGCCGAGGATGCCGCGATCGGCCTCAACGGCCACAGCCGCATGCGTTCCTTCGCCATCGCCGACTCCTCCCCAGCCGGAGCCATCGCCATGAAGGTCTACATGCTCCGCACCAGCACCCTCGCCGCCCGCGGCCAGGGCCGCTACGAACTAGGCTGGAAGCCCGCGCCTTATTTCTGCGAAATGGCGCCTCCCGGCTCGGCCTTCGAGGGGTCCTGGTCGGAAAAGACCTTCCTCAGCCACCCCGAGGTGCTTCGCGCCCTCCGCTGGCGCGAGGTCATCAGCACCCGCGCGCTCCTCGACGCGGCCAATCACTTCGCCGCCAGGGTCCTCGCCATCCACCGTCAGTACGCCGCCACCACGGGCCTCCAGCAGTTGGACCGCGGCCTCGCCGCCCTCGAATCCACCCTCGCCTCCATTCGCGACTCCGGAGCCTCGTCCTGCCTCCTCGCCATCGGTTGGGGCGCCGGTTTCCTCTCGAAGTCCGCCTGCCCCGACACCGGTCATGAGACCTGCCGCCGGATCCTGCGCCAGATGCCCGTCTACAGCCGCGCCATTCAGACCGGTCTCCCGTTCCCGAAAACCCGCCGTATTGTCTTCGAAGCCGGTGAACCGGCCTCCCTGCCCGGCTGGGTCCTGCTCGAAGTGAACCCTTGACTTCATTCGTGCTAATCTTCTAGGTAGTTACTAAGCCCTTGTTCTGGGCAAACTCGGCCACGCCCGCGGCTTCGGAGGATTGCGCGGAAGTTCCTCTTCTTCCGTAAACGGCTCGAATATGTACAACGCCTTCTTCGGCTTCAAGGAAAGTCCCTTTAACCTGAGTCCGGATCCTGCCTTCCTTTACCGCAGTCACGTCCATGAGGAGGCGTTGGCCAATCTCATCTACGGCGTCCAGACTCGGAAAGGCTTCATCGTCCTCACCGGCGAAGTCGGTACCGGCAAGACCACGCTTCTCGAATGTCTCCGCGACTTCCTGGATACCCAGTTCATCGAGTTCGCCTTCGTTTTCAACAGCCGCATCACCAGCGACCAGTTCTTTGAAATGATCGCCTACGACCTCGATCTGCGCTGTAATCGCAACTCGAAGACCGAGGTCCTCTTCGCGTTGAACCATCTGCTTCTGCAGCAGGCAAGCGAGAACCGCACCACGGTCCTGATCGTGGATGAATCGCACAACCTCGAATGGGAAGTGCTCGAGGAGATCCGCCTGCTCGGCAACCTCGAGAACCGCCGCGGTAAGCTTATCCAGATCATCCTCGCCGGGCAGCCCGAACTCGATCGCAAACTCGACGCGCCCAACCTCCGCCAGCTCAAGCAGCGCATCGTCCTGCGCTGCAACCTGCAACCTTTCCGCGAGGACGAAACCGTCGCCTACGTCAATTTCCGCCTCGAGAAGGCCGGCATGCACGAACAGACGGTCTTCCCCGTGGATCTCCTGCTCGAAGTCCACGCCCGCTCACAGGGCATCCCCCGCGTCATCAACGCCGTTTGCGACAACCTGTTGCTCACCACCTTCGCCTTGGAACAGCAGGTGGCCACCATCGCCATGCTTGATGAAGTGTGCCGCGACATGCGCCTTGAATGGCCCGGACGGCGCACGCGCGGCGAACGCGGACGCTACCCGAGCGAGCACTACGACTCCATCGTCACCCGCGGAGACTGACCGCCGGACGGAACAAACAGGAAAAACCCGCCTGGAATGCCGCCAGGCGGGTCTTTTCTGAATCGCTTCCCGAACCGGACTTACAGATGGCTGTCCAGCATCTTCTGGATGTCGGCTTTACCGGTCGCGCCCACACGCTGCTCCACCACCTGTCCGCCCTTGAACAGCAGCAGCGTGGGAATCCCGCGGATGTTATACCGCATGGCGCTGCCCGGGTTGTCGTCCACGTTCAGCTTCCCCACCTTCACCTTGCCCGAATAATCCGTGGCCAGGGCGTCCACCGTGGGACTCATCATGCGGCATGGACCGCACCATTCCGCCCAGAAGTCCACCAGCACCGGAACGTCCGACTTGAGCACATCCGTGTCCCAGCCGGAATCCGTGAATGTCAGCGTGTTGTCACCAGCCATTGTTCTTGTGTTTCTCCAAACTCCATAGATGCAATCCGCCGCAAAAGGATTCAGCCCGCCACCATTCGGTACAGGTCGCTGTAGGCGGCCGCGGATGACTCCCACGAGTAGTCCCGGCCCATTGCCTCCACCTGCATCTTCTTCCATCTCTCGCGATCCACCGCATATACCGTAAGGGCTTCCCGCAGCGCTCCCAACATGGCGTCGGAGGAATAGGAACGGAACTTGAATCCTGTGCTTTCATCTATCGTATCATCCAGCCCGCCAGTGGCGTGGACGATGGGCAGCGTCCCGTATCGCAGACTGTACATCTGATTCAGCCCGCAAGGCTCATAATGGCTGGGCATCAGAAACATGTCCGCCCCCGCCTCGATCTTATGCGCCAGCCGGTTGTTGAACCCTATATACACTCCGAACTTATCCGGACGCGCGTCCGCCAATGCCCGGAACAGCCGCTCATACTGCTGTTCCCCTGATCCGAGAACCGCCACCTTGATATCCCAGTTCACCAGGTCGTAGGCTACCGGGGCGATCAGGTCGAAGCCCTTCTGCGCCGCCAGCCGCGACACGATGCCGATCACCGGAACCTCGGGCCTATCCGCCGGCAGGCCCATGGTTCCAAGCAGTTCCATCTTGCACTGTTCCTTCCCGCGCAGGTCCGAAGCCGAGTAGTTGGCCGCGATGTAATGATCCCTTTCGGGATTCCAATCGTGATAGTCCACTCCGTTCAGGATTCCCCTCAAGTGCCCCGATCGGGCCCTCAATAGACCATCAAGTCCGAATCCGTGTTCCGGAGTCTGGATCTCGCGCGCGTACGTGGGACTTACCGTCGTTACGTAATCCGCATAGACAATGCCGCCCTTGAGCAGGTTGATGTTGCCGTAGAACTCGAGCAGGTCTTCCCGGAAGAGCCACTCCGGCAGCCCCAGCCACCACAGCCGGTCCTTGCTGAAGATTCCCTGGTAGCCCATATTATGGATGGTGAACACCGTCTTCACGCCCGTGAACGTCGGATCATTGGCGAAATACTGCTTCAGATAGACGGGCAGCAATGCGGCCTGCCAGTCATGGCAGTGAATGATATCCGGGCGGAACAGACGGCGCGCCACGCCAAGCCCCGCGTGGCACAGCGCGGCAAACCGTGTGAAGTTGTCCCAGTAGTCGACTCCCCCGGAAGAGTAAAGACCGTCTCTGTCGAAGAACTCCGGCGCATCCACCAGGTAATAGGTGACGCCCTTCCGCTCGAGCGCGTGGATGTCAGCCGCATACCGCCCCGGTCCGATCCATAACGGCATCCGCTCCTGCACACAGCGCGCGCCATCGAGCGGAGCGTTCCGGTAGCGCGGCACAACCACCGCCACCTCCTCCCCCCGCGCGGCGAGCGCCGCCGGCAATGCGCCCATTACGTCGGCCAAGCCCCCCGTTTTCGAGAAAGGAGTGGCCTCCGAGGCTACCATCAGAATTCGAGACATGTCGAAGAGATTGTACTTCTACCCACCCCTCCAGTGCCTCTACCAGGCTTCGTGAGCCGTTATAATACCTTCAGTTGGAGGTTGCGATGAACAGATGCTGTCTGGGCCTGATCTGCCTTGTCCTCACCATGCTTCCGCTGAGCGCCCAGGAGCGTAAGCGCCGCGTGGCCGTGGTGAACTTCGATTACTCCACCGTTTCCAATTACGTCTACTCGATCTTCAATACCAATGTGGACATCGGCAAAGGCGTTGCCGATCTGATGGTGGACCAGCTTGTCGCCGACGGAGCCTTCCAGGTCTATGAGCGCAAGGCGATGGAAAAGGTCCTCGCCGAGCAGAACTTCTCCAACAGCGACCGCGCCAACCCCACCTCCGCCGCGCGCATCGGCCAGTTGATCGGAGTCGACGCCATCATCATGGGCAGCATTACGCAATTCGGCCGTGATGACAGGAAGACGGAGATCGGCGCCATCGGACGCATCACCGGACGGTACGGAATCAGCGGCATCGGCAAGAAGGAGTCAAAGGCGGTGGTGGGCATCAGCGCGCGCATCGTGAACGTCGATACCGGCGAAGTGGTGGTTACCGCCACCGGCAACGGCGAATCCAGCCGCTCCGGCACTGCCCTGCTCGGATCCGGAGGCGGCACAAGCGGCTCCGGGGGCGGCTACGCCGACATGACCAGCAATAACTTCGCCGGCACTCTCATCGGCGAGGCCGTAAAGAAAGCGGTTGTCTCCACCGCCCGCCAACTGGACTCCTCGGCGAGCCGTGTCCCCGTTCGCACCATCCGCCTCCAGGGGCTTGTCGCCGACTTCAGCAATGGAGTCATCATCATCAACATCGGCAGCAAGGCGGGCGTCAAGACCGGCGATAAGTTCGAAATCGCGCGCGCCGGCCGTGAGATCACCGATCCGGCCACCGGGCGCGTGATCAAGCGCATCACGGATCACCTCGGCGAAGTCGTCATCACGCAGGTGGACGAGCTTTCCGCCACCGGCAAGTTCACCGGCAGCGGCGATCCACGCGTCGGCGACATGGCGCGTACCCCCGAAAACTAAAGGACTCCCCATGCAATTCCCCGTCGGCCAGCGCGTCGGCGACTACGAGATCGTTGAGATCCTCGGCGCCGGTGGTATGGGCAAGGTATATAAGGTCCGCAACGTCCTCTCCGACCGCATCGAAGCGATGAAGGTGCTGCTGCCCGACCTGCAGGGCGACTCCCAACTCGCTGATCGCTTCCTGCGCGAAATCAAGGTGCAGGCCAGCCTCACTCATCCCAACATCGCCGCGCTCCACACCGCTCTCACCTTCGAGAATCAACTTCTGATGGTGATGGAGTTCATCGACGGCATGTCCGTCGAGCAGATGATCGGGAAAGGGCCGCTTCCGCTGCCGCGCGCCCTCGACTACACCATCCAGGTCCTGCAGGCGCTCGGCTACGCGCACTCGCGCGGCGTCATCCATCGCGACATCAAGCCGGCCAACATGATGGTGACGCGCGACGGCGTGGTGAAACTCATGGACTTCGGCATCGCCAAGATGCGCGCCGATAAGCGCCTGACGCAAACCGGCCACACGGTCGGATCGCTGTTCTACATGTCGCCCGAGCAGATCCGCGGCGACCGCGAACTCGACCCCCGAGCCGACCTCTATTCGCTTGGCGTCGCTCTCTACGAGATCACCACCGGTAAACGCCCCTTCGAAGGTACCAGCGACTACAGCATCATGGCCGCGCACCTTCAGCAGAACCCCGTGCCGCCCATTCAAGTGGACCCTTCGCTCCCGGAGATGCTGAACGAGATCATCCTCATGTCGATTGCCAAGGACCCGGCGGGACGATTTCAATCGGCTGACGCCTTCCGCAACGCGCTCTCCAATGTCCTTGGCGGCATTCAGGGAGCGGTGACGGCGAAGGCCTCTCCGCAACCGGCCGCCGCGCCCGCCGCCGCCACGCCACCGCCTCCGCAACCCTCATCCGCCCCTTCGGGATCGAAGCGCGGCGTCTACATGGCCCTCGGTTCGCTCGTCACCGTCGGCATACTCGCCTTTGCGGCATTCCAGGTTCCGAAGTGGTTTGGCACCAAAGCAGCGGATGGGCAACAGCCCCAGCCTCCCGCCATCGAGCAGCCGCAACAAACCCCGCCCGTCGTGCAACAGCAGCCGCAACCGCAGCAACAGCCGGAGCCCCCGCAAACCGCCGCTCCGGCCCCGGAGAATCCGCCGGCAGCAAAGCCGCAAACTATCCCGCCTATTCCGCGCGCGCAAACGCAGCCGCCGGTCCGGCAGCCACCAGCGCAACACCAGACCGCCGCTCCGGCGCAACAGCAGCAGCCACCTCCGCAACAGCAGCAGCAACAGCAGACGGTGGCGCCCCGTCCGGCCGAACCTCCGCCCCCCGCGCAGGCTCAGCCGTCCAGCGCACCGGCCCCGGTGGACGCCGCCGGCCTCGAAGCCGTTCGCGAACGCATGATGAAGCTTGCCACCCGTGTGGGAGCGGTGCAGGCCAAAGCCAAGAGGATCGAATCCGAACAACGCTCTCAAGGCCTCGGCATGCGCTCGGATGTGATTTCCGGCATCGGCCGCATGACCTTCTTCATGGATGAAGTCGAGAAGAATCTGAACAACGGCAACGCCGCCGCGGCGCGGTCCGCGCTGCAGAAGGCGGATCGCGAAACGGAAACACTCGAGCGGATTCTCGGAATTATTTAGCCGTCCACGGCTGCGCGTAGCTCGGCCGGTTGACGAACAGGCGCATACCCAACTCCAGCCGGATCGACGTGGCGGGCGGAAGCTCCACCGTCAGCCATTGTCCCTTTTGGGGAGACGTGAATTCATGCTGCCCGTATGCGCCCGCCTCGATGATGAGGCGCCGCGTGTGAGCCGCGCTGATGTTCACCAGGCGGACAACAGCGCGGTCCGGAGCGAGTTTCTCCACCAGCGCCGCGACGTCCTCGGGAAGGCCGGGGCGCTTGCGGTCCGCGTCATAGTACCGCACGCGCGCCATCAGCAGTCCGCCGTTGAAGGACAGATCGGGCGCGCCCGTAGTCATCTGCGCGAGGCCGTTCGTAAAGACGGGATTCTGTTCGGTGACGGTCTGGCTTTTCCATTCATGTTCGAACGTCCCGCGAATCCGCTCCAGGTTGCGAGCCATCTGGCTGTACTCGGCGGCAAGCACTTTCACCGGCCAGTCCGGATTGTCCCCGCCAAGATAGAGCAGGTGCGGAGCCTCGTTGTGCCGGTTCTGGTTCCGGTGCGTGATGTTGTCCTCGACCTTGCGCCAGTCCACGGGGGAGCCATCCGGCCGCCAGACCTCCTGCCCGGGCTTGGGCGGATCCGGGCTTTGCGCGTACGCATAGGGGCGCGGCCCGCTGCGCGCGTTCTTCAACACCCGCTGGAGGCGATCCCAGTCCTCCGCCTCCATCGAGAGGTTCCATAGATGGCTGAGTATGTACGGCTCGAGCGGGCGGAAATCTTCCCACCCGTTCGGACCCACACGGTAGGGAACCAGGAGATTCCCGTCCACAATACGCGCGCGGTTCAGCAGTACGTCCACCTGCGAGCGCAGCAAGCCGATATACTTCCTGTCGCCGCTCAACAGGTATGCCGATTCCGTCGCGGTGATGAGGGCGTTGAACATGATCTCGATGGAATAGCGGCTGTTCCATCCGAACTGGCCGCCCCACCACTGGCCCCCGCGATACTCGCCCGTCTTGCCGCTCAGCCCCACGTTATCGGGGATGATGCCGTTGTTCGCGCGGATGCGCTCCATCCAGGCGTCCACATACTCGAGCACCCATCGTTTGTACTTTTCGTCGCCGGTAAGCAGATAGGCGTGCGTAATGAGCCCGGTGACGGCAAGGTTGTTCGGCACATCGCCCCGGCAGATCATTTCATCGAACAAAGGTTGCAGGTCCGCGACGCGCGCGGCATCCACCTGCTTCACCCGGGGATAGAGGCTGGCATGTCCGTAGATCAGCATGTAGGAGCCATCCTCGTGGAAGCTGGGACCTTCGCTCCCGGTCCAGGGCGAGCGCATAATGTGGTGGACGGGATCATAGTTGCGCGCGGCCGGATCCTCATTTAGATAGAACCCGGCGAAGCGGCGGGCGCGGAGCAGGTTTTCAGGGATGTCCGGATCAGCGAGCGCGAAGTTCTGAAAGCTGACGTACCCCTCGCTCAGGTGCAGCATATCGTAGTGCTTGACGAACTCCATCCGGACCGCGCCCCGCTCATAGGTCCAGCGGCGCGTCGTCCCATTCCAGCCTTCGATGCTCCTGTCAAACGCCTGGCGCCCTCCTCCGAGAGCGTGGAACAGCGGCCAGTTGCCGAACGTTTCGTAATCGTCATCAATCTTGCCGCCCTTCTTCAACACGCCGCCGGGCAGCGTGAAGACCCGCCAGAACTCGTCCGCCGCGCTGTTCATGGATCCGATGAGCTGACGCTGGAGGACGGCCCAGGCGGGAGGCGCGCCGTGTTCGCCGGCGCGAATCACGGACTGCGTCTGGCCGCTGAGCAGACGGCCGGCAAGGAACATCATCAGGAGGGCGCGCGTCATTTCGTCCTCATCGTATCCTACCCCGGCAGGTAATATGATCCGCCCGCGGTTCGATCTGATAGAGTACCGTGCATATGCACAGACGAGGCTTTCTCCCGCTGCTGGGGGCCGCCCTGGCCCCGGCGAAAACCTACCGCGTCGCCATTGCCGGAGCGACAGGGCGCGGAGATTTCGGGCACGACTGGGACGTGGCCTGGAACGGCATTCCCGGCGTCGAGATAGTGGCCGTTTCCGATCCCGATGAGCAGGGGCGGGCGCGCGCGGCCGCGCGGAGCCGCGCCCGCAGGACCTATGACGGTTACCGCCGGATGATTGAGAAGGAAAAGCCGGATATCGTGACCATCTGTCCGCGCTGGCTCGACCAGCGCGTGGCCATGGCCGAGGCGGCGGCGGAGGCCGGAGCGCACATGTTGATCGAGAAGCCGCTGGCGCTCAGCCTCGAGGACGCCGACCGGATTGTCTCTCTCGCCGAGCGTCATGGGGTGAAAGTTCAGGTGGGGCATACGGCACGGGTCGTGCCTCTTACCGTGCGGACGCGCGAACTGGTGCGGCGCGGCGAGTTGGGCGTGCTGCTGGAGATGCGGGCGAGAGGAAAGGAAGACAAGCGCGCGGGCGGCGAGGATATGATGGTGCTGGGCACTCACTGCTTTGACCTGATGCGGTACTTTGCGGCCGATCCGCAATGGGTATTCGCGAGCGTGTATGAGAAGGGCCGCGCCGTGGACCGCGGGATGGCACGCAGAGCAACTGAGCCGGTGGGAAACGTGGCCGGAGACGACATCGCCGCCATGTTCCGCTTTCACGGGGGCGTTCCCGGTTACTTCGGATCCAAGTCAAGCGATGTCCCGCGCAACGGCCGGTTCGGTGTGACGCTATATGGCAGCAAGGGGATGGCGTACGTGCCATTGACCGCTGTTCCGGGCGCGCCGCCCTATGTGATGCGCGATCCCTCGTGGGCCGGCGCCCATTGGGAGCGCGTGGAATATCCCCCGGGAGCGAGAGCGCCCTCGCGCGAAGAGACGAACGCGCTGATGGCCGCGGATCTGATCGAAGCAATAGAAAAAGGGAGGGAACCCGTTTGCAGCGCCCGCGATGCGCGGTGGACCATCGAGATGGTTGCCGGCGTGTACCAATCGCATTTCCGCGGCGCGCCGGTGCGTTTTCCGCTGGAAGAACGCCGGGGCGCAATGCTGTAGCGGACGGACGACTCCCGGGCGGTGATCTGATCCGCCTCCGGATTCCGCCTTAACATATAGCATGCGCCCATCCGACAAACGTATCTTTCTCGATGCCGCGGCTCACTTCCAGGTCTGGATCCTGGTGCGCCGCACCAACCCGGCGTCCTTACGCTACGTTGGCCAGGCGGGATACACTCCGAAGCGCATCGACTGCAAAGCGAAGACAGCCGATATCGACATTCCGCCGTACACGCTGGCCGGACTGGTGGTGGATCCTCGCATTCATCCGCGAGCCTTCAAACCAGGCAAGGAGTCAAAGGCGCTCGCCGCCTGGAAAGCCATGGAACCGCTCATCGGCCACGCCTACAAAGTGGACGAGGACAGGAACTCGAAGCACTACGGGTGCCTTCGCCTCGACGGCAATTACATCCACGGCGATTACGATCTCTACGACATCATCGACATCAGCCAGCCCCGCCGCAATCTGGCGGCCGTCGAAACACTGCACGGGCAACCCCACCGCCGCGGCGCGAAACTACTGGCTGTGCAACAGTACGTGAACGAACGCATGGGAACTCCCATGGTCCAGCACGGCGGCGAAGCGCAATACGCGGACCATTCCGAACAGGCCATCGACGCCTTCGGACCCAACGGGGAAGACGTCACCATTCTGAACGAGTTCAGCCTGCGCGCCTGGTACGAACAACGCTTCGGAGGGCGCCAGACTCTCGGCCACTAACGCCGCCCGCGCCTCGGGTAGGTCGAACGCACCGCCAGAATGTGAGCCAACCCGCGCGTGCTGTTATAGAAGCCCACCGTGCAGTTCAGCCGGAAGAAATAGGCGTCGCCGGGCTTGGCCGGATGACGTCCCTCGACGCCGTCCATGCCGCCGCCCGCGACCATGTCGCCCGTGCCGTCGAGCAACACGTAGATCTCTTCCTCGTTGTCGTGATGATGCGGAAAGTTTGTTCCGCCCGGGGCGAACTCCATGACATACAGGCTGGTGAGCAGATGGCCGGCCGCGATGCGGTCGCGCGTGCTGTCCACCCCGCCCATCATCAGTTGGTAGACCACCGAATCCGGATGCCCGCCAACCGTCTGCTTCTTCACATCATCCCAGTTGGCGACCTCGAACTTCGCCGGAGGCGGCGTGCCGGGTGGAATTCTGAAGCCCATGACAAAAGCGCGCAGCGGCGACGAAGAGTTGTTCGACAGCGAATGGTCAACCGTCGCCGGCAGGTACATAAAGTCATGCTTTTTGACGGGCGCCGTCTCCTTCGCATGATGAACCAGGCCGCTGCCTTCCATGATGACGTACACCTGTTCCTCCGCCGGATAGTTCACCGTCTTGCAACTACCGCCCGCGGCTATCGTCACCTCTCCGTATCGCGCGACCCCGCGCACAATCGCTGTCCCGGAATCGCCCGCGCCGAATAGAGGCTTGTACAGGCAGGTGGACGTGGTGAGATCGGAATCCTTCGCCGCCACATCCGGTATGTGGCGGTACAGGAAAGTAGGGTCCACCTTGCGGTGCGGCGCGTCCGCGGCCATCACAATTCCGGCGGCAGCCAACCCCACGAACGCTATCAATATGAAACGTAGTTGAGCCATTATCCCTCCTCGTTGTAAGAGACGGTTACGATTGTATCGTCAAACCCCGGCCATGGCGCGGCTACGGTGTCAATAGCCCTCTCACGAGAAACACCGCCATCTGGCCGCGCGTGTTCAAATCGTTCGGGCAGTACGCCGTCGGCGTGCACCCGCTGGTGATGCCCAGTTCCTTCAGCTTCTGGATATAGTTGAAGAACACGTTCCCGGTGACGACGTCGTCAAACAGCGGCGCCGTAAGGAAAGGGAATGTTTCCGCATAGGTAACTCCCAGACGCGCCCTTACAATAAACGCCGCCATCTGGCCGCGCGTCACTGTGTCATCCGGGCAATAGGCGGTGGTGGTGCACCCGTTGGTGACGCCGATTTCGCGCAGTTTTTGAATGTAGCGGAAGTAAGGATGCCCCGTCCCCACGTCGGAGAAATATGGCGTCCCCGGGAAAGTGAAGGTCTCCCCGTAGAGCGCGCGAATCAGGAAAGCCGCCATCTCCGAGCGCGTCATCGGAGCTTCCGGACAATACTGAGTCCCGCCGCAGCCCGCGCTGATGCCGTCCAGTTTCAGCAGGGTTATGGAATCGAAAAACAGGTGGCTCAACGGCACATCGGTGAACACCGGTTCGGCGGAAAGCGCTTTCTGAACCACCTGCCACCATTGTCCGCCCACCACTATATAGCCGCTGCGCGGTACGGACCCGATGTTTGGGGGAACCGAGAATCCCAGCGTTCCCGAGCCCACTCCCGCCGTGGAAGTTGTCAGCGCGATCCAGGAAGGAGTAGCGGTTGCGCTCCACTGGCAGGTTGCGCCGGACGCCGCGATCGCCAGTTGGTAGGAGCCTCCGGCGGCCGCCAGAGTGAAGTCGTTGCCCGTGAGGCTGAAAACGCATCCCCCGGCGGCCTGAGTGATCGTGAAAGGCACATCGCCGATCGTCAGAGTGGCTCCGCGCGGCGTGCTGTTGGTGTTCGCCTCCACGCGGAAGCGCACGCTTCCATTTCCCGCGCCGGATGCTCCTGACACCACCGTTACCCAACCCGCGTTCGACGCCGCCTGCCAGGCGCACCCGCTCGCGGCCGAAACGTTCACTTTCCGCAAGTCGCCCGTAGCCGCTACAGTGGTAGCGTTGCTGCTAAGCAGGTAACCGCACACCGGAGCGGGGGCGAAGGACGCGGCGACAGAGCGCGGCGCGATCATGCTCAATTCGGCGGGATTCGACGCGCCGCTGATATCCCCGCTCCATCCGCTGAATACATATCCGGCGGCGGGCGCGGCGGTCAGGGAAACAGTAGTCCCGGCATTATAGAATCCATCGGCGGAGGCGGGATTCGCCTGGACACTGCCGGAACCGCCCGCGATGGAGGCGCTCAGCAGGTACTGTGTGTTGAAATACGCGGTCAGTGTCACCGGATTCGCGGGCGTATTGACGCCGTGCGCCTGCGCCCCCGAGTCACTCCAACTCGAGAACACCTGCCGCGTGCCGCCCGAACCCTGAGGAGAAATAGCGGCCACCGTATGCACGGTTGCGGGAGCCCAGGCAAATATCTGCTGCCCGGTGTAGGTGACGCCGTCCACCTGGAACGTCAACCCGGGCGGCGATGTCTGAACCGTCACCTGGACATCCGTGGGTGTGTAGGAGACGCGGTAAACCGCCCCTCGAGTCAGATAGTAGAGGCTGGCATCCGGTCCGATCTTAAGATCCACGGGATGCGAAATCCCCGTCGCAAATTCCGCCGCCTGCCGGTTGACGGGATCAAGCACGCGGATCCAGCCGGCACAGTAATCGGCGAAAAAGTATTTCCCGACATAGGAAACGGGAAACGTCGCGGCCGAGGGATTATAGAATGCTCCGCCGGCGATCGAACAGGCGTTGCCCGAATGATCATACGCGTAAAGCGGAGCCGTGTTCGGATTGTCATATCCCGATTGCTTAGTCGTAGCCTCCCATGCCGGCCAACCATAGTTCGATCCGGCAATCCCGTCGTTGATCTCCTCCCATGTGTTCTCGCCTACGTCATTGATGAACATCCGGCCGGTGCCAGGCTGGAAGGCGAAGGTGAACGGATTGCGCAGCCCGATCGCCCAGATCGCCTGGTTGATTCCGCTGGTCTGATTCGCGAATGGATTCCCTTGCGGGATCCCTCCATCGGGGTTGATCCGCAGAATCTTCCCCAGCAGGTTCGTGAGATTCTGCGAGTTCGCCCGGTTGGCGTTCTCGCCCACCGCAATGTACAGCTTTCCATCCGGTCCGAAATGAATCGCGCCCCCGTTGTGGTTCGTGGCGCCGCTCAGGTCGTTCAACGTCAGAATTATTTGCTCGCTGTTTGGCAGGGCTTCATCGCCGCTCGCGGTGAACCGGCTCACCTGGTTGTGTCTCGGCGTCGTGGTTACCGTGTAGTAGACATACACGTAGTTGTTGCTCGCAAAGTTTGGATCGAAAGCCACTCCCAGCAATCCCCGCTCGCCGTCCGAATCCACCGGAACCGTCAGAAACGGGGTGGACAGAAGCCGGCCATTCTTGATCACTCTCAACTTCCCGCCCTGCTCGCAAACGAACAGCCGCCCGTCGGGAGCGAACGCCATCGCGGTGGCGGAGGAAAGAGGTGTGGAGTCCGCCGGAATCAGCGCTTCGGAAAATCCGGCAGGCAGGTTGGCAGCACAGGCGAGCCCCCTGATGAGAGCAATCGCGGCGAAGAAATAGGAAAAAAGCATGACACTCCCCTTTACCACCTGGGGTACGAAGCCCTGATGGTACTGGTCCCAAAGTTAACACACAAGACGAATACCAGTACCAAGGATTGTTCATATGACTCTTGTTCCCTGTTGAAACAAGCTGTATAGTTGAATAAAGTTTGCAGTTTCGGAGGAGGATGCTATATGCGGTCTATCGCCATGGCTCTGGCGCTTGCTTCCATCGGCTGGAATGCGTTGGCGGATGTGGTTCCACCGCCGGTTCGCGTGCCCGAATCCGGCTTCTATCCCCAGTTCGCCGTCGGGCTCGTGTGTCTCGTGCTCCTCATAAGGAAACTACGCCCGGCTGCGCCGGCTGAGTAATTACGCCGGCGTTCCGTCCCAATAGCGGCGCGACTCCGCCTGTTTCGCCGTATCGCGCTTCCAGTTCTCGAGCCGGGGGCCGGCCATGCGCGACGCCTTCCGCCGCAGTTCCGCCATCTGCTGTGCGGTCAACGGCTTGAATTCCTTGGCGATCCGCACGTCGTCTTCTATCTGCCCGATTGTGGTGCAGCCCAACGTGAGGCAGTGAATCGGAAGGCTGAGCACGTAATCGAGGCAATCCTTGAGATGGATTCCGGACAGCAGCCCCGCGTTGGCCGTGCTCTTCATCCCCTGGATGCCCATTCCGCGCTCGACCGCCACCGGCAGCACCATCTTCTCGAAACTCAGGTACGATGGATCGGCCGGATTCAGCGGCATCAGGATGCTGTCATACTTGTCGTAATTCTTCAGCATCGCCAGGTGCACTTCGGGATCGCGATGGCCGGTGAAGCCCATGAACCGGCACTTGCCGGCTTTCTTCGCCGCCTCGAAGGCCTCGATTGCTCCGCCCGGCGCGAAGATCTGCTTCACCTCGTCCAAAGTACCCACTTGATGGATCTGCCACAGGTCCACGTAGTCCGTCTTCAGGGCGCGCAACGATTTCTCGAGATCCGCCTCGGCCCCCTTACGGTCCCGCACCGGGGACTTGGTGGTGAGAAAAATCTGCTTCCGGAACGGAGGGAGCACCGCGCCGTAAACTTCCTCCGACCGGCCATTCCAATAAATTCGCGCCGTATCGAAGTAATTGATGCCCAGTTCATAGGCGCGCAGGGTGATGGCTTTGGCCTCATCGAAGCTGCATAACGGAAACCGTCCGCCGGCCTGTCCGACGATGGTCAGCGACTCGCCCGTCTTTCCAAAGACTCTCCTGGGGATGCCGCCTCCGGAGGTCATCGCCTTGCCGCGCTGGGCCTGCAGGCTCAACCCGGCCGCTGTCGAGGAAGAAAGAAACGTTCTACGCCGCATAGGCTCTCCTTATGAGACAGTATGCTCCTTTTCCCTCTCCCACACCAGCGCCCTTTCATTTGATAGTTTGAAGGGGCGAGAAAAGCGCCATGCTATCCACACGCCGAAGCTTTCTTCAAACCGCCGCCCTCGCGGCGCCCTCCCTTCTATCGGGAGCCTCCGGCACTCCCAATATCGTCATCATCTTCCTCGACGATTCCGGCTGGGCGGATTTCCGTCCATTCGGGAAACCCAACTACCCCACGCCGAACGTGGAAAAACTCGCCAGCCAGGGTTGTTGTTTCCGGAATTTCCACGTGCCGCAGGCAATCTGCTCGGCCTCGCGCTCCGCGCTGCTCAGCGGATGCTATCCCGGGCGAACCAAGGTGGTGGGCGCGCATCCGCCGGGCGCCCGGGGCCTCGATCCCAAGTACGCGACCCTCGGCCAGGTGATGCAGGCGCGCGGCTACCGGACTGCCTCCTTCGGCAAGTGGCATATCGGCGACCAGCCTGACACCCGGCCCCCGGCCCGGGGCTTCGATGAGTCCTGCGGCCTGATGTATTCAAACGACATGTGGGAGTTTCACCCCGAGAACCCCGCCCGTTTCGCCAGGTTCCCTCTACACTTCTGGGAAAACGGCCGGATCAAGATCGAGCGTGTCACCCCGAAGGAGCAGCCCATGCTCACCACCTGGTACACCGAACACGCCGTCGATTTCATCCGCCGGAACAAGAACAACCCCTTCTTTCTCTATGTGCCCCACAACATGCCGCATGTTCCGTTGTTCGTCAGTGAAAAGTTCAAAGGCAAGTCCGGAGCCGGCATGTACGGCGACGTCATGATGGAGATCGACTGGTCGGTCTCCGAGATCACCAAGGCGCTGCATGCCAATGGTCTCGATGACAACACCCTGGTCATCTTCACGTCCGACAACGGGCCCTGGATCTCCTACGGCAACTGGTCCGGAAAGACTCCCTTCCGCGAAGCCAAGGCAACCAGCTTCGATGGTGGAACCCGCAGCGCCTGCATCATGCGCTACCCGGGCCGGATCAAAGCCGGCTCGGTGTCGAATAAGATGCTCTGCACGGTGGACCTGCTCCCCACCATCGCGCATATTACGGGGGCCAAGCTGCCCGCCAATCCTATCGATGGCAGGAATGTCTGGGATCTCATTACCGGCGTGCGCGGAGCCGTCAATCCCCATGAATACTATCCCTTCTCGACGGGCGCCAACTTCGAGGGCGTTGTCAGCGGAGACGGCCGTTGGAAGCTTCACCTGCCCCACTCCTACCGCACCCTCCTCTATGCCGGAAATGACGGGGCGGCGGGCAAGTTCAAACAGGCGCAAATCGAACTCTCGCTGTTCGACATGGAAAAGGATCCCTACGAAACCACCAACGTCATCAGCAAACACCCGGATATCGCCAGGCATCTCGAGGATTGCGCGGAGCGCCACAAGCGCGAGTTCTATTCCTGAAGGCTATACGCTCAGCACCGGACAGGGCGACTCGCGGATGATCGCGTAAAGGTTCGACCAGAACCGGCCCACCGTCTTCTGAGACGTCCCGCGCCCCACCACCAACAGATCGCCCTCGCACTCGATCACGGCCCTCCGAACGCCTTCCGCCGGATTCCCGTCGACGACGTTGACAGCGGCTTCCAGGCCCGCTTCGTGCACCATCCGCGTCAACGCCGTGATCACCACCTCGCGCGCATATACGGGGGAGCCGGTGAGGACGCTGGATTCCGGCCAATCCACTGCATGCGTCACCGAGAGACTGGCCCCATAGGCCTTCGCCAGTTCGCTCGCCGTCCGAATCACCCCGGCGTCTTCCTCGTGGAAATCCACCGCGCAGACAATCGAGCGATAGGGCACCCGCGGCTGATGGATTCCATCCTTCCAGTGAACTCCCGTCCACACGGCACAACTCAAGTCATGCAGCATCTTCGCCGTCACCGAGCCAAGCAGAAAGCGCCGCAGCGTGCCCCTTCCGTGCGTGGACATCATCACCAGGTCGGCGGCCTTGCGTCTCACCGTTTCCTCGATCGCCGGCCCGGCATCCCCATCCACCAGCAGCAACTCCGGATGCAGCCCCGCGAAATGCTCGCCGATGAATGCCTCCATCCGCTCCCGCTGCTCCTTTCGGATCGCGGCGTATAAGGGAAGACTCTCCGCAAGGAACGGCCGCAGCGGGTCGGGTGGGACGGCGGCAATCTCGGTGGCGTGCAGGATCACCAGTTCCGCCCCACCCCGCTCCGTCATTTCGCGGACATATGGCGCCGCCGCCTGGCATGGTTCGGACAAATCCGCCGCAAATATTATCTTTCGAAATGGCAGCATGACGCTCTCCTATCGCTCAGTCAACAGGGTTGGAGCATTTCAGGCGCCACCGTGGGCGCCGCGCCACTCACCAGATCACCCGCATCGTCATCGTCATGTTGCGTGAGTTCGAGTCCGTGTCAGCGTAATATCCGAACGTCGTCGGCGCCGATAGCGTGGCGCCCGGCCTGCTGAACGTCGTGTTGTTGAACATATTCTCGATCTGCGCCTGGAAACGTGTCCTGATCCTTTCCGTGATGGCGAACTCCTTGCCGAATGTCATGTCGGACTGGATCAGCGCGTTCAGCCGCAGCCGGTTGCGTCCCAGAGTGCCAAAAGCGCCCACCAGCGGTTGCGCCAGTCCGGAACCCGTCACCAGGTTCGGGTTGGCTCCGCCGAGACCGGGATTCGCCTTGAAGTCGATCCGCACCGGACCCGTCACGTCCGGCCGCACAGCTCCGTTACCGCCGATCAATGCCGGATCCGCCAAGCCCGCCCGCGTCCCGCTGAACAGGTTCACCGGAAATCCCGACTGCGCCTGGAAAATTCCTCCGAACTGCCAGCCGTGAAGAATGTGCCGCAGCACAGGGTTGTGTACTCCCGCAAACACCTGCGGCTCGAATTCGTGCGTGATCACCAGCCGCTGCGGAATGTCGAATTGTGAAACAGCGCGGTTGTTGCGGTTGTTGAACGGATTCTGCTGTGAAGCCGAGTCGTTGGCCAGCACCCCGAGCGCGTCCGAGATGTCGTCGATCGACTTCGAAATGGTGTACGCCGCCGTGAACGTGTACCCGCGCACGAAACGCCGCTGCACCGAGAATTGCACCGAGTGATAGTTCGAATTGGCTGACGATTCCACCAGCGTCACGCCGTTGAACCGCGGGTCAATCCGGTTGCTCGACGACGTGAACGCCGCGTTCAAACCCGCATTCAGCCGGGTGTAGAGACCGGACGCCCGCTGCGCCGCCTCTTCCTCGACCGTCTTCGGCGGCGTGAACTGACCCGGAGCCAGTGTGTTAATCGGTCTCGACCGCTGCAGGAAATTTCCCTTCGTTCCCGAATACGACACGCGCCCGATTAACTGGAACGGCAGATCCCGCTCGACTGTCAGTCCGAACTGCTGCACCTGCGGGTTCTTCAACCCCCGGTCAATGGGACTCACCGCGCCGAAATTCTTGATCGTAGCTCCGAACGTGCCCACCGTGGCGCGGCCCTGCGTCTGGAAGGCCGAGGTTCCGGCCACCACCGCCGCGTACGTATTCGCCCCCACGAAATCCGTCTGCGGCAGGGAGAACTGGTACATGAACGGCGGCAGGAACCGCCCGTTGGTGATCGGGTTCAGATAGATGAAGTCGTAGGAGATGCCGTAACCGCCGCGAATCGAAGTCTTGCCTCCGCGCGGGTTCCACGCGAATCCCACGCGTGGAGCCCAGTTTTTCGTGGTGTTGAAATAGGTTCCTCCGGTCACGAAGGCTCCCAACGGCCCGCTCCCGGCTCCTCCCAGCGCGGCTGTGCTGTTCAGGTCGAGGTTCGAGAGAATGTTGTTCACCTCCGAAACCCCGCCGTTCACTTCCAGCCGCACGCCCAGGTTCAGAGTCAGGAAGCGCGATACCCGGTAATCATCCTGCGCGAAAAAGTAACTGTTCGTTACCCGGTTCCCTCTCACCGATCCGCCGAAACGCTGCGAATAGCTGAACGGCCTGCCCGCCTGAAAATCCGCCAGGCTCAGAAATGTCAGAGTCCCGCGCACGTTTGCGTCGAAGTAGCTGTTGGCCTGGACGCGGTTGATATCCACGCCGAACTTGAGCTGATGCTTCCCTCTGGCGTGCGTCAGTGTGTCCGCGAACTGGAAAGTATTCTGCACGCGCCCCTGTGGAATGCCGGACCAGATGCCCATGTTCGAGATGCGGCCGTCGGCAAGCGCAACCTCCGGACCTCCGAAGGTTTCAATCGGTTGGAATCCCGGCCGGCTGCGTCCGAACGACGCGAGAAAGTTGTTCACGGTTGTAGCGCCGAATGTGTGCGTTTCGCTCACCGTCCCGTTCTGCGTCCGGTTCGTCGACGTCGCCCCGTTGGTGGGCAGGTTCGAGGTGATGAAGGTCAGCCCCGGGCTACTCGAGGACGAGTCGCTGATGCCGTATCTGACGTAGAAGAAATCCCGGCTCGTCAGGTTCGCGTCCATGCGTCCGGAAAGCGCCCAGGCGTTGCCCATGTTCGACGCCGCGTTGCTCACCGTGCCGCTCGGATCCGTGGGCACCTTCAACGTGCTCAGCAGTTGCTTCGAAGTGGGATCGGTGATGGCCGATACCTGGTCCGGAGTCGGTACGCTCGCAATGCGCGTTCCGCCCGCTCCCCGAATCTTCTGCTGCTCATAGGTTCCGAAGAAGAACAGCTTGTCCTTGATGATCCGTCCGCCGCCGGTCACTCCCCAGTCGTTGTTTCGCAGTATCGACGCTTTGCCGCTGCGATCGAAATAATCGCGCGCGTTGAAGATATTGTTCCGCAGGAACTCGAAGGCGCTCCCGTGGAATTCATTCGAACCGCTCTTGCTCAGAATCTGCACCTGGGCCGATGAGTTGCGTCCGAACTCCGCGCTGAAATTGTTCGTTACCAGGTTCACTTCCTTGATCGCATCGATTGGCAGCGTCCCCAATCCAGCGCTGCCCGTCGTGGAAACATCCGTCGCCGTTGCGCTGTCTAAGGTTATGTTGTTGCCGCGCCCGCGTCCGCCGTTCGAGTTGAAACTGCCGAGGCCAAGGAACGGATTGCGCGGCGTTACGGGAATCACTCCGGGAGCCGTGCCGGCGAGAGCCAGCACGCCGCTGTTGGCAATCGGAAGGCTGGTCACCGCCCGCGATTCCGTGTTGGTCTGCAACTGCGAGTTGACGGTGTTCAATTGAACGGAAGCTTCCACCACCACTACCTGCTCCGTGGTTCCTTTCACCTCGAGAGTGATGGAAACCGTGGTTGTTGTGCCGCTGTTCACCTCCGCCGGAGCCGAGTACATCGCGAAGCCCGCGCTTTCCACCTTCACCTCGTAGGCGCCAATGGCAAGCTGGGTGAAACGCACGTCGCCCTGGCTATCACTGACGGCGGTGCGATTGGTTCCAGTCGCTTTACTGCGGATGGTAACATTGGCATTAGGAATGACTGCTCCGGACTGATCAGTCACCCTCACATAAATGTCGCCGGTGATTTGGGCAAATCCCGGAATTGCAAACGCGAGAATAAGGAAAGTGTAGGCTAGCCGCATATGCCTGCTCCCTGAAGGCCTCATTTCGGTCTCTCGTAATACTTGTTACTTCTGTTTCTGATTATGCCACTAACACAGCCGCGCGGCTGCCGCCGGCCGTCCTGTTCAGACATATAACCTCATCCCCGGAAAGGAGTTCCACGGAATGTCCATAACAAGTTCTTACCAGTCCCCCAATCCTCTAGCCGCATTGGCTCAAGCCCGCTCTCAAACCGATTCGCTCTTTGCTCTAGTCTCGCCGGAAAAATTTTACGACCGCCCCATCGCCGAGCGTCATCGCATGATCTTCTATTTAGGCCACCTCGAGGCCTTCGATTGGAACCTCGTCTGCCGCCGCGCCCTCGACGTTCCTTCCTTCCACCAGGAGTTCGACAAGCTATTCGCTTTCGGCATCGATCCACCGGTGGGTCAACTTCCTCAGGATCAACCCTCGGACTGGCCGTCGATCGAGGAGGTGACAAGCTACAACCACCGCGTCCGCGAAACGCTCGACCGCCTTATGGACAATGCTCCGCGGCAACTGATCCAGTGCGCCATCGAACACCGCCTGATGCATGCCGATACATTCGCCTATATCCTGCACAATGAGAATCACGCGCGTCCGCTGACCCCTCTGCCGCCTTCCTCTCCTCCGCCTTTGGAGATGATCTCCATCCCCGCCGGAACAGCCACTCTCGGCCTTTCCGGCGACGCTTTCGGCTGGGACAACGAATTCCCTGAAACAAGCATTCCTGTCCCCGCTTTCGCCATCTCCCGCTACAAGGTCACCAACGGAGATTACCTTTCGTTCGTTAACAGTGGCGCGGCTCCGCCCCACTATTGGACCCGCCGCGACGGGGCGTGGTTCTATCGCGGCGTCTTCGCCGAATATCCACTGCCGCTCGATTGGCCGGTCTATGTGACGCGCACCGAAGCCGCCGCCTACGCGAAGTCCCTCGGCATGTCCCTGCCCACCGAGGCACAGTTCCATCGCGCCGCCTACGGAACACCAACGGGTAAGGAACGCGACCTCCCCTGGGGTAGCGAACCGCCCACCACTCAACGCGGCAACTTCGACTTCGCCCGCTGGGACCCGCTTCCAGTCACCGCAAACCCGGAGGGCGACAGCGCTTTCGGTGTTTCCCAACTCGCGGGCAACGGCTGGGAGTGGACCTCCACCCCTTTTTCGCCCTTCCCCGGCTTCGAGCGGTTCCCCTTCTATCCCGGATATTCCGCGCCGTTCTTTGACGGCGATCATTTCGTCGTCAAGGGCGCCGCCCCGCGGACCGCCGCCTGCTTCCTCCGCCGATCCTTCCGCAACTGGTACCGTCAAGGCTATCCTTATGTGCATGCCGCGTTCCGCTGCGTGGACGTGCGATGACCAGCATGCTCAGCGAATTCGCCCAGGATGTGCGGGCCGGCCTTGGGCGTTCAGGCCAGCGCGAACTTCCCTCCAGGTATCTCTACGACGATCTCGGAAGCGCGCTCTTTGAAGCCATCACCTGCTTGCCTGAGTACGGCCTTACGCGTGCCGGTGAGCGCCTGCTCGGCGCTCATTCACCCGAAATTGCCGCCGTCCTGCCGCCCACAACCGCGGTTGCGGAACTCGGCTGCGGTTCCGGGCGGAAAACCGTTCCCATCCTCGAGAGCTTGCGCGCCCGCTCCGGCCGAGCGATCCGCTATTTTCCCATCGACATCTCGACGGCCGCCCTTCATGCCTGCGCCCGGGAACTCGCCTCGTATGCGGCCGTCACACCGCTCGAAGCCTCCTACCTCGACGGCATCGCCCGGGTCGCCGCTCTTCGCGACCCGTCGCAGCCACTCCTCGTCCTCTTCCTCGGCAGCACCATCGGAAACTTTGACATCTCCTGCGCCGTTGAATTTCTGGCCGCCCTCCACGCGCGCCTCAACCCTGGCGACGCTCTTCTTCTTGGCGCCGATCTTGTCAAGCCGATCCCTCAGATGCTGCTCGCCTATGATGATCCTACAGGCGTCACCGCGGCCTTCAACCGCAACATTCTCGGACGCATCAACCGCGAACTGGGCGCCGACTTCGATCTCACCGCCTACGAACACGAAGCCCGCTACCACGAACCGGCCCAGCGTATCGAGATGCATCTCCGCGCCCGCTCCCGGCAGCGCGTCTCGATTCCCGATTCGGGCCTCCGGATCATCATCGAAGCCGGCGAAACGATCTGGACGGAGTCCTCGCACAAGTTCCTCCTGCCTGACCTCGATGCCATCGCGCGCGATTCCGGCTTTCATCCTGTCTCGCGCTGGGTCGATCCCCAATGGCCGTTCGCCATGAATCTCTGGAGCGCCGGCGGGTGAAGCCTGTCCTGCGGTTCGACCACGCCGGTTATTCCATCGCCGGCCGTCCCATCCTCCGGGACCTCGACCTGGAACTGTATGCGGGAGAGACTCTCGTGCTGCTTGGCCGCAGCGGCTCGGGAAAAACCACCGCCCTCAAACTGGTCAACGGCCTCCTCATGCCGACTTCCGGAGCGGTTCTCGTCGAGGAGCGCCCCACTTCCTCCTGGGACCTCATCCGCCTCCGCCGCCGCATCGGCTACGTGATCCAGGAAGGCGGTCTCTTTCCTCACTTCACGGTCGAGCGAAACGTGGGCCTGGTCCCCTCGCTCGAGGGATGGGAGCCTTCCAGGATCCGCGCCCGGGTGTACGAATTGCTTACGCGGCTGGACCTCCCTCCCGCCCAGTTCGCCGCACGCTATCCGCGCCGTCTTTCCGGTGGCGAGCGACAACGCGCCGGCATCGCGCGCGCCCTTGCCGCCGATCCGGATATTCTCCTCTTCGATGAGCCTTTCGGAGCCCTCGATCCCATCACCCGCGCCGAGGCGCGGAAGCAGTTCATCCACCTGCGCGACACTCTGCGCAAGACCGCCATTTTTGTCACTCACGATGTCCGCGAAGCTCTCCGCGTCGGTTCCCGCATCGCGCTGCTTCACCAGGGATGCATCGAAGCTCTCTGCCCGCCCGGAGAATTTGTTCGCCATCCGGGAGCCGAAGTCCGCGCTTTCCTCGCTTCCGCCGAATGACCATGGCCCAGGAAATCCTCGCTCTCACTCTGGAACATTTACAATTAGTCTTGTTCTCCACGTTTCTCGCCGCCGCCATTGGACTTCCCCTCGGCATCCTGCTCACGCGCGGGTCCGCGCTTCGCGGCTGGTCGCTCGGCCTCATCAACATCGTACAGACCATCCCGAGCCTCGCCCTCTTCGGGTTCCTCATCCCCATCCCCCTCATCGGCGGCATCGGCAAGCGCACCGCCATCGTCGCCCTGGTCCTCTACGCACTCCTCCCCATCGTGCGCAATACCCTCACCGGCATTCTCTCCGTGGACCCCGCCGTACGCGAGTCCGCCATCGCCTTGGGCATGTTTCCCCGCCAGTTGCTCTGGCAGGTGGAACTTCCGCTCGCCGCCCGCACCATCATCGCCGGTCTCCGCGTCGCCACCGTCACCACCGTGGGAACCGCCACCATCGCGGCGGCCATCGGCGGAGGCGGACTCGGCGTCTTCATTTTTCGCGGTGTCGCCTCGGTCGACACTACCCTATTGCTTGCGGGAGCCATTCCCGCCGCGCTCATCGCCATCATCGCCGACGGAGTTCTCGAATGGATCGAAAAACGGTTCTCTACTGCCTGACCGCCATGCTAACCGCCTGCGCCAGCGGCCATCGCCCGCTCACCGTGGCATCGAAAAACTTCACCGAACAGGTGATTCTCGGCGAGATCGCCGCCCAGTATCTGGAACATGCGCTCGGCCATCCCGTCTCGCGCAAACTCAACCTCGGCGGCACCCTCCTGGCCCACGGCGCGCTCATCAGCGGGGACATCGATCTCTACCCCGAATACACCGGCACGGCCATCACTGCCATCCTCAAGGAAAGGCCCGATCCCGATCCCGCCTCCGTTCTCGCCCGCGTTCGCACCGTCTACCGCAGAACCTGGCGCGTCGAATGGCTTCCCCCGCTCGGCTTCGACAATCCCTTCGCCATGGTTGTGCGGGAAGAGGACGCGGTTGCTCATCACCTCGACACTCTTACCGGCGCCGCAAACTCCGGGGTCGCCTGGCGTCTCGGTATCGGCTACGAATTTCTGCAACGCCCCGACGGCTATCCCGCCCTCAACGCCAGGTATCATCTCAAGTATGCCGCCCCGCCCATCAGCATGGATCTCGGGCTGCTATACCAGGCCCTCGAACAGAAGCAGGTGAATATGGTCGCCGGCAGCGCCACCGACGGTCTTCTCTCCGCCCGTCCCTTCCGCGTCCTTCGCGATGACCGGCACGCCTTCCCGCCCTATCAGGCGTGCCTCGTTGTGCGCTCCGCGGCCTTCGAAGAATATCCCGGCCTGAAGCCCGCCCTCGAAAGTCTGTCCGGAAAGATCTCCACCGAAACCATGCGCCGGCTCAACTATCAGGTGGACGGCGAACACAGGCCGGTCCGCGAAGTCGCGGAGGGCTTCCTGAAATCTGCCGGCCTGCTCTGACCGGGTCTGGTTAATCGAGGCTCGCGAGCCATCGTCCGGCGAGCGCCGCGGGGTCGGCGCCGAGATCCACGTTCTCCCGTTTCGTTTCGACGCCGTCAGTAAAGTAGTGCGCTTCCACGCCGTGCGCCGCGGGCCGCAACTCGAGCCTGAGGTTGCGCGCGTCCAACCGCAGCGCCACCACCGGCGTCTCCAGCCACACGATATGCACCTTCGTTCGTTTCCCGAATCCGATGCGGGTTGCCTGTGCCAGCAACCCCTGAGTGAACGCGCCGTTCCGCAGTTGCTCGACATATGGAGCGGCGGCGCGCTGCCGTTCCCGGTCCTCCTCCCGCCGCGCGCGCTCCCGTTCCAATGCCGCCGGATCCCGCTCCTCCCGAGCTTCCAGGCTCTTCAGATTGTTTTCCAGATTCTCGCTGAAACCCATCTACAAATGGTACCTGCCGCCCGGAGTCCGGATCTTACCCGCCCGCTCGGGGTCAATCCCCGTTCTTTCCGCGCGGCTCATTTCACCACCAGCACCCTCACGGCCGAAGGCCGCTCCCCATCGTGATAGACCCGCTGCGCCGCCTTCACGAAATCTCCGCTCCGGGCTTCGTAAATGTTCTCCACGAACTTCTGGGGATTGCGGTCCACCAGTGGAAACCAGGAACTCTGCACCTGAATCATGATCCTGTGTCCTCTCCGGAAATTGTGAAACACGTCGGGCATCCCGTACTCCACCTTCTCCACCTTTCCCGGCACAAACGGCACTGACTTCTCGAAACCCTGCCGGAACCGCCCGCGAAACAACTCGCCCCGCACCAGTTGCTCGAATCCGCCCATCGTCACCTTTTCGGGATTCGGATCAGGATCCGGATAATCGTCCGGATACACGTCGATCAGCTTCACCACCCAATCGGAATCCGTCCCCGTCGTCGATACAAACAACTCCGGCCGCAGGGGTCCCGCGAGCGTCACGTTCTCCTCGAGCGGTTCCGTCTGGTAGACCAGCACATCGGGCCTTGTCGAGGCGAACCGCTGGTCGTCCACCATGTACTCGCGCGTCATCTGCTTCACGATTCCCGGCGTGAACGGCACGGGGCGCGCCGGATCGCTCACATACTCATCGAACGGCGCTCCGCCGGCATACTTCTTCGAGAAGCCGAGTTTCCCGCCCGGCAGCAGATACAGTTCGCGCGCCTGCACTTCCTTTGGCGGCCATGCGTCCAGCTTCCGCCACTGGTTCGTTCCCGTTTCGAACACGACCGCCTTCGCGAAATGCCCTTCCCCTTTCCCCTTCAGGTGATACAGAAAGAACGGGTATTCGATTTCGTCGCGGTAATATTCGCCCGTCTTCGAACGAAAGTTCACGGACCCGAGTTTCTCTCCCGGGTCGCCGCCCCACTGCCCGTGGTACCACGGTCCCATCACAAGAGTATTTTGCGGCGGATGCCCTTCCTTCTCGATCGCCTCATGCAGGCGTAGCGCGCCAAACAGGTCCTCGGCGTCGAACCACCCGCCCACCGTCATCATCGCGGGCTTCACATTCTTCGCTCCCACCCGCAGATCGCGCGCCTTCCAATAGGCATCGTAGTTCGGATGCTTGATGAACTCGTTCCAGTAAGCCACCTGGTTCTTGAAATACCTCTCGTTCAGGTTCACCACCGGGCCCACGTTCAGGTAGAACTGATAGGCGTTCACAATCTCCGGCGAAAGACTCTTCGGCGCTTTCGTGATCAACTCCGGACGCGGCAATCCGAAGCCGCTGAAGAAGCGGAAATAGTGTGTCAGGAAGAGCGCTCCGTTGTGATGAAAGTCATCCCCCACGAACCAGTCCGTCACCGGAGCCTGCGGCGAGGCAGCCTTCAACGCCGGATGCGCGTCAATCGCCCCCATCGCCGCGTAGAATCCCGGATACGAGGTCCCGTAGATGCCCACGTTGCCGTTATTGGCGACATGCTTCACCAGCCAGTCGATGGTGTCATAGGTGTCCGTGGTCTCATCAATATCCGCCGGTCCCTTCTTTACCGGCAGGTAAGGGCGCACGTTGACGAACTCGCCTTCGGACATATATCGCCCGCGCACATCCTGAAACACGAAGATGAATCCCTCCTTGAGCGCCTTCTTCGACTTCCGGTAGAGCGACTCAGGATAGTGATCCTCGCCGTAAGGACCCACCGAATACGGCGTGCGCGTCAGCAGGATGGGGTACTTCTCCTTGGTGTCCTTCGGCACATATACGGCGGTGAACAACCGCTTCCCGTCGCGCATCGCGATCCGGTATTCGTACTTCGTGTAGTGCGCCTGAATGTATGCTTTCTGCGCCAGGCAAAGCGCGGCCGAAACCAGCAGCAGCGTGAGTATCCGCATCTCTGTAGAATATCGCCCCTGGTATCATTGGCTGCTATATGCGCAAGCTGGCTTTTCTCGCGTCGCTCTATTGTTCACTCGCCCTCGCCGCGGTTCCCGAACCGAAGCAACACTTCGGATTCACTCCCGGCGATGACTACCAGTTGGCCGACTACCAGGCCGTCATCTCTTATTTTCAGGCGCTTGAAAAATCAAGCCCCCGCCTGAAACTGGTTCCTTTCGGCAAGTCGGCGCACGGCAAGACCATGTATGTCGCCTTCATCTCGGACCCCGCCAACCTTGCCGCCCTCGATCGCTACCGCGAAATCAACCGCAAACTCGCCCTCGGCCTCGCGAGCCCGGAGGAAGCTCAACGCCTCGCCGCGGAAGGCAAAGCCATTGTCTGGATCGATTCCGGGCTCCACGCAAGCGAGGTCGCTCCCGTCCAGCAGGCGCCGATTCTCGCCTACCGCATGCTTACGGACGAAACCGAAGAAGCGCGCAAGATCCGCCGCAACGTCATCCTCATGCAGGTGCCAGTTATCAACCCCGATGGCCTCGATTGGGTGGCGCACTGGTATCGCGGAAATGTCCATACTCCCTACGAACTCGCCCCACTGCCGAGCCTCTACCAGAAGTATGCCGGCCACGACAACAACCGCGATTACTTCATGCTCAACCTCGAGGAAACCCGCAACGTCAGCCGCCTCCTCTTTCGCGAGTGGTTCCCCCACATCGTCTACAACCAGCACCAGGCCCCGCCCTCGCCGGCCCGCATCTTCATTCCACCCTACGCCGAACCCCTCAACCCCAACATCCCCGCCCCCGTAATGGAAGGCATCAACCTCATTGGAGCCGCCATGAAAGAGCGCTTCGCCCGCGAGCAGAAGCCCGGCGTCCTTTCTTATTGGGGCTTCGACGGCTGGTGGAACGGCGGCCTTCGTTCCGTCCCGGCGTTCCACAACATGCACGGCATCCTCACCGAAACCGCCGGCAACCTCGCCACCCCGCGAGACTATAAGCCGGGCGATCTTCCCCAACGCTTCGGCAACGGCATCCCCACCCGCGAACCGTCCATCTTTTATCAGCGCCCCTGGCCGGGCGGCCGTTGGACCCTGCGCGACGCCGTCAACTACATGCTGACCGCCGACTTCGCCATCCTCGAACTCGCCTCCAATCGCGCCCAGCACTTCCTCTACAAAGCCTGGGAGCTCGCCCGAGCCAACATCGAACTCGGGGGGAAGGGCAACCCGTACGCCTACGTTGTCCCCGCCGGCCAGTGGGATCGCTGGAGCGCGGTGGAAATGGTGCGCCGCCTTCAAATGTCCGGCGTCGTCATCGAGCGGGCCAGGACATCTTTTGAGGCCGACGGCAAACAGTATCCCGCCGGGTCCTTCATCCTGCCCGCCGCGCAACCCTTCCGCGCCTATCTCATCGACCTGATGGAGCCCCAGAGGTACCCCGAAATCAAGACCGGACAATCGGGCCCCACCAAACGGCCCTACGACGTTGCCGGCTGGACTCTGCGCATGCTGATGGGAGTCCGCGTGGATCGCGTCGAGGATCGCTTCAACGCTTCCGTCGAAACTCCCGCGGAGATCCCGCTACCTGAACGTTCTCTCGACCACCGCGACAACTCCTCCTTTCTCGCCACCATCGATCTTCTGAAGAAGGGCTCGAAGGTTCGCTGGTCCTCCGATGGGACCATCCTTGTGGAAGGCCGCGCCCCCAATGCCGCGTTCGAAAAAGCCGCCTATGAACTGCACACCCCGCGCGTGGCGCTCTACGAACCCTACACTGCCAACATCGATACCGGCTGGACCGAATGGCTGCTCGATTACTTCGGAATTCCCTGTACCCTTCTCCACAACCGCGATTTCCGCCCCGGGCTGAACGCGCGCTTCGACACGATTCTGCTTGCCTCGCAAAACCCGAACTCGATCCTTCACGGGGTTCGGCAGGGAGTCAACCTCGCCGGACGCAACCCGGGAGAGAGCCCTGCCCAGCAGCGGCCGGAATATACCGGCGGCATCAACATCTCCGGCCTCGCGGCCCTCGAGGAGTTCGTGCAGGCCGGCGGCACGCTCATCACCTTCGATGCCGCCTCCGGGCTGCCCGTCCAATTCTTCCCGCTTCCCGTGACCCCGCGCGCCGGGGCAAACTCGACGGTCGATGGAGGCGCGGATACGCCCTCCGGTTTCTATTCGCCCGGATCCATCCTCCGTATGACCGTCGATACCACCCATCCGATCGCCTTCGGCATGCCGAAAGACGCATTCCTGTTCACCTCCGGCGGCCAGGCCTGGGACATCAGCCTGCTCCCTGAATACAACCGGGACGGCGAAGTGAAAAGCGTGGCGGGCTACGCCGCGACGAATCTGCTCGCCAGCGGGTGGCTGTCCGGCGAGCGCCAAGTCGCCGGAAAATCCGCCCTCATCGAGGCACGCCACGGCAAAGGCCGCGTCGTCCTTTTTGGGTTCCGGCCCCAGTTCCGCGGGCAGACTTTCGGCTCTTTCAAACTGATTCTCAACGCCATCTATCTCGCCTCAGCCAGACGATTGCAGTAGGCT
>JABAQT010000026.1:0-20932 GCA_019187195.1 Bryobacteraceae bacterium
CGTAGGGATAGCGGGGAATGAGAGGTTGGGGTGGGTAGTGGGATTTGAACCCACGACATCTGGAACCACAATCCAGCGCTCTACCGACTGAGCTATACCCACCGCGAACACCATGATTATATCACGCCGTCAAAGAGGCCGTTATGCTTGCGTCATGATTGCGGCCGCTTAGAAATCGCTCAATTGCTCGCGTGGGAAGGCCACTCGCAACGCATTGAGCACGGCGGCGAGGTCGATCAGTTCCTGCGCCACCGCCCCTCCGATGGGCGGCAGAAGCCCCATCACGGCCAGCGTCATTCCCACCATGCTCAGGACCATCCCGCCGAGGGCGCTCTGGAGAGCGATCGCCCGCATGCGTCCTCCGATGTGGACCAACTCATCCACCTTCTGGAGGGCCGCATCGAGCACGACGGCGTCGCCTGCTTCGGCGGTAATATCACTGTGAGCGCCGAGCGTCACGCCGACCGTGGCCACGCGCATGGCGGGCGCGTCATTGAGTCCGTCGCCCACATAGAGAGTGGGGGCGAGCGCAACCTCCCGCAACACCACTTCAACCTTTTCCTCGGGGCTTTTCGAGGCGTACACCTCGCCGATGCCCACGGCGCGCGCGAGGTACTCGGCTTCCGACGCCCTGTCGCCGGAGAGGAGAATGAGACGCGCCGCCCGGTGGCGGCGGCTGAGATGGGCAATGAAAGGCCGGCTATCGGCGCGCGGTTCGTCGCGGAAGCGCATGGTGGCGGCATAATCGCCATCGAGCAAGACGATACACTCGAGCCCTCCGGCCTGCGGGGGGAGTTTCCGCTCCCAGGCGCCCGCGCGCTGCCTTCCGGTGATCACGACCGAGCGTCCGTCCACAAGCCCCCGCAACCCCTCCCCGGGCCTTTCGCTGAGCGAGACAACCGGAGAAGGGCCCAATCCCCTGAGGGCGGCGGCCTTGCGGATGGCGTTCGCCAGCGGGTGTTTGGAATACAACTCGAGGCTTGCGGCCAATTGCAGCACTTCGCGCTCCTCGACACCCGGCGCCGTCTCCATGGAGGTGAGCACGGGACGCCCGTAGGTCAGCGTGCCGGTCTTATCGAAGATCCAGGTCCGGCAGTCCCCCACGAGCTCGAGCGCCGCGGGGTTCTTGATGACAATGCCCCGGCGCGCGCTTAGCGATATCGCGCCGGCGACGGCCACGGGAACGGCGATGAGCAAAGGGCAGGGCGTGGCGATCACGACAACGGAGAGGAAACGCGAGGGATCCGCGCTGATGATCCAGCCGAGCGCGGCCATGGACAAGGCAAGCGGCGTATACCAGGCTCCGATTCGATCGGCGAGGCGGCGCATCTTCGGCTTGCGATCCTCGTTCTCCTCGAGAACGCGCATGATTTGCGCATAGCGCGAATCCCGAGGTTTCCGGATGGTGGTGATCTCGAGAGGCGTCTCGCCGTTGACGGCTCCCGACAGGACAGCGGCTCCGGGCGCCTTGGAGATCAGGAAGGGCTCCCCGGTCAGGTAGGACTCATCCATCGTGCCGTGCCCGCTCGAGACCACGCCATCGGCCGGACAGATCTCATGCGGGTAAACAACCAGTTGGTCTCCGACTCCCACCTCCCCGATGGACACGTCCTCGACGCCGTGCCGCAGACGGCGATGAGCGATCTGGGGCATGCGACGGGCCAGGGCCGCGAGAACCGCCGAAGCGCGCGCCGTGGCATACCGCTCGAGGGCGGCGCCGCCGGAGAGCATCAAAACGATAATTGCTCCGACAAGGTATTCCCCCAACAGGGCGCTTGCCACGATCGATACGCCGGCAAGCAGATCGGAACTGATCTGCCAGGAAAGCAGTTTTCGTCCCAGGTCCCACAGGAGAAGGACACTCGAGGCAAGCGTCGCCCACAACGGGGCCGAAGTCCAGGAAGCGGCGAAGCCGAACCCGTGATGCAGGGCCAGATAGACCGCTATCGCACAGGCGGCGAAAATCGCAATGCGCTGCTCCTTCAACGCTCCGGAGCTGTTCAATGTACTGTCCCTCCTTCGCCTGAGGAACCGCCGGCGCGCGGCAGTCCGGCCCAGGGTTGCGAAGTCTCCTAAATGTAACATCTTGTGCTCCACGGGCCGGAAATAGAGCAGCTACTTATGAAGCCGATGCCACTTACAAGAAAAATCATTGACTCTTTCGCAACATTTGTGCATGATTGCATCTAGGATTCACGGTCTTCAGGATTAACCGCTCCTCTTGGTCTGATATGATTGGCCAGCAAGAGGAGAGGAACATCAGTTTACTGCTTTGCTTGTAACTACAAGCGAGCGCACGCCGAGAAGCCGGTTCGCATTATCGGTAATTTCGCGTGAATAACCACTCACAAACATAAAGCGCCCGCCGCAGTCCTGAGACTGTTGCGCCGGCGCTCAGTTTGCCGCATGGATGGTCGCGAAGGAACTCGCCTGGACTGTCCGGGGACATGCATATGAAACCTCATTGGAATTATCTTCTTCGTGGATGTTGGATCGCCGGCATCGCGTTGTTATTCGGGGGTTTGGCCGCCGGCCAGGATATTCGAGGCAAGGTACAGGGAAGCGTCGCGGATCCATCCCAAGCCAAGATCGCCGGCGCCAAGGTCACACTGAGAAATGTCAACACGGGTGTGGAAGTTGCGCGAGAGACGGATTCAAACGGGACATACCTATTTGACTTTGTTACTCCGGGAACATACTCACTGACAGTGGAAGCCTCCGGGTTTCAGCGGTTTGTACAGGAAAATATAACCGTGCAAACACGTGGCGACGTGACGGTGGACGCGCAACTGGTGGTGGGCGGAGTGGCGGAGACAGTGACGGTTACCGAACAGGTGTCGTCGGTTCAATTCAATTCGGCGACCATGACCACGATGGTAACCGGACAATTACTGAAAGATTTGCCCGTGCTGGCGCGCAATCCATTCACGCTGGCTTTGTTGAACCCGGCGGTGATCAACCGGTATTGGGACGTTTCCCACCGCAACCCGTTCTACATGTGGTCGAACTCGGGAATGGATGTCGGTGGAAACACGGGCGGCAAGAATGACCAGTTGCTCGATGGCGTGCCCTTGGGATACGCGGCACGCGGGTCTTACAACGCCTCGATGGACGCCGTCCAGGAGGTCCAGGTGCAGCAGAATGCGGTCGATGCCGAGTTCGGTTTCAGCGCCGGCGGCACGCTGAACCTCTCGATGAAGTCAGGAACCAACGAGTTTCACGGCAGCGGCTACTACTTTGGGCGCAACCCTTACTTCAATGCGCTTCAAAACCGGATCACCCGCACGGCGAGCACCGTGAGAAACCATAATTGGGGCGGCACTCTCGGCAACCCGATTCTCAAGAACAAACTCTTCAGCTACTTCAGCTATGAACAGTGGAAGAGCACCCAGCCGCAGTACAACGAAGTCACTCTTCCGACGGAACTCGAGCGCGCGGGCAACTTCTCCCAATCGCTGACGAAGACCGGAGCGCTCCGGCCGATTTACGATCCCTTCACGACGCAGTACGACCCGGCCACGGCGGTAGCGACGCGCACCCCATTCCCGGGCAATATCATTCCGGCATTGCGAATCAATCCCACCGGCCAGAAGATTCTGGGTGATCTGCCCAAGCCGAACGGGCCGGGCGACGACCTCACCGGCATCAATAACAGGAAGAATTCGTATTACTGGTGGCTCCACTACTGGAACATCTCCGAGCGCGTGGACTACAACATCAACGACAAGTGGCGCATGTACGCGCGCTACTCGAAGTACCAGACACGCCTCGACAACCCGAACTGGGGCGGCACCATCGCGGTGCGGTCGGACAACGGCGGCATCATGGACGCGCTCAACGCGGCGGCGGACGTGCTGTACATTGCATCGCCCAATACCACCATCGATTTTCGTTACGGAGCCATTTACCTCGAGGACGAGTATGATTCCGACTGGGCGAAGGTAGGGGAGTCCGCATGGGCCAATCTCTTTCCGACCGGTTGGTACAAGCCGGTGTTGCAGAACCTGCCGGGCATTTATTACCCTTCGATCGGCTTCTCGGGCAACGGCAGCTACACGGCCGGCCTGGGCAGTTGGTGGCAGGTGCGCGGCCGCAGCCATACGCCCAGCGTGACGATGACGCACGACATGGGCAAGCATCATATGAAAGCAGGGTGGCAGTTGCGCTACAGCTACGACTACAACGGGCTGCCGGCGGTGGGCAACCTCGCCTTCAACGCCGTGGATACCGGCGACACCTTCATCAACTTCAACGCGAGCCTGAGCGGGAACATGTACGCCTCCGCCCTGCTTGGCGCCCTCAACAGCGGAAACGCCCAGATCAACCCCATGTTCCACAACGGATATTCCCAGTGGGGCCTCTTTTTCCAGGACGACATCAAGCTGACCAAGAACATCACTCTGAATCTGGGACTGAGATGGGAGACGGAACAGGCTCCGAAGGATGACCAGTACATGTTCTCGCGTTACCTCGACCTGACCAACCCGATTCCGGAGCTGCAGGGCGGAGTCGCCATGCCCTCCCAGGTCACGTCGATCGCGAAGGTGAACTACAAGTACAACGGCGCGTGGATGTTCACCGACAGTTCGAATCCGCGCGTTTATAAGAACCTGAACAACTTCCTGCCCCGCGCGGGCATCGCCGTGCGGCTCAACGACAAGAGCGCTCTGCGGTTCGGCTACGCGCGCTACGCCGTTCCGATGAAGGGCGCCTGGACTGAAGGACTGGGCTCGATTCCGACGAATGGTTTTTCGCAGACAACCAACGTTCTAGGTCCCGTCCAGGGGGTGCCCCAGACACTGGTCAGCGACCCGTTCCCGTCGACGAACCCCCTTATTACGCCGATCGGCCAAGGCTACGGACGCTACCAGGACCTGGGGAACAACCCGTCGTGGTTCAACCAGAATCTGAAACGGCCCATCAACGACCGTATCACCATTTCCTACCAGCGCCAGTTGCCCTGGGATCTGATGACGGATACGACTTTCTTCATGAACTACGGGCACAACCAGCTCGGAGATAGCATGTGGGGCGGAAACTACGGGTACGATCTCAACCAGATCGATCCGCAGCTCTACTATACGTACAAGGGCGCCATGGACGCCGCCGTGCCGAACCCGTTCTATCAACTGCTGCCGGCAAACAAGATGCCGGGCAGCCTGCGAAACCAGAAGACGGTCTCGGTGGCTACGCTTCTGCGGCCTTATCCGCAATACCCCGGCGCGCTGAACCAGCAGTTCGAGCCCGGCATCGCCGAGCGTTACAAGGCGCTCCAGATCAAGGTGGACCGCCGGTTCGCCAATGGCCTTAGCATGACCCTCGGCTACAACTACAACCACGAGTCGAAATCGAACTGGTTCAACCAACCCGCCATGTTCGCGAATGAAAAGACCTTGATCGACATGCGCAACCCGAGGCACACGATCCGCATGGCCGGCACCTGGGAGGTTCCCATCGGGCGCGGACGCGCACTGCTCAGGAACGTGAACCGCGCCGTGGATCTGCTGGTCGGCGGTTGGGCCACCAGCCACATCTTCATGTGGAACCAGGGTTCGCTGCTCACGTTCGGCCAGATGAACGCGCCGGTGGAAAGTCCGTCGATCTCGAACCCCACCAGAAGCCAGTGGTTCGACACGTCGAAGTTCTCCCAGGCGGCGGCGTACACTCCGCGCGTCAATCCCTGGTATTACGGCAATTTGCGCGGCCCCGGCTTCTGGAGCCTGGACAGCACTCTGGTGAAGTACTTCCCCGTCACGGAGAGGGTGAAACTCGAGACCCGCTTCGAGTTTTTCAATCTGCCGAACGTATTCATGCCGAGCGATCCGAACACAAGCGTGACCAGTTCGACCTTCGGCAAGAGCACCGGCGTTGCCGGCGGCAACTACGGCCGTGAGGTGCAGTACACGCTGCGGTTGCTTTTCTGAACCCGGGAATCTATTTGCCTGAATGCTCCTTGACATACCGGGCGGCTTCCTCGAGGGTCGCGAACCAGACGCCCGGTTTCGACTTCATATATTCGATCAGTCTCTCAAGCCACAGGACGCGCGATCGATGCCCCGTGATGTGCGGATGCATAGTGAGTATGAACAGGCCGCCTTCCTGATAGGCCACGTCAAATTCCGCGCGGTAGATCCGGTCCACCAACTCGGGCGAGGGGAGCGATCCGTCGGCCGCGCCGAAGTAGGGATAGTCATCGAGGATTCCCTCGATCGGGAGTTCGATCACGCCGCTCGACCTGCCATCGATGGTCACTTCGTAGGCGCCGTCGCTCGCCATCAGGCTGCTGTCGTAGAGAAAGCCTGCCTCCCGCACCAACCCCATGGTGTAAGGACTCATGGCCCACGAGGGCGCGCGATAGCCGGCGGGGCGCTTCCCCATGGCTTTGGTCAGCACTGCGATCGCCTGTTTCAATAAGCGTGATTCCTCGGCGGCGTCATTGAGGGTGGCGGGGTTCTCATGGATCCAGCCATGCACGCCGATTTCATGCCGCTTCTTCGAAAGGATCAGAGGGATCATCTCCGGATTGAGCAGCGCGCACACCGCGGGGATGAAAAACGACGCCGGCACATTCCGCCGGTCGAGCATGTTCAGGATGCGCGGCAGGCCGTCGATCGAGCCGTACATCCCGCGCGACATCGCCGAGGACCCGAATTCGCCCTTCGCCAGCGCGGCGGTGGCATTCTCGGAGTCGAAACTGAGCGCCACCGCCACCCGGCTGTTGTTCGGCCAGACCACCGGCTTGAGCCTCCGGCCCACGCCATAGTGATTGTATTGTTTTCGGAGTTCCCCGATGCTCAGCTTCCAGCCGGGCACGGCCGGCGGCTGGCCGAACGCGGCAACAGCCAGCGACAGCATCACTACGATCTTAGTAAGAGCTTCCATATCAGATTTTCCGGGTTTTCCAAAATACAATGTCCGCAACCAACCACCGGCCTATCCTCGTATCCCAACTCCTCCACGGCGGAGGGCGGCATTCAGTGCGAACACATTATACTGATTGTCTTGCATGCTTCTATCCATCCTGATCCCCGTCTACAATGAGCGGGCCGTAGTGGAGCGCAGTCTCAGTCTCGTGCTGAGCGCGCCGCTGCCGGAAAACATGGAGCGGGAACTGATTATCGTGGATGACTGCTCGACCGACGGCACCTGGGCGATCCTCGAGAGGCTGGCCGAAAGCGAACCGCGGATCCGCCTCTACCGGCACGAGGTCAACCAGGGCAAGGGCGCCGCCGTCCGCACCGCGATCACCAAGGCCAGCGGCGACTTTACTCTCGTCCAGGACGCGGACCTCGAGTATGATCCGGGCGAGTACCCCGTTCTGCTGCGTCCCCTTCTCGACGGCCGCGCCGACGCGGTATTCGGGTCGCGCTACATGGCCGGGGTGCAGACGCGCGTGCTCCCGTTCTGGCATTCGATGATCAATAAGCATCTGACGCTGCTGTCGAATATCTTTTCCAACATCAAACTGACGGACATGGAGACCTGTTACAAGGTCTTCCGCACCGACCTTCTGAAGAGCATCCCCATCCGCTCGAACCGCTTCGGCTTCGAGCCGGAGATCACGATGAAGAGCGCCAAGCGCAAGCTGCGCATCTATGAAGTGCCCATCAGCTATCACGGCCGGACTTACGAAGAGGGGAAGAAGATCGGCTGGAAAGACGGGCTGAAGGCATTGGGCGTAATTCTGCACTTCTGGCTCGTGGACGATCTCTACGTGCAGCCTTACGGGCGCGCCTTCCTCAACAACCTCAGCGGCACGCCGCAGTACCTGTCCTGGATAACGCGGATCGCGCGTCCCTATCTCGGCGACGTGGTGCTCGAACTCGGCGCGGGCATCGGCAACCTGACGGGCCGTCTCATGGCCCGCCGCCAACTCTATGCAGCCGCGGAAAACGATCCGCTCTACCTGCACTCCCTGAATAACCGGTTTCTGAGAACCCCGAATGTGCGCGTGGTGAAGCTGAATCCGGCCGATCCCGCCGGCTACTCCCAGTTTGACCGCGGATTCGACACCATCCTTTGCATGAACGTGCTCGAGTATCTCGACAACCCCGAGCGCGCCGTGGCGAGCGCCGCGAAGCTGCTCGAGCCGGGCGGGCGCTTCGTGGTTCTGGTTCCCCAGGGTAAGACACTCTACAGCAGTCTCGACCGCACGCTTGGCCACAAGCGGCGCTTCGCCCGGGAGGACATCGAGGAGATGCTCGCCAACCAGGGCCTCACGGTCGAGAAGAGCCACCAACTGGCGAAGATCGGCGCCCTCGCGTGGTGGTTGTTTGGAAAGATGGGCCGGCAAAAGCAGATCAGCAAACTGTGGCTCAAGCTGTTCGATAAGACGGTGTGGGTCTGGCGGCGGGTGGATTTTCTGCTCCCCTGGAACGGTCTGAGCCTCGTCCTGGTGGCTCGCAAAAAGAGTTAATAGAAGTACCGCCCCTCGAGGAAGTCCCTGATTTCGGTGAATGCCGTTTCGGCTCCGCGGATGGCATCGAGGGCACGCTGCACGGATGAGTCGGGATTGGGGGACTTGTCCCAGTCCGCGGGTCCCAGGCGTGTGCGCCAGAGCCGGATCGCGCCGCTGTTGTCTTTCGCCGCGGCCTCCAGGCTGCCTAGTGACTTACGGAGCTTCTCCTGACTGGGCAGGGTTTCGAAAGAGTCCGTGGAAACCTGTTCGGCTATCTCATACAACGCTTGCGCCAGCCGTACGTACGACCGCAGAACGCGCGTCTCATCGGCGAAGTAGGGGTTGCGGAACCGTTCAGCAATCGCCATGGCACGGTCGCACGCGGCGATCTTTCCGGAGAAGTCCCGGGGGCTCGTGTAATAGCGGAAAACACCCTCTCCCAGGTAGGGCCGGCGGCGCTCCTCGATCAACCGGACAAACTTACCCCACGAATAGGCGATCGGGAAGTCCGAGTCGTAGACATCGAACTCGACCGGCCCCACGGTTTCCGCCCACTCGCCGAAGGCTTCGGGATCCTCGATGCCTTCCCGGGTCGCCCAGGCGATGGCGAACTCCCGCGTACCGCGCCCGTTCAGATTCCAGGCGTACTCGGCCAGTCCGGCGGTGGTGAAGCCGTAGGTCTCCCGCGCTTTCCGCGCCCAGGCGAGCATTCCGTAGGCTCCGCGGTAGCGGCGCGCGGATAGCTGCGCCAGATAGTCGCGCAGCCTGTGAACAGAGGTCTGCGGGAGCATGTATTCCGGAGTGTCGACGCGGGCGTTGGCTCCAAGCGGCACGTCATAGCTGGCGATCCACCTGCCCTCCGCCGCGTATTGATCGAGCAGCGGATAGCGGAACAGGTCACGGGGCAGATGCGTTACGCGTTCGAGCGCCGTGGCGCAGGCGCGCTCGATGCGGACTTCAGGCGGAGCCTCCGCTATCACGCGGTAGTCGCGTTCGGTGGTCACCGTTGACAGGAACAGCCGGATCCGGAATCCCGGATGGCGCTTCCGGACTTCGCGCCACGCATTCACGAGCGCGCGCGCCTCCAAAACGGATTGACCCACGGCGGTCGATTCCGGGCGCTGGTCTTCGGCGGGCCGCTCGGAGAGCCAGCAACTCACCTCGTCCACGCCTTGGGCGGCCATGTCTTCGAGCCACTCCCCGAGTATCTTCTGAAACAGCGGGTGGGCCGCGAACGGCACCCGGTGCTGGCTGCCGCGCTTGTGCGCGAAGTAACGGCCCGCCAGAGCCTCATCGCCGCGGCCCGCCAGTTCCGGGTACGCGCGGAACAACCCGCTCGCATCGAGGAAGTTCATGTGGATGAGATAGGGCATGTATCGCATTGCCTGGCGGCGCGCCTGCTCGTAGAGTGACTTTTCAATCACGACGCTGTTTTTCCGGCCGCGCTCGACGGTTCTCAATTGCGTGTTCGACATCTTGCCGTAATTCAGCTTGAGCGATGCCATCCACGGCACCCAAGCCGCCGGATCGGGAAAGTTCCACAGGCCGCGCTCCTCGAAGTCCGGCCAATCGGTGATTTCGGCGAGCGGCACGCGGGCTTCCCGCTCTGTGGCGGAGGCTTCGAGGAACTGGCAAAGAGTGCGCCCGGCATAATAGACGCCCTTGCCGTCGATTGCGGTCAGCAGCAGCGCGGAATCGCCGGCCGGAAGTATCGCGTAGGCTTGATCGCGGTTGGGCAGACTCTCGAGCCGCTTCCGCCTGGCTTCGGGAAGCGCGCCCCGCCGCCATCCGGCGTCCTGAACTCCCACCAGAATTGTGAACAGCGGCTCGCCTTGCGCGGGACCGAGCAAGGAAGAGATCTCTTCGGCCGCCTGATGTTCGAGGGGGCCTGCTCCCGGACGCAGGAGGACCGCGATTCGTCCACGCGGCGCCACAACCTTCCGCTCCAGCCGTATCTCGTGCGGCAGCGGCAGCAGCCACCGGGTCCAGCGGACCGCCTCCTCATGGGACAGGGCAACCGCGGCCGCCCGGGCCGGTGTGGACAGCGGCATCAGCCAGGCCGTCATGTTGATCGCAAATATCAGTAAAGTCGCGCGCACTCGTGCTCCCCGACCCAGAATATCGGCCGGGCCGCGCGGCCCGCAACGGGAAAGCCAGGTGAGTTCTGCATGTCCCCGGCGCCTGAAGGTACACTGAAGCCAATGTCCGCTCCTCTCAAACAAGCCATGTGCAACGAAGCCTATCAGGGATGGGATTTCGCCGCCGCCTGCCAATCCATCCGCAAGGCCGGGTATACGGGAATTGAGATTGCACATTTCACGCTCGCCGATGATCCGGTTTCGATCCCGGCGGGCCGCCGCCGCGAACTGCGGCGGATCATGGATAGCGAAGGATTGCAGTTTGTGGGCCTGCACTGGCTGATGGTGGCTCCCAAGGGTCTTCATGTCACCACACCGGACGATGCGCTGCGCGAAAGGAGCTGGTTGCACATTCGCCACCTTGTCGATCTTTGCGCCGATCTCGGACCGGACGGCGTGATGGTGTTCGGATCGCCGTTTCAGCGCGCCACCACGGGCGGTTCCACGCGGGAACAAGCCACGCGGCGCTACATTGACGGACTTGCCCAGGTGGCTCCCCACGCGGTTTCCCGCGGCGTAACGATCCTCGTCGAGGCCCTGCCGGCCGCGCAGTGCGACGTCGTGCAGACGCTCGAGGAGGCCGTCGGCATTGTAAAGGAGATCGGCAGCCCGGGTATCCGCACGATGTTTGACACCCATAACGCCATCGATGAGGTGGAGCCGCACGCCGTGATCGCCGGGCGCTACTACGATTTCATCCACCACGTGCATGTCAATGAACCGGACGGAAAGCACTGCGGCAAGGGCGACTACGACTTCAAGCCCCTATTGCGTCTTCTGATGGAGAGGGGCTATCAGCGCTGGGTCTCGCTGGAAGCGTTTGACTTCTCCTTTGGCGCGGAGACCATCGCCAACGAATCCCTCCGCTATCTCGAATCCGAGATGGCGCAAATTCAGTTATGAGCAGGATTGTCGTGACTGGGGGCGCCGGGTTCATCGGCTCGGCGCTGGTGCGGTCGTTGCTGGGGGGCGGGGCCGCGGAAGTGACCGTGCTCGACGACCTCTCTTCCGGGAAGCGTGAGAATCTGGCGGATGCCGGCGGCGCGCGCCTCGAGATCCGGGACATTCGAGACTATGATTCCATCGCCCCCGTTCTGGCGGGAGCGGCGGTGGTCTATCATCTTGCCGCGATCCCTTCGGTGCCGCGCTCCATTCAGGATCCCGTCCCTTCCCACGATGTGAACATCAACGGCACATTCAACGTTTTCCGCGCCTGCGCCGAAGGGGGCGTGGGGCGCGTGATCTACGCCGCCTCTTCCTCGGCGTATGGCGATACCGAAGCGCTTCCCAAGGTGGAGTCCATGCCGCCCAATCCGTTATCGCCTTACGCGGCGCAGAAACTGATGGGCGAATATTACGCAAGCGTATTCCACACCTGCTTTGGCCTTGAGACCGTGTCGCTCCGATTTTTCAATGTCTACGGCCCTCGCCAGGATCCCTCGAGCCCATATTCCGGCGTCCTTTCGCTGTTCAACCAGGCGATTCTCGACCGCCGCTCTCCCGTCATTCACGGCGATGGGGAACAATCGCGGGATTTCACCTATGTGGAAGACGTTGCGGAGCTATGCATGAAAGCCGCCAGCGCCGGCTCCCATGCGGTGGGCCGCGTCTACAACGCGGGCAACGGCAACCGCTACACGCTGAATCTTGTGTGGGAAGCGCTCCAGAAGATCGAAGGCGTCTCTCTCGCGCCGGTGTACGGCGCGCCGCGCGCCGGCGACGTCCGCCACTCCCAGGCGGATACCGCCGCCGCCGTGCGCGACCTGGGGCACGCGCCGCGGTTTTCCCTCGAGGAGGGCTTGCGTCTCACTCTCGACTGGTACCGGCGCAACCGCTAATCAGATCCGGAACAGCACGCATCTGGTCGTATACTGGAGGCATGAGCAGCTTTCCTCCTACTCCCCGCCGGGACTTCCTGAAAGCCTCACTTGCGGCGGGCTTCCCCGCGGTCCTCTCCGCGATGCAATCGGCCAAGACACTGAAGGTTGGCCTGGTAGGTTGCGGCGGGCGCGGTACCGGCGCCGCCGCGCAGGCTCTAAAGGCCGACGATTACGCCGAACTCACCGCCGTGGCCGACATTGAGCGCGACCACGCCGAACAGTGCCTGGAGCGGCTGAGGAAGGTGAACGTCGCCGGCCAGCGCGTGAAGGTTGAGCCCTCCAATATCTTCCTCGGGCTGGATGCGTATCAAAAGGTGATCGACAGCGGAGTGGATGTCGTGCTGCTCGCCACGCCCCCGGGTTTCCGGCCTTATCATCTGCGGGCCTGTCTCGAGGCGGGCAAGCACGTCTTCTGCGAGAAGCCCGTCGCCACCGACGCCTTTGGCGTTCGCCACGCGCTCGAGAGCGCCAAGATCGCCCGCGAGAAGCATCTCTCGGTGATGGCCGGCTTCTGCTGGCGGCGGTCGAAACACATCAAAGCCACCTTCGAGCAGATGAAGAACGGCGCCATCGGCAACATTGCGGCCTATTACGCGACCTACTACACCAGCCCGGTCAAGCCCATGCCGCCGGCGAGCGAGCGTCCGGCGGGAATGAGCGATGTGGAATGGCAGATTCGCAACTGGTACAACTTTTCTTACCTGTGCGGCGACGGGTTGGTGGAGCAGGCGGTGCACAGCGCCGATAAGATCGCCTGGGCCATGGGCGACAAACCGCCCATCAGTTGCGTGGCCGTTGGGGGCCGCCAGATTCCGGCCGAGGGCGGCAACATCTACGATCACTTCGAAGTGAATTATCTTTATCCGAATAACGTGCGCGCTTTCCTCGGCTGCCGCCAGATCGAAGGTTGCTATAACGAGAACTCCGATTACATTCTCGGCTCGAAGGGAACGTGCACCATCGGACGAGGTCCGCTGCCGCGCATCACGGGCGAGACGAATTGGACCTATACCGGCGAGCGCAACGACATGTACCAGGCCGAGCATGACGAGTTGTTCGCCGCCATTCGCCGCAACCAGCCCGTCATGGACATCGAATGGATGACCACGAGCACGCTGCTGGCGATGATGGGACGCATGGCCGCCTACACCGGCCAGCAGATTACATGGGACATGGCTTTGAACTCCCAGGAACGGCTGTTCCCCGAGAAGCTCGACTGGAACGGTTCCTTCACCCCCTCGCCCATGCCGCTGCCCGGCAAGACCCGTTTCATATAAAACAAAATATGCGGATTCTGTTTGTTGCCATGGCCGTGGCCGCCCTGCAGGCCCAGTCCATCGACTTTCGCAAGGACATCGCGCCGGTCTTCGAGGCCAACTGCCTCGGCTGCCACAACGCACAGCGCAACTACGGAAGCCTTCGCCTGGATACGGCCGAGCGCGCCCGCCGGGGCGGAAACAAAGGTCCGGGAATCGTTCCCGGCGAGCCCGCCAAGAGCCTCATCTACACGGTGATGGAGATCCCGCCCGGCAAAGCCGGAGCGATGCCGCCCGGAGGTCCCCAGGTGCCCAAGGCGCAGCGGGACAAGATCCGGCGGTGGATCGCCGCCGGGGCGGTGTGGCCCGCCGAACCAGTCAGGACGGGCGCCGCGAAGCCCGACGAAACCACGCTGGTGGCGCAACTCCACAAGCGCGTTCTCGCCAACACGAAGGAATCCTCCCCTAAAGAGATGAAACCTTACAAGGCGGATATCCCCAGGACAGTAGTTTCCTTCGAGATGGTCCCGGTTCCCGGCGGCGAGTTCCTGATGGGGACGCCGGCGTCTGAAAAAGGCCACCGCCCGGATGAAGCGCCGCTGCATAAAGTGAAGGTGGAGCCGTTCTGGATGGGCAAGCACGAAGTCACCTGGGACGAATACCGCCTCTTCATGTTCGCCCAGCAGGCGGGCGAGACTCCGGGCGCCGACCCAGCGGTCGACGCCATCAGCCGTCCCACGCGCCCCTACGTTGAAATGAGTTTTGGGATGGGACTCAACGGCTATCCAGCCATCAGCATGACGCAGCATGCGGCGAATAAGTACGCCGAATGGCTCAGCGCGCGCACGGGCCATTTCTACCGGTTGCCGACCGAGGCGGAATGGGAATACGCCTGCCGCGCGGGCACAACGACGGCATACTCCTTCGGAGACGACCCTTCCAAACTCGGCGACTACGCCTGGTATAGCCAGAACAGCAATGGCAAGTACGAAAAGGTGGGCACGAAGAAACCGAACGCGTGGGGACTCCACGACATGGAAGGCAACGTGATGGAGTGGACGCTCGATCAATATCTTCCCGATTATTCGCGGTGGAAGGATCCGGTCACTTACATGCCCTGGGCGAAGGCAACGCTCCCCTACCCGCACGCCGTGCGCGGCGGTTCGTGGAATGACGAAGCCGAAGCCTGCCGCTGCGGGGCGCGCGTAGCCTCCGACGCGTCCTGGAAGATGCAGGATCCGCAACTGCCAAAGAGTATCTGGTATCTCACCGACGCCCAGTGGCTGGGCTTCCGGCTGGTCCGCCCCCTGAAAGTTCCGAGCGCCGAAGAGATGTACAAGTATTGGAACAGTGGCGTGGAAAAAGAGTAGCGCCGGTTTGCTGCTCGCGGCCTCGCTCGTAGCCGCTCCCCTCGAGCGCTTCGAGGCTGTCGAGCCTCACATGGGGACCCTGGTCCGGATCACCTTGTATGCGCCCGATTCGGATAGCGCGCGAAAGGGGTTCGCGGCGGCCTTTGAACGCATTCGCGCGCTCGATGAAACGCTCAGCGATTACAAGGCTACGAGTGAATTGTCGCGCCTCCGGGCGGGCGCGCCGATTCCCGTAAGCGAAGACCTGTTTCGATTGCTCAGCGCCGCCCAAGACCTGGCGCGGGAGACGCGGGGGGCCTTCGATATCACACTCGGCGCGGCCATCCGCCTGTGGCGGGAAGCAAGACGCGCCCACCGCCTGCCGGCGGAAGAAGAACGCCGTCTCGCGTTGCAACATTGCGGATACAGATATCTGAAATTGGATCCCCGCCGCCGCGCCGTGCAGATTCTCCAGCCCGGCCTTCAACTCGACCCTGGCGGCATCGCCAAGGGATTCGCCGCGAGTGAAGCGCTCACCGTGCTCCGCGCGCGGGGCCTGCCGCGTTCCCTCGTCGCCGTGAGCGGCGACCTCGCCATTGGCGACGCGCCTCCGGACAGAGCGGGGTGGAGGGTACAGGTGGACCGGCCCCTGCTGCTGCACAACTGCGCCGTCTCGACATCCGGCGATACCGAGCAGTACGTCGAGATCGGCGGGGTCCGGTACTCGCACATCATCGACCCGAAAACGGGACTCGGGCTTACCACGCGCATCCGGGTTACGGTGCTTGCGCGGGATGGGGCCACCGCTGACGGCCTCGCCACCGCGCTCAGCGTCCTCACGCCATCGGAGGGCCGGAAGGTCGCGCTGCGGCATCACGCGCGCGTGTGGTATTCGGCGTCCCGGAGCTTACGGGTAGCAGGCGCCGGCGGCGCCTCAGCCTTTGACACCATACGGGAAAGGCAACCTGATGGCGGCGCAATCACTTCCATCTCTCACCCCTGAGCAGCGCCTCGAAATCAAGCGAAAGGCGGAGACGGAGAGCGAGTATCCGCGGGCTGCCCGGCAATCGCTGGATCCTCTCCGAGAGCGGCCTCGAAGCGAGCATTGCCATCGAGAGCGTTCCCTGCCGTCTCGCTCTTTCCGAAATCTACGACACAGTCGAGTTCTCGAGCGCCAACGCAGCCGCACCCAGCACTCCCGAGGGATCGGCCAGTCGAGTCCGCACCACCGGGACATCGCGCCGTAGCAGCCCCCGCGTTCGCCGCCAAACTTCCTCCCGCAGCGGCGCCAGTAGAAACTCTCCCGCTTCCACAATCTGCCCGCCGAGGATCACTATCTCGGGGTCGAACACGAGAATCATTCCCGCGATGGCTCCGGCAAGCGCTTTCCGGGCGTGATTCACAATCCCCATGGCAACGGCATCCCCGGCCATCGCGGCCTGAAACACCCGCTGGCAGGACGGCGGCTTCGGCCCTTCGAGCAGCGCCGAAGCCACCCCGCGATGCATGGCGTCGAACGCCGCCGCTTCAATCGCCCGCGAGGAAAACACCGTCTCGAGGCACCCCCGGTTGCCGCAAATGCACAGCGCCCCGCCGGGATCCACCGTATAGTGACCGAGATGTCCGCCCGCTCCCCCCGCGCCGCGCACCACTTTTCCGCCGCACAGCACGCCTCCTCCCACGCCGGTGCCGAGCGTTAGCATCACTACGTTCTCCCGGCCGGCGGCGGCGCCCCAGCGCCGTTCCCCGAGCAATGCCACGCGCGCATCGTTATCCGCCGCCACGGGGCATCCAAAGACCTCCGACAGCGTCTCGCCTTCGAGGTAATGGACCGTCCCCGGCAGCACCCGCACATAGCTGGTCACGGTATCAATGATGCCCTTGCACCCGACTCCCGCCGCGCTCGTTCCGCCGCCCAATTCCGCGACGAAACCAGCCGCCAACTCGCGGAACCCGGCAAGCGAGGCGGGCGTGGCGCGGCGCCGCGAATCCTCGATCCGCCCCTCCGCGTCCACTCGAGCCGCCTTCACCTCGGTTCCTCCAATATCCACCGCCAATACCTTCGTCATGTCCTGTTCAGAATACGCCCTTTGACGCACTGGTTTCCAGATTGCTATACCTTAGTGTTTTCCATTCATGAACGCCGCCGCCGACTACTACGAGAAGACGCTCCAGTTGTTACAGGAGTTGAGAGACCAGGAACTGCCGAATGTCGAGCGCGCCGCCCAAATCTGCGCGGACTCGATCTCCCGGGGAGGCCTGGTCTTCCTCTTCGGCAACGGGCACAGCCGCATGATGTGCGAGGAGATGACCCCAAGGCAGGGTTGCTTCGTGGGATTCGCCGCTCTCGTCGAACTCGCGCTTTCAAACCACGCCTCGATTGTCGGGTCCAACGGCCTGCGCGCACCTCTTTACCTCGAAAAGTACGAAGGATATTCCGAGGAGATCCTCAAAGGCTTCCACTTCGGCCCGCACGACGCCTTCATCATCATCTCGACCAGCGGCATACGGCCGGTCATCGTCGAAATGGCGGCCGGAGCCAAACGCCGCAATCTGCCCGTTATCGCCATCACCTCCCGCAGCCATTGTGAGAACTCGGCGCCGGCGCACTCTTCCGGAACGAAGCTCATCGACCACGCCGATGTCGTTATAGACAACCATTGCCCTCCGGGGGATTGTGTTCTGGAGATCGAGGGACTCGAATGGCGCACCGGCCCTACTTCGACCATCACCGGCGCCATGATCATCAACATGCTGCGGTGCTCCACGGCCGAGCGTCTGCTTGCGCGCGGCATCAAACCCGTGCTTCTGCCGAGCCATCAATTCATAGGCAACACGAGCGCGGAGGAGCAACTCGAGCGTTTCTATGAAGCCTACCGCACCAGCCTGAGGCATCTCTATGAGTAACATCCGCATTGCCATGCTCGGCTCGGGGTTCGTCGCGGGATTCTACATGCAGGGTCTCGCCAACGTGAACGGGCAGCAGGTGGTTCTCAACTATTCGCGCTCGGCGCGCCGCGCCAGGGAGTTCGCCGCTGCGTGGGCTATTCCGGAATCGACAACGAACCTTTCGGATGCCATCGCCCGCGACGGCATCGACCTTTACATCATCGCCCTGCCGAATGAAGAACACCTCCCCGTCTCGCTCGAACTCTCGAAAGCCCGCAGGCATCAGGTCTGCACCAAACCGCTGGCCCGCAACCGCGGCGAGGCGAAGAAGATGTTCGAGGCCGCCCGCCGCTCGGGCCGCATTCACGGCTATGCCGAAACCGAAGTCTTCGCCCCCTGCGTGATAAAGGCCCGGGAAACGATCGTCAACGGCGGCATCGGCCGTGTTCATTGGGTCCGCTCCCGCGAATCGCATAGCGGTCCGCATAGCCCTCATTTCTGGGACATCGAAAAGACCGGCGGCGGCGCCATGAACGACCTGGCCTGCCATTGTGTTGAAGCCGCCCGGTACTTCTTCGGCAAGGAAGACGAGATCGTGGAAGTCATGGCCTGGGGCGCAACCCTCGTTCACCAGAAGAAGACCAAGGGGGAGGACAACGCGCTCCTCGTCCTCAAGTTTTCAAGCGGCGGCATCGGCCACTGTGAACTTTCCTGGACCACCAAGGGCGGCCTCGATCTGCGCAACGAAATCCACGGGTCGGAAGGTTCCATTTTCACCGACGTCACTCGCGGAACGCCCATTACATCCTTCACCACCAGGGCCGCCGGCTACGTCGTCGAAAAGGCCGACATCGATTTCGGATGGACGCGTCCTTTGCCGGAGGAGGCGTTCGCCTATGGCTACCAGGGCGAGATGCGGCACTTCGTCGAATGCGCCGCGCGTGGTGAAGCGCCCCGCGAAACCTACGAAGACGGCTATAAAGTCAACTGTATCCTCGACGCCGGCTACCAGTCGATGCGCTCGAAAAAATGGGTTCGCGTAAGATACTGATGCCCCGCGTGCTCCTCATTTCCGGCTCGACCGGCATCGCCGCCGCCACCGCCCGCCTGGCCGCGGAGCGCGGGGATGTTCCTTTTCTCGCGGCGCTCGAACCCCCGGCGGATCATATCGCCGACCTGTGCGATGAACGGGCCGCGGCGGCGGCCGCCGCCGCTTGTCTTGACAGGCACGGCCGCATCGACGCCCTCTTCAATGTCGCCGGGGTCTCGGGCCGCCGTTTCGGCGACGGCCCCGTCCACGAATGCTCCTCCGACGGGTGGGATCTCACCTTCTCCCGCAATCTCCGCCCCGCCTTCCTGCTCTCGCGCGAAGTTCTCCGGCACTGGCTCGCCGCGGGGATGGGCGGAACAATCCTCCACATGTCGAGCGCCAGCGCCCGGTCCCCGGAACCGCAACACTTCGCCACGCACGCCTACGCCGCCGCCAAGGGAGCCCTTCTCAGTCTCACTCAATCGATGGCCTCCTACTACGCCCCGCACGGCATTCGCGTCAACGCCATCGCTCCCGGCCTTGTACGCACACCCATGAGCGCCCGCGCGCAATCGAGTTCCGAAATCCTTCAATTCATCACGCACAAACAGCCGCTCAGCAAAGGAATTCTCGACGCGGAAGACGTCGCCCGCGCCGCCCTGTTCCTTCTTGGCGAGGAATCGCGCCACATCACCGGCGAGATCCTCACCATCGACGGCGGCTGGAGCGTCACAGGCTGAACCATGCAACCTCGTCCCTTGCGAACCACTGTCATCGGCAGTTATCCATACCCCGGGTGGCTCGAAGCCACTCTTCAACAACTGGACCAGTTCGGCGAGGACGACCTTTCCGAACTTCTCGACGATGCCGCCGCCGTCGCCATTCACGACCAGGCGCGAGCCGGCCTCGATGTCATCACGGACGGAGAGCAGACCCGCTTCGATTTCAACCTCTCTTTCTATGGTTTTCTCCAGGGGATCGAACGCGAGGAAAAGCCCCGCCGCCGCTTCGGTCCTCCGGGCCACGACCAGAGGGGCAAACACCGCATCACGGGCGTCATCACCGCCGCGCGAGGCCTCGGGTGCGTCGCTGAATTTCAACGCCTTCAGCGCCTCGCTCCCCCTGGTCCCGCCCTGAAGATCTCCGTCCCAGGCCCATATACGCTCAGCGGGCGCCTCGAGCCCAATGACCGCTATAAGGACCGCTGGGCCATCGCCAAAGCGCTTATCCCCATCGTTCGCAAGGAACTCGAATCGCTCGTCGCCGCCGGCTGCAAGGAGATCTGCGTCGATGAGCCCTCGATGAGTTGCTACGCCCACAAAGAGGATCCAACGCAGTTTGTCGATATCTTCAATCGCACGGTCAGCCGGATCTATGGCGAATGCCGCCTGTCGACCCACCTTTGTTTCGGCAACTTCCGCGCGCGTTCCGTCGCTCCGCGCAGTTACGCGCCGCTGTTCCCGGCTTTCTACAACCTCAACGTCAATGAGATTCACCTCGAGATGGCCAGCCGGGAGTTCTCGCAGATTGAGATGATCGCCGGGCTCGCCGAATACACCGACGTCTCGGCCGGCATCGTCGACGTCAAGAGCTACTACATCGAAACGCCCGAGGAGATCGCCGCGCGCGTCCGGCGCTGTCTCGAGTTCGTGCCCCCCGAGCGGTTGTCCCTGGCCCCCGATTGCGGACTCAGCCAGACCGCGCGATGGGCCGCGCGCGCCAAACTCAAATCCCTCGTGGACGGCGTCAATATCGTCCGCCGCGAGCGGGGCCTGTTGTAAGCTTGCCGATATCTTCAATCGCACGGTCAGCCAGATCCATGGCGCATGCCGCCTGTCGACCCACCTCTGTTCCGGCAACTTCCGCGCGCGTTCCGTCGCTCCGCGCAGCTACGCGCCGCTGTTCCCGGCTTTCTACAACCTCAACGTCAATGAGATTCACCTCGAGATGGCCAGCCGGGAGTTCTCGCAGATTGAGATGATCGCCGGGCTC
>JABAQT010000026.1:21032-37455 GCA_019187195.1 Bryobacteraceae bacterium
CTACATCGAAGCGCCCGAGGAGATCGCCGCGCGCGCCAAACTCAAATCCCTCGTGGACGGCGTCAATATCGTCCGCCGCGAGCGGGGCCTGTTGTAAGCTTGGGCAATGCGCTTCCTCGCCGCCGTCCTGGTTCTCGTCACATCCCTGCGGGCGGACATCGTCGAACAATCCGCCAGAAACAGTAAGCCTTCCGGGCTTCTCGCCGGAGTGGCCCGCGCGGATATCACTCCACCCACCGGCATCCCGCACCTCAACTGGGGTTCGCAAACTCACGTCGAGGCCACCGGCATCGATCCGGCCGGAATGGCCGCCACCGCCCTGGTGCTCTCGGACGGCGCAAAGAAGTTCGTCATGGTGGACATCGACGCGCTCAACATCAACGGGATGGGGGACATTCACGAACGGATCGCCCGCTCGACGGGCATCCCCGCCGGACATATTCGCCTCGCGGCCACTCACACGCACTCCGGGCCCATGTTCCAGCCCGAGAAAGGGCCGCTCGGCGTCGATCCCAAGCCCTACGAGAAGATGATGGCCGCCTACCATGCGCTCCTCTCGGACCGTATTACGGCCGCGGTCCTCGAAGCGGACAGGAACCTTCGTCCGGTCCACGCCTGGGGCGCAAAAGGCTCGGGATCGATCAACATCAACCGCCGCATGCGGGCCACCAGCCAGGGGCCGGCCGCGGTTGGCCGCAACGAGCAAGGCCCTCTCGACCGCGAACTCGTGGTGATCCGCATCGATGACAGCAACGGCAATCCCTATGCCGTCCTCGTCAACTACCAGTGTCATGGCATCGTCCTCACCTATGAGAACAAGCTGATCTCTCCTGATTGGGTGGGCATGATGCGGAAAACCGTCGAGCAGGCCATGCCCGGCGCGCTCTGCCTGTTCTTCCAGGGAGCCGCCGGCGACCAGGGACCGGTCGAGTGGGGCACGGGCGATGTCAGCGTCGCCCATCGTCTGGGGCGCATCCTCGGCCATCAGGCGGCGGCCCTCGCCCTCCAAGTGGAAACCACGCGCCGCGTGCCGCATTTTGAGGGCTTTGTCGAATCCACCGCGTTCGCCGCCAAGCAACCATGGCGCGTCGAAGGACCGCGCGAGTCCACCCTCAAGTTCGTGAGCAAGACTCTCGATCTTCCTGCGCGGCGTTACACACGGGAAGAAATCAGCGAAATGGCGCGCCGCGTGAAGGCAGCGGAGAAAGAACTCGAGCCCGCGCGTCAATCCGGCGATCCCTGGAAGAAGCACCAGGCCGAAGCCCGCTGGCGCCGGTTCCACGACCTCCTTCTTGCGTGGCAACGCCCCTACGATCCCACTCCTGTCCAGGTGGATGTCCAGATTCTCCGTATTGGCGGCATGGCCATCGCGGCCATGCCCGGAGAGCCCTTTTCCGGCATCGGCGCGGCCATCAAGAAAGCCTCTCCTTTCGCGGTCACCATGTTCTGCGGCTATTCGAGCGGCAAAGGCGGCGACTACATGCCCGTCGAATCGGAGTATGCATACGGCGGATACGAAGTGGAGCGCACGCCGTATGGGGTGGGAGCGGCGGAGAAACTGATACGCGAAACCATCGCCCTTTACTCACAGGTTCAATAGGCGGCATGGAGGGTAAGATAATTCCATGTCCGCAGTCACGATTTATCACAACCCCAGATGCGGCACTTCAGTGAAGGTCCTCGCGCTGCTGCGTGAAAGGGGCGTCGAGCCCGGGATTGTAGAGTACTTGAAAGACCCGCCCACCGCGGAGCAATGGAAGGCCCTCATCGCACGCTCGGGACTCGGCGCGCGGGCTTTCCTGCGCGCGAAGGAGAAGCTCTACGCCGAGCTCGACCTGGCCAACCCGAAATGGACGGATGACCAACTGATCCACTTCCTGGCCCAGCATCCCGCGCTTCTCAATCGTCCCGTGGTTGCTTCAGCCAGGGGCGCGCGTCCGTGCCGGCCCGCCGAGACCGTGTTGGAACTGCTCGAGACGGAAAAACCGTAGCTTCCGCGGGCTCGCACCACACCGCCACCCATCGGGCGTGATAGGCTCTTGCATAAACAGGAACGTTGTGGGGAACAGGGAAAGGAGACTTTACCATGGCGCGACCAAACCGCCGCGAATTGCTCGACTACCTGGCGAAAGCGGGAGCGGCGCTCGGCGCGGGCAGCCCGGCCTATCAGATTGCCGCGGCGAGCCCGGCCAGCGTGGCCACCATGCGCATCAGCCGCTATGAAATGATCCGCACTCATGTTCCCTGGCATGAGCGGCTCCGGGACATCGCGATCCTCAACTGGCGCCGCGAAAACATGGATGTTCCCCACTCGCCCCACACCGTGGTGAAGCTCTACACCGATGAAGGCGTGATGGGAGTGGGCGAGGGCACGAATGAAGCGGCGCTGAAAAGCATGGTGGGACATTCGCCGTGGGAGTTCTTCTACAATGACGGCCTCGGCGGCGCGCAAACGGCCATCTATGACCTGATCGGCAAAGCGACCGGACTGCCGGTGTGCCGCCTGCTCTCACCGAAGCCCAAGAACCGCATCGTGCAGGCCTATTGGAGCCTCAGCTATCCTCCGGACATTCTCGCGAGGGAAGCCAAGCTGGGGGCAAGCCAGGGTTACAGGGTTCACAAAGTGAAGATCCGCATGTGGGAGGACCCGGTCAAGCAGGCGGAAGCCATCTTCGCCTCGACGCCGTCCGACTATCGTGTGTGGGGCGACGCGAATCATTGTTGGGGCTCGGTGGCGCGCACCTTGCATTTCGCCACTAAGCTGGCGGAATTCCCCGGTTATTTCGGCATTGAATCACCGGTGCGCAGCACGGAGGAGTACCGCCAGCTCAAGGGAAAAGTGCCGCTCCGGCTGGCCGAACATTGGGGCCTGGTGAATCCGATGGCGGCGGCGCGCGAAGGACTGCTGGACGTACACATCAGCGCCAGCCCCACGCTGGGACGAACCATTGCCGGCCAAAACGCATTCGCCCAGATGTACCACATTCCGCTATGGGATGAGAGCAGTTGCTGGTCAGGCATCGGCCTCGCGGTGCAGGCCCACCAGGCGGCGGCATACCCCGGCATCGAATTCACCATCAACGCCGCCGTGACCGCCGAAGACGACCTGGTGAAGGAAGCGTTCGTCATGAAAGACGGGCTCTACGATATCCCGCAAAAGCCCGGGCTGGGGGTAACGCTGGATGACGCGGCCGTGGACCGGTACCGCGTAAGCTGAGGAGGAATGCGATGAACCGCCGCAACTGGATAAGAAACGCCCCGGCGCTTGGATTCGGACTCGGCGCCGCGTATTCGACGGCAGCCTCGAAGCCACTGAGGTTGAAGATCACGCGCGTCGAGTGTTTCGGCCTGCGCATTCCCTTCAACGAGCGGGTGCGTGACAACATGCACGAAAACTACCGCCGGGAAAACGTCGACAGGCCGGATTACCGCCCCTGGATCGTCCGGGTCCACACCGACGAGGGACTGACCGGGCTAGGCGAGTCGAAAGAAGATCCGCGTTCCCGCCTGCCGGCGATGGTGGGCCACACGGCCTATGAATTTCTGAACAACGGCGCTCTCACTCCGGGCGTCATGATCGCCATCTACGATCTTGTGGCCCAGGCGGGCGGTGTGCCGATCTGCAAACTGTTCTCCCCCAAACCCCGCCCCACTGTTCAGGCGACGTGGTGGAGCCACTGCCTCCGGCCGGCGCTGCTCGCCTCGGAGGCTAAGCGCGGGGTTGAACTCGGCTACGAGGTACACAAGATCAAGACCAGGCGATACGAAGACCCGGTCGAGCAGATGGCCGCGGTCACGGCCGCCGTGCCGCATGACTACCAGATCTATCTCGACGCCAACGGCAGCTTCGGTTCCGCGGGAAAGGCGCTTGCCGTCATGGATTCGCTGCGGCGATTCGAACAGGTGAAGGGCATCGAACAGCCCATCGCGCATGAAGACATCGTGGGCTACCGGCAGATCCGCCGCAGCCTGCCCTTCCGCCTCGCGGTCCACTATGAAGCCGTGGATGCGCGCAGTTTCCTGCTCGAGTCTCTATGTGACGCGTTCGTCGTCGAGGACTGGAAATGGGGGCCCGCGCTCAGTGAGAAATCGGAACTCTGCCGCCTCACCGGCCAGAACCTATGGGTCGAGAACGGGCTCTATTCCGGCATTTCCCAGGTTTTCCAGGCGCATCAATGTTCGGCTCTTCCGAACGTCGAGTTCGTCATCAGCCTTACGCACATCGGCGAGGATGACATCGTCGTCGAGCCGTTCACGGTCGGAAAGGGCGGCTTCTATACGATCCCCACCAAACCGGGCCTGGGCGTTACATTGGACCAGAAGGCGCTGGACAAATACCGCGTGGTTTGAGGGCGCTTAATCAGGGAGCGCGAACGCGACGAAGGAGTCGCCAGCGGGGCTGTTCCACCGGCCGCCGCCAACAGCGACCGCCACGTACTGCCTGCCGCCAATTTCGTAGGTGCATGGCGTGGCATAGGCTCCGGTTTCAAGTTGCGTCTCCCACAACACCTTGCCGCTTCGGGAGTCAAAGGCGCGAAACTTGTGGTCTTGCGTGGCGCCGATAAACACGAGACCTCCGGCCGTGGCGATCGACCCTCCGAAGTTCGTGGTTCCCGTGGGGGGAATGCCGCGCGCGGTCAACTCGGGATGTTCGCCGAAAGACACGCGCCACCGGAAATCCCCGGAATTCAGATCCACCGCCGTCAACCAGCCCCACGGCGGTTTCATCGAAGGGTAGCCTTCTTCATCGAGCAACTGAGTATACCCCTTAAAGTCGAAAGTGTACCCGGCGCCCGCCGCCGCCTTCTTGAGCGTCATCCAATTGACGCTCTCATTGCTGTTGGCAAACAGCAGGCCGTTTTCAGGGTCAATCGATCCTCCACCCCAATTCACTCCGCCATTGAAGCCCGGATAGATCAGGGTGCCCTGAGTGCTCGGCGGCGTGTAGATGCTTCCCGCGCGCAGTTTGCGGTAACGCTCGAGGATGTAGGCGCGCTTGGCGGGCGTAACATCGGTGAGATCCTCTTCCGTCAGGCGCTGCCTGCTGAGCGGCGGCGGCTTCAGGGGGAACGGCTGGGTGGGCGAAAGAGTTTCTCCGGGCACATCCGAAGGCGGCGCCGGCCGCTCCTCGATGGGAAACAGCGGCTTGCCCGTGGCGCGATCGAAAACAAACACAAAGCCCATCTTCGACAGTTGAACCAAGGCGTCGACCGGCCTCCCGCCGCGCCGCAGTGTGACAAGAGAAGGCGCCGACGGCAGGTCATAGTCCCACACGTCGTGATGAACCACCTGGTAATGCCACACTCGCCGTCCCGTACCGGCATCGAGCGCCACCACGGAGTTGCCGAACAGGTTATCGCCGGTACGGTCTCCGCCGTAGAAGTCGAACGTGGGAGAACCGGTGGCGAGAAACACCAGGCCGCGTTTGACATCGAGTGTGAGTCCGCCCCAGACATTCGTTCCACCGCCGCGCTTCCAGGCATCGGGCGGCCAGGTTTCATAGCCGAACTCTCCGGGGTGCGGGATGGTGTGGAAAATCCACTTCCGTTTTCCGGTTCTCACGTCGAAGGCGCGGACATGGCCGGGAGCGGACGGCCGCGGACCCTCACCGGTGGTGGATCCGAGAATCAGGAGGTCTTTGTAGACGACGCCCGGCGTTGTGACGTAGTAGGCAAGGCCGGTGATGTCGCGGTCCAGACCCTGGGTCAAGTCCACCTGACCGTTGTCGCCAAACGCTTTGTCGGGCTTGCCCGTGGCCGCGTCGAGTGAAACCAAACGAGAACGGTAGGTGAACAGGATGCGCTTATCCCTGCCGCCCGCCCAGTAGGAAACACCGCGGCTCACGCCCCGCGGCCGGCGATCATTCAATCCGGCAAAGGGATCGTAACTCCAGAGTTTTTCCCCTGTATCCGCGCGCAGCGCAATCACCTTCAATTGCGGGCTGGTGACGTACATCACGCCGTCCACAACCACCGGCGTGCACTGCATCTGCGTCACCGGCCGGTCACGCTTGTCGCCGGTGTGAAACGTCCAGGCCACTTTCAGGTTGCCTACGTTCCGCGTGTTGATCCGCTTGAGCGTGGAATACCGGCTCGAGCCCGCATCGCCGCCGTAGAAGGGCCAATCAGCGGCATTCAGAGCCGCGGTCAAAATGAGCGCACACGCCAGGCGAAACATCCTGCCCATTGTTCTATAAGCAGGAGACGGCCCGCAATCTTCCGGCTCTACCGGGATCGCTTGAAAAAGCGGCTCGCTGTTCCAAACAGGATCTGCTCTTTGTCCGCCGCGCCGAGAAAATCCGCGTGGTCTCGAATCAACGCCACCGACGCGGCGTAGTTGTGAGGCTTTTGTACCTGGTAGGGGCAGTCGCTTTCCCACATGCAGCGCGCCGGCGAGAAGGCGTCAACCACCCGCCGGATCATCGGCAACAGATCGGTGTAGGGCTCGCGCTTCGCGCCCAATGCGTAGAAAGCGCCGATTTTTATCATCACGCGCCGATGCCGCGCCATCCGGCACAATGCCGTCACATCCTCATCGTTGACCGGTCCCGCCGCGCCGATGCGGCACAGATGATCGATGATCACCGGAGCTTCCGGGTGCTTTGCGCACATGCGGTCCAACTCGGGAAGATCCGGCGGCTCCATGAGGAAACTCAACGCGAGGTTGTGAGACGCGGCGGCGGTGAACATCTTTTCGTAGCCCGGATCCATCCACCGCACTCCGGCGCCCGAGGCTCTCTGTTTTCCCAGCAGGCGGAAGGCGAGGATGCCGCCTTTCGACAACTCGACCATGGTGGCGTCGGGACTGGGAAGCGTGGCGTCGGTCACCGCCGGAACGATGCCCGTGCCGACGAAGGAGCCGGGGTATTTCCGGATGGTGTCGAGAATGTAGCGGTGGTCGAGCCCGTACCATGTCATCTGGACGAGATTGACCATGGTGACGCCCGCTGGCCGCGCGTGCTTGAGCAACTCCTCGGCCGTAAACGTCCGGGGAAGGATCTTCTCCCGGTCCGTCCCCGGAGCCATGGGATACTTCGCGCTGTCAGCCGTCCAGATATGGACGTGCGCGTCGAAAACCGGTCCTCGTGTCTCCGCCAGCCCGGCGAAGGCCATCATCGACTGCCGTCGTGTGAGTTTGTTCATGTCTTTCCTCATGGCTGCACGGACCAGATCGCCCAACCGTAGTTCGCCACCGCGAGCGCCAGCTTATCATGCGCGACCGTCAGGCCTATGTCACGCGGCCGCATTTCGGCGATAGTCAGGTTGGCGTTGGGGAATTCCAGAATAACCCTGGGCTCTCCCTCGGGCTTCTTCTCCGGGGACAGCCGCACGGCCGAAACCGCGAGGCCGCCTTTCCGGGCGGAGAGAAAATACAGCCATTCGCCGTTGGGCGACCAATCCGGCTGAGAGGCGTTGATTGCTTCCGGCGCGGCGTAGATCCAATCCTGCTCGTCCGCGGCGGCTGATGGTGAAACCCGCGCGACTGCGAGCCGGGAGCGGTGAGAGGCAACAGGAACGGGAAACGCGATCCACCTCCCATCCGGGGAGAGACGCGCGTCCGCGATCGACAGGTTGAATTTCGAGTGGCGCAGCAGCACGGTGCGTTTCCCGCTCGCCAGATCCATCAACCCCACGGTCCCTGGCGGCTCACGATGAAAGTAGAGCACCGTTCCGCCCTGTCCGGTCCACTGAAACGACCCCTGGCCGACGTTGTCCTCGCGAATTCTCACGGGATCACCGCCCTCGAAGGAGGATTCGAAAATCGTCACCTTCTCACCATCATGAGCGTCGTAGACGAGCTTCGAGCCGTCGGGCGAAATGGCCGGCATGTGCTCTCGTAGCGGGCCGCTGGTGATGCCGCGTTCCCTTCCCGAGACCAGGTCTTTCACCCACACCTCGAAGTTCCCGCCGCGGCTTGTTTCCCAGGCGATCCGCTTGCCGTCGCGAGACAGGCTGGGCCTCTGATCGATGGAGGGATCGTCTGTCAATCGTTTGAGCGGGCCACGAGGAGTTGCGTGGTTGGCATCGAGGGGCAGACTCCAGATGTCGATGTTCTGAGTACGGCTGGTGTAAAGGAGGCGCCCGCCGGGACCGGCCGCGGGCGCGCGTTCATCCTGCTCGATGGAGGTCAACCGGCGCGCGCCTCCTTCGACGCGCCACGGATCAGAGGCCATGCGAAGAGTCCACAGCCGGGTGTTCTCGCCGATCTTCGCCGTGAAGACGATTGTGTTCCCGCCGGAGAGCCAGAGGCCGGGGCTGGGGGGACCGTCCATGTGCCGCTCCCGGAAAATCCTGGCGGCCCCAATCGCCACCGGTTCGCCCCCGGCCTCGCTCACCCACCAGTCACAACTCTCCGCCGATGGGGTCCTGCATCCGGCAAACAGCAGGCGCTTGCCGTCCGGCGACCAGACAGGATCGCGCGCCGAGTGGAAATCCGCGTGAAGCGGGCTTTTCTTTTTCCCCGTTACGCCGGCTACAAACAAGCGGGCTCCCGCATCATCCGCGACCCAATAGGCGATACGGCCATCCGGCGAGAAGCGCGGACGGTGTCCGCCTTGCGCGAACAGGCGAGGCTTGCCGCCCGCCGCCGGGATCAGGTAGATACCCCCGCCGGCCTCATCGCTCACATAGGCCAGCGTACGCCCGTCGGGCGAGAACGCGGGTTCGCGAGAGTTATGGTTGCCGGTGGTCAGTTGGCGAAGACCGCCACCGGAGAGTTGCCGGATCCAGATGTGTTCGAAGCCTGACCCGCCGCGATCCGAAACGAAGGCAACCGAGCGGCCATCGGCCGTGAGCGCCGGGTCTCTGGCTGTACCGGCGTTTTCGAAAAGCACCGGCTGCGCGAGAAGCGCGGGCAACGCGATGCTGATGACGATGGGAAGATTCGGGCGCATGGGGTTTGGCTGACGTCCTCCATATTGTTGCAGAACGCCGCCCCCACGGTCAGTTAAAAGAGATACTTCAGGCCGAACTGCATCTCCCTGTTGTTGATGATGGTGGATGTGATCCGCCCAAAATCAGCCGAGCCGAGCGAACGCGATGGCGCACTGAATTGGGGCGTATTCAGGAAGTTGAACGACTCCCATCGAATCTGGATACGGTGGCCTTCGCGCGGCTTGAACTCCTTGAAAAGGGCGAAGTCCCACGTCTTGTTGGCAGGGGCGTCGAAAAGCGAGACGCCGGCGTTGCCATAACCCTTCGGACCCAGATACATGCCCTCTCCCGCGCAACCGTCGCATTTCGACCGCACGAACGCCGCGGTATTGAACCACTGGTCTATGGACCGCCCGTCGAAGACGCGGTCTACCTTCTGGCCAGCGGCAATGTGCGGACGCTGGAAGGACGAAGCGCCGGTATTCTGCGAATCGCCCGTCTGGGAGACCGTGACCGGCAACCCGGAAGTGAGTTGGATGATTCCGTTGACTGCCCAGCCGCCAAGTATCCAGCCCGCTGGTCCCTTGACCTCGCGCATCCAAGGGATCTCCCAGACGTGCGAGAAGACGAAGCGGAACCGCTGGTCTATCTGGGAGCGGCCATAATCGGCGAGGCGGTTGCGCGGGTCCTGTGTGTACGAGTTCCCGAACGGTCCCCCTTCGTTCACCCCGTAGCCAATGGACATGGCCTTCTGAAAATTGAAGGAGGCATTGAAGGTCAGCCCGTGAGAGTAGCGCTTCTCGGCTCGCGCTTGCAGCGCGTGATAGTTCGAACTGGTCCACGATTCGAGCTTCCGGACGGTGCCGAGAGGCAGGAGAGCGGATGGGTTGCGGGAGTCGACGTAATATTGAATCGGGCGCCGGGCCTGCACGCTACCAGGTGCCGGATCCGGATTATTGAAGTTCATCACGGGCATATCGATGTTCGAGCCGGCGCTGCCCACATACGCAATCCCGGTAACCAGATCCTGTCCGAAACTACGCTCGATCTCCATCGTCCACTGCCAGATCTTGTTGTTGAGATACATGGACCGGTTGCCGTGGCCGGCTTTCAGATATCCGAGCATCACAATCGCGGCCGGACCGCCACCGGCCGGTGAACCGGCGAAGGGATTCTGAATTGTCGCCGTGGGCTTGTTCGTGTCGTTCTGGAAGACAGTGGAGCCGGAAAGCGGCGGATTCAAGCCCAGTATGTTGAAGTTGTTCGTCTGCTGAGGAGAGTAGAAGAGCCCTGAACCGAGGCGGAGCACCGTCCGGTCATGAAGGCGGTAAACGATCCCCAATCGCGGCATGATCTGCTTCCAATTGATGTCGTAGAGGGCTTGCGGCACGAGGGGATTGGGAACCAGCATGGGATAGCGCACGCCGTTGACGGTCTGCATGTCGGTGTCGGCGAAGGACAGATTCCGGATGCGTCCCCCAACGTCGGTGACAGCCCCAAACCAGTCCCAGCGAACGCCATAGTTGATGGTTAGCCGTGAAGTAGCCTTGTAGTCGTCAAGCCAGTAGAGTCCGAACTTCTGCTGATGAATGTCGTTGTTGGGCACGCCTTCCGCGGAGTTGGCGTTCAGCGGAATGCCGAGCATGAAAGCCGCCATCGCATCGGGAATGCCAACGATGTTACCCGTGAACGTGAGTTGTCCACGCGGAAGATTGGACGCCGCGTTCACGACAGGGCTGTTGCGCCACTGCCCGCCGAACTTGAAGTTATGCCGCCCGCGGTTGATGGCCAGCGAGTCCGCCACTTCCGACGTCTCGTTCGTGTTGAAGGTGACGTTACCCGAGCCGGTGGAGGCGAAACTGGTGATGCTGATATTCGGCAAGCCCTCCTCGCGGGGAGTGAGTGTGCGGTTTCCATCGCCGGTGACGCGCATGTCGAGTCCCAGGTCGCGGTGCGTGAAGTTCGTGTCCGTCTGCAAGCCGACCTGGTTGGCGCGGATGCGGTTATATCCCACCCGCAGATCGTTCAGCATGACAGGACTGATCATCCACGAATAACCAACCCCGATATTCTGCGACCGGAATTCGGATGTGAACCCAACCGGCCGCATCAGAGGATCGTTGATCCATGTGGAGGGAACGATGACATAACGGGCAAACAACCGGTGGTTGTCATTGAAGCGGTGATCCATGCGGCCGAGCATCTGGTCCGAGCGGAGCACCTGGTCGGCCGTGCCCACATAGTTGATGACGGATTTAGCGGCGGCCGCCTGCACGTCGAAGTTGGGGAGAGGAATGAAGCCCCCTTCCGGCAGCGGGCTGCCGGTTTTCGACGTCAGGATATTCAGAGAGACAGGATTCAGAAGGCTGCGCGGAATGATATTTCCGGGAAACGGGACCGTGTCTCCGGGAAGGCGGATGGCCCGCGTGGCGGCTGGATTGGCGTCGCGGGAATACCAACGGTTTCCCGGTTGTATGATCTCGGAGAAATCTCCACTGCGCATCGCCGCCGTGGGAACGGTCATTCGGGCGGGAGTCGCGCGCACCTCGCGCCGGCCTTCGTAATTCACCAGGAAGAACGTCCGGTCCTTCTTCACCGGCCCGGAGAACACGCCCCCGAACTGGTTCCGGCGCAGTTTGTTCTTGGGCTGGGTCGGAGCAAGGAAGTATCCGCGGGCGTCGAGGGCATCGTTGCGGAGGAATTCAAAGGCTGTTCCATGGAACTGGTTCGTACCGCTGCGGATGGAAACGTTGGCCTGCGCGCCGGAGTTCATCCCGTACTCAGCCGAGTAAACAGCGCTTTGGATCTTGAACTCCTGAATTGCCTCGAGCGACGGAACAAACAACATGGCGGACTTGAACCCGTCGGTGGCGGAGACTCCATCGAGCGTAATGTTCTGGTTCGCGTCGCGCTGGCCGTTGGCGGAGATCCCGACAATCTGGCCGGGCATGGCGCGCGTGCCGATAGTCTGGTTCCCGTCCACGCCCATGCGGGCCGAGCCGTAGACCACTCCCGGCATGAGGGTCGCGGCCTGGGCGAAGTTGCGGCCGTTCAGCGGCAATTCGATGATGCGTTTCTGATCGACCACCGAACCGAGTGTCGCGTCCTCGGTCTTCAGCAGCGGGGCGGCCGAAGTGACTTCGATGGTTTCCGCCGCCTGGCCAACCTGCATCTGGAAGTCGATGCGCGCTTTCTGGTTCAGTTCAAGTGGTATGCCGCGGCGCACTTCAGACTTAAAACCGGTTGCCGTACAACTCACCTCATAGGTCCCTGATTCGACCAGTGGGAAGATGTAGTTTCCCGTCTCGTTCGAAGTGGTGGTGCGCACGTCGCCGGCCTCCATCCGCTTTGCGGTGATAGTGGCTCCCGGTATCACCGCGCCCGTGGAATCGGTCACCAGGCCGAGTATTTGGGTGGAGGCCGTCTGCGCCAATACGGCAGAGGCTGAGAGGAAGAACAGCGCGAGGGTACGCATGCATCGACTCCTTGGTTATCGATATTGAGGTGATTATATCCGTGCTGATCCCAAGCGCGCTCGCGTCTTACGGCCGGCTACATTCGGTCAACTCGATAAAATGCGACGGCGGTTCCGCAATCCGCATGACGCGCATCGCTTCCTTCTCCCAGGCCGTGTAGGGAAGGTACTGATGGCGCGCTATCCGCCGCCCCTCGCAGACGGCGGCCTCCAATTGTGTCATCAGCTTTCCGGGAGAGATATCGTGCATGTTCCGCAGCACCCACACCGTCTGTTGCGCCCGCGCCTCCTCGCGAATCCGCGCGGCGGAGGGCGCGTCCGCAAACCGCACCTCCGCCGTCTTTCCCACATACCAGGCGAACGCCCGGAAGTCCGTGTTATAGGTGTCGGCAATCACCATTCCACCATGCACCGAAGCCGCCATTTCCCGAAGCGGCGACGCATATCCCTTGTTGAGGAAATGGTCCACCCGGTAGTAGCTGAGCAGCGAGGCGTCATCGGCGAACAACAGCAGATAGAGCGCCCACCGCCGCCACCGCGCCACATCCGTGTTGGTTGCCATCCAAAGCCAGAAGAACGGCAACACCCAAAGCAACCGCGCCGCTATGAACGGATAGCTCACCCACCGCGCCGCTCCCACATAACCCACCGCCGCCGAGAGCAGCAGCAGCCAGGTAAACGCGTCACCCCTTCTTGGAAGCCGCGCCAGCATCACGATGAGCAACGGAATCACGAGCACGCAAAGCGGCGCCGCCCAAAGCGGCAGACACTCGCCGAAGGTCAGCGCGACAAAGGTATACCCGGCCTTGGCCAACTGGTTCAGCCACGGGTCCGGCGAGACTACGTATCGAGCCGAGATCGCGCTTGCCTCGCCCCACTTCACCACCGAGCCTCCGAGGGTGAGAATCCACGGCGCATACCCCGCTCCCACAATCACCAGTGATCCCATCCAGAGTCTGAAAGCGCGCCACTTCCCATCCCGCGCCGCTTCGACGAGGAGCAGCGCCGTGCAGGCCGACGCAATCGCGATCCCGGGGAGATAGTGCGTGTACAAGGTCAGCAATGTTCCGGCCGCCGCCGCCGCCATCGCGCCCCACGACGGCATCAACCGCAACCGCCACATCAGGTGCACCGCCAGCACCACCACCGCCGCCTGCATCGCGTACGACCGCCCCATCCGCCCATAGAGGATCACGGCCGGCGAAACCGTCCACAGCGCCAGCACCAGCATCCGCTTGTAGGTCTTGATTCTCCGCAGCCAGAATACGTCCAGCATCACCGTTGCCGCCAGCACGCACAACGCGGAAAACGCGCGGATGCGCTCGGGCAGGTCCCACGGCAGCGGCAACTCGATGAAGCCGTGCACAAGCAGGTAATAAAGCGGCGGGTGCACGTCCCCGCGCAGCGCCTCGATCATCCGCCCAAAAGGCTTGACCACCGTCTCGAGCGTGAAGATCTCATCACCCCACAACGACAGCAGATCAAGTCTCGAAAACAGCAGGATCGCCTGCAGCAGGAGCACCCCCGGCAGGATCCAGCGCTTATACTTGCGGAGTTTCGCCCACATGTCGAAGTCGAGTTTACGGAAACTTTCCGGCTGTCACCCAATAGCCGCGCGCGGGCGCGGATGCCAAAACAGCAGTGCCGAGAAATGTTTGTGTTTTCACTTCCCTCCAGACATCCTACACCACATCCGCGTCCCGGCCGGCGCTCCCGGAAGCGTTAACAGATGTGCGCTCCGATCGCCTCCGTGTACACCGCGTACAACGACTGGCTGCCGCACATGAACAGCCGGTTCCGTTTCCTCCCGCCGAAGCACACGTTCGAGCAGATCTCCGGCAGGAGAATCTGCCCGATGCGGGTCCCGTCCGGCGCAAAGACATGCACCCCGTCGTAGCCATCGCCGACCCACCCGGCGCTCGACCAGACGTTGCCATCCGTGTCGCAGCGGATGCCGTCGCTGAACCCCGCGCCCTTTCCGGGCCAGTCCATGTTCGCGAACGTCTTACCGTTGCGAATCCTGCCGTCCACAACGTCATACACCTTGATGATGCGGGGAGCCTGGGGGAAGTGCGTGGCGCCGGTATCGGCAATGTACACCTTCTTGTAATCCGGCGAAAAACACAGTCCGTTCGGCTTGTACAACTCATCCGTCAATTTCTCGATCCCGCCATTCTTATCGATCCTGTAGACGGCCTCCTTCAACTCCAAATCTCCCTTGTTGCCCTCGTACGCTATCAGCGAGCCATAACCCGGATCGGTGAACCACACGCTTCCATCCGGGTGCACCACGCCATCGTTGGGAGCATTCAGGCGTTTCCCGTTGAACTTATTCGCCAGCACCGTCACCTGCCCGTTGTGCTCGTAGCGCGTCACGCGCCGCGTCGCGTGCTCGAAGGAGATCTGCCTGCCCTCCCAATCGAACGTGTTCCCGTTGCTCTGCCCCGCCGGGCTACGGAACGTGCTGACGTGTCCGTCTTCCTCGAGCCAGCGCATCTGGCGGTCATTCGGAATGTCGCTGAACACCAGGTAACGCCCTACCCCGTTCCAGGCCGGTCCTTCGGCCCACAACAGTCCCGTGTAGAGCCGCTGGAGCGGCGTATTTCCGATCTTGTACCGGGCAAACCGCGGATCGAGCACAATGATATCCGGATCGGGATACCGCACGGGGGTCTTCCCGGACCAGTCCCGTTTCGTCTGTGCCGCCGCGCTGACGGCGATTCCGGCCGCAAGAAAATTCCTTCGGTTCATAGCCATGATGTCCTGTCATAATATCGCGAGTGAAGACCTGGAAAATCACGCTCGAATATGACGGCACGAAATATAGCGGCTGGCAGGAGCAGAAGAACGCCCGCACCATCATGGGGCAACTGCGCAAGGCCGCCGAAGAGGCGCTCGGCATGGACGTCGATCTACAGGGAGCGGGCCGCACCGACGCCGGCGTCCACGCACTCGGGCAGGTCGCCCACTTGAGGGCCAACACCCGGGAGCGCATTCCGCCCTCGCGCCTGCTGCGCGAACTGAACGACCGTCTTTCCGCCGACATCGCCGTCCTCGATGTGGAAGAGAAGCCCAACCGCTTTCATGCGCGCCACGACGCCCTCAGCCGCAGCTATGTGTACCAGATTTCCACCCGCAAGAATGCCTTTTCGAAACGTCACGTCTGGTGGATCAAGGAGAGTCTTGATGTGGATCTCATGCGCGAGGCGGCCCTGCGTCTCGCCGGGCGTCACGACTTCGCCTGCTTCCGCGCGCCGGACCCTTCAAAGCCGGACGAGTCCACAATCGTCGCCGTCGCTTCGGCCGGACTCGAACAGCATGGCGACCTGCTCATTTTCCGCATCGAGGCCTCGCACTTCCTCTGGCGTATGGTACGCCGCATTACCGGCGTCCTGGTAAAACTCGGCAAAGGCGACATCCGCATGGAGGACTTCGAAACCCTTCTTGAGGCGCGGTGCGACGCCCGCTTCAAAGTCCCGGAATGGACAGCGCCCTCGGCCGGGCTCTTTCTCGAGCGCGTCCGCTACCGCGGCGAAGCCGATTGACACGGGCGCCGGCCTTCCCGCCTCTCTCAACTCCAGGCTCCGGCCAGGCCCCTCAGATCAGCCGCTTCAACCGGAACGTCACGCCGGCGTCCTGTTTCAACTGCACGCCGCCGCCGTTTCCGGCGTTCCTCGAACCTTCCCGCTTACGCGTCAGTTCGAGTTCCGCGCCCACCATCTTTCCCGTGAACCGCATCCGCGTCTCATTGATCTGGTTTCCAGCCTGCTCCGCCGTCACCACGAGAAAGTCCACTTCGTCCCCGCTTATCTTTCCCTCCGTGATCTTCGTGCTCTGATAGTCGCCGTAAAGTTTTCCCGACAGCACGGTTCCACTCTGCCGGAATTGAAACGCGACGTCCGGCATCGCCCCGTTGCGGCCCGGTATCCGGCCCACCCAGATCCCGCCCAAGTCCGCGGCGCAAAGGCCGGAGGCGGCAAGTAAGAACACCGGAAGGCACTTCATGGGACGCCTAGCCTCGCAGCACGCCCGGCAGCGGTCCGGTGCTGTCGGCGAATCGCTCCACCGGCGTTCC
>JABAQT010000026.1:37555-49288 GCA_019187195.1 Bryobacteraceae bacterium
ACGGAGAAGTACTCGTCCAGCCGGATCCTGTCCGCGCTTCCCACTTCACCGCGCAGGCGGCGAGCGTCCTCCAACACCCTGTCGAGCAACAGCGTGTCCATCTTCGCCTGCTTTGTATGGCGCCCGGAGGCCGCGCCGTAGAGCCGTTCATACACCGCATGCGGATCAATCTCGCGCGCCAGGGGCGTGGAGGGGGAACTCCACGCGATATGTGATCCGTAGACCCGCGTGTACCCCACCACGGCGTCGACACCGATGGCCACCGGAGTCACTCCCAGTTCGAGCGAAGGCAGCGGTGTGCGCATCTTCACTCCGCCCGCCGCCACCTGGTCCATCGAGATCCCGTTCCGCAAATCGGCGCCCGGAGTCTTCCTGATGGTCGCGCAGGTGAGGATCGCCGCCTCCTTTACGTAGTGACCGTCGCCTCCCTTGGACGCCTTATTCCACAGGTTGCTGAATACCAGAACCTGGTCCTTGAATTCGGATAAGGGTTCGAGCGCCGGCGACAACTGAAAACCGCGCCCTGTTCCCTTCACCGGCCATGCGTCCATGTTCGTTCCGTTCGGCATGTACAACACGGCCAGGCGAAGGGGATTTCCCGGAGCCGCTTTCGGTGAAGCCATCGCCTCCAGCCATGGCAGCCCCAGCGCCACTCCGGCGCCACGCAACACGGTTCGCCGTGAAATTCCCGTTTTTCTCATGGCTTGCGCAACTCCTTCCCAGAGATGCCCGCCTGATACCGGAAGGGCACGCTCAGCACGATCTCCCGGATCAGGGTTTGAGCTTTGTAATCATTCTGCTTCAATTTCGCCGCGATCGCATCCACGGTGCATGAGTCGCTCAATGTCAACCCGCGCCCCAAAGCATAACCCAGCATACGGCTTGTCAGATTGCGAATGAACAGATCCCTGCGCGCGAGCAAGGCGGCCTTCAACTCCTCCGGCCCGCTGAACCTGGTCCCGTCCGGCAGCTCTCCGCTCGCGTCCACCGGCTTGCCGCCGTCTTCCTCCCGCCAGCGCCCCACGGCGTCGTAGTTCTCGAGCGCGAATCCCAGCGGATCGATCCGGTTATGGCAACTGGCGCAAACCGGGTTCGCGCGGTGCCGCGTCAATCGCTCCCGCACCGATTTCGGAGGAGCGCCCGCGTGTCCTTCCTCGAGGGCGGGCACGTTCGGTGGAGGCGGTGGGGGCGGCGTCCCCAATATGGAATCGAGAATCCACGCCCCGCGCAGCACGGGACTCGTCCGGTAGGGATACGACGAAACAGCCAGCACGGCGGACATTCCAAGCAGTCCGCCCCGGCGCGAACCTTCCGGCAGTTCGACCCACTGCGGCTGCTGGCGGGCGTTCTTGTTCAGCGGCAGCTTGATTCCGTAGTGTTTCTCCAGGTTGCCCGTTCCAATGGCGTATTTCGAATCGATCAGGTTCAGCAAGGACATATCGCGCAGCAGAAGCTCGCGGAAAAACAGAACAGGCTCCCATCGAATGTCCGACCGTAATTCCTCTTCCTGATAGGCGGGAAACAACTTCGCATCCGGAATCTTCTCCCTTCCCAATTCCCGCGTCCGCAGCCACTGTTCGACAAAACGCTCCACGAAATCAAGTGACCGGTCATTGCGCAGCATGCGCTCCACCAGCGCCTTCAACACCTCCGGATCCTGCAGTTTGCCCGCCGCGGCCACATCAAACAGCAACTCGTCCGGCATGCTGCCCCAGAGAAAATAGGAAATTCGCGACGCCAGGGCAAACTGATCCAACGGCCGGACCTCCGGCGTGGCATTCACCGGTTCGATCCGGAACAGGAACAAGGGGGAGACGAGCGCGGCCCGCAGCGCGAAGAACACTGATTCCTCGAATGTCATATTCTGCTTTCGCGCCGCCTGGTAAAGCGCGAAGTATGACATCAGGCCGCTTTCGCTCACCGGACGCCGGAAGGCGCGCGGCAGAAAGTTTTCGAGAATCTTCCGCGCGGCCTGGTTCGCACTCACCCCCGGTCCCGGTTCGGACACCAGGATCCTGGCGCGGGACTTGTGCTCCTTGCGCGCGAAATCCATCGCGAACCGGGCCGCGTCCATGTATTTTTCCGAATGCAGCGGCGACAGGAACAAAGTCTCGGCGGCGTTGTCGAATCCCTCGCCGCCCGCGCCATCGGCGGGAAGCGTGTTCCCGATGTTCATGTGCATGTCGAGGAGGTCGCGCAAGGTGGCGGTGTACTCGTCACGGTTCAGCCGCCGGACCGGGGCCGGACCCGGCACGATTCCCGCCGCGCAAGCCGCCGCCCGCAGGGACGCGTTCACCCAATCGGCGAACTGCTCCCGCTGCTCAACCGATGGAGCCGCTGATCCCTTCGGCGGCATCTCTCCGTTTCTCACACGAAAAGCCGCCCGCTTCCACCTGTATGTCTCCCCCTGGAGGCTCTCCGCCGAGCCTAGCTTCCGCAGGTCGAAACCGGCCACCGGCGACTCGCCTTCATGACACCCCTTGCAGTACGTCCTGAGAAACGTCTGCCCGGACCCGAAGTTGTATTCACCCGCGGTCTCCGCGGCCGCGCACACAGTCAACGCAAGGCCTGCGAACAAACGTAGGGAGAGCCCAGTCATGCAATAGAGGAATTCTATCGCACTCCTTAGAATGTCCGGGTGCCGTTCACTTTCGATGGCACGTGATACACGCTCGTCCGCGCCGTGATGTACAGACCACGGAACCCGCCCCCCCAATTCAGATTCGCCGGGGCTTCGGGCGTATTCACAATCCCGAGCATCTCTCCGTTCGGGTCGAATACCGTCACGCCCTTCTCGCCATCGGCCACCCAGACATTCCCCGCCTCGTCGGTTTTCAATCCGTCGCCCTGCGCATTCGCGAAATCCCGGCCCTTCTCGAGCGTTCCGTCAGCCTTGATTCCATACACCCGAATCAGCTTCTTCCGGTAGTCCGCCACGTACAGTTTCTGCTGTTTGGGAGCAAGCGCCACGCCGTTGGGTCCTTCGCCATCCTCGCTCACCACGCGGACTGTTCCCTTATCCGCGGTTCCTCCCACTCCGCTCCGCTCGCGGGTCACCTGGTAGACGCGGCCTTTGGGAAAGTCCGTGAAATACAGGCTTCCATCGATTGCATACACAAGATCGTTAGGCCCCTCGAGTCCCTCGCCGGCCAGAACCGTGATCGCTCCGTTCTTCTCCGTCCGCGTCACGCGCCCTTTTTCACAGGTAAGCAGACGGCCCTGATGATCGAACGTGAGTCCGTTTGCATGATTGCTCTTATCGCGGAACACCGTCAATTTGCCGCGCTCCCAACGGAAAATCCGCTCCTGCCGCAGGTCGCTGAACAAGAGAAAGCCCAGGCGGCTGAACACGGGACCTTCCACAAAACCGAACCCTGTCGCCACGCGCTCCACTTTGGCGTCGCGGCTGATGTAGTTCCACAACTTCTCGCTCTTTGCCTCGATCATCACCTAACTCCCCATCCCATGCGCATACCAGGACTTTGCCGGAGCCTTGTAGCTCACCGCCAGTTCCGGCGTCTCCAATCGCTTTTCCTGCTGGTATCGCGACTCCATCAACTCCGATAACACGCCGCTCACCAACAGCGTCCGCTCCACGGGGTGCGACGGTTTGCCCGTCCGGATCATCTGCGTGATTCCATGCACCAGCATCGAAAAATTGTTGGAATTTTCCGACGGAACGTAACACAGCGTGCTCTCCACTTTTCCCCGCGCTTTGTAAGCCATAAGGTATTCGTTGACCTTCGATCCGAGCGCCAGCACCGCGGCCTGAAACCCGTCGCGATACTCGACAATGCCCACCACGGCGCTCTTCCCATCCTCGGGCCGGCCGGGAGCCACCTTTTCCCCGCGCGAGAGCGCCGCGTCCAGAAGTTCCCTCTTCCATAACCCTTCGGCCGCCGCCTTCCATACCGCGTCCCCCGTCATCATCCGCACCGCCTTCACGCCCGTCTCGGCTCCTTTCCGCCGCTCGACAAAGGCCTGCAGCGTGTCGAGCAGGTGAAAGATCCCACCATCAGCCACCCATCCGCCGCCCACGCACAGCGCGGATTCCATCTCCACCCCCAATGGCGGATCCACTTCCGGCCGGCGGAATGTCACTGAAACGCTCGATCCCGCCATGAAAGGAAAATGCAGTTCCCTCGACCAGTCATACATCCGCTTCGCCTTCTTCCAGTCATAGGAGAGATGCTTGTCCGAAAAAACCGGACAGGACCGTCCGCTCGACCGAAACACGTTCACCACCTGCTCGAAGAACTCGTAGCGCGGATACAGCTGCTGCTGCCGGTCATTGAACGGATAGTTTCCGTGCTCGCACACGAGCACCACCCCGTCGACGGCCAGTTTCCCCGTCCCCAGGGTCAAAGCGTCTTCAATCGAGCTCGCCACGCGCACGCCGTAGGCCTGCGCAAGCCTGCCCCCTATATCCGCCGGATGGATCTGGTCCGTCCACAACGACGCCACTTCAAACGGCGGTGGATAGTATTTCGTGTCAATCCAATAACCCTCGAGGAACCGTGTGATGAAGTTGTCCGAATGCGACCGCACATGATACGTGCTGCTCAGGCAGGCAATCTTCTTCCTCCTTCCGTCCGCGCCCAGCGCCGGCGCGGCAGCAATCGTGCCCAGAAATTCGCGTCTTCTCATTGCGCTCTCCTTTCGTTCTCCCGCATCACCCGCACCAGGTTCAGACCCATGATCTTCCGGATGTCTTCATCCTTGTATCCCATTTCCATCAGTCCCTTCACCAGCGCCGGATACTTCGAGACGTCTTCCATTCCCACAGGGACCATGCCGCTCACCCCGTCGAAATCCGACCCCAATCCCACGTGCGCGGCGCCCGCCAGTTTCGCGACGTAGTCGATGTGCCGCAGTAGTTCCTTCACCTGAACGGGAGGCATGTAATCGTAGTAACGGCGCTGGATCCGCCGTATCTTCTCCCAGTCCTTCCCCGCCGCTTTGATCTCCTCATCGCGCTTCGGCTTGTTGCGGATATACACCTCGTAGGCCGCCTTGTTCAGATACCCCGCGTGAAAATTGATGCAGATCACCCCGCCTTTCCGCGCCACCGCCCGGATCACCTCGTCCGGCATGTTCCGCGGAATCGGCGCAATCGCCTTCACCGACGAATGAGAGGCAATGACGGGGAAGGCGCTCGCGTCCACGGCGTCGAGCACCGCTTTGTCCGAGATGTGCGACACATCCACCATTACGCCCATGCGGTTCATCTCCCGCACCAGTTCCTTACCTCGCGCCGACAGCCCGCCATGCGCCGGCGCATCCGTCATGGAATCGGCGAACACGTTGTTCCTGAAGTGCGCCAGCGTCATGTACCGGACGCCCAGCCGCTCGAAATCCCTCAGAATTCGCGCGCTGTCCCCAATCAGATGACCGCCTTCGAGGCTCGCCAGCGCCGCTATCTTGCCCGCCCCGTGGATGCGCATCACGTCATCGCTTGTAAAGGCGAACTCGATGTCCTTCCCGTTACGGGCCACCTCCATCCGCAGCGCGTCCAGCACCTCGAGCGCCCGCGGCAGAAATTGCGCGGGCGAAAAATCCTGAGGCTGCGCATAGATCCCGAACAGCACCGCTCCCATGCGCCCTTCCCGCATCCGCGGCAGATCGAGTTCGTAATAAGCGTGACGGTCCGCCAGCCGGTAGCCCTCATCGAGAAAATATCGCGGCGTGTCGATGTGCGCGTCAAAAATCAGGATGTCCTTCAGCAGCCGGTCGAGCCGTGTATCCTGCGCCCCACACAAGACGGCGAACACGGCAAACATCCATAAACGGCGCATCGACCGGAGTATACTAGAAACGCCTTCTCCCATGGAACTTTCCGCTTTCGCCGCCCGCCGCGCCGCGTTTCGCAAGCTCCACGAAAGCGGCTGTTTCGTGATTCCCAATCCCTGGAATCCCGGCTCCGCTCTCTACCTCCAGCACCTCGGCTTCCCCGCCCTTGCCACCACCAGCGCCGGCTTTGCCCTCTCGCTCGGGCGTCCGGACGCCGAATGGGCCGTTCCGCTCGACACCGCGCTCGCGCACATATCGGAACTGGTCAACGCCACGCCACTCCCCGTCAACGCCGACTTCGAATCCGGCTACGCGCATCATCCCGAGGACGTCGCGCGGAACGTTCGCCTCTGCGTGGAGACGGGAGTCGCCGGCCTCTCCATCGAGGATGCCACGGGGGACTCCGCGCGCCCGCTTTACGAGTTCCCTCTGGCCGTCGAGCGCATCCGCGCCGCGCGCGCCGCCATCGACGCTTCCCTAGCCCCGGTTCTGCTGACCGCACGCGCCGAATGTTTCCTCGTGGGGCACGAGAAGCCTCTCGAGGAGTCCATCCGCCGGCTTCAAGCCTACGCCGAAGCCGGAGCCGATGTCCTCTACGCCCCGGGCCCCCGCGCCGCCGATGACATCCGCGCCATCGTCGCCGCCGTCCACCCTAAACCCGTCAATCTTCTCATGGGCTCCCATACCGGCCTCACCGTCTCCGGCGCCGCCGAACTCGGCGTTCGCCGCATCAGCGTCGGCTCGGCATTGGCGCGCGCGGCCTTCACCGCCTTCCTCCATGCCGCCTCCTCGATCGCCGAACACGGCAGTTTCCAGCCTTTCGAGGGTCTTGTCTCACTGGCGGAACTCAACAACTTTTTCCGCAACCAGGCAAAGCACTGAGGCGGACGCTCCGCTCACCTGCCCTGCGCCTTCGGATAAGCGTCTTCGGCCAACTCCTTCAGCCATTGCGGATCCTGCCGGAACAATTTCACAGCCTGCATTGCGTTCTGAAAAAAATAGGCGGCCAGATGCGGGCTGACCTCGAAAAGCGAACGCACCTGACGCCGGATCGCCTGTTGGTTCTTCACCACCAACTCCCCTTCCCAGGCCCTTCGACCGCCCTTCACATATGCGCGCAGGGTTCGCTGAAACAGGCGCTCCGCAATCACCACCGCGTCATTCTGCTCGACCCCCGTGGCGCGCAAAGTCTCGACACTCGCCGCCAGCAGCGGCAGCGCCAATCCGGTCGCGAAATTCACTCCCGCCAGGTACAGCGACTTACGCCCGTGATCCATTGGAATCACCTTCACACCGTGCGCGGCCACCAGGATCCTTGCCTGCGCAATCGCCTTGCGGTCTCCCTCGGCCACATACAACCGCCCGTCAGGCCCATCCACGGGAGTTATCGAACCCGTCGCCGCCCCCGCCTCGCCCAACCGCCGCAGCGCCTCGCTGTCGCACGCCGAGTTGCACAGCAGCACGGTTTTCGTTTTCCAATCCAACTCCGCTTCCGCCAGTTCCTCGATGGCCCCGCAGATACTGTGCTCCGGGCTCGAGATCAGAATGACGCCGCACGAAGCGAAGGCATCCAGATGCTCCACCGGAAAACCCGCTCCGAGAATATTGGATATCCGGCTCGCCAACCGGTAGGAAGACGACCGCACCGGACCCAGGCGCTCCTTCACAACGGGGGCGCGCCTCAAGAACGAGTCTCTAACCTTTCCCGCCGCCAGCAACGCTATCGGAGCCAATCTCTTCATAAGCTTTCGGTGTGCGCAGTTCCTTGATCCGGTCGCGGTAGCGTGCCGCTTTCTCGAACTCGAAGTTACGCGCCGCTTCCTTCATCAGAGCCTCCAATTCGATTGCCGCCTTCGAGCGCTGCTCGGAAGTCATTGCATCATACCCGGTTTCGGCCTCGAGCGGAACGGTTACGTAGTCGGATTCGGCAATCGCCACCAGGGTCATGTCCACCGGCTTCACGATGGACTGGGGCGTGATGTTGTTCCGCTCGTTATAGTCGGTCTGAATCCTCCGCCGGCGGTTTGTCTCCTCGATCGCCCTGCGCATACTGTCGGTCACAACATCCGCATACAGGATGGCCCGCCCGTTGATATTCCGCGCCGCTCTCCCGATCGTCTGGATCAATGACCCGGTGGACCGCAGGAAGCCTTCCTTGTCCGCGTCGAGGATCGCAACAAGGGATACTTCCGGCAGATCGAGTCCCTCGCGCAGCAGGTTCACGCCCACCAGCGCGTCGAACTCCCCTTTCCGCAGATCCCGCAGAATCCGGACCCGGTCCAGGGTGCTGACCTCGGAGTGCAAATACCGGCACTTGACTCCGAGTTCGGAATAGTATTCCGTCAAATCCTCCGCCATGCGCTTCGTCAGCGTCGTCACCAGCACGCGCTCATCGCGCTCGACGCGTTCGCGAATCGCGTGCAATAGATCGTCCACCTGCCCCCGGATCGGACGGATCTCGACTTCCGGATCCACCAGCCCCGTCGGCCGGATCACCTGCTCGACAACCACTCCCGCCGATTTCGTCAACTCATACGGTCCAGGCGTCGCCGACACATAGATCAACTGGTTCACCCGGTTCTCGAACTCCTCGAACGTCAACGGCCGGTTGTCGAGCGCGCTCGGAAGCCGGAACCCGAATGACACCAGGTTCTCCTTCCGCGACCGGTCCCCGTGATACATCCCGCCGAGTTGCGGGATCGTCTGGTGGCTCTCGTCAATAAACACCAGGCAGTCATGCGGCAGATAGTCGAGCAGTGTCGGCGGCGCCTCTCCGGGCAGCCTCCCCGAAAAATGCCGCGAGTAATTCTCGATCCCGTGACAATACCCGATCGTCCGCATCATTTCCAAATCGAACATCGTCCGCTGGTAGAGCCGCTGCGCTTCCACCAGTTTGCCCTGTTCCCGCAACTCCTTCTGCCAGGCGTCCAACTCCATGCGGATGCTGTGCATCGCCTCTTCGCGCGTCTCGGCGCTCATCACATAGTGGGTCTTCGGGTAGATCGGCAGCCGCAGGTATGTCTGCCGGACCGCCCCCGTCAGGGGATTCACCTGTGACAGGTTCTCGATCTCATCGCCCCACAGTTCGATGCGGTAGGCATAGTCGTCATAAGTGGGGAACAGTTCGATCACATCTCCGCGCACGCGAAACGTTCCGCGGCGGAAATCCCCATCGCCGCGCTCATACAGGATCTCGACCAGCCGCTGGGTGATCTGCTCGCGCTTCAGCCGCTGGCCCTTCTCAAGCATCAGCAGCATCCCGTAGTACGCCTCCGGCGATCCCAAGCCGTAGATGCAACTGACGCTCGCGATGATCACGCAGTCCCGCCGCTCGAACAAAGACCGCGTAGCCGACAAGCGTAACTTATCCAGCTCGTCATTGACCGTCGCTTCCTTCTCGATATACACGTCCGACGCCGGTATGTACGCCTCCGGCTGATAGTAATCGTAGTAGCTGACAAAATACTCGACCGCGTTGTTCGGAAAGAAACTCTTGAACTCCTGATATAGCTGAGCCGCCAGGGTCTTGTTATGCGCCAGGATGATCGCCGGCCGCCCGGTCCGCTCGATCACCTTCGCCATCGTGAACGTCTTACCCGAACCAGTCACGCCCAGCAGCACCTGGTGCTGGTCTCCCCCGTTGACGCCGCGCGTCAGTTGCTCGATCGCTGTCTCCTGGTCTCCTCGCGGCCGGTAATCCACCGCCAGTTGGTAGCTCATTACCTTCAGTGTAGGATACGCCTCCCCCTCGTGACGCCAATGAAACTGTTACCATGTCGGGCGGTGAATCCAAGCAAAGCTCTCGTGCTCGCCGCCGGCAAGGGCACCCGCATGGGCAGCCTCACCCGGGAACTGCCCAAACCTTTGCTCCCGCTGAATGGCAGACCCATCCTGCGGCACGTCCTCGACCGCCTGCGCGCGGCGGGAGTGAGGGAGATCGGCGTCGTTACCGGTTACCTCGGCGACCAGGTCCGCGCCTGCCTTTCCGATTACCCGCTCCCCCTCACCTTTCACGTTCAGCGCGAATTAAACGGCACGGCGCGCGCCGTCCTCGCCGGACGCTCCTTCTGCGGCACGGATCCTTTTCTGCTCACGTTCGGCGATATCCTGTGCGCGCCCTCGGCCTACCGCGGCATCGCCCATCTGCTCGAACCTCCCGCCGAAGCGGTTCTAGGGGTGAAATTCGCGGCCGACCCCGCGCCCGGCGCCGCGGTTTATGAAGAGAACGGGCATGTCACCCGCATCGTCGAGAAGCCGCCGCCGGGAACTTCGACCACCAACTGGAACAGCGCCGGCGTCTACGCCTTCACGTCCCGTATCTTCGCTGAGCTCGAACGCGTCCCCCTCTCTCCTCGAGGAGAGTATGAAATCACGTCCGCCATTGCTCAACTCCTGGAAGCGAATCACCACGTTCGTATGTACGAGATCAAGGGGCGATGGATGGACGTCGGCAGACCGGAGGATCTCCCGCAAGCCGAATCCCTGACATTCGACCCGCCAGACGAACCATGACGCCCCATGCCCTCCTGCAAGTTCTGTGAGATCGCATCCGGCGAGGCGCCAGCGGCTATCGTTTTCGAGGACTCCGCCACCCTCGCTTTCCTCGACCACCGCCCTCTCTTCCCCGGCCATATTCTTCTGATTCCTCACCGCCACGTCGCCAATCTCGCCGAACTGCCCGGCGAACTGTCCGGCGTTCTTTTCCGCAACGCCAGGCTGCTGGCACTCGCCCTCGAGACAGCTCTCGGAGCCCAGGGCGCCTTCCTCGCGCTCAACAACAAGGTCAGCCAGAGCGTCCCCCACCTCCACGTCCACATCGTTCCCCGGTCCAAGGGCGATGGCCTCCGCGGCTTCTTTTGGCCGCGCACGCGCTATCGCGACGATGCCCACCTGGAGCGGACCCGGGAACTACTCCGCGATGCGATTGCCAGGCTGCAACATCATCCCTAAGTCACGCGGGGCACGTTAGTAATTGAATCCGGCCATCCTGTAGGTCCGTTTGCGGGAGAGAATCTATATCCAGCCTGGACTGTATTGACTCTTTTCGCGCGCCAGTGATACATTTCCTTCCGTGCGGTTTCACATCTGTCTGGCTGTTGCCTGCATGGGGCTTCCGGGAGGTTCACCGGTCTTCGCTGGAGAGCCGCCGGGGCCTCTTTTCCCGGATAAGAACCTCGAGGCCGTTGTACGCAGTTACGTCTTCGGTAAGCGGGACAATAAGGAGCCTCTTACAGCCGATGACGTCAAGAGCCTCTCCACTATTTCCGGAAACGCAAAGGGAGTTCGCGATCTTACAGGGCTCGATAAATGCCTCGCCCTCGCGTCGCTCGAACTCACCGGAGGCGAGATCTCCAGCCTTACGCCTCTTAAGGGACTCACGAATCTTCAGTCCCTCACCCTCTCCCACAACCGGATCCGTGACATCTCTCCACTTGCCGGACTAACCCGCCTACAGTACCTCGAACTCTCGGGAAATGAGGTTACCGATCTGCGGCCGATCGAAAAACTTACCGAACTCAACTCCCTCTATCTTTCAAACAACAGGATCCGCGACCTCTCCCCGGTCAGGGACCTCACCCGCCTCTGGTCCCTATATCTCGACGGGAATCAGATCTCCGACCTCAGGCCGCTCGCCGGGCTGAAAAACCTCGGCACTCTCGACCTCAAGAAGGATCACATCAAGGATCTCTCCCCACTCGCTTCCCTCACCTCGCTCCATTACCTCTTCCTCGACGGCACGCCCGTCTCGGACCTCAGCGTCCTTGTGAACATGGCGAAGAAGGATTCCGAGGGCGAAAAACGCTTCGCTCCGTTCTGGACTGTTTCCCTCGCGGCAACGCCCGCCGCTAAGTCTCCCCAGGTTGCGGAGTTGAGGAAATACTCACACTCCGTCCTGCTCACGGCGCAGTAAGCAGCGGCGCCAAAGCGAACAGTTGGCAATCC
>JABAQT010000026.1:49388-64621 GCA_019187195.1 Bryobacteraceae bacterium
GGACTGTTTCCCTCGCGGCAACGCCCGCCGCTAAGTCTCCCCAGGTTGCGGAGTTGAGGAAATACTCACACTCCGTCCTGCTCACGGCGCAGTAAGCAGCGGCGCCAAAGCGAACAGTTGGCAATCCGTGGCCGGGGATGGCCTGCCTGCCGCGCTTATCCTGTACATCAGGCGCGGCCGCCGCGAACACGCCTCATCCGCTCCTGATATCATCATCGGTCAGGGGTCCTCCGTAGCGGCGGATTGCGGGCGTACCCGAAACGATGCTCGAAAAGATCGATCTTTCCAAGACCATTCCCGAAGAAGAATACAGGAAGCGGATCCCCGGACTGCGCGCCCGCCTCTACTCGATCCAGCGCCTTTGTTGGGACGCCAGGGTCCCCGTCGTCCTCGTCTTTGAAGGGTGGGGCGCTTCCGGCCGCGGAGCCATGGTCAACTTTCTCACGCAAAACCTCGAACCCCGCGTCTTCCGTCTCCACATGATCCTCTCGCCACGCACCTATGAGCAAAGCATGCCTTGGCTGTGGCGCTTCTGGATCAAGATCCCCAGCTACGGAGAAATGGCCATCTTCGACCAGAGCTGGTATCGCCGCGTCCTCATCGAGCGTGTTGAGAAGCGCGTTCGCAAGATCGAGTGGCAGCAGGCCTTCGAGGACATCAATGATTTCGAGCGGGCCCTCTCCGAGGACGGCTACCAGGTGCTCAAGTTTTTTCTTCACATCAGCCGCCAGGAGCAGAAACAACGCCTCAAGAAACAGGCCAGGGATCCCATCTCGAAGCTCATGCGCGATCCGGAGGACAAGCTGCAGTTAAAGCAGCATGATCTTTACCTGAACGCCGTCGAGGAGATGCTCATGAGGACCGAAACCGAATGGGCGCCCTGGACTATTGTCGAAGCCGGCGATCCGCGTTATGCGCGCGTCAAGGTCTTCGAGAGCATTATCTACAGACTCGAGGAGGTGCTTCACGCCAGGGCGCCTGATTCCGCGCCCCTGCTGCTTGATGCCGCGCAGGACGCCGAATCCGCCCCGAATCCCAAACGTCCGCAAAGAGTCCATGCTCGAAAACATTGATCTCAACGAGAAAATTACGGAGAAGGAGTACCACCATGACCTTCCCATTCTGCAGGCGCGGCTGCGGGAACTGGCCTATCAACTCTACATCCGTAAACGCCTCCTGGTGATCGTCTACGAGGGCTGGGACGCCGCGGGCAAGGGCGGCAACATCCGCCGCGTGACGGAAAAACTCGACCCTCGCGGCTATGAAGTCTTCGCCATCGCGGCCCCGTCGGGTGAGGACAAGACCCATCATTACTTGTGGCGGTTCTGGCGCCGTCTCCGCCCTCCCGAGGAAAAACAGATTCTCATCTTCGACCGCAGCTGGTATGGCCGGGTCATGGTCGAGCGCGTGGAAGGCTTCGCCCAGCAGCACGAATGGCGCCGCGCCTACCGCGAGATCAACAACTTCGAACGGCAACTCACGGATGCCGGAGCCATCCTTGTCAAGTTCTGGCTCCACATCAGTCCGGAAGAACAGTTGAAGCGCTTCGAGGAGCGCGTGAACAAACCCTACAAGAGCTGGAAGCTGACCGGCGAGGACTGGCGCAATCGCGGCAAGTGGTCCCACTATGAGGACGCCGCCGAGGAGATGCTGCTCAAGACCAGCACCCTCCAGGCGCCATGGACTATCGTCGCCGCCAACTACAAATGGAACGCCCGTGTGAAATGCCTCCGCGCGCTGGTGCGGACCGTCAGCCACGAACTCGGCCATAAGCCCGGCGCGCATCTGCTCAAAGCCAAGGGGAAGCCGGCATCCATCTGACTCTCAGAGCGGGAGACTCCCCCTGCTCCCCGCGCTTTCCGCCTTGCTAACATCCTCCAGTGATTTGGGAATACGATAGAAGGGGAGTTTTTCATGGCCAACGGTTCCACGAGACGTCATTTCTTCTTCGGCTCTCTTTTTGCCGGAGCGATTCCATCCGCCGGTTTCGGAAGCGCCGCTTCGCTCCGCACCCTCGGTTACAAGTCACCGAACGAGAAACTCAACATCGCCTCGATCGGGGCAGGCGGCAAAGCGGGGAGCGATATCGCCGGCTGCGCGGACGAAAACATCGTCGCCCTTTGCGACGTCGATGACAAACAGGCCGCCCGCACCTATCAGAAATATCAAAGCACGCCCAAGTACAAAGATTTCCGCAAAATGCTCGACAAGGAGGGCGGCAATATCGACGCGGTCATCGTCACCGTCCCCGATTTCATGCACGCCATCGCCGCCAACTGGTGCATGGAGCGCGGCAAGCATGTCTACGTCCAGAAACCCCTCACCCGCACCGTCTGGGAAGCGCGCATGCTCCGCGAATCGGCCAACAAGTACAAAGTCGCCACCCAGATGGGCAATCAGGGCTACTCGAATGAGGGCACCCGCCAGGCCGCCGAAATGATTTGGGCCGGTGAGATCGGCGACGTGACTGAAGTCCACGCCTGGACCGACCGCCCGCTCTGGCCGCAGGGGCTCACTTCCATTCCGCCACCCTCTCCCGTCCCCGCCACCCTCGATTGGGACCTCTGGCTCGGAGCGGCCGAATCCCGCCCCTACACGAGCGGCGGCAATGGCTACCCCAACGAGTTCGGCGGCAATTTCTATCAGCCCTTCAACTGGCGCGGCTTCTATGACTTCGGCTGTGGGGCCATCGGCGACATGGCCTGTCATATCCTCGGAGCCGCCAACCTGGCGCTCCGCCTCACCTCGCCCACCAGCGTCGAATGCATCAAGAAGGAAGGCGCGAGCGACTTCATGTACCCCAAGCATTCGATCATCCGGTATGATTTTCCCGCCCGCGGCAACATGCCCCCGGTGAGGATCTTCTGGTACGACGGACTCAGCGTGTCGCCTGAAATCCCAGGCGTCCCGAAAGGCGAGCTCATCGGCGACCTCCCCTCCCTACCTCGCGCCGCCGGCTCCCCTCATCCCCGGCAAACCGGTTACATCGGCAAGATATTCGACCTCGAGGAATACGAACGAGTGAAGCAGAATCCGGATGCCCACATCCCCAAGCCCGATGGCAGCGTCTTCATCGGCACCAAGGGAATCCTCACCACCGGCACCTACGGCGAGCAGACCCGCCTCCTCCCGGTCGAGAAGATGCGGGATTACCACTTCCCTCCGCCCTTGCTCACCCGCTCCCCCGGACACTACCGGGATTGGATCCGCGCCTGCAAGGGCGGCGATGCGGCCTGCTCCAACCTGAATGTGGCATCACCGTTCGTCGAGTGGATGCTGCTCGGTGTGATCGCGCTTCGCGTCGAAGGCAAGATCGAATACGATCCCGTGAAGATGAAGATCACCAATAACGCCGAAGCCAACAAGTACCTCAAACCCGCCTATCGCAAGGGCTGGCAGTTCTCGTAGTTGATTTCGGAAAAAGAAGACGGCGGGAGCGAGCTTCGGCTTGCTGCTCACAGCGCCGCGAGCGAAGCCACCTCCCAACCGATCCCCGGCACGTCCTGGGGCTCCATGTAAATTCCCTCCGGGCCGCGTGTGATGCGCATCATCTCCTCGAAGCGCTGATACACGTCCTTGGGACCGCCGGGGGGAGGCAGGAACAACTCACACCACGGCGCGTTCACCGTCGCAGCCGTAAACGCCACCGACTCCGGCGAAAGTCCCCCAGCGTGTGGAATGACGGGAATATCATAGGCCGCCGCAAGCGCTCCGATGCGGCGCAATTCGGTGAGCCCGCCCGTCCATTGCGCGTCCGGCTGCCATATCTCCGCCGCATCGTGCTCGAGCAACTGCCGGAAGCCGTAGCGCCCATACTCATGCTCTCCAGTCACGATGCGAGTGGACCGTATTGCCTTGCGCAGCCTGCCGAAGCCCTCATAGTCGTGCGGGGGAAGAACTTCCTCGAGCCAGTACACGCGGTACGGCTCCAGCATTTGAGCCATCTCGATGGTATACCGTTCCGTCCACGCCATCCAGCAATCGCACATCACGTCGCCGTCGGGCCCCACCAGGTCGCGTGCTCTCTTCACCACCGCTTCGTTCTTCCGCATCCCCTCGATGCCGTCGGCCGGTCCGTGCGGAATGGCGCATTTCAGACGCTTGAATCCGAATTCCACGTGCTGTTCGAAATCGTTTCCCGTGCAGTAGCAGGGAATGCGATCCTTCGTCTTCCCCCCGATCAGCCGGTACACAGGCATGTTCAGCGCCTTGCCCACGATGTCCCACAAGGCGATATCGCAGCCGCTGATGGCGTTCATCGTGACGCCCTTCCGACCGTAGCTCATCGTCGAACGCCACATGATGTCCCACAGGCGTTCGATGTCGAATGGATCCTTCCCCATCAGCAGTTTCACAAGGTGGCCATTGACAATGACGTCGCCTCCCCTCCCGCCCGGCCCATAGCCCTTGACCCCTTTATCCGTCGTAATCTCCACCACGAAGTCGTCGAGTTTGCCGGGATCGGGGTTGAACAGTGAGCGCTCGGCTTTGTACTCCGGATAGATCGACATCGGATTGGCCACTTCCACGCCTTGCGTGCTCCACGAGCCGGGCGCGGGCTTGTACTTGTATGCGCCTGTTCGCGGCTTCGCCGGCATCGTTCGGATTCCGGTAATCTTCAACCCGCTCTTGCCGAAGCCGGCGGTCTGCGCCGCGGCGGGCGCCGCCAAGGCGGGTGCGGACTTGAGAAATGATCGGCGGTTCATGAAAGATCCTCCTATCAACCGGCTTGCGCTATTCCGGCAGCCCGAACGCCATGATGTTCGATCCCACCGCGAGTGTGATGAACTGCCTGCCGCCGGCGGCGTAACTCGCCGGCGAAGTCTTGATTGTCGCGTTCAGCGGAATGCGCCACAGCGTCTTGCCCGTGCGTTCATCGGCGGCCACGAAATAGCCGCTCGGATCGCCGTAAAAGAGCAGTCCGCCCGCCGTGCCCATCAGCCCCGCCACGCGTTTGCCGTCGATCGGCCCCACCTGCGGCACTTCCCAAACAATCTTCCCCGTTTCAATATCGAGCGCGCGCAAGACCTTGTGCCCCGGATCCGCCGCGACTGGAGCCCGCGCCGTTTTCCAGCTTCCCGGCAACAGCTTCACCGAACACTTCTCGATCGCCATCACGTAGTAGAGCCGCGCCGTGGGACTGTACGCGGTGCCGTTCCAATTGGTCCCGTGTTCCGGACAGCTCACCTCAGACGGCGGCAGCCTCACCGGCCGGCCGTCGGCGCCGATTCCACTCGCCCAGGTGACCTTGTCGAGGAACGTCTTCGCCAGCAGAAGCTTCCCATCGGTGCGATCAAACACGTAGAAGAATCCATTCCGGTCGGCGTGCAGAAGCAGCTTTCGCGGCTTTCCCCGATAGTTCGTGTCCACGAGAACGTTGGGCACGGTGGCGTCCCAGTCGTGAACGTCATGCGGCGTGAACTGGTAATACCACTTCATTTTTCCAGTCGCCGGATCGAGCGCCAGCACACAGTTCGTGTACAGATTGTCGCCTCCGCGCTCGCGATCATCGGAATCCGGCCACGGATTGCCGGTGTTCCAGAACAATGTGTCCGTGCCCGCGTCATACGCGCCTGTCAACCACGTAGCGCCGCCGCCCAGTTTATAGGACCCACCCTGCCATGTCTCAAACCCGGGCTCGCCTTTGTCGGGAACCGTCCAATGCCGCCACACGCGTTCGCCGGTGTCCGCGTTATAGGCGGCGAGAAACCCGCGGATTCCCCAATCGCCTCCGGCAACTCCCGCCACCACCATATCCTTAACAGCCAGCGGAGCGACGGTGCCGCCGTAGCGCTGCGGCTCATCCCACATCACCACATCCCACACCAGGCTGCCCGTCGTACGGTTCAGGGCAATCAGATGGGCGTTGTCGGTGACCATGAAGACCTTGTCCCCAAGGATGGCTACTCCCCGGTTGGTCCCGAGCGATGGATCCGACACCAACCCCTTCGTGCGCGGACGCGCGTAGTGCCAGATCTGCTGTCCCGTGCGCGCATCGAGCGCAAATACCTGGTTCGGACCGGTGACGTACATGATGCCGTCCATTACCACGGGTACGGTTTCCAGACCGAAATAGCGCATGTTCTCTCGAAAATACGGAGTGTCCGGCAAAAACTGCGTCCACAGGGGAATCGAGAAAGTCCACTTGAGCGCAAGCTTCCCGACGTTTCCCGCGTTCACCTGCGTGAGCGGCGAGTAGCGGTTCCCATCGATGTTTCCGTTGTAGGTCGGCCAATCCTCGGGCTTCCGGTTCACGATCGACGAAAAGTCGATTCCGCCGGCCGCCGGTCCCGACGGCATCCGGCGCGGCTTCACTCCACTCAGGCCGCTCAAGTATGCCAGCAGATCCGTAAGTTCCCCATCCGACGCCTTCACCGCCGGCATGTAAGAGGACTTCTCGTCCGTGAGCCGCGCGACATCATCAAGCGACACCGGGTGAAGGCCGCCCTTCAGATCCTGAAGAGCGATGTCATAGCGGGTTCTGCCGCGCACGAAGCCACGCAGCGTCCGCCCGTTTCGCAGTTGAACAGTTGCCAGCCCGTACCCGGCGGCGATGCTTGCGCTTGGATGAAGCAGCGCATCCCTCAGTTCGTCGACAGTACGGCTGCGCGCAATCACCGACAGATCCGGACCCACCGCGCTGCCATCGCCCGACACCATATGACACGAGGAGCACCCGCCCTTGCCGAAGAAGAATTCCCTGCCTGCCGCCTGGTTGCCCGCAACCTTGCTGTCCGCCGCCGAAGCGTTCAGCGACATCACCATACTCGCCAGCGCATCAACCGTGGGGGCGGGTAGATCGAAAGCCGGCATCCCGGCGGCGGGAATGCCTTTCATGATCACGTTGCGCACGCTCTGCGCGCTACGCCGGCGCACCCACGGATTCCCAGCAAGTCCCGGACCCTGCTGCGTTCCGCGCGCATCAGTTCCGTGGCAGCCCGCGCAGAGTTTGTCATAAGTCTGCTTGACTGCGTCGGCCGCGGGCGCCGGCCCCTGGTCCTGCGCCCGCATTGCCGGCGGCAAAACGAATAGGATTACCGTTGCGAACTTCCCGAGCAGTAGCCGCTTCGAGACAAAACCGTGCGCAGGATGCATTCTGTGATTAAATCATGCCCGGTTGTCCCGGCAAAAGCACCCTCGGAAGCCTACCAGGTGAAGAAGCGCGCTCCACTGCCGGATTGCCGCGATCTCCCTGTCAGCACGGCGTCCTGCGTCTGCCTCAGCGACTCGTGGGGGAGGCGGGGCAAGTGAGGAGCCGCGCTCGCGCTTTCCTCGATGTCCACGGCGCCGTGCCGGTTCATGACATCCGCCGCGGCGTCTACTTTCTTCTCATCTTCGTCCGTGGCAAACACCAACGCCCCGCCATGACGAAGTCCGCCAATATAGGCTTCCGTTTCCTCTTTTTTCGCTCCCAACCTGCTCAGCGTGCGTCCCAACTCGACCTCGTATTCCAGCCGTGGAAAGCTCATCACTCCGTTCGGTTCAAACACGCCCGGTTCCTTGATCGCGCCCACGCCATTGCGCGTAAATCCAAGCGCTTCAATGTCGCGCACTACCTCTTCCACGTGTTCGGCGGTCTTGAACAATCCGATTGTAGTTTTTTGCATCAATGCTGTCCCTCCTTTGGACGAGTCCATTCTCAGGACCTCTATTCATGAGATGACGCACAAGGCCCGCTCGATCGTCCATTCTGCTTTTTTCGTCCAGGTAGCACCAGGCTTTCCCTTCGGGGATAATTAGAGTTGCACCTGAACCTCGAAGCCGCCCTCGCAAACGTCTGCCTGTTGATCATCCTCACCGTGCCGCATGAGTTCGCGCACGCCTGGACAGCGGCCCGCCTGGGAGATGACACCCCCGAGAGGGAAGGACGCCTCACGCTCTATCCGCCGGCCCACATCGATCTGCTCGGCACTATCATTCTTCCCGCCCTCACTTCGCTGTTCGGCGGGGGCTTCATCGGTTGGGGCCGTCCCGTCAACACCAACCCCGGACGCCTCCGGTACGGCCTGAACGGGCTCGCGGTTGTCGCCCTCGCCGGGCCGTTCAGCAATATCCTTCTGGCGGTAATCTTCGCCGCGCTCGCTATCTTCAGCGGCACGATCAACACCGGATTGAGCGAATTCGCCGCCCGCGGAGCCAATCTCAGCGTCTACCTCGCGCTGTTCAACCTCATCCCCGTTCCGCCGCTCGATGGCTCGAAACTTCTCATCGCCGCCCGCATTCCCCTGGTCATCTATCACGAACTCGCGCGATTTGGATTCATGTTCCTCATCCTCGCGTTTTCGCTCACCGAGGTGGGCGGTTATCTCGCCCATTACACCATGCGTCTTACCGGCCTCATTTTTTCCCTGTTTTATTAGCCTCGTCCGCGACAAGATCCTCGAAGTCCCTACGGAGCGCCTCGATCTGTTCCCGGTAGCGCCGCGCATCCCCATAATCGAAGAAACGTTGATACCGCGAGTGCGGAGCCCGCAACCGGCGCGCGTGTTTGATGGGACACCAGTGCTGCTCCGTCCGCGCCGTCACTTCCACGGCGTAGGCCAGCAGCCCGTTGGCATACGAACAATAGGCGCAATTGATCCGTTCCACCAGGTTCAGGTACTTCAGATGCCCCCGGTCGAAGATCAAGTAATCCGCGCGGCGCGCCTTGGGAATCCCGTAGATCGGAAAGCACACTCCCTGATAGACAAACAGAAACAGATCGAGCGCCACGAAGGGAACCATCCCCGCATAGATCACCGGCGCCGACAAAATGGCCAGCATTCGCGATTCGGCAATGTAGCGCGGCAGCCATCGCTTCAATTTCCGGTGCTGCGCGATCGCCTCCTGTTCAAACCTCGCCTTTCCTTGCGACCACCGGTAGTGAAATTCAGTCTGTTTTTCCTCGAGGGCGAGTCCCAGTTCGTGTTCCATCGCGCGAATCCGCTCGAGCAATTCCTTGGTTGTGTGTTCTCCGGCCATGGCCGTCCCTATCCCCTCCGTCCGAGAAACATCTCGCTGTGATGCGCAATCCGCTCCGCCTCGAAACCCGCTTCCCCCAGCCAGCGCAGCCACGAAGCCCTCGGAAACACGCCGCATTCGTGATGATCGTGCACACACCGCACCTGGCCGCCGCCCTCGCGCAGCAGAATCGCGAAGTCCACATCATAGACTCCATCCGTGGGATCCGGATCGCGAAACCATGCCATGTACCGGCCTTCGCGGCCATCCAACTCACCGCCGCCCTGTTCGGTTCTTTCGAGGAACGTCTCTTCGGTCGCGTCCGGAGCAAACAGCGCGGCGCCGCCAGGCCGCAAGTGCGCGTACGCGGACGCCATGGCCTTGCGCAGATCCTCTTCCGTCCTCATGTACATGACCGCATCGCCCAGCAGGACCGCATCGTAGATCCGGTTCAGCCGCACATCCCGCATGTCCGCCTGATACCGCACGCAGCCGGGGTTGAGCCGGGCGGCTTCACGCAGCATCTCCGGCGAAATGTCCGTCAAGTGCATTGTGAAGCGCTTCTTCAGGTGCCAGGCCACGCTGCCCCCTCCGCAACCCAACTCGAGAACCAGTTCCGGTTCACAGGCCTTCTTCAAAATTTCCGCGAAAAGCGCCGCCCGTTCCTCATGCGCTTCCGGTGGCGAGAAGACGGGCCACCACGAGGATAGTTCCCCATATAACATCCTCATGTCTAGTCGATGTGCTGATAGGCGGGAATGGTGAGAAACTCCGGAAACTCTCCACTCGTCATCATTCCGGCGAAGATCCCGGCCGCCACCTTCTTATTCGGCGTTCCGGGCTTCTCCGCCAGTTCCTTATCGATGGCCGCCCGCACCATGTTGCCGTCAACCGTGGCTCCGCGCGCGGTCTTCACCCCATGCCGCACCCACTGCCACACCTGCGAGCGCGAGATCTCCGCCGTCGCGGCATCCTCCATGAGGTTGTAAATCGGCACGCAGCCGTTTCCGTTCAGCCACGCCTCGAGGTACTGAATGCCGACGTCCACATTGATGCGCAAACCCTCCTCGGTAATCTCACCCCTATGCGGCTCGAGCAGATCGGCGGCAGTTACATGAACATCCTCGCGCTTCACGTGGATCTGGTTCGGCGTGGGCATATGGGCATTGAACACATCCATCGCCACCGGCACCAGGCCGGGATGCGCCACCCACGTGCCGTCGTGCCCCGCCTTCACTTCGCGCAACTTGTCGTCGGTCACTTTTCCGATCGCCTTCGCGTTCGCTTCCGCATCGTGCTTGATGGGAATCTGCGCCGCCATCCCGCCCATGGCGTGTATCCCGCGCCTGTGGCATGTCTGTATCAGCAGATCCACGTACGCCTTAAGGAACGCCTTGTCCATGGTGACCTGGGAGCGGTCGGGCAGCACCTTGTCCGCCCGGTGGCCCAGTTTCTTGATGTAGCTGAAGATATAGTCCCAGCGGCCGCAGTTCAGCCCCGCCGAATGATCGCGCAGTTCATGGAGGATCTCATCCATCTCGAACGAAGCGAGGATGGTTTCGATGAGCACCGTGGCGCGGATGGTTCCTCGCGGCATGCCGAGGTAATCCTGCGCGAACAGAAACACGTCGTTCCACAAACGCGCCTCGAGGTGGCTCTCGATCTTCGGAAGGTAGAAGTACGGCCCCCATCCGCGCCTGAGCGAGTTCCTGCCGTTGTGGAAAAAGTAGAGGGCGAAATCAAACAGCGAGCCTGACACGGGCTCGCCATCGAGCAGCATGTGCTTCTCGACCAGATGCCAGCCGCGCGGGCGCACCAGCAACACCGCCGTCTTCGCGTTCAGCTTGTAGCCTCTGCCGTCCGGATTGGTAAAGGAGATCGTGCCGTCGACCGCATCCCTCAGGTTGATCTGCCCCTGCACGTTGTTGTCCCACGTGGGAGAGTTCGAATCCTCGAGATCCGCCATGAACGCCGAAGCGCCGGAGTTCAGCGCATTGATGATCATCTTCCGATCCACCGGCCCGGTGATCTCGACACGGCGGTCTTTGAGCGGCTCCGGAATCGGAGCCACCGTCCAATCCGCCTCGCGGATCTCCCTGGTGCTCTCGAGAAAGCCGGGCAAGGCGCCCTGTCGCAACTCCGCCCAGCGCGCGGCGCGGCGCGCCAGCAACTCCCTCCGGCGCGGCTCGAAAGCCCGGGCCAGCTCCACGACAAACCGGACGGCCTCCGGACTCAAAATCTCGCGATATGCTCCCTCGATGGGGCGGGTAAATCTGACGTTCTCGGCGGCGCTTGGGGCACTCACTGGGGAACTCTCCTATTCGTAGCGCAACGCTTCCACGGGGTCGAGTTGCGCGGCTTTCACAGCGGGCCAGACACCAAAGAATACACCCACGCCGACACTGACGCCAAACCCGGTTGCCACCGCCCACACCGGAACCTTGGAAGGAAGCGAGGGAACCAGCGCCCCCACCAGCATGGTCACCAGGATCGACAGCACGATTCCAATCAACCCTCCCGCGCCGGTCAGCGTCACGGCTTCGGTCAGAAACTGAAACACGATGTCGCCACGCCGCGCTCCAATCGCCTTCCGCACCCCGATCTCGCGCGTCCGCTCGGTCACGCTCATCAGCATGATGTTCATGACCCCGATGCCCCCCACCAGAAGCCCCAGACCGGAGACAGCAATCGAAACCCCCACCACGGCTCCCGTGATCCGGTCAAACTGTTTGATGATCTGATCGGCCGTTGAAAGGGAGAAATCGTCCTCGGCCCCAAATGGCACCCGGCGCAATTTGCGCAATATGGCCTGCACCTCGTCGAAGGCCTGGTCGCGCAACCCCTTGCGCGCCTTGACTGTCAGCAGGATGTTGTCCAGCCGGGGAAACCGTTGACGCCCCGTTTGCAGGGGAATGGCCATCTGGTAGTCGAGCTGGTTCTCGCCAAAGAAGCCGCCTTTGGCCTTGGCGAACACCCCAATCACCAGAAATTCCGCTCCGCCCGCGTTCACCGTCCGTCCCAGAGCTTTGCCGTCCGGAAACAGCGCCTCCGCCAGCGACGGTCCGATCACGGCTACCTTCGCCCCGCGGTTGGCTTCCTCCGGGGTGAAGATCCGTCCCTCCATGAGGTCTCGAGGCTGAAGGTTGAAATAGTTCGCCGAGTAGGCGGCCATGCCCACCTGATCCGATTCAAACCCCGGCACCTTCGCCACCAGCGGCTGCCCCCCGATCATGCCGGGAATCATCAACTGAACCCCGGCGTCTTCAACGGAAGGCGCCAGGCGCTTCAGGATCTCCGCGTATTCCGGCAATATCGGCTTGCGGCGGAGTTCCGTCTGTTTAGGCCGCTGGTTTGGATCCCCGCTGTAGCGGGTGACAAAGATGTTGTCCGGTCCGAACTCCTCGAAAAACGTAACAATCCCTTGCCGCAACCCCGAAAGCAGGCTCGATACCGTCACTACCGTCGTGATGCCGATCACGATGCCGAGTATGGTCAGCAGAGACCGGAAGCGATGCGACCAGACCGCATCCACGGCAATCTGCATGTTTTCGGCGTGGGAGATCCGCATATCAGTCCGCCCGCAGCGCCTCGACCGGATCGAGCCGCGCCGCCCGCGAGGCGGGATACCAGCCGGAAGCCACCCCCACCGCCGTGGACACGAAGATCGCCAGAAGGGCATACGGCAACGTGATGCCCAGCTTCACCTCCACCACGCGGGAAGCGACCGCCACCACACCCCATCCCAGAGTCAGCCCGATGGTTCCACCCACGGCCGACATCAGAACGCTCTCGATGAGGAACTGCCTCAAAATATCCGCCTTCCTCGCTCCCACCGCTTTCCGCACGCCGATCTCCCGCGTCCGCTCCGTCACGCTCACCAGCATGATGTTCATGATGACGATCCCGCCCACCACCAGCGAGATTGCCGTCACGGGCACCACCACCGCGCTTACCAGGGCCAGAATGCTATCCACGAACGCGCGGATCGCGTCCGGCGTCAGCGTGTCAAAGTTATCGGCCTCTCCCGGCGGAGTGTGAAACCGTGACCGCAGAGCAACGCGCGTGATATCGAGCGCGTCGTCCATGGTCAGTCCCGAGCCGGGCCTCGGCCTTCCGAAGACCGCATAACCGCCCCGCGACTGTCCGAACATCTTCCCGTACACCGTCGCCGGGATGTACACCGGATTATCCTGCTGCGTCCGCGCCCCGCTCGAACCCAGTTTCTCCTGGACCCCCACCACGACAAAATCGAGGCCGCGGATCTTGATCACATTCCCCACGGGCGAAACCCCGGGAAACAAGGTCTCCCGCAGTTCGTCACCGATCACGGCCACCTGCTGGCGGTTCTTCTCTTCCTGCGCCGTAAAAAAACGCCCATCGGTCAGCGTCACGTCGCGAATCTCCGGCAGCGAAGCCGACACCCCGAGGATGGTGGCCGCCTGAAAAACAGTGTCTCCGTGCTTCACATCCTCCACCCGCTGCGTGTAAGGACTGTAAAGGATGCGGTCCCCCGTGGTGGCGCGAAGGTATTCCACCTCCTCGGCGCGGATGGGCTTGTTCCGGCGCAACTTCTCCGCGCGCTCCTTGCGGTTCATCCGTCCAAGCTGCGCCAGTTGCGCAATCAGATAGCTGTCGCTCCCGAAAACCTTCGAAGTCGTCTCCTCGGCGTAGTTTCCCATCCCATCAATGGCCGCTCCCACGATCACGACACTCGATACGCCGATAATCACCCCCAGCAGCGTGAGGAAGGTGCGCAGTTTGTGCGCCCGCAGGGAATCGAAGGCAAGACGAAAAGCAGTCCAGGTGCTGCTGAAGGGAATCGGCATCGATTACTCCCATGGTAGCGGCTCCCTTCGATATTCCGCCCGGCCGGATGCGGTGGTTCGAAATATCCCGTTGTTATATTGTTGGGAAGTACTTCCGGATGCATCGCAGACACTTCCTCGGCACGATGGCGGCCTCCCTGCCGGCGGCCCAGACACCCCCCCGGCGTCCGCCAAATATCCTCTTCATTATTTTTGACAAATGCCGCACCGATGCCATTGGGGCGTACGGGGAACGCAAAACGCAGACGCCAAACATCGACGCGCTCGCCGCATCGGGAATACGCTTTCAGAACTGCTTCACCCCGCAAGCTCTCTGTGGTCCGGCGCGCGCCTCCATTCTCACCGGACTTTATCCTCACCGCCACGGTTTGCGCCGCAATGTATATCCCACAAAGCCTAGCGCGATGAACAGTAACTACCAGGAGGCGATCCCCGATCCGTTCCGCGACGCCAGGTTCGACTTATGGGACAACTTTGTCTATTACCTGAGTAACGCCGGGTATGCCACCGGAGCCATCGGAAAGTGGCATCTCGGGCCGGGCAATCCCGGCTTTTTTGACTATTTCAAAGCCTTCAACTCGACGCTCCGCCACTGGATCGGCGAGCCACATCACTCGCTCTACCGCCCCGATGTTCACACGGAACTGGGAATGAGCTTCATTGAACAACATGCTGGCGGTCCGTTCTTTCTCTATCAGTCCTACTACGCGCCGCATGAGCCCCTCGATCCGCCGGCTGAATTTCTCGAAAAGCATCGCGGCGAAGAACACGCCGCCTACCATGCTGCTGTGTCGAACCTCGACTGGAACGTAGGCAGGCTCGTGGAGGCTTTGCGAAGGAAGAATATCCTCGAGGAAACGTTGATCATTGTCACGACCGAACATGGCCGCAGTTGGCGGCCTCGACCCGGAACGGCCGAGGGCATGTGCACGGCCTACGAGGAAAGCTCGCGCATTCCTCTCATTCTCCGTTTTCCGAGGCTGCTTCCACCCGGAACAGTCCGGCGCTCCGGCGCCTCCCTCGTGGATCTCGCGCCAACCATTCTCGACGCGGCGGGCGTTCAGGCGGTCAAAGGCGGCATTCTCGAACCCTCCGGCGGATCCCTTTTCCAGGGACACAGCTTGCTTGCCCAGGTTCGCGCGGGCAGTGATGCCTGGCGTGAGCCCATTGTCATGGAAAACATCCCTCAGGCGGCCATCGATGGCTCGTTCTACGAGGAGCGGGCGCTGCGTACGGAGAGGTATAAGCTCATCCTGCGTAAGTTCGATAACCGCCCCGAACTGCGTCCCGGCGAACTATACGACTTACAAAACGACCCCGGGGAAGATCACAATCTCTTTTCCCGCTCCCCGGCCCAAGTGAAGCAGTTGGCCGCGCGGCTCGCCGGCTGGGGACGCCGGTATCAGGACCCGCTGGCGGTGGAGTTGGGCGCCTGGGCTACCGCCTGACGCGCCGCAGCAAGTCGAA
>JABAQT010000079.1:0-53358 GCA_019187195.1 Bryobacteraceae bacterium
CCGCCTGTCCGGGATGCACTTCGAGCACGCCATCCTGATGTTCCACCCGCAGCATGCCTTTCAGCACGATGGTAAATTCATCGAATTCGGGGCGCTGGCCGGGCTCGACCCAGCCGCCGGGCGAACGCATGTGCGCGATGCTCAGGCGAGACTCGCCGGTGTTGACGGCTCCTATGAACTCGTCAATGATCTTCGGCTTGTTTCCCGCGGCTTCGATTCGGGTTGGGGACTGGAGGAGAGCGGGCATGTGTTTCCTCTCCATTATTACCGGCCAGGGCTGGCGGTGTTGCCTTTCATTTTTTCCGGAGAGGTTCCGCGCCGCGGCCGCACTTCACCGGTGTGGGACTCTTTCGCACGCGCAGCGCGGCTGTCTATGGAATCGACGCGCACCTGATCGACGTCGAGGTGGACCTGTACCAGTCCGGGTCGGCGCGTGATTTCATCACGGTGGGGATGCCGGACACGGCGGTGCGGGAAAGCCGGGAGCGGATCAAGTCCGCGCTGATGAACTCGGGATTGGGGTACCCGGCGAAGGCGATCACGATCAACCTGGCGCCGGCGAATGTGCGAAAGGAAGGCGCGGGATTCGATCTTCCAATGGCAATGGGGATACTCGGCGCCATGGGCGCGGTGGCGCACAGCGAACGGTTCCTGCTGGTGGGCGAACTGTCGCTCGACGGCAGCCTGCGCCCGGTGCGCGGAGCGCTTTCGATTGCGGTTTGCGCGCGGCGGGAGGGCGTCCCGGGAGTCGTGGTGCCGGTCGAGAACGCGGCCGAATCGGCCGTGGTGGAAGGAGTGCAGGTTTTCGGGGCGCGGCATCTCTCCGAGGTGGTGGCCCTGCTGCGCGAGCCGGAGAAGTTCCAGCCGCAGGTCCCTGCCGTGCGGACGGCCGGGGAATCCGGCATGGCGGCGCTCGATTTTCGCGACGTGCGCGGGCAGACGACGTCGAAGCGGGCGCTCGAGGTGGCGGCGGCCGGAGCGCACAATGTGCTGATGGTGGGTCCGCCGGGTTCGGGAAAGACGATGCTCGCCAAGCGAATGGCGGGGATTCTGCCTCCGCTGACATTCGAGGAGGCGATCGAGACCACGAAGGTGCACAGCGTGGCCGGATTGCTGCCCAAGGGCGTGGCGCTGTTGAGTGAGCGCCCCTTCCGGGCCCCGCACCATACCATCTCCGACGCGGGTCTGATCGGGGGCGGCAGCGGCGCGCTGCGTCCCGGCGAGGCGAGCCTCGCCCACCATGGAGTGCTCTTTCTGGATGAGATGCCGGAGTTTCCGAGGAACGTTCTCGAGCTGCTGCGGCAGCCGCTCGAGGACCGCTCGGTAACCCTGGCGCGCTCGAGCATGACGTTGTCGTTTCCCGCGAGTTTCATGCTGGTGGCGGCGATGAACCCCTGCCCGTGCGGATTTTATGGGGATGCGACGCGCGAGTGCCGCTGCACGGGCGCGATCATCGCCCGCTATCTGGGCAAGATCAGCGGTCCGCTGCTCGACCGGATCGATCTGCACATCGAGGTCCCGGCGGTGGCGTACAAGGAACTGCGCGGGCGCGACGACGGAGTAACGTCCGCGCGGATGCGGGAGAGGGTGCTGGCGGCGCGGGACCGCCAGCGGCGCCGTGGCTTCTATAATGCGGATATTCCACCGTCGCAACTGCGCGTCCACTGCTCGCTCGACGGGGCGGGAGAGCGGACGCTCGAGATGGCAGTGAGGCGGATGGGGCTTTCGGCGCGGGCGCATGACCGGATCCTCAAGGTGGCGCGCACGATCGCGGATCTCGATGGGGCGGATCAGGTGTCGGCAAAGCACCTGGCGGAGGCGGTTCAGTACCGCAGCCTGGACCGGAACTACTGGACCTGATACCAATCCTAGTTAGCTTCGTATAAAGCGACAAGACCAAGCAGCCGATTGTAGAGCATGACCATCCAACGGTTCGCTCGAAAGGTTGTGGTCTGTGCGCTTGTTCTCGCGCACGCCGGCGCGTTGACCAGTGCCACCGCACAGAAGTTGGAGGACGCAGTCGTCTACGTAACACTTACCGGAAAGAAGTACCATGCAAAGGGCTGTAGGACGCTGCATCGATCCAAGACAATCACGGAGATCAAGCAGTCCGAAGCGGTGAGACAAGGGTACGGGCCTTGCAAGGTGTGTCATTGACCGGCGGGCCGTTCCCGGCCATATTCCCATGACATGGCTATCCGTGGCTCCGGTCCTGCTTGCATCGTGTGTTTGTGCGGCGCAAACCGCCGGCACCGTCGAGTTTCAGGCCAGGGTGATTTCCATCGTGGACGGCGATACGATCACCATTCTCCACGATGGCGTCCCTGAACGGATCAGACTTCATGGGATCGACTGTCCCGAAAGGAAGCAGGCGTTCGGGACCAGGGCCAAACAGTTCACCGGAAGGTTGGCGCGGGAAAAGACCGTCACGCTTCGAACCCATGGGAAGGACCGCTATGGACGGACCATCGCCGAAGTGATTCTGCCGGACGGACGAAATCTGAATCACGAAATCGTGAGGGCGGGGCTCGCGTGGTGGTTCCGGAAGTACGCACCATGGGATGAAGACCTGTCCCGGCTGGAATCCGAAGCGAGGACTGACAAGCGCGGGATCTGGTCTGAACCCGGCCCCATGTCGCCGTGGACCTTTCGCCTGATGCGGAAAACCCGGCGGAAAGCGCCCCTCCCGCGTTCCCACGGCGAATGACGGGAATCCCAGGGCGGCGCGAACGGGCTTGCAAAATGGAGTAAGCTGCTCCTATTGTGCCTGACGTTCCAACTTCGCCCCGGCTGCCCTTCGGCTCCGATGATCTCCGTCTGCCGGATGAGTTGCGCGCTCCGCTTCGAGCTCACCTGGCCGCCCTGCGGAAGCAGTATGTGGATCGCGGCTGGGCCGGAAACGTGGGCTTCGGCCGGCGTCCCGCGCTCATCGTGATCGACCTCGCGCTGTGGTGGACCGACCCGTCAAATCACTCCCAGGGCAGCAATGTGGATTCCGTGGTCGAAGCCGTGCGCGCCCTGCTGAAGGGGGCACGCGCGGCCGGCATTCCCATCTTTTTCACTACCTGGGATTATGACTGGTCCTTTCCCCCCTCGCCGCATGACCGGAAGGTGCGGATGGAATTGAAGCCGGGCGATGAGCGCTGGTTTGAACTGGATCCGCGGCTCGAGCGGCGGCCGGAGGAGCGGATCATCGCCAAGCGCTATGCGTCGAGTTTCAAGGGCACAAACCTGCACGAGAACCTGACGGCGCTCGGAGTGGACACGCTGGTTGTAACCGGCGTGAGCACGAGCCACTGCGTGTACGCCACCTGCCGCGACGCCACGGACAGCTTCCGTGTGATAGTGCCGCGCGAAGCGGTGGGGGAGCGCTGCGAGATCATGCACGAGGTGAACCTGCTCGATATCGAGGTGGATCTGGGCGATGTGCGGGAATTGGCGGACGTGCTTTCCTATTTTGAAGAGTGCCGGCCAGAGCGCTGAATCGACCCTCCGCGTCCGCCTACAGGAACCGCACCCACAAGTAGAGGTGCGAAAGCAGAATCGACAGGATCATCAGCAGAAAGCTCGACTTGAGATACGCCAGAAACCGGATGGGCTGGCCGGCGCGTTCGGCCATTCCGGCGACGACGAGGTTGGCGGAAGCGCCGATGAGCGTTCCGTTGCCGCCCAGACACGCGCCGAGCGAGAGCGCCCACCAAAGAGGCAGCAACCCCTCATCGCCGCCGAAAGCCGGGGCCATCGACTTGATGAGCGGGATCATGGTGGCGACGAAGGGAATGTTGTCGATAAACGCCGAAAGGATGGCGGAGCCCCACAGAACGGCGATGACCGTTACATTCCGATCGCCGCCCGTGGCCTCGAGAAGCTCTTTCGCCATCCTCGCGATCACACCCGAGGACTCGAGGCCGTGAACGAGAATGAAAAGGCCAAGAAAGAACATCAGAGTGACCCATTCCACCTCGGAAAAGGCATGGTGAACGCTCCTGGCCTGTTCGTCGGCGCCGCGGTGAAAGTTATCGAGCAGCAGTAGAAAGGCGGCTCCGAACATGGCGATGGTGGCCGGTTGGATGGCGGCGGAGTGGGCGAGCACGAAGCCGGTGATCACCGCGGCCAGGACGGCCAGCGACTGCTTGAGCAGGCGCGGATCGGTGATGGCCTCGCGTTCGTTGAACTTCATGACGCGATTCATGGCGGCCTCGGTGGCGGTCAACTCGCGCCGCCAGAGGAAGAAGATGGGTATCAGGGTGGCGGCCATCACCACGAGGATTACGGGCGTCAGGTTGAAGACGAAGTCGTTGAAGGTGAGACCCACCGATGAGCCGATCATGATGTTCGGCGGATCCCCGATGAGGGTGGCAGTGCCGCCGATGTTCGAGAAGAGAATTTCGGAGAGCAGGTAGGGGTAAGGCTTCACCTTCAATTCCTCGGTGATGAGCAGGGTCACGGGAACAATCAGCAGTACGGTGGTGACGTTATCGAGCAGCGCGGAAAGCAGCGCGGTCACAATCGAGAGCATGAAGAGAACGCCGATGGGTCGCGCCTTCACCTTCTTGGCCGACCAGATGGCGAGGTACTGAAATACTCCGCACTTGCCGGTGATGCCGACAATCACCATCATTCCGAGCAGCAATCCGATGGTGTTGAAGTCCACGCCGCGAATGGCGGCCTCCTGCGTGAGCACGCCGGCAAGGATCATCAGCCCCGCCCCCAGCAGAGCCAGAATGGCCCGGTTCAGTTTCTCCGTGATCACCATCACGTAGACCGCGGCAAAAATGAAGCTCGAGACCCAAGCCGCGTTCCATCCGAAGATCACCTTCGCGGCGCTTTCCGAATGCATTCTTCAGTCACCCCTTATCCCGCAGCCTGTTGAGGATTTCCCATGGGGTGAGAATCCCGAGGAACCTGCGTGTCTTCTTTTCCACCACGGGGAGAACTCCGTCATGGTGATAGAGCATGAGGATGGCCTCTTTGATGGACGTTTCCGGATGGATGGCCGGGGCTTCCTTGTCCTTGAGAAACTGAGTGACCGGACGTGGGCCGGCCTCGAGAACCTTTTCCCGCAGTTCCTCGACCGAGCCCGGCATGAAGCTGAGATCGGTTATGGCCCCCTCGATCGTGGCGGCCTTGGGAAGCAACAACTCCCAGAGGTCGTAGAGATAGAACATGCCGCGGTAGATTCCGGCGGAATCGAGCACGGGGAGGGCGCGGATGTGGCGCTCGAGCAGGATCTCGAGGGCGCCGCCGAAGGTCTCCTCCATGGTAATGGTCACCGGATGCGGATTGAGCAGGTCTTTAGCGGTCATGGGAGTCACCTCGAAGAAGCGGATTCGAACATGCCGGCCGGGTCACAGATAGCGAAGCCAAAGATAAAGATGGCACACGGCGACGGACAACACCATTAGCAGAAAGCAGGACTTCAGGTAGGCCATGAAGCGGATAGGTTGCCCGGCGCGTTCCGCCATGCCGGCCACCACCAGGTTGGCCGACGCGCCGATGAGCGTTCCGTTCCCGCCGAGGCAGGCTCCGAGCGAAAGCGCCCACCACAGGGGCAGCAGCGCATGGGAGCCGCCAAACGTGGAAGCCATGGACTTGATGAGCGGGATCATGGTGGCGACAAACGGGATGTTGTCGATGAAGGCGGAGAGGATCGCCGATCCCCAAAGGATCGCGATCACAGTGACGTTGCGATCTCCGCCGGTAGCGGCCAGAAGCGCCTGGGCCATCTTCGCGATGACGCCGGAAACCTCCAGGCCATGGACAAGGATGAATAGTCCGAGAAAGAAGATGAGCGTGACCCACTCCACCTCGGCGAAAGCGTGGTGTACATTCTTTGACTGCTCATCGGCGCTCCGGCCGAGGTTGTCGAGCAGGAGCAGAACAGCGGCCCCAAACATGGCGACGGTCGCCGGTTCCACATGCAGCGCATGCGCGAGGATGAATCCGGAAATGACGCAGGCGAGCACGAACATCGATTGCTTCAATAGCCGGAGGTCGGTGATCGCCTCGCGGTCATTGAAGCGCATCACTTTTTCCATGGCCGCTTCGGTTGTAACCAGGTCTTTGCGCCAGATGAGGAAGATGGGGATCAGCGTGGCGGGCATCACCAGCAGGATAGCCGGGGTGAGATGGAGCACGAAATCGTTGAAAGTGAGGCCCACCGAGGAGCCGATCATGATGTTCGGCGGGTCCCCGATCAAGGTCGCCGTACCGCCGATGTTCGAGAACAGCACCTCGGAGATGAGGTAGGGATAAGGTTTCACCTTCAGCTCTTCGGTGATCAGTAAGGTGACAGGAACAATCAGCAGAACCGTGGTCACGTTGTCGAGAAAGGCGGAAAGAACTCCGGTTACGATCGAGAGCATGAACAGCACGCCCATGGGACGCGCTCGTACTTTCTTGGCTGACCAGATGGCGAGAAACTGAAAGACGCCGCACTTGCCGGTGATGCCGACGATAACCATCATCCCCAGCAATAGACCTATGGTGTTAAAGTCAATGCCGCGAACAGCCGCCTCCTGGGTAAGAACACCCCCCAGGATCATCAGGCCCGCTCCCAGCAGCGCGAGGATGGCCCGGTTGAGTTTCTCGAGCACCACCATCACGTAAACCGCGACAAAGATAACGGTGGCAACCCAGGCGGCGCTCCAGCCAAGGATCACATGGCCGGCAGTTGTTTCCGCATGCATGAAATGCGTCTCCTTAACGCGTAAACTGTCCTGACCGGAAAACTGCTTATTTCTGCTCGAATTGACGCGCGAAACCTTCCGTCATATGACGTTTGCCTTGCACGTCGACGACCAGCGCGTCCACATTCTCGCGGCGCGCGAGATCGAGGCCCTTTCCGGCGCCGAGGATGAAGATGCCCTTAGCCAGCACCACGGCCTTTTCGGCCTCTCGAGCGAGAACGCTCACGGACATCGAAGCATTGGCGGGGTAGCCTGTCCGCGGGTCAATAATGTGGTGGTAGCGGACTCCGTTGACGATGCGGAACCGCTCGTAGTCGCCGGAAGTGACCAGCGCTCCGGCGGTGAGTTTCACCATGCCGGTCATCCGCCCGCGTTCGGCGCGCGGATCCTGAATGCCGAGCCGCCAGGGTTCGCCCCGGTTCGTTCCCGAGACCAGGATGTCTCCGCCGCCGTCCACCAGGAAATTCTCAAATCCTTCTTTCTTCAGCGCTTGGGAGGCCCGGTCGACGGCGTATCCCTTGGCGATTCCCCCGAGGCCGATATTCATTCCGGCGGGGATATAGACTCGGTTGCCCTCGATCCGGATGGCGCGGTAGTTGATCCTCTTGCGAGCTTCTTCCACCTCGTGGGGGGAAGGGGGCGCAAAGGCGCCGTCAAAGCGCCAGATGTTGCCCATGCCGCGCCAGGTGACGTCAAAGACGCCTTCCGTGATTTCGCTGTAGTGAATGGACCTTTCGAGCATTTCACGCAGTTCGGCCGGCACATCGACGGGATGCTTTCCAGCGGCTGCATTGACGGCGGATATGGGAGAATCGGGCCTCCATTCGCTCATCATGCGATCGATGCGCTCGAGCTCCGTGTATGCGGCCGTGATGGCTTTCCGCGCCGCCTCTGGCTGGTGGCCGGCAACCTCGATTGTCCAGACGGTCCCCATCAACGGCCTCTGGACTTTCAGGAGCCCATTCTCCGATTCGCGGTGAGCGGCGTAGCGCACCGCCACGAGCAGGCCGGCGATTCCGAGGCCGAGGAGAGTCTTGCGCCACATCTTCTCATTAGTGTAAAGGCGGCATGTGTGGCAAGGAACTTGCACTGGCCCCTGAGGCGAGGATTGCCGGTGAAACTCTCCACTGCAAGCTGGCTGATTCCATTGCCGGACTGCCTCAAATGGCGCAGGCCCGGCGAGAATCGGGCTTGGGCGTCTGGGGCAAATACCCCTACTTGTGGTGGTTGCCGCACCCCGAACTCTCGAAGGGAATTCGTATGTTTGAGTACGTGATCGCCGGCGGGTTGATGGCGGCAATCGGCGCCGTGCTGGCCGCGATTTTGGCCTTCGCCGGCAAGAAGCTCTATGTCTACGAGGATCCCCGCATCGACGAGGTGGAATCGATGCTGCCGAGCGCCAATTGCGGCGCCTGCGGCCAGGCCGGATGCCGGGCTTTCGCGGAAAAGGTGGTCCAGGGCGAACTGGCCCCGGGCAAGTGCACGGTAAGCACGCCCGGCGGGATTATCGCTATCGCCAACTATCTGGGGGTGGCGGCGGGGGCGGAAGAGAAACGGGTGGCGCGCCTTGCCTGCGCCGGCGGGAACCACGTGGCCCGCAACCGTGCCCACTACAGCGGCCTCGATACATGCCGCGCGGCGGCGCTGATATCCGGAGGCGGTAAGAACTGCTCCTGGGGTTGCCTGGGGCTCGCCGATTGCGAGCGGGTTTGCGACTTTGACGCCATTCACATGGATCCGCACGGCCTTCCGGTGGTGAGCGAAGCCAAGTGCACGGCGTGCGGGGATTGTGTCGAGGTCTGCCCCAAGGGACTGTTTTCGATTCACGTGGTGAGCCACCGGCTGTGGGTGGCCTGCAAGAATCTGGCGAACGGCGAAGAGGCCGAGGCCTCGTGTGAAGTCGCCTGCACGGCGTGCGGGCGCTGCGCGGCCGATGCTCCCGAAGGTCTCATCCGGATCGTCAACAACCTCGCGGTGGTGGATTATTCGAAGAACCGGCTGGCGAGCGATGTTCCCATCCAGCGGTGCCCCACGGGGGCCATCGTGTGGATTGATGCGGAGAAGGGACCGGCCAAAGGAATCGAAGCGAAGAAGATTACCCGCAAGTCGCCGCTGCCGGTCGAGCCGGCGGATCTGCCGGTTTCAACGCCGAGGTAAGCAAGGAAGGCAGGATGAGCACAAAGAAGACGTTCAAGTACCCGGGCATCCGTCAGGCGATGGACGGCAACACGGCGGTCATCATGTGTGAGCGCGAATCGAGCGACGCCGCTGGAGCCTATCCGATCACGCCCTCCACGCAGATGGGCGAGTACTGGGCCGAGGAGACAGCCAAGGGTCACATCAACATCTCCGGCCGCCCGCTGATTTTCATCGAACCGGAGGGAGAACACGCCGCCGCGGCGGTGACCGCCGGCCTGTCGATGACGGGGCTGCGCGCCACGAATTTCTCCTCGGGGCAGGGCATCGCCTACATGCACGAATCTCTGTACGCGGCGGTGGGCAAGCGTTTGACTTATGTCCTGAACATGGGCTGCCGCGCGATGACCAAGGCGAGCCTCAACGTGCACGCCGGCCACGATGATTACCACTGCGTGGACGATTCCGGCTTCTTCCAGTTGTTTGGAAAAAGCGCCCAGGAGGTGTGCGACCTGAACATCATTTCGCACAAGATCGCGGAGCTCTCGCTGACGCCGGGCATCTGCGCGCAGGACGGCTTCCTCACCACGCACCTCATCGAATCGCTGCTGCTGCCCGAAAGGGAGCTGATAGCCGAATATCTGGGCCGTCCCGACGACATCATCGAGACGCCCACTCCGGCGCAGCGCATCCTTTACGGCAACACACGGCGCCGCATACCGGAGATCTGGAACGTGGACAACCCGGTTCTGTGCGGGACGGTCCAGAACCAGGACGCCTACATGCAGAGCGTCGCCGCGCAACGTCCGTTCTTCTTCGATCACATCGCCGGGATCGCCGATCGAGCCATGGATGAGTTCCATGAGCTCACGGGGAGGCGCTACCGGCGGGTGCTCGCCTACCGCGCCGAGGACGCCGATTACCTGATCGTGGGACAGGGCAGCATGCTCGTCACCGCCGAGGCCGTGGCCGACTACCTGCGGGAGTCCCGGAAGATCAAGGTGGGCGTCGTGAACATGGTGATGTTCCGGCCCTTCCCCGGCGATCTGATCGGGAAACTGTTGGCCGGCCGGAAAGGCGTGGCGGTGCTCGAGAGAGTGGATCAACCGCTGGCCGCCGATCTCCCGCTGATCCGTGAAATCCGCGCCGCCATGGGCCGGTGCCTCGAGAACGGGCGCGGCAAGGGGCCGCTTCCCTATCCCGATCACGCGATCTATCGCAACGCGGAGGAGATCCCACCGCTCTATTCGGGTTCCTACGGCCTTGGCAGCCGCGACCTCCAGCCGGAAGGGCTGATCGGAGCCATCGAGAACATGCTGCCCGGCGGAGGCAGAAAGAAGTTCTTCTATCTCTCGGTGGACTTTCTCCGGGACAGGCCGTTCACTCCCAAGCAGGAGATTCATCAGCAATCGGTCAGTGAAGCCTACCCTCACATAAGGGAACTGGCCGTTCATGGCAGCGAGAATCCGAACCTGATGCCGAAAGACAGCATCACGGTGCGGTTCCACTCGGTAGGCGGGTGGGGAGCCATCACCACCGGCAAGAACCTGGCGATGACGTTGTTCGACCTGCTGGGGTTCCACATCAAAGCCAATCCGAAATACGGCTCGGAAAAGAAGGGACAGCCCACGACGTACTATCTTTCCGCCGCGCCCGAGCCCATCCGCATCAACTGCGACTATTTCTACGTGGACGTGGTGCTTTCTCCCGATCCGAACGTGTTCAAACACTCGAACCCGCTGGCCGGACTCAAGAAAGGCGGAGTTTTCATCGTCCAGAGCGCGTTCGAGGATCCGCGCGAGGTGTGGAGCCAGATCCCCGAACAGTACCAGCGCGTCATCCTGGACAACGGCATCCGCGTGTTCTATCTCGATGCGTTCAGGATCGCGCGCGAGGAAGCCACCGACCCCGAACTTCAGTTCCGCATGCAGGGCATCGCCTTCCAGGGGGCGTTTTTCAAAGCCTCGCCGGTGATGACCGCCGCCAGGTTGAGTGAAGAGCAGTTGTTCCAGGCCATCGAATCGCAACTCGAGCACAAGTTCGGAGCCAAGGGCGCGCGCGTGGTGCAGGACAACATGCGCGTGGTGCGGCGCGGCTTCGACGAGGTGAAGGAGATCGTGGAAAAGCAGGTGACCGTGCCGGCGGGGCCGTTGCGCAAGGACCCCGGACTGCCGGTGCTATTGAAGGAGCAACCCGCCAGCGCCACGCCAATGACGGACATTCACCGCTTCTGGGAGCAGACGGGCAACTTCTACATCACCGGCAAGGGGAACGACAACCTGGTGGATCCGTTCATCGGCCTCAGCTTCATCCCGGCCGTCACCGGCGTGTTTCGCGACATGACGGGGATCCGCTTCGAGCATCCCGACTGGATCGCGGAGAATTGCACGGCCTGCGGAGCCTGTTACACGGTGTGCCCCGATAGCGCGATTCCGGGACTGGTGCACTCGCCATTGGCGGCGCTCGACACGGCGCACAAGATGGTGGTCCGCTCGGGCCATCCGGTGAAGCATCTTCCACGGGCGGTGCGCGCGGTGGAACAGAGGCTGCGCCCCAGGCTGCAGGCGGCGGGCGAGAAGGCCGACGTGCGGGCGCTGATCCGCGAAGCCATCGCGGAGGTGCTGCTCGGGTACGCTCCCGATTCAGCCGGGCGGAAGGAGGTCGAGCAGGAGTTCGAGTGGCTCCGCGAGGCGCTCGGCGAATTCAAGTTCTCGCTGACGCAACCCCACTGGACGGCGCGGGAGAAGAGGCAGAAGGGCAGCGGCGGACTGCTCTCCATCACTGTCAATCCGTATGCCTGCAAGGGGTGCATGGAATGCGTCGAGGTCTGTGAGGACGACGCGCTGCGGCCCGTGCCGCAGACGGCGGAGACCATCGGACGGATGCGCCGTGACTGGAACTACTGGATGGCGCTCCCCACCACTTCCCCCGAATTCATCCGCATCGATGACATCGACGAGAAGATCGGCGCGCTCGAAACGCTGCTGCTTGACAAGCGCAACTATATGGGGATGGTGGGCGGCGACGGAGCCTGCCTTGGCTGCGGGGAGAAAACGGTCATCCATCTCTTCGTGGCCACCGTCGAGGCCCTCATGCAGCCGCGTGTGGCAAAACAGATCGAGAAAATAGACAGCCTGCTGCAGCGTCTCGACCAGCACGTGAGGTTGAAACTGGCCGCGACGATGGACCTTTCCGACACCGGCCGTGTCGAGTCCGCGCTCGACAGGTTGAAGGATTCCGATCTGACGCTGGCGAGCTTTTCGGAGAAGCTGGATGAACGGCACGAGGGCCAGACCATCGACAGCGAGTGGCTTCGCGAAGTGACGCAGCTTCTGGCCAAGTTGAAGCACCTGAAAGCGCAATACACCGAGGGAGCGGGACGCCGCGGCCGCTCGAGCCTCGGAATCATCAACGCCACGGGCTGCACCTCGGTATGGGGGTCAACCTATCCCTTCAATCCCTATCCGTTTCCGTGGGCAAACCACCTGTTCCAGGACTCTCCGTCGATGGCGATGGGCGTTTTCGAAGGACACATGGCGAAGATGGCCGAAGGCTTCAAGGCCATCCGCATGGCGGAGATCGAGTTGAACGGCGGCTACAGGAAGGAGAAGCACGGCGAGTTTCTCACCTACTTCGACTGGCGGAAGTTTTCCGACGAGGAGTACCGTCTCTGCCCGCCGGTGATCTCGATTGGCGGCGACGGGGCGATGTACGATATCGGCTTTCAGAACCTCTCGCGGATGATGATGTCCGGCAAGCCGATCAAGGCGCTGGTGCTCGACACACAGGTCTATTCGAACACCGGGGGCCAGGCCTGCACGTCGGGCTTCACCGGCCAGGTTTCCGACATGGCGCAGTATGGCAAGGCGGTGAAGGGCAAGGAGGAAGTCCGCAAGGAGATCGCGCTCATCGGCATGGCGCACCGCACCACCTATGTGGCGCAGGGGAGTTTTTCAAACGCGACTCATCTGATCGAAAGCTTCATCGACGGACTCAACACCAGGCGGCCCGCGCTGTTCAATGTCTACAGCGCCTGCATGCCGGAGCACGGCATCGGCGACGATCTCGGTGAACATCAGGCCAAGCTCGCCGTCGAGTCGAGGGCCTATCCGCTGGTCCGCTACAACCCGGACAAGGGCATCACCGCGGAGGAGTGCTTCGACCTTGAAGGCAATCCGGCGCTCGATCAGGATTGGCCCACCTACACGCTTGAATACACGGAGGAGGACGGCAAGCCGGGGCGCATGGAACTCCCCCTGACGTTCGCCGATTTCGCCGTCACCGAGGCGCGTTTTCGCAAGCAGTTCCGCACCGCGCCGCGCGACACGTGGAACGAGAACATGATGCCGCTGGCGGAATTTGTGGAACTCCCGGCGGAAGACAGAGAGGGCAGGTTTCCCTTCATCTGGGGCGTGGACCGGAAGAACCGGCTGATCCGTGTCATTCCGGCCGAACCGATCGTCAAGGCGACCGAGGACCGGCGCAACTTCTGGCGCATGCTGAAATCCCTGGCCGGCATTCGCCCGGTCGTGGACGCGGGCGAAATCGAGCAGCGCGTGAAAACCGAATTCGCCCAGAATCTTGCGGCGCGCCTGCTCGAACTGGCGGGCAACGGCGGAATGCAGATCGATCTGCCCGCTATCGCCGCGCCTTCGTCCGCGGCGGCGACCGCGGCCGCCCCGGCAGCGGACGGGAACGGCTACGTTGCCCCGTGGATCGACTCCGCCGAATGCACCTCCTGCGATGAGTGCATCCTCATCAACCCGAAGATGTTCGCTTATGACGAACGGAAACACGCCTATATCAAGGACCCCAAGGCCGGACCGTACAAGGATCTGGTGCGCGCGGCCGAGAAGTGCACGGCGCAGGTGATTCATCCGGGTTACCCGGCTGAAGGCGGCGACAAAGAGACCGGGAAGCTCATCGAGCGGGCGAAAAAGTACATGTAACGGGCAGGCGAACCAATGGGCCTTCGAGATCTATTTGGCGGCAAGGCGCTTCGCCGGGGCGTACACGTTCCGGATTGCAAGGACCTGACCGGGCGCCTGCCCATCCGCCGGCTCCCTTTCGCTCCGATGCTGGTTGTGCCCCTTTCGCAACACGCGGGCGCGCCCGCCATCCCCATTGTCCGGGAGGGTCAGGAAGTCGTCCGCGGAGAGCCCATCGCCAAGGCCAACGGCTTCGTGTCGGTCCCCATGCACGCCCCGGCAACCGGGCAGATCGAGCGCATTGCTCCGGCTCCGTCGGCGAAGGGCGACCTGGCGCCCGCGATCTACCTCAAACCCTGGCCTTCGGCGAGCCAGGAGATTCTCTACGGAGCCCCTCAGGACATCGAGCGCATGAGCCCCGCGGAGATCATCGCTGCCGTCCAGGAAACCGGCGTTGTCGGCCTCGGCGGGGCGGCGTTCCCCACGCATGTGAAGCTGAAACTGCCGGAAGGCAGGAAAGTGGATACGGTGCTGGTGAACGGGTGCGAATGCGAGCCTTATCTCACCACCGACCACCGCGTTATGGTGGAGCAGCCGAAGGAGGTGCTGCACGGAGCGCGCATCGTGATGAAGGCCATCGGAGCCGGACGCGGCATTATCGGCGTCGAAGACAACAAGATGGATGCGGTCGAGGCGTTGCGCACGGCGCTTGGCGCGGCTACCGATATTGCGGTGGAGGCCGTGCCCGCGAAATACCCGCAGGGCGCGGAGAAGATGCTGATCCGGGTGCTGCTCGGCCGCGAAGTGCCCTCGGGCGGACTGCCGAGCGATATCGGCGTGGGTGTCTTCAACGTCGCCACGCTGGCCCAACTGGGGGAACTCCTGCCGCGGCGCCAGGGCTTGATCGAGCGCGTGGTCACTATCACCGGTCCGGCGCTGGCCAAGCCCGGGAACTACCTTACCGCGCTCGGGACGCCGTTGCGCTGGGCGCTCGAGCAGGCGGGCTGCAAGGAGGATCTCGCCTCGGTGATCCTCGGCGGACCAATGATGGGGCCGGCAGCGGGTTCGCTCGAGGTGCCGGTCACCAAGGGGGTCACGGGCATTGTGGCTTTCGGACGCCATGACGTGAACGGCAGGCCGCGGCGCATCTATCCCTGCATCCGCTGCGGGGCCTGCGTGGATGCGTGTCCGCTCCATCTCAACCCCTCGCGCCTCGGGACGCTGGCGAGGAAGGAGCGCTACGAGGAGATGGAAACCGATTTTCATCTGAACGATTGCTTCGAGTGCGGCTGCTGTAGTTATGTGTGTCCGTCGAATATACCGCTGGTTCAATACTTCCGCGTGTCAAAGCAGATGAACCGGGAAAGGAAGGCTCGTGAACGTGCCGGCGCCAACGCCTGAAATTCAGTTACGCACCTCTCCGCACTTCCACACCTCGCGCTCGGTGTCGATGATCATGCGAAACGTGGTGTACGCGCTGCTGCCCATCTGCGCCTTCTCGGTCTGGCTGTTCGGAATCAGCGCGCTCGCTTCGCTCGCGGCGGGAGCCGCCTCCTGTGTCCTGACCGAATACGTGGCCTGCCGCATGGCCGGGCGCCCCGCCTCGGTGGGAGATTTCAGCGCCGTCATCACCGGGTTGCTGCTCGCGCTCACGCTTCCGCCCGGTTTTCCGCTTTGGATGACCGCGGTGGGCGGCGTCATCGCGGTGGGATTGGGCAAGATGCTATTCGGCGGGCTGGGATTCAACGTGTTCAACCCGGCGCTGGTGGGGCGGGCGTTCCTGCAGGCGGCCTTCCCGATTGCAATCACCACATACACGCCCGCGATGGCGGTGAACCGGTTCGTCGAGTTCATTCCCGCCACGCTCACACTGCCGTTCACCCGACCTCCCGAACTCGCGGAGTGGATTCAGCGCGTTCGCGTGGACGCCTTCTCGAGCGCCACCCCGCTGATGATGCAGAAATTCGACCACGTCACCACTGAAGTGCTGCCTCTCTTTCTTGGAAAAGTGGCGGGGTCGGCGGGCGAAACCTCGGCGGGACTGATTCTTCTCTGCGGAGCCTATCTTATCGTCCGGAAATTCATGGACTGGCGCATTCCCGCCGCCATGCTTTCGAGCGCGTTTCTCGTGGGAGCGGCGTTCCACCTGGCCGCCCCGGCGCAGTATCCGAACCCTTTGTTCGTGCTGTTTTCCGGCGGGCTCATGCTGGGGGCGATGTTCATGGCCACCGACATGGTGGCTTCTCCGGTCACTCCTCTTGGGGTCTGGATCTACGGCGCGCTGATGGGGCTGATCACCGTCGTCATCCGCTTCCTTGGCGGATTGCCGGAAGGGGTGATGTACGCCATCCTTCTCGGAAACGCGGTTTCGCCGATGATCGACAACCTCACGCAGCCGCGGATCTATGGAGCCCGGAAGAAGGAGAAGGCAAAGGCATGAGCGCCACGACGCAAAGTCCGAAATCTCCGGCGCGAAAGCCGCCCGCCACCGAAACCGCAAGCAGCGTGAAGATGATCCGCCTCATGGGCTCGGTTTCGCTCATCTGCGGTCTGTTGATCGTCACCACCTATCGCGGCACCCTGGCTCCCATCCAGCGCAACCAGGAGATCATCATGAAGGAAACAGTGGCGGAACTGCTGCCGGGCGTGGAAAGGCAGGTGGTTTACGGCGTGCAACCCGCGGGCGGGATCACTGTCCTGAAGAATCTCGACTACGCCGGGCCTCGGCTGTTTGCCGGATATGACGCCTCGGGGGCACTGCTCGGGGTGGTGCTCGAGGCGAGCGACCGCGGCTACGCCGACGTTATCCGTACGATGTACGCCTACTCGCCGTCGAAGCAGGCTATTACAGGCTTCAAGGTGGTGGAACTCAAGGAGACGCCGGGCCTCGGCGACAAGATCACCAGCGATCCCGCCTTTCTGGCGAACTTCCGCCATCTCGATGTCCGCTTGAACGCGGACGGAACGTCGACGGCGCATCCGGTCACCACCGTCAAGCAAGGCACGAAGAAGAATCCCTGGGAGGTGGACGCCATCTCCGGCGCCACCATCTCTTCCCGCGCGGTGGGCCGCGCGCTCGACAAGAGCACGCGAGATCTTCTGCCCATCGTCAACCGCCACCTCGGCCGCATCGAGAAAGGGGAATAATGGCTCACGTACACGGACAGGAACTGCCCGCCTCCACCGCCGAGAACATGGAGGCGTTCTTCAACGGGCTATGGAACCAGAACCCGGTGTTCGTCCAGGTGCTCGGCATGTGCCCCACCCTGGCGGTGACCAACAGCGTTCGCAACGCCCTTGCCATGGGCCTGGCCACCACGTTCGTGCTGGTCTGTTCGAACACTCTTATCTCCATGGTGCGAAAACTCGTGCCGAAGCAGGTGCGGATCGCCACCTATATTCTGATCATCGCCACGTTCGTCACCATCGTCGACTATCTGATCAAAGCCATCAGCATTCCGGTGTATAAAGCGCTGGGAGCTTTCATCGCCCTGATTGTGGTGAACTGCATCATTCTCGGGCGCGCCGAAGCCTACGCGAGCAAGAACCCCGTCGGCAAGAGCATGCTGGATGGCCTGGGCATGGGGTTGGGCTTTGCGTTCGCCCTCACCTGCCTGGGGGGCGTCCGCGAAATTCTCGGGGCCGGTTCGTTCCTCGGCATCCACCTGTTCGGCGCGAACTTTCAGCCCTGGGTGCTGTTCCTGCTTCCTCCCGGCGGGTTTCTTACGCTGGCGGCGTGGCTGCTGATCTTCTCCTCGTGGAAGGCGCGGCCGAGGAAAAAGGCGGAAGCACTCGAGGAGATAGCCGCATGAACCAGGCATCGCTCAGTTCCATCTTTCTCGACTCGCTGCTGATCAACAATTTCGTGCTCAGCGTCTTTCTCGGCATCTGCCCGTTCATTGGGGTGTCCGGCAAGTTCGCCACCGCCTGGCGCATGGGCGTCTCCGTTATTTTCGTTATCACGGTAAGCAGCGTTCTGGCGTACGCTTCGAACCTGCTGCTGGTGTTCCTGCATGCCGAATACCTGCGGATCATCATGTTCATCGTGATCATAGCCTCGACGGTGCAGTTGCTCGAGATGTTCATCAAGAAGACGAGTCCGGTGCTGTTCCGCGCCCTCGGCATCTATCTGCCGCTGATCACCACCAATTGCGCCGTCCTTGGCGTGGCCTTGTTCCAGACCGCGCGCGAATACTCCTTCGCGCAAAGCGTCGTTTTCGCCGTTGGCGCGAGCGCCGGATTCGCGCTTGCCCTGGTCATCATGTCCGTCATCCGGGAGCGGCTCGAGCTTTCCGACGTTCCCGGCGTGGCGCGCGGCACGGCTCTCGTGCTGATGCTGGCCGGCATCCTCTCGATGGCTTTCATGGGGTTTGCCGGCATGGGAGGAGGCGCCTGATCCATGCTTCTCGATTCATTGAAAGCCGTTGGCGGGATCCTGCTGCTGATGGCGATATGGTTCGCCGTGCAGGCATTCCTTCGCAAGCGGACCGCGCGGCACGACGCTGATGTGCTCGAGGACATGGCGCACGGCTGCGGAGCCTGCGGCCATTCCGGCGCGTGCCCGGTTCAACCGGATTCCAAGGAGGAGATACACCAATGCCGGCCCTGATTCCAAACCAAGGCAGCCCCCTGATGACTCTCGATGAATACGACATCAGCCATCCCTATACAGCCACGCTCATCTCGAGTGAGAGAATCACTCCCAGGACCGGACCCGAGGTTCGTCATCTTGTTTTTCAGCTTCCCGACGACACAAGCTTCGACTTCCTCGAGGGGCAGAGCATTGCCGTCCTCGTGCCCGGGCCGCATGAGTTCGGCAACAAACAACACATCCGCCTCTATTCCATCGCCAGCACGAGGCGCGGCGACGCGGCCCAGCCGGGAGCCATCTCCATCTGCGTGCGCCGCTGTTTCTATATTGATGATGTGAGCGGCGAGCGCTATCCCGGCAAGGCCTCCAACTACCTGTGCGATGCCGTACCCGGCAATCAAATCCAGATTGCCGGACCCTATGGAGCCCACTTCCTCATGCCGGCGGATGAAACCCGCAACCTGCTGATGGTGGGCGCCGGAACCGGCATCGCTCCGTTCCGCGCGTTCATCAAGCACATCTACGAGGAGATCGGCGGCTGGGAAGGCAAGGTGCGGCTCTACTATGGAGCCCGCAGCGGCATGGAGATGCTCTACCATAACGATCTCAACCGCGATCTGGGCCTTTTTTATGACGAGAGATCGTTCCGGGCTTTCGAGGCCGTGAGCGCCCGGCCGTTTTTCGAAGAGACGTCGACGCTTGACCGCCTGCTGGTGGAGCACCAGATCGAAGTCTGGGAGATGATCAATGACCCGAAGACACATGTCTATATCGCCGGGCTGCGCGAAGCCGCCGGGAAGTTCGAGAAGGCGATGATCGCCATGGCAGGTTCGGCCCAGGCCTGGTCGGGCAAGCGGAAGCAACTGATCGAAGAGAAACGGTACGCCGAACTGCTGTACTGATGGATCGGTTTATGTCCGCGTATTTCCGGCTATCTCTGAGGCTCGCGCAAAAACAGGACAACGCGGTTCGTAGTCCAGGTTGGCACGCCACACCCGAAAAAATCGGTGTCTTCCGTCCAAACTGGGCAGGCCATCGCCAATGCCGTGGCCAGGATCGGCCAGCCGTCAGTCAGGGTTCCGGGGGCCAGTGCCCCGCCTGATACTGTGATATCGGGTACGAAGAATGACACTTGCCCCGCGTAAGTCTCGATAACTTCGCATACACGCCGCCCCAGTACGGCTCGCACCAGAATGTTGGCGTCGACGACGAGGGCTCTAACTGGCATTCCGGTACTTCGCGCGGGCGGTCCGGACTCCAGATAGCCGTACACATGTTAGCGCTTTCTCCCGTGACGTAACCGCACGAAGGAAGAGAACCTCAGGGCAGCTCGCCGGCGTCGAATGTGAGATCGCGGTCGAGAACCATTTCCACTCCGGAGCCCTTGGAGAGGATGATCTCCGGGCCGCGGCGCAGCAGTACTCCCGCCAACCCGGCGGCCGCTCCCGCCGCCGCGCCGGCGCCCGTGTTTCCGCCGAGCCTGCCGATGCCGGCGCCGGCAGCGGTTGCTCCGCCCACGGTCTTGACGTCACCGGCTTTGTTCGCGCGGCCCTGGATCTTGCCTTCACTCCCTTCCACGGCTTGATCCCCGGCCGAACTCAGCCGGCTTCGCAGATCGCGCGCGACGCCGTTTGGCAGGGTGAGGGAATCAAAGCGCAGATAGATCTCCGCGCGGCCCTTGACGCGGCCGGCGCGTGTTGCGGCGGTTAACGTCGCGGCGACCTGGCTTCGGGGAGGAATGACAACGCGGCCTTCGGCGAGGATGGGGAATGTGGTTTCGAGATATACGCGGTCGCCCGTCCTTGCCTGCTTCGAGGTCAGGCTGTGAACAGTGGCAAGAGGGATCTTTGTTCCTCTGGGGACGACAAAGCGGCGGATCACTGCGGGTGGCGGCTCACGCCGCGCTATCAAGGCGGCCGGAGGCCGCTCGGCGGCGTTCGTACCGGAGCCCTCGCGCTCATAGACAAGGGTCGATTCCGATTCTCCTCCCCCCGCCAGATACTGGCGGCGGATGGTGAACGTGTTCCGGTCCCTCGATAGCGTCCAGCGGTCCATGAGAGTGTACCGCCGGGAGCCCGAGGCGAGGGTGTTGATGAGCAGCGAGCTGCCCTCCCACTTGAGCAGGCTGCTGAAGGAAGTTCCCGCCGCGGTGTTCGCGGAGGATTGTCCGGCCGTGTTATAGGTCCAGTTTGTCTCGCCCTGGCAGCGAACGGTATCCCCGCTCATTTCGACGCGCAGGGTCCGGTCCGCGGGAAAGGGAAGGCCGCGGATGGAACTGCGCTGGGGGTTGAGATTCCATACGCCGGAAAAATCCCGGTCGGGATCCGCTGCCTGGAGCGCGGCAAGGAACAAAAGCGCGAACACCGCAATGCGCATTTTGACCGCCTTTGGAGCCCAAGTATACCACCGAAAGTGAGAAAGGCGCTTTGAAATAAAGCGCCTTTCGTCGCGTCGATCAGAGTTTACCCTGGATTAGAAGCGTTCTGGTCCCCTTCTCATCGGGGCAGTCCCATTGTCGCAATCACGAGTGGTTCGCGCAACCCATTACCCCTGGTACCCCACGGTGAGCTAGATTGATAAATAGGCTTCAGGCCGTCCATCGCGTGTTCCGAACCACCGCTCTCATTTTCACCGTGATTTTCCCCTTGCTGGCGGCGGCCTCCTCCGGCCATCTTGCGCTGCCGCAAATGGTCCGCCTCATGCGGGCGGAAGCTCCACTGGCTTTCGAGGCCAATCGAGGCCAGGCGCATTCATCGGTCCAATACCTTGCCCGCACTTCGAATTTCACCCTCTTTCTGACGGATAGGGAACTGGTTGCCGCCGCATCGGGAGCCGGATTCCGCATGACGCTCGAGGGCTCCGACCCGCTCAGCCGCTGGACCGCCGAATCGAAGCCGGCTGGAGTCACCAGCTATCTGAAAGGCCGTGACCCGGCGAAGTGGATCACCAAGGTTCCGAATTACGCCGCCCTGCGGCGCCGTGTCTATCCGGGAATCGACATGGTGCTGCGGGGGACTCGCCAGCGGCTCGAATACCAGTTCGAGATCGCCGCACACGCCGATCCGGCGCTGCTGCGATTCGCTTTCCGCGACGCCGCGGCTTCGCTCAGCCCCACGGGCGGCCTCGTGCTTCATACGCCGAAAGGAGACTTCCGGCACGAGGAACCCGCCGCCTACCAGATTTCGGGCGGAAAGCGGAGAAACGTGAGCATCGCCTTCACGCTGTCCGAAGAGAAGACCGCGGGGTTCCACCTGGGCGACTATGACTCCGCCCTCCCCCTGGTCATTGATCCCGTCATCTCCTACTACGGCTTTTATGGAGGCAGCGCCGGCGACTCGGCCGCCGCCGCCGCCGCGGACCCCTCGGGCGATCTCTATGTCACCGGCTGGACCGATTCGCTCCAATTCCCACTTGGCGGATCGCCATACCGCGACTACAATTCGGGCGCGCGTGACATCTTCGTGAGCAAGCTCTATTCGAACGGCGCTTTCGTCTGGTCCACCTACGTCGGCGGAACGAACAACGACGAGGCCACCGCGCTCGCCATCGATTCCTACGGCAACAGCTACCTCACGGGCGCCACCTCGTCGCCCGATTTCCCCACCACCACAACCGCTTTTCAACACACCTACGGCGGCGGAGGGGACGCCTTTGTGATCAAGCTCAACGTGGAGGGATCGAGCCTCACTTACAGCTCCTACCTCGGGGGAAGCGGCCTCGAGTCCGGGCGGGGTGTGGCCGCCGACGGGCTTGGATACGCGACATTTACGGGCTACACATCGTCTACTGATTTCCCGGTCTCGAAGGCCCATCAGAGCGCTTCGGGCGGCGGCGAGGATGTGTTCCTGTTCAAGCTGCACGCCAACTCGTCGGAGGTGATCTACTCGACCTATTTCGGCGGCAGCGCCGACGACGAAGCCCATGCCGTTGCTCTCGACGCTAACGGCGGCGCCTACATCACCGGCCGCTCCACCTGTTCCACGCTGCCCGCCGGGGCCGCGCTCGGTCCCGGCGGCGGAACCGACATCTTCGTAATGAAGTGGAAATCGGCGGGCGGCGGAGCGGATTACATTACTTGCGCGGGCGGCAACGGCGTGGACTCCGGCCATGCGATCGCCGTCGATTCGCAGGGCAGCGCCTACGTCACCGGCTTCACATCCTCGACCGACTTCCCGGTCTATCTGCCCTTGCAAAGCGCCTATGGCGGCGCGCTCGGCGGTTCCATCGGCGACGCTTTTGTATTCAAACTGAACGCGGCCGGGTCTTCGCTGCTCTATTCCACCTACCTGGGCGGCGGGCGGGATGACTGGGGGCAGTCCATCGCCGTCGATTCGCTTGGGTCGGCGTTCGTGTCGGGCATCACCTTTTCAAACGACCTGCCGAAGGCGGCAGGGGTCCCCGGACCGGCGGCCGGAGTTCGCAGCGGATTCCTGGCCCGGCTCTCCCCGCAAGGCACGAGCGTGGCGCAATCCTACTTCTTCGAAGGCATCGCCGCGAGCGACCGCTATGCGCTCGCCCTCGACATGAAGGGCGGTCTCTATGTCGCCGGCGGAGCCTCCTCGAACTTCCGTATCCCCTCCGCCGCCGCCCCTCCCCTGCGGAACTTTACCGGCCCCGTTCAGGATGCGTTCCTCGCCCGGCTCGCCATGGCCAGATTGCAGGTTTCACGCGATACGGTTCCGGCGACAGTGTCACCCGGCTCGGCCTTCCAGTTCACCCAGCGCCTGGTCAACCGCGGCCCGGACGATGCCGAATCCGTCACCTTCCAGGGCACGCTCCCGCAGGGCATGACCGTCACCGCCTGCACCGCCTCGATTGCGCTGTGCGCGAATTCGGCTTCGGCTTTCCGCGTCGATCTGCCTGTGCTGAAGGCCGGGACGGGAGTCGAGGTGAATCTTTCCGTCAGTCTCGCTCCGGGCGGACCCACCTCTTTCATTGTCTACAGCAGCGCCGCTTCCCTGACCTATGATCCGCTGCTCGAGGATAACAGCCTTGCGGCGGCATTCTTCACGGCCGCGCCCGGCACGGTGTGCGCTTACGCCCTCGACACGCAGGCGCTCAGCCTTCCGCCGGCCGGTGGGTTCGCTTCGGTGAACGTGTCCACCGGCTTCTTCTGCCCCTGGACCGCCTCTACGTCCACCGGCTGGATCGCAGCCGCCTCGCCGGGGGCCAGTTCAGGGAATGGCAACTTCACCGTTAGCGTGGCCCCGAACACTTCCGGCGTCCCCCGGATCGGCAGTTTTCTCGTCGCCGGCCAGCGCGTCCTGGTGCTGCAGCAGGGCACGCCGCCTCCCATCCCTTTCATTCAGCCTTTCGCCGATGTCCCCGCCGGCCACCCCTTCCACGACTCGATCCAGTTGATGCGTTTTTATGGGGTTACGACAGGCTGCACCACCACGAATTACTGTCCGGACGCGCCCACCACGCGCGGACAGATGGCCGTCTTCATCGTGCGCGCCCTCCTGGGGACCGATAACTTCCCCATGCCGGCCGCCCAGTTCTTTTCCGATGTCCCGGCCGGCCACCCGCAGTACCGCTACATTCAGAAATTGAGGGAGCTCGGAATCACGAATGGCTGCGACGCTTCCCGCTATTGCCCGGATGATCCCGTGACGCGCAGCCAGATGGCGTCCTTTCTCATCCGCGGCCGGCTGGCGGCGTCTCCCTCGCAACCTTTTGCTTTCCCCAATAATTTCGCCTTCAGCGATGTCCCGGTGAGTTCGCCGGCCTATCCCGCCATCCAGAAGATGAAGGAACTCGGCATCACGTCGGGCTGCGGCGGCACGAGATATTGCCCCGATGACACCACCACTCGCGGTCAGATGGCCGTGTTTCTGGTGCGGGCGTTTCTGACGCCATAGGCCGCCTGGCGCGAAACTTCCTTCGCCGGAGCCGCGTTTGTATGTTATGTGGGATAGAATGAGGCGAGGTGATTTGACCGTGCATCTGTTGCTGGCTGGTCTCAGCGCCGCTCTGCTTTTCGCGCAACAGGAACCGGCCCCCGCCGCGGCGGCGCACCCGGTTAAGCCCGGCGAGTATAACGTCGAGCCTGGAACGCGGATCCCCCTAAACCTGATTAACAGCGTAAGCACGCGCAATGCGGCCGAGGGTGACCGCGTCTACCTCGAGACGGCGTTCCCTATTGTCATCAGCGGCAGAATCGTCATTCCCCCCGGCAGCTACGTGGCCGGCACCGTCACCCAGGTGAAACGTCCGGGGCGCGTGAGGGGGAAGGGCGAATTGTATATTCGTTTCGATTCGCTGACGCTCCCTAACGGTGTCACACGCGATTTCCGGGCGCGCGTCAGCGGCCTCGACGGCAGAAGCGCCGAAGAGCTCGACCGCAAGGAGGGTAAGGTTGTCAGCGAGGGCAACAAGTCCGGCGATGCGCGCACGGTGGGGGAGACCGCGGTTACGGGAACATGGATCGGGACAGTGGCGGGCGCCGCGGCGGGACGTCCGGGACTGGGGGCAGGCATGGGAGCAGCGGCCGGGGCCGCGGCGGGAATGGTCGGGGTTCTTCTGTCGCGCGGTCCGGACGCGATACTGGCAAAAGGTACGACGATCGAAATGGTACTGGACCGGCCGTTGTATTTCGAGGACGCGGAACTCGATTTCACAAACGGGATGAAGAGAGTGCCGATCGACGGGGGAGCCGCTCCGGCGAGTCGAGGGCGGGAGAGCGGGATGCCCGGGATAGGGAGGCGGCCTGGGAGAGGGATTCCGTAGGGAGTGATTTGACTCCTTGCATTTCGTCTTTATTTCGCACAATTTCTCCTCCGAGTAGTACGGTATTAGTCTCTGGTACCCTGAGGCTAATGTCGATTCCAGCATAGGTACTAATATGTTTTGAGAATTGCGATCTATTCTACCCGTCCCGTGGTGCCGATATGATCACTACGAGACGATGGAACCCGGCACTCTCGAACTTCAGATCTTCGTCAGTTTGATCGTGATTCTAGGAACGGCATTCGTTGCCCTGATCTGCGACTATCTCAAGGGCAATAACGAACACCTTCGGGAGCACAATGTCGAGTTGCGGGTACGCCGGGAGGAGCAGGAAAAGAGACAGGTAACCGAGGCGCAGCTTGGAGCGATCGAATGGCTCCGCCAGTTCATGGGAGCCGGGCAACTGGAAGCCGCGCGGCAACATCCGGCGCGGTCCATGCCGGCGCATTCGACAACCCGGTCGAAATTCATGTCCGCGATGGCGCGGGCAGCCAACTGGCCCGCGGCGGAAGATCCGGCATCGAGGCCGGAGCCGGAAGTGAAAGCAAGACCAGCATCCGCCCGGGAGGAGGCCCCGGCTTCGGAATCACTCGAGAGCCGTCCGGCTTCCAATCGCCCGCTTACTCTGCTCGAATCCCTCCCTGTTCCCGCCTGGGTAAGGAAGGAGCAGGAGGAGAAGTTCGCGGCGAAAATCCAGCGCGAGGAGCCGCCCCTCGATCTGGCAGCCAGGCCGAAGGAGACAATCTCTCTGGTTCCACCGCCGGCGGTTCAGGAAACCGTTCCGCCGCTGGTGACCAAGCCTGCCGCCAGCCACGAGGGCTTCTGGACATACCGCGGTCTGCTGGACCGCGTGGTGGCGGCGACTGGAACCGCCACGGCTCCCGATGATGAGCCTGACGGGCAGACGCGGACTCAGGAAGAGAGCGCGGAACAGAAGATTGTCGAAGAGGTGACCCTGACTCCGATGGGCGCGGCCGCGATCTCCACGGTGACCATGGAGATGCCGCCACAGCCCCCCGCCGAGGAGAATGCCGGGCCGGCGCCGGTCGCGGGCCATGCGGTGCAGCCACTCGAAGATTCAGGGGCGTTGGAGGCCGATTCGAGGACGCTGGAAGAGGAATTCGAGTTCACGGCGGAACCCGAACCGGTTGGACCCACGGTCGAAGTGGAGATTGAAGAGGAATTGGAGCCGCCATCACAACCAGCGGCTGTTGCGGAGTTTCCGGCCATGCCGGTGTTGACGCTGCCCCCTGGCTACCACGACCGCTCGGTGCTCACAACCTACCTGCAATCCACCGATGTCCTTACCGGAGTAGTGGTAGCTATCGGCATCAACGACTATAGCCATCACCGCGAGAAGATGGGCCCGGTCCCGATGCAGGAACTGATGCAATCCGTCGAGACGATGGTGAGCGGGTTGCTGCGGGAGGGAATCGATTTCGGCTGCCGTTCCGCCGAAGACGAGTTCATCCTGGTCTTTCCGAATGAAGCCGGAGCGGAGGCGCAGCGGCGCCTTACCGCCATTTCCGAGCGTCTGTGGAACTTCCAACTGCGATCCCTGAGCAATTTCTCCGTTCTGTTCAGTTGGGGAGCCGTCGAGGTGCGTGGAGAGAGCCTCGCCGACTCGGCCGCTTCGGCGAGCGAGCGGATGTACCAGACCAAGCGCAATCGCAAGAGCATTCCCATGGATACCCAGCGCCGCAAACTGGCCGTGAACCTGTAGTCTTCTCACCGCTTCCCCGGGCGCCTGTTGCTATAGTGTCGAAGTAAGCTTCGCATGAGTGGCGGAAAGAAACGGGCTGGCGCGGCCACAACTTCATCCTCAGATATCGGCGCATTGCTTGACTCCAGGCTCACCTGGGTGGTGGCCGTCATCATCGCAATCCTGTTCACGGTCCAACTCCGGCACGCCTCCCTCATTCATCTCAATCCGGACGAAGCTCTCAACTATCAGCTTGCGCATCAGACAACGCTCTACAAAGCCTATCTCGCGAGCAATACAAACGCTCATCCGCCGCTGCTGGTCCTGCTGTTGCATGTCCTGCTGAAGTTCGGTAGGGCGGAGTGGTTCCTGCGGCTGATTCCCATTGCCGCCTACTGCGGCATGATCTGGTTCGCCTGGCGGTGGGGGTCTCTGGCGCTCAACCGGGAAGCAGGCTTCACGCTGGCCATGCTGCTGGGGTTTTCGCCGCCCATTTTCAATCTGGCCACGGAGATCCGCCATTATCTCCTGGTTTTTTGCTTTGCGTTGGCCGCGCTCTACTATTTCGAACGCGCGGTGGAAGAATTGTCTTCCAAGTGGATGGCGATATCGGCGGCGATGCTGGCGCTGGCGATTCTCACCGATTACTCGGCGGTCTGGTTTACTGCCGGGTTCGGGGTATACACTTTACTGGTCGTCTGGCGAGCCGGCCTGCCGCGCAAGACACAACTCGCCTGGGTTGGCAGCCAGGCCGGTGCGGCCCTCCTCTACCTTTTCCTGTATGTTACGCACATTTCGAAATTGCGCGGCGCGGTGATATCGAAAGAGGCGCGCGAGGGCTGGCTTAGCGGCATGTATTGCGTCCAGGGCTGTGACGCCGCAAGCTTTCTTCGCGCGCATACCACTGGATTGTTTAGTTATGTCTTCGGTTCACCGTGGGCGGGACTCATCGGCGCGATGCTGGCAATGGCCGGCGTTGGGCTTCTCTTCAAGCGCTACCCAAAGGGCCGTCCACTGATTGCCGGATCGGCGGCGGCGTTCCTATCCTGCATGGCCGCGGCTGCGGGCGGGCTTTACCCTTATGGAGGAACACGGCATAGCCTCCCCCTGTTCCTGTGGATTGCGGCCTGCGCCGCCGCCGTGGCTGGAGCGGCGGGCAAAGCAAGGCTGCCCCTGCTGCTGGCCGGGATAGCAGTGATCATACCCGTTTGGCGGCTGACGGCTTTGCCGGAACCTCAAGTCCTTCCCGTAGCCGAACAGCGGCGCGAGTTCCCCGTGGATGCCGTACGCTACCTGCGGCGGAAGGTCTCGCCAAAGGGCATCGTATTCACCGACCTGCAGAGTATCCTTCTGCTGCTCTACTACCACAGTCCCGAGCTCTACGCGGATCCGGCCATGGCACACTTTTGGGATTACAACCTCGACGGGCTCCACGTCGTGATGGCGCCCACGTGGTCGCTCGATCCCACTCCTTTCGTGAACGAATTGAAGATGCTGAAGCAGACCTACCACCTCGAGAAGGGAGCGGAGGTGTGGGTCTTCGACGGCGGCTGGGGAAGCCCCATCAACCGTATGCTCAACGTGCAGTACAGCGGCGCGGTTCTGCCCGAACTCGCCGAATTCGGCGATCACTTCGCGGTCTTCCGCGTGCCCAATTAACCAACTCCGCGCGTGTGTTCCTGCTAAACTCAAGGAATTCAGATGGCATCTTCCACGGCAGTAGGGAAGGCCCGAATTCGGGAGCCCATTCCGGGCAAGGGAGCGGTCATGACGGCGGCGAATCCGGACCCGCGGGCGCTCAATCACGGGAAAAAGATCGGTATTCTGATTGTCGCCTACAACGCGGTGACCACGCTCGCCAAGGTGTTAAACCGCATTCCCGCCGATGCGTGGGCGAACGTCTCCGAAGTCGCGGTAATGGATGACGCCAGCGAGGATTCCACCTACGAACTGGCGCTCGGCTACAAGTCTGTTTCCCAACTGGACAAGCTGCATGTCATCCGGCACCCGGAGAACCTGGGCTATGGAGGGAACCAGAAGGCCGGCTACCGGTATTTTCTCGAGCGTGGATTCGATGTGGTGGTCCTGTTGCACGGCGACGGGCAATACGCCCCCGAAATTCTATCGCATCTCTACCACCCCATCGTCACCGGACAAGCCGATGCCGTCCTGGGCTCGCGCATGATGAAGGACTATGGCGGACCGCTCAAGGGCGGCATGCCGTTCTACAAGTACATCGGCAACCGGATTCTCACGGCGATGGAGAATCGCGCGCTGGGCCTCAACCTGACGGAGTTTCACAGCGGATACCGGGCTTACAGCCTTCAGGCGCTCGCGCAAATCGATTTCTCGCGCATGACCGGTGATTTCCACTTCGATACGGAGATCATCATCAAGCTCCATCACCAGGGGATGCGCATCCGGGAAGTTCCCATCCCGACCTATTACGGCGGCGAAATCTGCTATGTCAACGGGATGAAGTACGCGCTCGACGTTACGAAAGCCGTCCGGCGCTATCGCCGCACCGTGCAGTCGCTCGAAAGATTTCCCGAGTTTGCCGAGTACTGGACGCACTACCCGGTAAAGGAGAGCAGGTACTCGAGCCACTACTATCTGCGGAAGTGGGTGGGATCGCAGCAGACGGTGCTCGATTGCGGCTGCGGTGAAGGGTTCCAGGCCCAGGAGGTGGGGCAGTTTGGCAACGAGGTGACGGGCATCGACATGGTGGAATCGCCGCGGAAAGCGGATGCCATGCGGCAGTATATCCGCGCCGATCTCAGCAAGGGACTTCGGCCGCTGATCCCCCAACTCGAGCGGAAGGTGTTCGATAAGATCCTGTTGATGGATGTGATCGAGCATCTTCCGGATCCGGAGCGCATCCTGCGCGAGGCAAGAGAACTGCTGTCGCCGAAGGGCCAAATCATTGTATCCCTGCCGAATATCGCCAACATCACCGTGCGGCTCTCTCTCGCTCTGGGCCGGTTTGAGTATACGGACCGGGGTATCCTGGACAGCACGCATCTGCGGTTTTTCACGCGGAAATCGGCGCGGCGGATGCTCGAAAACTGCGGCTATGAGATCGTCCGCCAGACGATGACGGTAATGCCCGTTGAACTGGCTCTGGGGTTGTCGGCGAAGAACCCGCTGATGCGGATGGCCACGGCCGTGCTCGGGGTGGTCACGAAACTGCTGCCCGGGCTTTTCGGCTATCAATGCATGTTTACGGTTCGCCCGAAATCATCCAACATCGAGTTGTAACAGGGAGTAGAGGTGGGTTGGTGGACGGCGTGGGGATCGAACCCACGACCTCAGCATTGCGAACGCTGCGCTCTCCCAACTGAGCTAGCCGCCCACACGTCTGTCAGATATAAGTATACTACGCCTTCCCCGGATTGAACAGACGCGATAGGATGGGCAGTGGCGATGAAGTTTGAAGAACAACTGGACAAGATGCGGCTCGATTGGGATGAGCGGGCGCGGCAGAACGCGCGTTTTTTCGTCAACACGGGACGGGAGCAGTGGACGGATGAGGAGTTCCGGGAGTCCGGCCGCCATACGGTCGAGGAAGAGATTCTCACCGATATGATCAACATCTGTCAGGGGAAGGACCCTAAGCAGATGAAAGTTCTGGAGATCGGCTGCGGCGCCGGGCGTGTGACGCGGGCGCTCTCAGAGGTTTTCGGCGAGGTGTGGGCCGTGGACGTCAGTGGAGAGATGATCCGCCAGGCGGGCGAGTTCCTGCGTGACCGGCCGAATGTCCATCTGCTGCAAAACAACGGAACCGATCTGCGGGCGATTACGGAGAACGAGTCCTTCGACTTCGCGTTTTCGACGATCGTCTTCCAGCACATTCCCAGCAGGGACGTGATTGTTCGTTACGTGCGTGAAGTCCACCGCCTGCTGCGTTCGGGAGCGCTTTTCAAGTTTCAGGTTCAAGGGGATACGTCCTTTGAAACCAAGCCGGATGACACCTGGCTGGGCGTTTCTTTCTCCGATGCGCAAGCCGTGGAGATGGCGGAGTCCTGTGGTTTTGAAGCGCGGCACCGGCACGGAGCCGGTCAGCAATACTTCTGGCTCTGGTACTTCAAGAAGCCGCGGCGCGCGATGAATTCCGTGGCCTAGGCGCTGTGAGCTTTGGCCTTTGGAGCCTTGCGGCGCCTGGCCCAGTAGTCTTTCATGCGCCGCGAAACCTCGAGGCGCTCTTCAGCGCCCATGCTTTTCCTTCCGCGGCGGCTGGCGGGCGGCGGCCCGGCATCCGCCAACCTGCCGGGCACGGTGCGATTGGCCGAAAGAAATTCGAGGTGCGCGATCACCTCGTCGATGCGTTGTTTTTCCTCATACAACTCGCGAATGGCTTTGAACAGATCCATTAAATGCGATACCTTCCCTTGAACGTGCGTCAATTGATTTCTCACCTAATTGGACAACGAATTCAGGAAGGATAAAAAGGGTACTATCGAATCAAAAACGGCCACGAAGGTACTATCTTATACCCGTATTTGAGAATGGCCAACGCGGCCACACCCGCTGCCGCCAGCAGAATCACAGCCACGGCCAGAAGCGCATACTTCCACGGGAAACGCCTGTTTTCCCGCTTCAACACCAACAGGTAACTGGCAAATACGCCCACGAAATAGAGCAGCACCATCGGAACGGCGAAGATGAGCAGGTTGAAGATGTCGGGCGTGGGGGTGACGATGGCGGCGACGACGACAATCAGCAGAATGGCATAACGGGAGTGCTCGAGCAGGAACCGCGGCGAGGCCAGCCGCAGCAGTGTAAGGAAGAATATCAATACCGGGAGTTCAAATACCAGCCCAACTCCCAGCGTCACATTAACAAACAAATCGAAGTATTCCGAAACCGTCACCATCGGCGCAATATCGAGACCCCTGCCGATTCCCAGCAGGAATACCAATCCGTAGCGGAAGGCGACCAGGTAGGCAAACAATCCGCCGGTCACGAAGAGACCGGCCGAAGCCAGGATGAACGGAGCCGCGAGGCGCCGCTCCTTTCGATACAGGCCTGGGGAGATGAATCCCCAGACCTGCCAGAGTACCCATGGCGATGCCAGGAAGACCGACGTGAGCAGCGGAAGCTTCACCCAGACAATCGAGAACACTTCCATGGGAGTGATCTGCACGAGATTCGGCGGATTCACTCCCAACTGCATCAAGGCGTCCTTCGCGGGGGCGCGTACAATCAGCCACAGTTGGTTGCAAAATGTAAGGCTGAGGATGAAAGCCACGGCCAGGCCCATCAGCGCCCTGATGATGCGAGTCCGCAGCTCCTCGAGATGCTCCAGAAACGACATCCGGAGCATCGATTCCTCTTCCATATCCTCTTCATCCTTCGGCGGGGGAGGAGGCGGCGGCGGTGGCGGTGGCGGCGCCGCTGCCTGTTCCCGTACTGCCGGAACGGTGTTGGACTCGTATGCGTAGGGATCGTCGTAATAACCGTAGGAATCATCGACCGTTGGGGAGTAGCTCGTGGTGGTGGACACCTCTTGCGAGGCGTTGCCGGCGTCGTTTGGCGGCGCCAGTTCCGGCGCACCCTGCTTGTCAGCGTCTGAAGACATCCCCAGTCAGGTTGAAACGAACCTCAGGAGCGGGCTACCGGCTTACCTTCGAATCCGGCGTCGCCACTGGCGGCGGTTTCTGCTTTCGCTCCCGGTTCATGGGCAACCGAATGTTCGGTAGCCTGTGCAGTCTGCGTTCCGGTTCCATGCTCGGTGGAGGCCGTTAGCGTTTGGCCGTTGGCGGACTGCGCCGGTTGCGTCGATGATTCAGCGCCCTGAGTTGCGGATGCGCTGACGGTGGAGTTTTCCTGCGTCGTGGACTCTGTGTGACTCCCTTCATAGCCGGAGTCATAATAGGAGTTCTCATAGTAGGAATCGTAGTTTGTGATCTCGTTCACATGCTGATTGAGATCCTGACGAATCGATCCCGTTTCCCTTTCGATGTTGGCCATTTCGCGATCGAAGGTGGCCTTCAGCTCTGAGGAGTGCTTACGGAACTCCGCAAGTCCTTTTGCGAGGTTTTTTCCCAGTTCCGGGAGTTTTTTCGGACCGAAGATAAGAAGAGCTAGCAGAAAAATAAATACTGTTTCTTGCCAGCCCAGCGACCACATGGACAAACCTCCCTAACGGTGTGAAACCACTCTCATGATAGCGAGGGGTTGGGAGGCAGTCAACCGGCCAGGGGAGGGCTTGACCGGGGGCTACTTCTTCCATTCGAAGGTCTCAACGACGCTGACCCGTTCCTTCAGGAACACCTCGAGGCGAAACCGTACCGAATCGGACATGTTCCGGTAGTAGACCGTGGGGTTCTGCAATTGCAGGACGTCGAGATCCACCACCTTGTTATAGGCGCCTTCCGAGATGGTGAGGACGGCGCGCTGTGCCGCGCGCACAGCCGGGGAGTTGCGGTCCCAATGAATTCTGAGATAGTCGCCGGACCGGCTGGCGCCGAGTGAGAGGCTGTAGGCGTCGTTGAGGATGCCGGCGTTTCTTGCCGGGCGATAACTGAGCGAAGCCTGGAATCCTACCAGGACACCCAACAGCAGGAATATGAACGAGAGCGGGATCCATACGTTCGTACGCCGAACTGTTCGCGTGGGTTCGGCTGGTACCGGCGGATCAGCGGAGTAGCCGTAGCCCGCCACGGGTTCCTGTTCCTCCCCTCTGTCCCGCTCCTCATCAGAACCGGCAAGGGAGTCGAACGGTTCAGCCGCGCTTCCATTCTGCCCGGCGCCCCCGGAATAAGCGCTCCCATTGAGCGGGGGAGGGGACGACACTGGAGCCGGAGCGGCATCCCGCGCCCGTCCGACGGTGTTTGCTCCGCCGCCCAACTCTTTTCTGCGGAAAGGGAATTCGAGATAGGGAGCCTCGGTTGCGATGGAGCCATCTTCTTCCCGGAAAAAGAATCCGCCGATGCTCACCCTTGTGGCATAGGGCTTGACGAGCAGCATGACCGCGCTCGCCGAAGGGAAGTAGGCATTAAAGTGCTGTAAGTCTTCGGAAGAGAGCGACAACCCTTCCCTGGTGTGGCTGCGATAACAACCAACCGCATAGGTGCGTTTTTCCGGACCGTACCGGCGCCGGGCCAGCGCTTCCTCATAGCGAGCCGCATCGCCCTCGGACAGCAAGTAGGAAGGGCCGCGTCTGTGTTCACAGGTCACAGCCTCGAAATCCTCTATCCGGACTACGGTCTTTTCACCGGTTTCCACGCTGCCGAGGAGGATGCCCCCCACCTCGGCGCCGCGTCTTGGGATGGCGCCGAAGCCGCGCATCACCTCAACCAGGATGCGGTCCACCACATCGAAGGACAGGTGAACGGCTATAGGCTTCCCCGGTACTTCCCAAACGTAGAAGGTCGACTGTAAGGTTTGCTCAGGATTCACCTGTAATGTATCCATCGGTAGCGTCCGCTCATTTCGGGCCCCTACCATAAGCCATGGTAGCCCCCGGCTATGCACCAACTCAACCTTACCTATCGGTTGACTGCCGCAAAAACCTTAAGAAGGACGTGTCGGGTAGAATTGAACCCTGGGAGCGAACTTGCATGAACCGGCGAACTTTTCTTCAGGGAACCCTGCCCGCCGCGGCGCTTTCCCAGGCTCCGGCGGCGCGCCTGCCCAACGTTCTGCTGTTCTGTACCGACCAGCAGCGTTTCGACACCATCCACAGCCTTGGGAATCCGCACATCCGGACCCCGCACCTGGACCGCCTGGTGAGAGAAGGAACCGCCTTCACCGCCGCCCACTGCCAGACTCCCATCTGCACGCCCAGCCGGGTGTCTTTCATGACGGGCTGCTACGCCAGCACGCTGCATGTCAACCGCAACGGTAATGAATTCTTTCCTCCGCGGCACACGCCCAAGCTGATGTCCCGCATCCTCAAGAACGCCGGCTACGACTGCGGACTGGTGGGAAAGTTCCACTTATCCTCGGGAGCTACGCGCATCGAGCCCCGTGTCGATGACGGCTTCCGGCTGTTTGAGTGGAGCCACGCGCCGCGCGCGGACTGGCCGGTCGAGCAGCAAGCCTATCTTCGCTGGCTGCGCGCGCATGGCGCCGAGTGGAAGACCGCCTACCGCGCGCGCCAGTTTCCGGACCGGCCGGCCGAGTACAACGCCGGCATAGCCGCGAAGCTCCACGAGGCAACGTGGTGCGCCGAAACAGCCATGGGGTGGCTGAAGAACGGACTCCAGGCTCCCTGGTTTATCCACGTCAATACCTACGCGCCGCACCCCCCGTTTGATCCGCCCCCGGAGTTTCTGGAACGGATGGACCCCTCGTCCATGCCGCTCCCGCTGTGGGGTCCAGGCGAGATGAAGGCTCAGCAGCCTTTCTCCCGCGTGGATTTCCAGTCGAAACCGCGCGACCCCTCCACCTACCCGAGCCGCTACATGAAGGCGGCCTATTACGCGCAGATCGAGTTTGTCGACCATCAGTTGGGCCGGATTCTCGAGGCGCTCGAGCAAACAGGGCAGCGCGACAATACCCTCATTATCTTCATGAGCGACCACGGGGAAACCATGGGAGACCACGGCTACAACCACAAAGGCTGCCGGTTCTACGAGGGGTTGGTGCGTGTGCCGCTGATCTTTTCCTGGCCTGGTGGAATCAAAAAGGGAATCCGCAGCGGGGCTCTGGTCGAGTTGACGGATGTGCTGCCCACCCTGCTCGAGACGCTGGGACTGCCGGTCCCCTCATATGTTCACGGCAAGTCGCTGCACGGGATTCTCACGGGCAGGACGGATCCGGGGCGCCACCGCGAGTTCGTCCGCGCCGAATACCACGACGTGCTCGACCTGCCTGACCACACTCATGCCAACATGCTGCGCAATGAGCGCTATAAGCTGGTGTGCTACCACGGGCATCCGTCCGGCGAGCTGTATGATCTCGAGAAGGACCCGGACGAATTTCATAACCTCTGGAACGACCCGAATCACAAGGCGCTGCGTCTCGAGTTGACCAGCCGTCTCTTCGACGAGTGGATGCTCGTCACCGATCCCGGCCAGCGCCGCATAGCCATGAGTTGACCCGCATGGCTGGAACACTCTATATCGCCGCCACACCCATCGGCAATCTCGAGGATCTGACGTTCCGCGCCGCGCGCATCCTCGGGGAGGTGGACGTCATTGCCTGCGAGGATACGCGCCAGACGGCGAAGCTTCTGGCGCATCTGTCTCTTCACAAGCCGCTGGTGGCGATTCACGAACACAACGAGCGGGAACGGGCTGCGGAACTGGCGGCGCGGCTTGCGGCGGGAGAGTCGATTGCGCTGGTCTCCGACGCCGGCACGCCGCTCATCTCCGACCCGGGCTACCGCCTGATCGAGGCCGCCATCGAGGCCGGTATCCTGGTGGTCCCCATACCGGGGCCGTGCGCCGCGATCACGGCCCTCAGCGCTTCCGGTCTTCCCACCGACGCGTTCTATTTCGGCGGCTTTCTCGCTCCGAAGAGGAGCCAGCGGAGAAAACAGCTCGATGCGTTACGGCTGCTTCCCGCCACGCTGATTTTCTACGAGGCGCCGCACCGGATTCTGGATACTCTCGAGGATATTCGCGCGCTCTACGCGGAGCGCCGCATCACCGTGGCGCGGGAACTGACGAAGCTGCATGAAGAGTTCCTGCGCGGAACCGCCGCCGGGATTCTCGGGGAGCTTGCCCGGAGGCCGGCGCTGAAGGGCGAGTTCACGCTGCTGATCGCCAAGGCGGCGGAAGCGCCCGCCGATGAGCGTCCGCTCGAGGAGGCCATCGCCGCGCTCGAGGCCGAAGGCATGGGGCGCATGGAAGCGATCAAACACGCCGCCAGGCTCCGCGGACTGTCGAAACGCGAAGTTTACGGCACCCTGATGAAGAAATAATCTCCGTCAACCGGCAATGGCGATGCACTCGATCTCGACGCTCACATCCCTCGGCAGCCGCGCCACTTCCACGGTCGCCCGCGCGGGAGCGTTGTCCGGGAAATAGCGCCCGTAAACCTCGTTCATCTTGCCGAACTCGCTCAAGTCCTTGAGATAGACGGTGGTTTTCAGCACCTTGTCCATTCCCGAGCCGGCGCCCTCGAGGACGGCTTTCAGATTTTCCATCACACGCTCGGTTTGCGGAACGATGCCGCCTTCGACGACCTGCATGGTCACGGGGTCGAGCGGGATCTGGCCGCTCAAGTACAACAGTCCGTTGTATTCGACGGCCTGCGAATAGGGTCCGATCGCCTTTGGCGCGCCTCCGGTCGCAATGATCTTCATGTTCTTTCCTCCAAGGAATCAGTCTCGCTGAAATCGCAACGTTCCCACCAGGCCGGCCACGTTCGGCACTTTCTCTTCGACAAGGAAGGAGTCCAGTTCCGCGGCGACGCGAACCACCGCCCGCGGATCCCAGAAAGACGCCGTGCCTACCTGCACCGCGGACGCTCCCGCCACCAGAAATTCCGCCGCGTCCTCGCCCGAGGCGATGCCGCCCAGGCCGATCACCGGAATCTTCACGGCCCGTGCCGCCTCGTGGACCATGCGCAGCGCGATGGGTTTGATGGCCGGACCGGAGAGGCCGCCGAATCCGGCTCCGATGCGAGGCCGGCGCGCGCGGGCGTCGACGGCGAGGGCCACGAACGTATTCACCAGCGATATGGCGTCCGCGCCCGCCTCCTCGGCTGCCTTGGCGATCACGGCGATGCTTGCCACGTTGGGCGACAGCTTCACAATCAGCGGGCGCTTCGGCCGCAGATTCCTGACTTCCGTGATGAGACTCGACAGCAACGCCGGGTCGCTTGAGAAGTACATCCCGCCATGCTTTGTATTGGGGCACGAGACATTCAACTCGTAGCCCGCCAGCCCTTCGGCGTCCTCGAGCACGCGGATCACCTCGAGGTAATCGCCGGGGGCGTAGCCGAAGACATTGGCGAACACCTTGGTCCGCAGGCCGCGCAGGAGGGGGAGTTTCTCCTTGACAAAGGCGCGGACGCCGATGTTTTGTAAACCGATGCTGTTTATCATGCCGCCATGGGTTTCCCAGATGCGCGGCGGCTTGTTGCCCTCGATGGGAGCGGCGCTCAATCCCTTCACCACGATGCCGCCGGCGGCATTCAAATCCACTATAGAGGCGAATTCGACGCCGTAGGCGAAAGTGCCCGATGCGGCCAGCACGGGATTTACGAGGGGAATCCCACAGAGCGTGCAGGCCAATCGGGGGGAGGTGGCGGACATCCGTATCTTCGCTTGAGTCTACCAGCCTGGCCGGGCTGGGACAAAGCAGCTTGTGGAATCCGCCGGAATGCGGCCGGAAACTCCCCCGCGCGTCAACGAAATGCCGCATAATGAGAAGCAAGGGAGAGCTTTGTGGAACAGCGGCGCGGTGCGCCTGGTTGCGCGGGACTGCCGGTTCCCTGCTGATGGTTCACGTGAAGTATCCCGGAGGTGTGCAGGAACGATGGAGGTTCCGCGGACTTGTCTCTGATAGTAGGTGTCGCGAAGGAAACCGCCGAGGGCGAACGGCGGGTCGCGGTGACGCCCAAGGCGGTGGAACTGCTCACCAGGCTTGGCGCGGAAGTATGGATCGAGAAGGGCGCCGGCTACGAATCGGGGTTCCCTGACCCCGAGTACGATGCAAAGGGTGTTCATTGGGCGTCGAGCGCGGCCGAGATACGCGAGAAAGCGCGGGTGCTGTTGTGCGTGCGGGCTCCGGAACCGCAAGGGCTCGATGAGCGCCACGCGGTGATCGGATTCTGCGATCCGCTTTCCGAACCGCACCGGGCGGCGGCTTTCGCCGACACCGGAGCCACGCTGTTTTCCGTGGAGCTGATTCCGCGCATCACGCGCGCCCAGTCGATGGACGCGCTCTCCTCGATGGCTTCGATCGCCGGATACAAGGCCGTGATTCTCGCCGCCGGCGCCCTGCCCCGAATGTTTCCATTGATGATGACGGCGGCGGGCACGATCGCCGCGGCAAGAGCGCTGATCCTCGGCGCGGGCGTGGCCGGATTGCAGGCCATCGCCACGGCGCGGCGGCTGGGCGCGGTGGTGATGGGCTACGACGTGCGCCCGGCGGTGAAGGAGCAGATCGAAAGCCTGGGCGCGAAGTTCCTGCAGATCACCATCGAAGGGAGCGGCGAGGGCGAAGGCGGATACGCCCGCCAGCTTACCGAAGCGCAGATCCGGAGCCAGCGGGAGCAGATGGCCACCGCCCTGCGCGAGATGGATGTGGTCATCACCACGGCCGCCGTTCCCGGGAAGAAGGCTCCCATCCTGCTGACCAAGGAGATGGTGAGGGGGATGGCCCCCGGCTCGGTCGTGGTGGACATCGCCGCCGAGCGCGGCGGCAATTGCGAGCTCACGAAGCCGGGAGAGACCGTCGTGGATAGCGGCGTCACCATCCTTGGGCCGGTCAACATACCTTCGAGCGTGCCCTACCACGCGAGCCAGATGTATGCCCGCAACCTGGTGGCGTTTCTCAAGAATATGGTCAAGGATCAGCAGTTGCACATCGATACCAACGACGAAATCGTGCGCGACACACTGGTCACGCAAGGGGGAAGGGTGGTCCATCCGAAGGTGCAGGCGCTTCTCGGATCGGTGGTGAATGCATGAGTACGGAAATCGAGCTGAGCATCTACGTTTTTATTCTTGCCGGATTCCTCGGCCTGGAACTGGTGCAGCGTGTCTCGCCTCTGCTGCACTCTCCGCTGATGTCGTTGACCAACGCTGTCTCCGCTATTTCCGTAGTCGGAGCCATTCTCATCACGGGTTCCGGCGAAGCAACGGTTCTGAGCAAAGTCCTCGGCGTGGTTGCGGTGACGTTCTCCACCATCAACATCGTCGCCGGCTTTCTCATCACGGACCGGATGCTGAAAATGTTCCGTAAGGAAGGCAAGAAAGCGAAGTAGATGACCGAAAACTTCTGGCAGTTTTCCTACCTGGTTGCCGCGGTTACGATCATCCTCTCCATCAAGTGGCTGAACTCTCCGGCCACGGCGCGCCGCGGCGTGCATGCCGGCCAGATCGGCATGCTGTTCGCCATTATCGGGACTCTTCTGCGGCATGAGGTGGTCAGTTTTGAATGGGTGGCCGTGGGTCTGGTTCTCGGCTCGGGAATCGGCGTTCCGCTCGCCTACCTGATGCCGATGACGGCGCTGCCGCAACTGACGGCGCTATCGCACGCGTTCGGAGCCTTCGCGGCCGCGTTGGTTGGAACCGCCGAATACTATCAGCACGCCCCAACGGGTTTTCTGATGGGGGCCCTGGTGGTGGAAACACTGCTCGGCTTTCTTACGGCCACCGCCAGCGTCATGGCGTTCGGCAAGCTGCAGGAACTGGTTCCCACGCGGCCCATGACGTATAAGGGACAGAACGTCGTCAACTTCGGCCTGCTGGCCTTCGCGGTCTTCCTTGCCGGGTGGGTGATCGAGGGATCGGCGCCGGCGTGGGCCTTCCCCACGTTCTCCGGATTGTCGCTCCTGTTCGGCGTGCTGCTGATATTGCCGATCGGCGGCGGCGACATGCCCACCGTCATCGCCCTGCTGAACTCCTACGCGGGCATGTCGGCGGCGGCGATGGGTTTCGCGCTCAACAACAAACTGCTGATCATTGCCGGCGCCCTCAACGCCGCGAGCGGCTTCATTCTATCCGTCATCATGTGCAAGGCGATGAACCGGTCCTTCACCAACGTGTTGTTCGGCGCCTTCGGGCAGGTGCAGGCCGGCAGCGGAGCCGCCGCCATGGCCAGGCCGGTGCGCAGCGCCACGCCCGAGGATGCCGCTTCCATACTGGCCAACGCGCGCAAGGTGATTGTGGTTCCCGGCTACGGCATGGCTGTCGCCCAGGCGCAGCACAAAGTGCGGGAACTGACCGATATGCTGGTGAAGCGTGGGGTTGACGTGCAGTTCGCCATCCACCCGGTGGCCGGCCGCATGCCCGGCCACATGAATGTCCTGCTTGCCGAAGCGGACATCTCCTATGAGCGCCTGCATGAGATGGAGGATATCAACTCGGACTTCAGCGAAACGGACGTGGCGCTGGTCATCGGAGCGAACGACGTGGTCAACCCCGCCGCCCGGCACGACACCACCAGCCCGATCTACGGCATGCCGATTCTCGATGTCGACAAGGCCACCACGGTGATGGTGATCAAGCGCAGCATGAATCCGGGATTCGCCGGCATCGATAACGAACTGTATTACGACAGCCGCACTCTCATGCTCTTCGGCGACGCCAAGCAGTTTGTCGCGGAGATTGTCAAGGAACTCCCGAAGGCGGCTTGATGGCATCCCGCGCCGCCCGGCGGCAATCCGCCCCCGGCAAGAAAAAACCGGATCTGGACGATCCCTCCCTCTACCTCAACCGTGAATTGAGCCTGCTCGAATTTCAGCACCGCGTGCTCGAGGAAGCCGGCGATGAATCGAACCCTCTTCTCGAGCGTGTGAAGTTTCTCTCGATTCTAGGTTCGAACATCGATGAATTCTTCATGGTGCGCGTGGCCGGCCTGAAGAACCAGGTGGAGGCGGGCATCCACGAGCCCACTCCGGACGGCATGACGCCCCGCCAGCAGTTGGACGCCATTCGCCACCGCATGAAGCCTCTCATTGCCGAGGCTCACCATTGCCGCGAGCGCATCTTCGAGGCTCTGGCGGACCATGGCATCCGCGTTCTCAACTATCACCACCTGCGCGAATCACAGAAGGAATACGCCAACCACTACTTCACCAGCGCCATCTACCCTGTCCTCACCCCGCTCGCTTTCGACCCCGGCCGGCCCTTTCCCCATATCTCGAATCTCAGCCTCAACCTCTCCGTACTGATCCGCGACCGGCGGGGGGAGGAACATTTCGCGCGGGTCAAGGTTCCCGACTCGCTTCCGCAGCTCCTTCCGCTGCAAAAGAGCACCAGGGGAAACGGGAAACCCCTCTGCTTTGTCTGGATCGAGCAGGTGATCGAGGCCAACCTGCACCACCTCTTCCCGGGCATGGAGATCGTGGACGCGCATCCCTTTCACGTCACGCGCAACGCGGATTTCGCCATCCAGGAACTCGAGGCGGGCGACCTGCTCGAGACGGTCGAGGAAGGCGTGCGCCAGCGGCGGTTCGGCGATGTCGTGCGGCTCACCGTCGATGACAGCATGCCGGCCAACATACTCGACATTCTGCGCCAGAATCTCGAGATCGAGAACACCGACATCTATCGCATCCCCGGCCCGCTCTCCCCGGGACGCCTGCGCGACCTGCTCTCACTCGACCGGCCGGAGTTGAGGGACCCTCCCTTCATTCCCGCCCCGGTCATCGGGCCGCTCGAGGAAGAGGACATTTTCGCGCGCATCCGCCGGGGAGATATTCTGCTGCACCACCCCTTTGATTCCTTTCAGCCCGTCGTGGACTTTCTGTACGCCGCGGCTCGCGACCCGAACGTGCTCGCCATCAAGATGACGCTCTACCGCGTGGGAAAGAACGCGCCGGTCGTGGAAGCGCTGCTCGAGGCCCAGAAGAACGGCAAGCAGGTGGCGGTTCTGGTGGAGTTGAAAGCGCGCTTCGACGAGGAGAGCAACATAGAATGGGCGCGGGCGCTCGAGCGCGAGGGCGTGCACGTTGTTTACGGGCTCGTCGGGCTCAAGATCCACGGCAAAGTCGCGCTGGCCGTTCGCCGGGAGGGCGATGTGATCCGCCGCTATGTTCACCTTTCCACCGGCAACTACAACGCCGTCACCGCCCACCTCTATACGGACCTCGGCCTGTTCACCTGCGACCCGGAAATCGGCGCCGACGCCTCCGGCCTATTCAACTTCCTCACCGGGTATTCGGCGAAATCGGATTACCGCAAGCTGCTGGTTGCCCCCATCAATCTCCGCAAGCGGCTCGAGGCGCTGATCGAACGTGAGATCGAGAACGCCGCCGCGGGCAAACCCGCTCACATCATTTTCAAGGTGAATGCCCTCGCCGACGCGCCCATCATCAGACAGCTCTACCGCGCCTCGCGGGCCGGGGTACGCGTGGATCTCATCGCGCGCGGCATCTGCTGCCTGCGCGCCGCTGTCCCGGGCGTCAGCGACAATATCCACGTTCGCAGCATCGTCGGCCGCTTCCTCGAACACACGCGCATCTTCTATTTTCTCAACGGCGGGCACGAGGAGATCTACCTCGGTTCGGCCGACCTCATGCCGCGCAACATCAACCGGCGTGTCGAGGTTCTTTTCCCCATCGAGAAGCCATCGCTGGTGCGGCGGCTGCGCGAAAAGGTGCTCGCCGTCTATCTGGCCGACAACGTGAAAGCGAGGCGCATGACCGCGGATGGGAGCTACCAGCGCGTCCGTCCGGCGAAGGGCCAGAAGCCGCTATCGAGCCAGGCGGTTCTTCTCGAGAAGCGGCGCGGGCGCGGCGCCTGACTCAGTCGCGGAAGAACACTACAATCGATGCCCCGGTGGACGGCTCGACGCGAATCCTCGAGCCCGCCGCCAGCGCGATGGGATCACGGAATTCATAGCGCCGCTTCCAGCCGGCTTTGAAATTGCGCAGCCAGATCAGCGGCTCGACGGACCCGCCGGGCTGCTCGGCGACGATGAGCGCCGAGGCGAGATCCGAAGACGACGCCGCCTCGATTCCGATCAGCCGCACCGCTCCCGGAACTTTGACCGTGTCCTTCACCAGCAGGCGGTTGCCCTCGAGAGCAGCCACCCGAGGTTCATCCGCCGAGATCTTCGGAGGATAGTATTTCTGTTCGCCTTCCGGAGCGCCGCCCTCCACCCAATCGGCAATCAGACTCACTTCCTCCTGCGAAAGCGCCTCTTCGTTCCGAAACGCGCCGAAACCTTTCACCGCTCCCCAGGGAGGCATCCTCCGTTCGAGCACCTCCTCCTTGATCGCCTTGGCCCAGGGGCGCGCCTCCTCGTACTTCATCAGAGACATCGGAGCGGAGCCGCCTTCCCCGTGGCAACTGAAGCAGCGCTTCTCGAAGATGCGAACGATTTCGCGGCTGTAGGTGATCCTGGTCGTGATCGGATCGTGCGCCAATAAGCCGGCGCAAGACCCGATGCCCACGAGGAGGCAGCGGCAACATCTGATCAGCCAGTGTGGCGGCATTCCGGATTCAGTCTCCGCGCGGCGGCGCCTTTTTCGGCCGGAACAGATCGGCCGGATTCATGTGGACATCGATTGCGACATCGAAAAATCCCATCATCATCTCTTCCCAGCTTTGCTCGCCCCAGTGTACTTCCTTTGTGGGATCGGGGTTGAAGCGGTTGTTGGCGGAGTTGTCGAAGGTTCCCGTCACCTCGAGCCGGGTTCCCCTGGGAATGTGCTTCGGCTCGGCGAACTGATACCACAGTTGCCAGTCGAAACGGTAGCCGGGAACATTCAGCAGAACCTCTGTTTCGCCCGTGGGATAGACGGCTTTGTAGAGGAACGACCTTCCGCGCAGGTGCATGTGCGGCAGCAGCGATACGAGCTCGGCGTCTTCCCGCAACGTCAGCGAGGCGGAAACCTCGTGGCGCGCGGCTCCGGGCGGGATGGAGAACCGGTTCGTGGTGACCGCTGATGTAAAGACTCTCTGCCTGGGCGCCTCCGTGGCGAAAACGATCCCGATGGCGCTCTTGTCGGAGGCGCTCTCGCCATTCGCCGTGTAGTGAAGTTGCAGCACGAGATCGGATCCCGCCTTGAGCAGTTTCGCCTTGCCCGGAGCCAGCGCCTCGGGCGGCGAGCCGGGGGCGAATCCGACCAGAAACTCCTGCCCGCTGAAGCCTCCGGCATCTCCGCTCCGGCGTGGTTGCGGCTCCCCTCGCCGCCCTGTCTCCGCCTGGGGACGGGGGGCGAACGGCACTCCCGGCTTCTGGTCCGCGAACCACTTCGATCCGGGCTCGCGAACAAAGGCTATGATGTGATGCACCACCTTACGATTGCCGGGGCGCGCTTCCGCCATCCGCACCCACTTATCCTCAGTCAGCCCGGTGGGGATGATCACATACTGGTAGTCCACTGTACCGGACGCGGGAACCGTAAACGCGCGCGGCATTTCAAAAACCATGTCCGGCTTGCCGATTCCCCAACCCCGCACCCACTCGACCGGTTTCGGGGCATCCGCGGGGTTCCCCTCCCTTGCTCCCGAATCGACCCAGGCTACGAGAGTGTCGATGTCGGCCCGCTCAAGGCGCCTGTCATTCGACCATCTGCCGTGCGCCGGATCGGCAAACCATGGCGGCATCTGGCGGGTCAACACCGCCTGCCTGACCGCCTTGGCCCAGGGACGGGTTTGCTGGTAGGTGAGGAAGGCCATGGGAGCGGCTTCGCCCGGCCGGTGGCATGACTGGCAGTGCTTCTGGAGGATGGGCAGAACATCCTTATGGAAGGTAACTGTCTTCGGAACGGTTGCTCCGAAGGCGGCCCCCGCCAAACCGAGGGTGACGAGAAGACGCATGTTATTTGGGCTCCTGCTTTTTCCGCGGGGGATGATCCGCGCATGGGGCGGCGGGCTTTGTGGTTCCCCTCTTTTCCCCACTATACGGCAAGGAACGGCGGCCGGTTCCCGAAAAGTGGCCGGCGTTCCAGCCATTCCGCGCGAGAGCCCTCCGTTATTCCCGTGGCGGAGGCAAGAGATGCTTCCGCACCTTCCCCAATGCCGTCCGGGGCAAGGCGTCCACCTTCACAAACTGCCTGGGAGCCTTGAAAGACGCCAGTTTTTCGCGGCAGCGGGCGGCGAGGGCCGCTTCATCGCAGTCGCCGCGGGGAACGAAGTAGGCCACCGGAATTTCGCCGCGCACGCGGTCAGGGACGCCTACAACGGCGGCTTCGGCGACTTCCGGTTGTTCCATGAGAAACTCCTCGATCTCGCGCGGATAGATGTTGAAGCCGCCCGAAATGATGAGATCGCTCTTGCGTCCCTGGAGCGTGTAGTAGCCGCCCTCGCCGCGCACGGCGAGGTCGCCGGTGCGGAACCAGCCATCCGAAAAAGCTTCGCGCGTTGCCTGCTCGCGGCGCCAGTAACCGGCGAAGATGTTCGGCCCCTTCAGCAGCACTTCGCCGCTGTCTCCATTCGAGAGCCGGACGGAGACCCCGGGAAGAGGCATGCCGACGGTTCCCGGGCGGCGCTCGCCAATGTAGGGGTTGCTAAGGTTCATCATGGTCTCGGTCATGCCGTAGCGTTCGAGAATGGTGTGGCCGAATTTTGAACGGAACTCCTCGAGGACGTGGGCGGGCAGCGGGGCGGAACCGGAAACAAACAGGCGCATCCGGCTTCCGATCTCCCGCGCCTCGGCGCCGGGAGTGCCGAGCAGCCGCACATACATGGCGGGAACACCGAAAAAGAGAGTCGGCTGGAAATCGAGAAATTGGGCGGCGGCGGTCTGGTGCTCGAAGCGCTCGAGGAGGCGCATGCGGAAGCCCGCGGCGAGCCAGCAGTGGAGCCCGTTGCCGAGACCATGAACGTGAAACAGGGGCAGCGGCAGCAGCAGGCGGTCCGCGGCCGTGATCTGCCAGCAGGTGAGCAGGCTGACGGCGTTCGCGAGAAAGTTGTTGTGAGTGAGGATGGCTCCCTTCGAGACTCCGGTAGTGCCGCTGGTATAGACCAGGGCGGCCGGCGTATCGCCATCGAGCGTGGCCTGGGGACGGGTGGAGGGCATCGGCGCGGCGAGGTCCCGCGGGCGCCAGACGGCAAAACCCGGGGGCATGGAGCCCACCGCGACCACGGCCTTCGGCTCGGCGTCGTTGAGGATATGAGTGATCTCGCGTTCGCGGTAGAGGATGTTGATGGGTACGAAGATCACACCCACCTTGACGCAGGCGAGATATAGATCGATGATCTCGAGGCAGTTGGGGAGATAGACGCAGAGGCGGTCGCCGGCCGTGAATCCGCGGTCGAGCAGCAGGTTGGCCACCCTGTTGCTGCGCTCGTCCATTTCGCCGAATGTGTACACTCTGCCCTCAAATTCGAGCGCCGGACTGTCGCGGCGGCCGATGAAGCTCAGGTCGAATAGTTGAGGGAGATTCATTGTTTCTTCCTTGGGTGCCGGATGGCCAGGTGGGCTGCGCCGGGGACCGAACTCATCCGCTTGTCAAAGCATACCCCACACGAGCGCTCCTGTAGAATAAAAATAGAAGCCTATACTGCCGCGATAGAACCATCCCGGCCCGGAAATTCTCATGTCAACCAATGAAGTGGATTTGAAGAAGACGGTCAACCTGCCGAAGACCGGCTTCGCGATGAAGGCCAACCTGCCGCAAACGGAGCCGAAACTGCTCGCTCATTGGGCGGAAACGAAGCTCTATGAGCGGATCCGCGAGGCCAGCGCCGGACGTCCGCGATATGTGCTCCACGACGGCCCGCCGTATGCCAACGGCCGCATTCACCTCGGGACCGCTTTCAACAAGACGCTCAAGGACTTCATTGTCAAGTCGAAGACCATGGCGGGCTTCGACTCCCCGTATGTGCCGGGATTCGATTGCCATGGCCTGCCCATCGAGATCAAGGTGGACGCCGAATTGGGGAAGAAGAAAGCCTCGATGAGCGCGGTTGAGATCCGGCAGGCTTGCCGCGCGTACGCGCGGAAGTTCGTCGGGCTGCAGTCGGAGGACTTTCAGAGGCTCGGGGTTTTCGGGAAGTGGGATGACCCGTATCTCACGATGAGCGCCGAATACCAGGCGAAGATCGCCGGAGCTTTCGTTGATTTTCTCGATCAGGGATATGTCTACAAAGGTCTGAAGCCGGTGAACTGGTGCATCCACTGCCGCACGGCGCTGGCCGAGGCGGAAGTCGAGTACGAGCCGCACGCAAGTCCTTCCATCTGGGTTCGCTTCGCACTCGAATCGGATCCGGCGGCGATCGATCCCGCGCTGGCGGGCAGGAAGGTGTACGGGCTCATCTGGACCACCACACCATGGACCATTCCGGCCAACATGGCCATCGCTTTCAATCCACGTTTTGCGTACGCCGCCGCGGAGGTGAACGGCGATGTGTACCTGCTGGCGCGGGACCTGTTGAAGGAGACCGGTGAGAAATGCGGCTGGGCCAATCCGGACGTGCTCGCCACCTTTCCGGGCGCGCGGATGGAGGGAACGGTCTTCCGCCATCCCTTCCTCGAACGCGAATCGAGGGGGATTCTGGCCGATCACGTCACGCTCGAGCAGGGCACGGGAGCGGTGCACACGGCTCCCGGACACGGTCAGGAGGACTATGTCATCGGGCAGCAGTACGGCATTGCGACATACTGTCCGGTGGATGCGAGCGGGGCTTTCTTCGCGGCCGAGGGAGCGGACGGCGTTCTGCCCGGCGAGCTGCTGGGGCAGACCGTGTGGAACGCGAATCCCATCGTTACAGGCATTCTGCGGGAACGGGGAGCGCTGCTCGCGGAGAAGCGAATCGACCATAGCTATCCGCACTGCTGGCGCTGCCACAACCCGACCATCTTCCGGGCCACCGAGCAGTGGTTCATCGGAATGGAGCGCAACAACCTCAGGCAGAAGGCGCTCGAAGCGATCCGGAAGGTGAAATGGATGCCAGCCTGGGGCGAGGAGCGAATCTCGAACATGATCGCCACGCGGCCGGACTGGTGCATTTCGCGCCAGCGGACGTGGGGCGTGCCGATTATCGTGTTTTATTGCGAGGGCTGCGGAGAGGCGTTGACGGACCGCAAGGTGCTGGACCGCGTCGTGGCGCTGTTTGCCGAGCACACGGCCGACGTCTGGTATGCGCGGACGGCGGCGGAACTGGCCGGACCGGACGCGAAGTGCGCCCGGTGCGGCGGGGCGGATTTCCGCAAGGAGATGGATATTCTCGATGTGTGGTTCGACTCGGGCTCGAGCCACCTGGCGGTGCTCAATGAGCGCTATAACCTCGAATGGCCTTCGGATCTTTATCTCGAGGGCGGCGATCAATACCGCGGCTGGTTTCACAGCTCGCTGCTGGTGGGAACCGGATTGCGCGGCGCGGCTCCCTACCGCGAGTGCGCCACCAACGGATGGGCTCTCGACGGGGACGGGCGGGCGATGTCCAAATCGCTCGGCAATGTGATTCTCCCCGAGGATGTCATCAGGCAGAGCGGAGCGGAAGTGCTTCGCCTGTGGGCGGCGTCGGTGGAGTTTCACGAGGACGTGCGCATCTCGCCGACGATTCTCGCCAGGCTGACGGAAGCCTACCGCAAGATGCGCAACACGTTCAAGTACGCGTTGGGGAACCTGGCGGATTTCGATCCGTCCAAGGATATGGTGGCCGCTGACAAACAATTGGAGTTTGACCAGTGGATCCTATGGCGCGCGGGGAACCTGATTGAACGCTGCCGGAACAATTACGCCGATTTTGCGTTCCACAGGGTGTACCAGGCGCTCTACAATTTCGCGACCTCGGACCTGAGCGCGATTTACTTCGACGTGATCAAGGACCGCCTGTACACGGCGGCTCCAAAGTCGTTATACCGCCGCAGCGCGCAGACTTCGCTCTACAAGCTGACCAGCCTGCTGGCGCGGCTGATGGCGCCGCTGTTGACCTTCACCACCGAAGAGGCCTGGCAGCATTTCCAGCGCGTGGAGGGGGACCCGGACAGCGTTCATCTGACGCTGTTTCCCGAGCCGTCTTATCCCACCGAGGGGCTGCCGGCCGCGCAACTCGAGCGGGTGGCGAATTGGGATAAGCTGATGCCGGTGCGCGACCAGGTGCTGAAGGCGCTCGAGGTGGCGCGGCAGGAGAAGTTCATCGGGGCTCCGCTCGAGGCGCGCATCCGCCTGCAGGCGGGCGACGCGCTCTATCCGCTGCTCGATGAGTACCGCGCGCAGCTTCCGGCGCTGTTCATCGTCTCGCAGGTGGCGCTCGAGAACCACGCCGAGGCCGATCTGGCCGTGCATGTCGAGGGAGCCGCCGGGCAGAAGTGCGAGCGCTGCTGGAAGTATTCCACCCTTGTCGGCATCGACCCGGACTTCCCCACGGTTTGCGACTGGTGCTCGGCGGCTCTCAAGGAACTGCGCGGATGATCTCCCGCCCCGCGCGATTCGGCATCTCCCTCGCGGTATGGTTCCTGGACCGGCTGACGAAATACTGGATCGAGCGGAATGTCGGCGCCTGGGATGTGCATGCGGTCATACCCGGGGTGTTCAACATCGTTCACACCCAGAACCGCGGCGCGGCGTTCGGTTTTCTGAATCAGGGAGAAGGGATGTGGCGGACGCTGGTGCTGGTGGGCGTATCGCTGGCGGTTATGGCGTTCGTCGCCGTCCAGTTGTGGCGGCTTCCGCGGAACGTGTGGCCGGAGGGCAACGCGGCTCCCATCGCGCTGGCGCTGGTTCTGGGCGGGGCGGCGGGAAACCTCTTCGACCGCGTGCTGAGGGGATCGGTGACGGATTTCCTGCAGGTCTTTATCGGTCCCTACGAGTGGCCGAGTTTCAACGTGGCGGACAGCGCGATCAGCATCGGCGCGGGGTTGCTGATTGTGTGCATGTGGCGGTCCCGCGAACAGGCGACGGTTTGAATGTTCCCGAAGATCTTTTCCGTTGGTAGTTTCTTCCTGCCCACCTATGGTGTGCTGGTGACGCTTGGATTCCTGCTTGGGCTGTGGGTGACGGGGAAGCTCGCACGGCGGAAGGGGCTCGACCCGCAGATGGCGACCGACTTAGGCATCTACGTGGCTTTGGCTGGCCTTGCCGGCGCCAAGCTGATGATGATTCTTTATGACCTGCCGTATTACGTGAAGAATCCGCTGGAGATCGTATCGTTTTCGACGCTTCAGGCCGGCGGCGTGTTTTTCGGAGGCTTGATCGGAGCCCTGATCGTGGCGGTGTGGTATCTGCGGTCGCGCAAGTTGAGTTTCGTGAAAGTGGCGGATGTTTTCGCTCCCGGGATTGCGTTGGGGCATGCCATCGGGCGGATCGGATGCTTTTCGGCGGGCTGTTGCTGGGGGCTGGAGTGCAAACTGCCATGGGCGGTGACTTTCAACGATCCGGAGGCGTACAAGCTGGTTGGCGTGCCGCTGGGGATACCGCTGCACCCCACGCAGCTTTATGAATCGATTGCGGAATTCCTGATTTTCGCGATTTTGTACCGGCGCATCCGGCGGCCGCACCGCCAAGGCGCGGTCATTGGGCTGTACCTCGTGTTGTATCCCACGGCGAGGTTCCTGGTGGAGTTTGTCCGGGCGCACGACCAGGCGAACCCGTTCGGGTGGGTGTTGACGGCGGCGCAATGGACGACGCTGTTCCTGATTCCGCTGGGATTGTGGCTGATGAAGGGACGGGAGCGGGAAGCGGCGGTGGCGGCGTAGTCCCCCACGGCGATGACCTTAGTACCCTTAGGGTCATAGTTTGTCCTAGGTTGGGGCAAGGGGGAGCAAATGGAACGCCTGTATTGGCTTCGGGCGCGAGTTGGCGCGAAGAAGCTAGTACAGCGGTAAGGGTAGAATGAATCTTCGTACGGTGATGCTTAGGATCATCCTTAGGATGAACTAAGCAAACCCCGGCAATCCACCCCACGATTCTGCTGATTTTCCCTTCCACCTTCCGGCAGTAAGGTGGATCTTGAGGCGTTTTCCGTTCTCAATCCGTACGTCAGGATAGGTTTCTGCCATGCACCCAGGTATTTCCGATCGATCTGTTGAGCCGGATTCGCGCGGCCAAGGGGTTCGAGAGCGGCGGGTCAGCGAGACGCGGAGACGGAAACAACCCGGGCACGCCCTGATGGAGGGCGGGTTGGTGCTGATCCCGTTTTTCGCGCTGTTCTTCGCCATTGTCGATTACGGGATGGCGATCTTTCTCAAGAACACCTTCCAGCATGCCGTCCGCGAGGGTGTCCGGTATGCGGTCACCTACCAGACTCTGAACGGCTCGACCGGACAGGACGCTTCCATCAAGTCGGTGGTGCAGACCAACGCGATGGGATTTCTGAACGGAACGAACGCGAACCTCATCCAGATTCACTATTACGACGGAAGGACGCTGGTGGAAACGGGCATGAACAGTCCGGGGAATATTGTCGAGGTATCGGTACAGGGCTATCAGTGGGGCGTGATTGCGCCGCTGCTGCGGAGCGCGAGTCCGATTACATTGACTGCATTCTCCTCGGACCGCATGGAGGCGCTGCCTGACGGGGTATTCTCGCCGCCGCCCAGGTAGGCCGCGGAAACAGATCGTGAGGGGAGGAAGGCATGAACCAGAACATGAGCGTGACACAACGGCGCAGGAAGCGGCAGCGGGGCAGCAACATCATGGAGTTCGCCCTGTTGAGCATTTTCCTATTTCCCCTTTTCATGGGGACCATCACCACCGGCATGGGTTTGGGAAAGATGATTCAGACGGCGCAGATCTCCCGCGACGCGGGGCACATGTTTGTGCGGTTGGTGGATTTCTCGCTGCCCGCCAACCAGGATCTGATTGTGCGGCTCGCCAACGGGATGAACATGACGCGCGCGGGCGGCAACGGCACGGTAGTCCTGACCCAGGTGCTGATGATCGGAGACGACGAGTGCAATTCGGCGGGGCTGGCGGGGACCAATTGCGCCAACCGCTACTATCCGGTGATCACACAGCGAATCGTGATCGGCAACCCGTCGCTGTACACGAGTTCCATCGGCACGCCGAGCGCGAATCTGATTCACGCCGACGGAACGATCGACGTGAACGACTATTTGAGCGATGTCAGTTGCCGGGCACTGACACTTTCCACCAACACTTCGCCGAGTCCTTATATCGGTCTGCTGACGCTGAACGCTTCCGAGCGGACTTACATATCGGAAGCGTATTTCACCGCGCCGGAGCTGGCGTTCCTGAACAACAACCGGCCGGTCAACATTTACTCACGCAACTATTTCTAAAGAGGCAGGCAGAATGAAACCCAACTCAAAACCAGTCAATCGCAAGAAAAAAGGGTTCGTCATTATCACGGGCGGGTTGATGCTTCTGTTCGTCATTCCGGTGGTAGGTCTGGCGATCGACGCTTCGTTTCTGTTTGCCGTGAAAGCGCGGCTGCAATCGGCGGCGGACGCCGCGGCGCTGGCGGCGGCACGGTCCCTGTCCGTTGGTCTCACGATGGCGGAACAAGAAGGTTCGGCGGTTTCGCGGGCGGAGGCTTTCTTCGGCGCGAACTATCCGCCGGGGCTGTTCAACACGAACAGCCGTAGTCTATCGGTGGAGGTGGCGGAAACAGGCTTCCGCACGCGTACCGTGACGGTGACGGCGGCGGTGGATTCGCCGCTGTTTTTCATGCGGATATTGGTCAACTCGCCAACGACGATTGTTTCCGCGACGGGGAAGGCGTCGCGCCGTGATGTGAACGTCATCCTGGTTCTGGACCGCTCGGGCTCGATGAACAGCAATGGCGGCTGCCCCGCGATGCGGAGCGCGGCCAAAGGGTTCGTGAACCTCTTCGCCAACCAGCGCGACCGGCTGGGGATGATCACCTACGGCATTTCCTATGCCCTCACCTATGCGCCGAACATGAACTTCAAGACCAGCAGCCCGACGCTGCCGGCGGTGATCGACACGATTACATGCAGCGGCGGAACGGGGATCGCGCAGGGGTTATACAAGGGATATGAGCAGATCGCTCAGATCAACGAGCCCGGCGCGCTGAACGTGATCCTGCTCTTCACGGACGGTGTGCCGAATACGGTTACCGCCGATTTTCCGGTGAAT
>JABAQT010000079.1:53458-60159 GCA_019187195.1 Bryobacteraceae bacterium
CGAACATGATGAGAGCGGCGATCGCCGCCGCCGACAACGTGGGGAAGAGAATCCGCAACCAGGACCTGGCGCCCAATGTGAACACCGTCGTTTACACCATCGGACTCGGCGAAACACAGGCCAACCAGGAAACGCTGCTGAAGCGCATCGCCAACGACGCCACCAGCCCCATCTATGACCAGAACAAGCTCGAAGGACTATTCGTCTATGCGCCAACGGCCGCGGATCTGAATGCGGCGTTTGTCCGCATCGCGGCCGAGATTCTGCGGTTCACGCACTAGAGCAGAAAGAATCGTCCCGCAGGTCTCCCGGCAGGGTAGCCGCTCCCGGAGCGCTTTCCCTGCCGGGCTTGTCTTTGGCCCCTTCAGCCCAAATCGCAAGTACCATTCGCCGCTGAACCCGAAGCGCCATGCGAATCGGGACCTTCGCGGCATTGCCGCCTCCAATGCCACCGGCGAAAAAGGGACATGCCCATTCTCCGGTTCATTCTCCTGGCGGTTCTCCTGAGACTCTATCCCGTGCTGCTCGCGGAGCCGGAGGCTGGGCTGGCGGACAAGGCCACGGCATTCCAAACGATTGGTCCCATTGTTGATCCTTCGCGCCAGCAAACTTACGTAAATACGGCGAAAGTGCGAAATTCCCAGCAGAGATTCGCCGAAGCGGAACAGGCGGCAAGACAGGCGGTGGAGTTGAGGAAACTCGACGCGCGAGCGCGCTTCGAGTTGGGGGTGGCGCTCGCCGGGCAGCGGCGGAACCTCGAGGAAGCGAAGGATAACCTGCGCATGGCGGCGGCGGAGATCCCGGAAGCCCATCTCGAACTCAGCCGGCTGTTCCTCGAGGAGGGCGACTTTGAACTGGCGATGCGCGAACTACAGGCGTTCCGGAAGCTTGGGGGGCTTACCCGCGCCCGCGCCGGTCAGCTTTTGGCAAAGTAGAGGGCGGTGGCGCGCTCGAGATCGGCCTTGGTCATTCTGGCGGGGCGGTTCTCGTAGCGGCCGATCGAGACCAGAATATTACAGATGTCGTTGGGGTAGCAGGCGCGCAGCTCCGTGCGCCCCTCGCGCAGGCAGAGCTTGCGGAGGTATTCGGCGCTATCCGGCTCGGAGGGAATGTTCTTCAAACCGACGACACGGTTAAAGATCTGGTCAAAGCTGTGGGAATCGACAGCCTCGACGAATATCTTGTTATGGATACGGCGCAGAAAAGCTTCGTCGGCAAGATCGGCCGGATCGAGGTTGGTGGAGAAGACCACCATCAGCTCGAAGGGAATCTGGAACTTGACGCCATAGCGGAGGGTCAGGTAGTCGACGCGGCGGTCGAGGGGGACGATCCAGCGGTTGAGCAGGTCGCGCGGGCTCATGAGCTGGCGGCCGAAATCGTCGATGATGAAGATGCCGTTATTGGCTTTCATCTGTAAGGGTGCGGCGTAGATTCCGCTCGAATCATCAAGGCGAAGTTCGAGCATGCTGGGGATGAGTTCGCCGCCCACAACGATGCACGGACGGCGGCAAAGAACCCAGCGGGAGTCAATCTCGGGGTCTTCCATCTCGAGGCGAGTGTGAACCACGGGGTCATACAGGGAGATGACCTGGCCGTCCACTTCCACGGCATAGGGAATGAGAACGGCATCCTGGTAAACACGAAGCATGCGTTCGGCAAGGCTGGTCTTGCCATTTCCGGTGGGACCGTAGATGAAGACCGAGGTTTGCGAGATGAGGGCCGGGCCGAGTTGATCGAGCATGCGGTCGGAGATGATCATGTCGGAGAACGCGCTTCGAAGCACACGGCGGTCCACCTGAACATTGGCGGATTGCATTTTCGTGGCCATATGGTAGTCCTTGAGGGAAACCGGGCAGGCTCCGGCGTATTGGGAGATCTGGAAGCGGTCCGAGGCGAGTTGCTTTCCGGCGCTCGTAAGCTGGATATTGTAATCATTCCCATTCATGCCGCGGACATCGACTAGCTGCTGTTGGCGAAGCTGGCGGAAAACCAGATCGACAATTGGTATGGAAAGCCTCAACTTCTGGCTGAGCAGCGTCAACGTGCTGAAACCTTCGAGCAACAGACGGCGCAACACCAGGTCCGTGACCAGGGAAATCTGGATTCCCAGGTCATCCATAGTCTGCGGAACGGCTGGAGCGAAGGCGGAATGAACCGCGGTAGTGGACATAGTTCTCCTTGCTGCCCCTACTATCGGCAGGCGTCCGGCTGGAGTTTATCCACGCGGCCGCGCGGTTGGACGTCATTGTCATTGGTGAGGCGTCCGCTCGCAATCCTCTGCCTGGTTTTGTGCGGGGGAATGGTGTGTCCGGGCGGCGAAAGCGCCGGTTCGCTGGCGAAGAGGGCACGAAAGGCGGAGAAAGCCGGCGATGTAGTAAAGGCATACCTGTTGTATGCCGAAGCGGCGGCGGCGGATCCGAAAAACCGCTCCTATTGGGTGCGCAGCCAGGCGCTGCGCACCAGGGCCATGCGGGAGTCGAAGGCCATGCCGGCGGCGATGACCGAACTGCCGCCGCCCCTGGAGAAGCAGGATGAAGGGAAGCGGCCCGAGTTCATTGTGGGTACGAACATTACCCGCGAGGAGGTGGAAGAGTCGCGGCGTCCGCTTCCACCGGAGGAGCTGAAGGGAGTTCGGGGGAAGAAGAGTTTCGACCTGAGGGCGAATGCGCGCACGCTGTTTACGAAGGTTACCGGGAGCTTCGGGCTGGACCTGGTGTTCGACGCCGATTACCCGCAGGCCGGCCCCGCCATCCGCTTTCAGTTGAATGACGTGGATCTTCGGACCGCTTTGTACGCGCTCGAGTCGGCCACATCGTCCTTCGCCGTTCCGCTGAGCGGTAAGCTGCTGATGATCTATAAAGATACGCAGCAGAAGCGGACGGAAGCAGAGCCGAACATGGCGGTTACGCTATCGATTCCGAATGCAGTGACGGTGCAGGAAGCGCAGGAGCTGGCGCGTGCCGTTCAACAGGTGCTCGAGATCAAGCGGTTCGCCGTGGACGGAAGCCAGCGCCTGGTGTTGATCAGGGACCGCGTGGGGAAGGTGCGGACGGCGCAGGCGCTCTATGAGCAGTTGTTGACGTTGCGCTCGCAGGTGATGATCGAAGTCGAGCTGGTGGAGATGTCGGAAACCAATGAGCTGCACTATGGCTTCAGCCTGCCGGCGGCGACGGCGATCGCCTTTCTGGGGCGGAGGGGAACGCCCACGCGCGGGCTGCGGATGTTTCCCGATTTCGCGCCGGGGTTTACGAAGTTTCTGGTGGCTGGAGGCGGGCTGTCGGTGATCGCGCTGGCGATTTCCGACGCGACGGCATTCGCCAGCGTCGCCCACGGGCGGTCGGTTTCCCTGTTCAAGACCGAGATACGGTCGCTTGATTCGCAGGAGGCGACAATCCATATCGGGGACAAGTACCCGATTGTGACGCAGCAGTTCACGGGCACGGGCGGAATCTCGCCGTATGCGACCCCCTCGACGTTCAACTTCGAGGATCTCGGGCTGGTGTTGAAGCTGACGCCGCGGATTCACAGTTCCAGGGAAGTGTCGCTGCAGGTGAATGCGGAATTCAAAGTGTTGGGAAGCAGCAGCTTCAACGGCATTCCGGTGATCCAGAACCGGAAGTTCGCCTCGACGGTGAGGTTGAAGGAAGGCGAGGACGCGGTTCTCGCGGGGCTGATGTCGGCGACCGAGGCGCGGAACATTTCGGGCATCGCGGGACTGGCTTCGGTGCCGGTTCTGAGCCAGCTCCTGTCGGAGCGCACGGTATCGACTCAGACGGGCCAGGTGCTGGTGGTAATCAAGCCGCACATCCTTGATAGCGCCCCGGGCGAAGCCGTCACCAAGGCCATCTACACGGGAAGCGAGGGACGCTGGAACACGCTTCCCTCGAGCGGGACACGATAGGATGATGTCATGGACTATCCGATGCGCATCGGAGGCGAGCCCGCCGCCTCGACGCACCCGCTGGAGGTGCGGCTCCCCTATGACGGAACAGCGGTAGGAACCATTTTCGAAGCCGGCCGGGAGCTGGTGGACGCGGCCGTGAAGGCGGCCGTCGAAGCCGGCGGCGCGATGCGTGAAATGATCCTCGACGAACGGGCGGCGATTCTGCGCAAAGCCCATGACCGGCTGATCGGGAGGAAGGAAGAGTTCGCCACGGCGATCAGTTCGGAATCGGGCAAGCCGCTCAAGGAGGCGCGGTTGGAAGTGGATAGAGCGGCGCTGACGCTGCTGTTCTCTTCCGAGGAGGCGCACCGGCTTCGGGGAGAGGTGGTTCCCATGGACGCCTCGCCGGGCGGAAGGGGCCACATGGCGATGACCGTGCGCGAGCCGGTGGGGGTGGTTGCGGCGATCACGCCGTTCAACTTCCCGCTCAACCTGGCCGTGCACAAGATAGGGCCGGCGCTTGCCGGGGGGAACACCGTAATCCACAAGCCGGCTTCGGCGACGCCGATCAGCGCGATCCTGATGGCGGATCTGTTCACCGCGTGCGGACTTCCCAAAGGCGCGCTGAACGTGATCACCGGTCCCGGGGGCTCCATCGGGGAGTATCTCTGTCTTCACAAGGATGTGGCGATGATCACGTTCACGGGCAGCCCGGAGGTGGGTTTACGCCTGCGGAACCTGGCGGGAATGAAGCGCGTGACGCTCGAACTGGGAAACAACTCGGCGGTGATTGTCGATGGCGACGCGAATCTCGAGGAGGCGGCGGCGCGCTGCGTGCCGGGTAGCTTCGCGCACTCCGGGCAGGTGTGCATCTCCGTGCAGCGGATCTTTGTCGAGAAGACAGTGCGGAGCGAGTTCATGGACCGCATGGTGGAATTGACGCGGAAGCTGAAGCTGGGCCATCCGCATGATCCGGAGACGGACGTCAGCTCGCTGATCACGGAGAAGGAAGCCGAGCGTGTCGAGAGCTGGATTGATGAGGCGGTGCGGCAGGGGGCGAGACTGTTGACGGGCGGAGGGCGCAAGCGCGCCACCATCGAGCCGGCGGTGCTGGCCGACGTGCCGCCCGAGGCGCGCATCTCCCGCAACGAAGCTTTTGGACCCGTGGTGGGGATCAACGGATACGAAAGCCTGGAAGAGGCGATTGCGCGCGTAAACGCGAGCGATTACGGCCTGCAGGCGGGGATCTACACGAGCGACATCCGGAAGGCGTTTCTGGCCGCGCGCAAAACGCGCGTCGGCGGATTCATGATCAACGAGATTCCGCAGTATCGCGTGGACCAGATGCCTTATGGCGGCGTGAAGCTGAGCGGGACGGGAAGGGAAGGGCCGAAGTACGCGATTGACGAGATGACGGAGCCGAAGCTGATCTGCTGGAAGGTCTGAATTCAGCGCTCTGAGCCGGACTTGTATTGCTTGTACCCGGTCAGGTTGCGAGTACAGGCTCCGCCGTTCATACATCCTGTGCTCTCGACGCTGGCGGGCATCAGGTAGACCTCCTGTCCGATGCGGACATAGGCGTACTCGAGTTTCGACTCCGCCTTGCTGAACGGGAAATCGTTGGGAATGGAGAGAGCGCGCTGCTCGAGGCGGAGAACGCGGCGGGTATCCTCGTCCACCCAGAGCGTTCCCTCGTAGGCCGTGTTGTAACGGCGCCCGTCCGGAGAGACCAGGATCCAGTGGGAATTGGGCTGCTCGACTTTGAAGTCGTAGACCCAGGCGGGGCGTGAGCCGGCACGCTCCTCGCCGCGCCGCGTGAAAGCGGCTTTCGTGGCCGGGGAGAACAGATCCTCGAGGATGGAAGCGAACTCGGTGACGCTCGCGGCTCCGGTTTTTTCCGGGGGGCGGTCCGCCGGCCTGCCGTTGATTTCAAAGTCGTGATACTCCTCCTTGCCGCGGGAGTAACTCAGCCCGGCGCTTATCACGTCGATAGCCTGCCATTGGCCGCCGGGGCCGGTGCTGAAAAACCGGCTGGTAGTTTGCCGCGCGGTAAAGTCCGGAAGGGAAGAAGCGGCGGCCGCGTCGCGCGCATCCTTGAGAATGCGCTCATCGGTATCGAGCTTGGGGTCGCGCGGGCGAGATGGAATGGAAACGGGTTCCGGCGCCGCTTCGGCGGATGAAGCCGCGGCGGACTCCTCCGGCTTATCGTCCAGGGTGACCGTACGCGGTTTGCCGGCGTCTTCGGAGACAGGGGCCCGGACGGCGGATTCATCGATGGGTTTTTCCGCCGATGCGCGGCCGTTAGCGGAGCCTTCGCGCATCAGAATGACGCGGAGGGCGGTTTCGACGTCATCGGGATTGACCTGAACCGCGAGTTCGTCGCCGGGGTGGAGGAGGGAATCGCGGATGGGATCGCCGGCCTTGTCGCGAAACCGGGTTCTGGCGAGCAACCGGAAGCGAAGCAGGCCCTTGCGGGATTCGAGGATGAGATCTTTTTCGCCCAGCTTTCGGAGGCGGCCCTCGACCGAGGCGAGCGTCATCTTTTCTTCCTTGCCCGTGTTCTGCTTCTTGTTCCTGTTGCGCTTGGGAAAGGGGAGGCGAGGCATGGGGAGGCCGCCGCCGGGATATTGGCCAGGAGGGTATTGGCCGGGAGGATACTGGCCGGGGTACTGGCCCGGATATTGGCCGGGATATTGACCCGGATATTGTGCGACTGCGGGGGCTCCGGCAACGAGCAGAGCGCCTAGCAGGGAAACGGCCGAACGCGACAAGCCCCGCATAAGGCAATCTTAGCGCCAAACCTCTTCACGCGCCGCGA